>ONYA01000005.1 GCA_900321965.1 uncultured Prevotellaceae bacterium
GTTCATCCTGAGCCAGGATCAAACTCTTCATTGTAAAAATATCTTTTTCCACATAAAGTGAATGCTCTGTTACCCAGAACGACTATCCTTCATTTATCTATCAAGACTGCCACATAAGCGGCCGTCTCTAAGAATCGACAGTTCGTATCTATTACCCAAGTACTAAAAAGTACTCGCTTCTTGTACTACTTGTCTCTGTTTATGAAAATCTTTCAAAGAACTCTTTCTTTTTGTGCTTGTCGAGTGGTGTTCTCGAAAGCGGGTGCAAAGGTACGACTTTTTTCGTAACCACCAAAACTTTTCGAGACTTTTTTCACTAAAATCGCTTATTTTTTTTCGCCTCTTGATTCACGTCAAACACAAGAAACACTTCACCTTTATATTATATATAATAAGGAAGCGACTATAGATAAAAGATATTCTCATAGGTACTGACAGAAAAAGAGCCATAGTCCATACTTTTTTGTCCTAACAGTTGTATAATCCAGGAATTATATGTATGTTTGCACACAAATTGCGAACAAAGGCAACATGGCAGAAAAGGAGAAATGGCAATGGCAGACGCCAGGCACCGCATGGAAAGGGGCCGCCCTGTATCATATTACCATGACGGTGACCGACCGCCAACCCGTGTTGGGCGGACTCATCACGCCTAATGGCGACCCTGCAAAAGCATTTGTGGTGCGCACAGCCTTAGGCGACGCGCTGGTGGACTGTCTGATGAGCATACCACGGCACCACCCAGAGGTACAGGTGCTGCATTTCTGTCTTATGCCCGATCATCTGCATGCAGTGCTGTATGTGCAGCGCTCTATGCCCAAGGGCATCGGCACGGTGGCGAGGGGCTTTTGGCAGGCTGCAAAGAAATTAGGGCGCGCTATCACTACCCCTTCTTTCGCCAGCTCTGCCCCTTCTTTCATTACCCCGAATAACATTCGGGAGAAACTAAAAGAAGAGAGCCGCCAGCTACAGACACTCGCCGCCACACTGCGCGAGCAGATGGGCGACGAGGCCTACTACCGCCTTGCGCCAGTGTTTGCAGAAATGCCCTTCATCCGGCCAATGGCCCACTACTCGCAACTGCCCAACACCATCCGCTACATCGACATGAACCCCCAGCGACTAGCTACCAAGCGTCTTAAGCCTGGCTTCTTCCGCGTACAGAAGATCATCACCATCGGTGACAGGAGCTACGACGGGGTGGGGAATGTGGCCTTGCTGATGAACGAGCGGTATGCCACCGTGCATGTACGCCATCTATTGGTGGAGCAGGCCACCCACGGCATGACGGAACCGCTGCGCAATTACAAGAACGGCTGTGTACTGAAGGCGCGCGAAGGTGTGGTGATGGTATCGCCATTCATATCGCCGGACGAGAAGCAGGTGATGCAGGTCCTGCTGCGCGAACGGCATCCGTTCATTCTCCTGACAGACAATGGTTTCCGTGACTACTACAAACCCGCCGACGCTCTCTTCGATGCGTGCGCCGAAGGAAGACTGCTCATTCTCAGCCCTTGGCCATATGACAGCGGGAAACGACACATCAGCCGTGCCGACTGCGTAGCCCTCAACGCAATGGCTGAGGAGATAGCGGAGCAAGGAACGGTGGGTACACCATTGGGCGAACCACGTCGCAGCCTCTCGTGAAAATTTCACGGCGCGAAATTTTCACGAATGGCCGCGAAATTTTTCTGAGAAGCCGCGAGATTTTTCCGGTATAATGATTTTTTTCCATAATTCTTCAATCAATATAAAATAATTTCGTATCTTTGCACCCAGAACTATACATTTAACGATTAATACAATAACATGAAACAACGTTACAAAATTTTATTCCTAATATGTCTGCTTTGCGGAATGAGGCTTTCTGTAAAGGCTGCTACTGGGGATATTATCAATGAAAACTTTTCGGGGTTTACAGACATCACCTACGCTACTACCAGTAAAAACGGGTGGACACTAAACAGATGTACCCATGTTGGCGGTGCCTACACAGGAATGATAATCTTCAATGACGATGAAAATAGCAAATCATCAGCCACAACACCAGCATTCTCTAACCTCACCGAAACTTGCAATGCTGTGATGACCATCAGGTGCGCTAACACAAACAAAAACTACGCCAGATTCTCTGTTACCATCAACGGAGATGGCAAGTTTACCAATGGCACAAAAACATGGAGAACCACTATAGAAGAAGAATCACAAGTTTTTACCAACAAAACACCAAAACTCATCGGCGTCAGTAAAGCCACATCATTAACCATCACATTAATCAGCACCAATGGTGGTTATTTCGTCCTCGACGACGTTGTTGTCTCCACTGCCGACCATGTAACGCTCAGTGAATCAGCACAAAATGTTTTGGAAACGAAGGTGGCGGACGTGACGGTGGGACGTACGTTGGCGGCAGGTGTCTGGAACACGCTCTGCCTGCCGTTTAAAACAGATAAGAGCGCCATTGCACAGGCTACGGGAAATGCCGTGGAAAATGTCAGTCTGCGGACGTTCAGCGGCTTTAGCGAAAACGTACTGACCTTTGCGACGGCAGACACGATAACAGCCGGCACGCCCTTCCTTGTCAAACTGGCCCAGGAGGCAGAGAACCCGACCTTCACCTTGGTTAATCTGAAAAGCGATATCGCCAGCAATACAAGGACGGTAACCCATAACGGTGCCAGTATGATTGGCATCTTCGACCCTACGGACATCGGTACTGGCGGTCTTTTCCTGACAGCCAGCGGTGAGCTGAAGCGAGCCAGTGGCAGCACCACGCTGAAAGGACTACGCGCCTACTTTACCGTGCCAGGCACCACAACGGCCCGTCTGATGATTGACGACGATGCGACGGTCATCGACATGATAGAGGCAGCACCTACCGACGACAGATGGTACGCCCCCGACGGTCGCCGTTACAGCACGCAGCCCACACGGCGCGGTATCTATATCAAAGATGGAAAGAAAGTTATTATCAGATAAAGGAGGAAGAGCCATGAAGAAAAAAGTATACAAAACACCTGTCACGACGCTGTTCCCCCTGACTCCCCACACACTGCTTGCCGGTTCGGCTAACGTCTTGAGCAGCGACGGCAACTCACTGCCCATCAACACGGCATTTGACGAAGCCGACATCGACGATGCCATCTAAACAACGAAAAGAGGGGATGCCGTCCGTCATCGTGAGCATCCCCTCTTTTTGTTTATCCTACCGTTTACTCCTTTGGAGCCTGACCGATGAGCTCCATAAACTCGTCGAGCTTCGGCGTGATGATGATCTGCGTACGGCGGTTGCGCTGCTTGCCGGCTGCCGTTGCGTTGTCGGCAATGGGGTTGTACTCACCACGTCCGCCGGCCGTGAGGCGCTTCGGATCGACACCATACTTCGTCTGCAGAGCCTGAACGACGCTGGAGGCACGGAGACAAGAGAGGTCCCAGTTGTTGCGGATATTTTCACGCGTGATGGGCACGTCGTCGGTATTACCCTCAATCAGCACATCGTAGTCCTTATAGTCCTTGATGATCTTGGCAATCTTCGACAGTGTCTCCGAGGCACGGTCGTTAATCTCGTAAGAGCCACTCTTATAGAGCATGTTGTCAGCCAGCGAGATATAGACGACACCCTTCAGCACCTGCACGTCGACCTCCTTCAGTTCCTCCTTCGAGAGCGAGCGGGTGAGGTTGTTCTGCAGGACGAGGTTCAGCGAGTCGCTCTTCGACTTCACCTCCACCAAGTGGCGGATATACTGGTTAGACTCGTTAATCTGGTCGACGAGCTTCTCGATAGAGATGTTGTTCTGCGAGGCATTCGTCAGACTCTTGTCGAGCGACGACTGCAGAGCCTGATAGGCTTTCTTCGAGGCTTCCAATGCCTGTTTCTGTGAGGCAATCTGCTCTTCAAGGCTGGTGATGCGGGCGTTCTTGCCTGCCAGATCCTCCTTAGCCGACTGAAGCGATGCCGTCAGCGACTTGTTCTCCGTCTGACATTCCGTCAGTGCCTTTTTACTGGCGCAGCTGGTCAGCATCATAGCTGCCACTGCGAGGTTCATGATCATAATCTTTTTCATACTCATTTTCTGTTTTGTGAATAAATAGGCGCCCTTGGCGCACACGTTTGCGGTTGCAAAATTAGTCATTGAACGGACAAAACGAGCGAATAGTTGATTTCTTTATGTTTATTTAAAAATTTTTTCGTACCTTTGTGGCCAAATTCTGACGATGAAGCATATACTGACCATGCTACTCTGCCTGCTGACCATCGGCGCAGGCGCACAGATCTATGAGAAGGGCGTATCGAAGACGTTGGCCGACTATCGGACAAGAACCATCTCCGACGTGAGCTACGACCTGACTTTCAACATACCCGCCACGCAGAAGGAGCGCGTCCACGGGACAGCCATCATCAGCTTTTTTCTCCAGGAGAAGGCTGTCGTCGTGCTCGACTTCCAGGGCCGTTTCTCAGGTGCCTGCCTCGTCAACGGCAAGAAACGCGTGGCAGGCATGAAGAACGAGCACATCATCATCCCGCTGAAGATGACGAAGAAGGGGCTTAACAGCATTGAGATGAACTTCGTCTGTCAGGACAAGGCTCTGAACCGTCACGGCGACTATGCGTACACCCAGTTTGCACCCGGCCAGGCCCAGCAGTGTTTCCCTTGCTTCGACCAGCCCGACCTGCGGGCGAAGTTCACCACACAGATGAACGTGCCCAAGGGCTGGAAGACGACAGTCTGCGACGGCAGGATCCCTATCCCCACCTCTCTCTACTCCTTTGTCACTGGTCGTTTCGAGGAGATACAACAACAGACGCGTGAGGGATATAAGATATGCGTGCTCCACCGCGAGCAGACGCCAGAGAAGGTGAAGCAGCTACCGAAGATCATCGAGGAGACCTCCCAGTCGCTACGCTGGATGGAGAGCTACACTGGCGTGAAGTTCCCGTTTGAGGAATTCGGCATGGTCATCCTGCCCGACTACCAGCCTGGCGGTATGGAACTGCCCGGAGCCATGCTACTGTCGGACAAGCATCTCTTCCTCAGCGAGAAGCCGTCGCACCATGAGCAGTTGCGGCGCTGGGAGCTGATAGCCCACGAGACAGCCCACCAGTGGTTTGGCGGCATCGTAACGCTGAAGCAAGCCGAAGAGGCATGGACGAAGGAGGTGCTGGTCAACTTCATGGCATCGAAGATGACGCGCCAACAGCTGTCGAAGAGCGACTACGACCTGAACTTCCTGAGCACCTATCAGGCACGGGCCATGGCCCTCGACTGCAGAGAGGCCACCCACCCCATCGCCCAGCGGCAGGACAAGCCGAACCACACGACGAAACTCTACGACGACATCATCTACGACAAAGCGCCGGTCATGATGCGTATCTTAGAAGACATCATCGGCCAGAAGGAGCTGCAGACCGCCCTGCAACAGTATATCAGGGACTTCTACTATAAAAGTGCCTCGTGGGACGACCTTGTCGCCATCATTGACCGGCAGGCACCGCAGGCCGGCGTCCGCCAGTTCAGCGACGTCTGGGTGAAACAGAAGGGTATGCCCATCATCCACACCTCCTACCGCGACGGCCAGCTCATCGTCAGCCAGACCGACCCCTACGGTCGTGGTCTCTTCTGGCGGCAGAAGTTCGATATACGCCTCATCTACGACCTTGACCACAGCCGCACCGTCACCATCGACATGACACAACCCACGGTGACCATGAAGCTGGGGCGGCAGCCCAGCAGCATCATCCCCAACTACAGCGGTCGCGGCTACGGACGCTTCACCCTTGACGACCCCTACACGCAGAAGCTGCCACTGCGTCTCATCGTCACCCGTGGCGACCTGAACCGCTATGCTCTGATGCTGACGCTGCACGACAACTACCTGATGGGCCGCATTCCCCCCAGTTACTTCGGCGAGCTCTACCGCGATATGACCAAGGAGAAGAATCCCCTGATCATGGAGACCGGCATCAGCCACATGATCAATATCTCAGCCAATATGCCCACGAATGAGCGGCAGACCTTAGAGCAGTGTATCATGGACCTACTACGAGAGAACCGGCGTCCGGAATTTCAGCAGACGGTGGTCAGGCAGATGAACCAGAGGGCCACGTCGCCACAGGTAAAAGAGCAGTTACGACAGATTATGCAAACAACAAAATAAAACGTAAAAGAGATGATTCGCTTTTTCAAAACCCCACAACAGAGCGTGGTGGCCACCGAGGTGGACCACGAGCTCACACAGGAAGAAGTCAAGGAACTATGCTGGCTCTACGGCAACGCAGAGCTGACAGACGGCGACAGTCTGCCCGGCTACTTTGTCGGTCCGCGCCGCGAGATGGTCACGCCATGGTCTACCAATGCCGTGGAGATTACCCAGAACATGGGTCTGAAAGGCATCCGCCGTATCGAGGAGTACTTTGCCGTTGACAGCAAGGACGCCGAGCACGACGAGATGCTGCAGCGTATGTACGACGGTCTGGACCAAGGTATCTTCACCGTCAACATCAAGCCGGAACCCATCAAGCACGTTGAGAACCTGGAGGAATACAACGAGCAGGAAGGTCTGGCCCTCAGTCCCGAGGAGATAGAATACCTGCACGGACTGGAGAAGCAGAACGGCCGTCCGCTGACGGACAGCGAAATCTTCGGCTTCGCACAGATTAACTCCGAGCACTGCCGCCACAAGATCTTCGGCGGCACCTTTATCATCGACGGCAAGGAGATGGAGAGTTCGCTCTTCGCGATGATCAAGAAGACCACACAGGAGAACCCTAACAAGATCCTCTCAGCCTATAAGGACAACGTGGCCTTCGCCCAAGGTCCCGTGGTGGAGCAGTTTGCACCGAAGGACCAGAGCACGAGCGACTGGTTCCAGGTGAAGGATATCGAGAGCGTCATCTCGCTGAAAGCCGAGACCCACAACTTCCCCACGACGGTGGAGCCTTTCAACGGTGCCGCCACGGGAACGGGCGGTGAGATCCGCGACCGTATGGGCGGTGGCGTCGGCTCCTGGCCGATAGCCGGCACGGCGGTGTATATGACGGCGTACCCTCGTCTGACAGACGATGAAGGGGCTGCCCGCGACTGGGAGGATATCCTGCCGGTACGTGAGTGGCTGTACCAGACGCCGGAGCAGATACTGATCAAGGCTTCGAACGGCGCCTCGGACTTCGGGAATAAGTTCGGGCAGCCGCTGATCTGCGGGTCGGTGCTGACGTTTGAGCACCAGGAGGGCAGCGGCACCGCCGCTGCACAGCCGACAGAGGGGAACGGAGGCGCACAGCCAACGGCCACGAAGTATGCCTATGATAAGGTAATCATGCTGGCGGGAGGCGTGGGCTACGGCACGAAGCGCGACTGCCTGAAGAAAGAGCCACAGAAGGGAAATAAAGTGGTGGTCGTCGGCGGCGATAACTACCGCATCGGCCTCGGCGGCGGTTCGGTATCGTCTGTCGATACTGGCCGCTACAGCAACGGCATCGAGCTGAACGCCGTCCAGCGTGCCAACCCCGAGATGCAGAAGCGTGCCTACAACCTGGTGCGCGCCCTCTGTGAGGAAGACGTGAACCCCGTTGTCAGCATCCACGACCACGGCTCTGCCGGACACCTGAACTGTCTGTCCGAGCTGGTCGAGGAGTGTGGCGGCGAGATTGACATGACGAAGCTGCCCATCGGCGACAAGACCCTCTCCAGCAAGGAGATCATTGCCAACGAGAGTCAGGAGCGCATGGGTCTGCTCATCGACGAGAAGCATATCGACCATGTCCGCAAGATTGCCGAGCGCGAGCGTGCCCCGCTGTACGTCGTCGGCGAGACCACCGGTGACGCCCACTTCTCGTTCAAGCAGGGCGACGGTGTGAAGCCTTTCGACCTCGACGTAGCCCAGATGTTCGGTCACTCGCCGAAGACCATCATGCGCGACAACACCGTGGAGCGCCACTATGAGAACGTGACCTACACACAGGATAAGATAGAAGAATACCTGGAGCGCGTGCTGCAGTTAGAGGCCGTGGCCTGCAAGGACTGGCTCACCAACAAGGTAGACCGCTCGGTGACAGGTAAGATAGCCCGCCAGCAGTGTCAGGGTGAGATCCAACTGCCACTTTCAGACTGTGGCGTCGTTGCCCTCGACTACCGCGGTGAGAAAGGTATCGCCACAGCCCTTGGCCATGCGCCGCAGGCCGGACTGGCAGACCCTGCTGCAGGCAGTGTACTCTCCGTGGCAGAAGCCCTGACGAACATCGTCTGGGCACCGCTTGCCGACGGTATGGACTCACTGAGTCTGAGTGCTAACTGGATGTGGCCTTGCCGCTCGCAGGAGGGTGAGGACGCCCGTCTTTATGAAGGTGTGAAGGCGCTGAGCGACTTCTGCTGCGAGCTGCATATCAACGTGCCTACGGGTAAGGACTCGCTGTCGCTCAGTCAGCAGTACCCCAACGGCGAGAAGATCATCTCCCCGGGAACGGTCATCGTCAGTGCCGGCGGTGAGGTGAGCGATGTGAAGAAGGTGGTCAGCCCCGTCTTGGTAAACGACAAGAACGCTTCACTCTATCATATCGACTTCAGCTTCGACGAGCAGCGTCTTGGCGGATCGGCCTTCGCCCAGAGCTTAGGCAAGGTGGGCGACGACGTGCCCACGGTGAAGAACGCCGAATACTTCGCCGACGCTTTCATGGCCGTACAGCAGATGATAGAGAAAGGCTGGATCATGGCCGGCCATGACATCTCTGCCGGCGGTCTGATTACGACGCTGCTGGAAATGTGCTTTGCCAATACGAAGGGCGGCATGCATATCAATCTGCATGACATCATAGCCTCCCCCGACCCCTCCGAAGGAGGGGAGCCTGACATTGTCAAGGCGCTGTTTGCCGAGAACCCCGGCGTTGTCATCGAGGTGAGCGACGAGCATAAGCAGGAGTTCAAGGACTTTATGGAGGAGCAGGGTGTAGGATTCGCCAAGATTGGCTATCCCGTAGAGGACAGTAGGGAGATTGTGGTGGTTTGCGGAAACGGGGAAACCGATTCCCACTCGTTTGACATTGATGCCCTCCGCGACACGTGGTACAAAACATCATATCTCCTTGACCGCAAGCAGAGCTTCAACGGTAAGGCTGCTGAGCGCTTCGCCAACTATAAGAAACAGCCTGTCGAGATGCAGTTCAATAAGGACTTCAAGGGCACGCTTGCCCAGTATGGCATCTCTGCCGACCGTCGTGAGAAGTCAGGCATCAAGGCTGCCATCATCCGCGAGAAGGGCACCAACGGTGAGCGCGAGATGGCCTACAGCCTCTACCTGGCCGGCTTCGACGTGAAGGACGTGATGATGACTGACCTGATCAGTGGCCGCGAGACGTTGGAGGAGGTAAACCTCATCGTGTTCTGCGGTGGTTTCTCCAACTCCGACGTCCTCGGTTCGGCCAAGGGCTGGGCAGGTGCCTTCCTCTTCAACCCGAAGGCCAAGGAGGCGCTTGACAAGTTCTATGCACGTAAGGACACCCTATCGTTGGGTATTTGCAACGGCTGTCAGCTGATGGTGGAGTTGGGATTAACTGAGAGTTCAGAACTGAGAACTGAGAGGTACGGTTACTCTCAGGGCGACAATTCTAATCATACCTCTCAGGTCTCACCTCTCAAATCTCAATTAAAAACAAAGATGCTGCACAACGACTCGCATAAGTTTGAGAGTGAGTTCATCAGCCTGAGCATTCCCCAGAACAACAGCGTGATGTTCGGTTCGCTCAGTGGTACGAAGCTCGGTCTGTGGGTGGCCCACGGCGAGGGTAAATTCTCGCTGCCGGAAGCAGAGAGCACGTATAACGTCATTGCGAAATACAACTACCACGGCTATCCCGCCAACCCCAACGGTTCTGACTACGATGTTGCCGGCATCTGCTCTGCGGACGGTCGCCATCTGTGTATGATGCCACACCTGGAGCGTGCCATCTTCCCCTGGCAGAACGCCTGGTACCCTGCCGACCGTCGTCAGGACGAGGTGACACCGTGGATAGAGGCATTCGTGAATGCGCGTAAGTGGATAGAAAGGACCCTCCCCTCACCCTCCCTGTAAGGGAGGGAGTAATTACCTCCATGAACAATGAGCATAAATGACAACAACCCCACTGAAGTAACCACTCCCCTCCCTCACAGGGAGGGGCAAGGGGGTGGGTCTCTCTTCACCACCTTCTTTAAGATTGGCATATTCACCCTCGGAGGTGGATATGCCATGATTCCTTTGATAGAAGAGGAAGTCGTGAACCGCCACCAATGGGTCAAGAAGGAAGAGATGCTCGACCTCATCGCCATCGCACAGAGCTGTCCGGGCGTCTTTGCCATCAACATTGCCATCTTCATAGGCTATAAGCTGAAGCAAACGAAAGGAGCTTTGGCCGCGACCGTCGGCACTGCCCTACCCTCCTTCCTCATCATTCTGGCCATCGCCATTTTCTTCAGTGCCTTCAAGGAGAACCGCATCGTGGCGGCCATGTTCCGCGGCATCCGTCCGGCGGTAGTGGCACTTATTGCCGTACCGACGTTCAACTTAGGCAAACGAGCCCAGCTGAACCGCTACACGATTTGGATTCCCATCGTCAGCGCACTGGCCATCTGGGCACTTGGTGTTTCACCTATTTATATTATAGTGATAGCTGGTATTGGTGGTTATCTTTACGGAAAGGTAGCCCTCCCTTCGTCCCCCGAGGGGGACACAAATGTCCTACAATGTAATGAAGCCCCCTCGGGGGCAGTAGGGGGGGCTGAGTCATGATTTTCCTCGACCTGTTTATCACGTTCTTCAAGATAGGGCTGTTCGGCTTCGGCGGCGGCTATGGTATGCTGTCGCTCATCCAGCATGAGACAGTGGAGCGCGCCCATTGGCTGTCGACGGCAGAGTTCACGGATATCGTCGCCATCTCGCAGATGACCCCTGGTCCCATCGGCATCAACTCAGCCACCTACTGCGGCTACACAGCCATCCATAACGCTGGCTACGGCCATCTGATGTCTGTCCTCGGCTCGTTCACATCAACGGTCGCCCTGGTGTTGCCCTCGCTGATTCTGATGATACTCATCAGCAAGCTGTTCATCAAATATATGAAGACGCGTTCTGTGCAGTCGGTGTTTGCTGGACTGCGTCCTGCCGTCGTCGGACTGTTAGCCGCAGCGACCCTCCTGCTCTGCAACAAGGAGAACTTCTCTACGCCAACAGAGAACCTGTGGCAGTTCGGCATCAGCTGTGCCCTTTTTGCTGCCACAGCCTTCGGTACAGGCTACCTGAAGATTAACCCCATCCGCATGATCTGCTACGCCGCCTTTGCGGGTCTGCTGCTCCTCTACTAAACGATAGCGTGGTCAGCTCTGTCGGGCTGACCACGCTATCATAATAGATTGACGATACCGTTTAATAACCTATCTTGCCATTCCACTGGAGATACCAGTTGCGGCGGTCTGTCAGGTCCTTGCGGATCACCGCACGCATAGCATCGCTTTTATCACGTCCGCGACGGGCGTAGACGTAGGTAGCCAGCGTCTGGCCAGGATCAGACTGACGCATGGCATAGCGCATCAAGTCGTAATAGCGTGTGCCCTCGAAAGCCAGCTCCAAGGCCCCCTCGTTGAGAATGAGGCTGTCGACGTAAGTCTGGAAGCGAGGTGTCTGCTCTGCCTCGGTCTTCGTCGTGTCGACAGGCAGCTGGTAGTACTCGTTCATAGGCGTCCAGCCAGAGCCACGGCTATGGATGCCCAGCGTATTGATGGTACCCGTCGTGCGGTTGTTAACCAAATTCTCGACGGTGAAGATGCCATAGCGTGACGTGGGGAAGTCAAACTGGCTGATGAAGACGGAGTCGCTCTGCGAGTAATAGGGGTAAACCTGCGTCTTGATGCTGTCGTTGTTCAGGCCCTGCGAGAGAATCTGGAACGCCATACGGGGATAGCCCGCCATGTTGAGTGCCTCAGCCATACGCAAGTAGACCATCTGCCGGCGATAGATGCGCACGTTACGCGTAGAATACTTGTTGATTATCTGAGCCTCAATGCGGTTACCCGACATAGGATCAATAGCATAGCCCTCTCTGTAATTGTTGAACAGGCGGAGGTCGCCCGAACGGTGCAGTGTCAGTCCTTGCGGTGCATAGTAAGCAGAGCTACCCGTACGGCTGACGCAGCAGTGAACCTGTGCATCCGAGATGTCGAACATAGCCTGTGAGGGTGTTGCGCTGAAACGGTAGTTGTTCTCATCGCGCGAATTGAAGATGTTACGCAGTTCGCTGTAGTTTCCCTCAGCACGGATAGAGTCGCCAGGAATCAGCGTGATCACCTCAGCATCCGCAGAATAGGCTTCAGGGAAGTTTGAGACACTACCCCAGCTGCGCAGCTCCGTCCATGACGAACTGCCCGGATTCCAGGTCATCAGGGTGACGCCAAGAGGATAAGCAGAATTCTGGCCGTTGCGTTCAGAGATATACTTATAGTAGCGGAGTGCCGACTCGCGATAGTTCATCGTATTGCCCGTTGCCGAGGCGAGCCAGAGGTTCAGGTCGCCGAGGACGATGTTGATGGGGAACCAGAAAAAGCGCGAGTCAGTGTTACGGATGGAGCCATAGCCAGGATAATCGTTGCCGTAACGCTCGGCCAGCGGCTGCAGGTCGCTGATGAGATACTGGCAGACGGCCTGCAGGTCGTAAGACGGATATTCGGCCTCAGACTCCTGCTTGGTGAGGATTGGCGTCGTCACAAAAGGTACGCGGCCGTAGTTCAGCACCAGCTGCAGGTAGGTCCAGGCACGTATAGCCTTGACAGCCGCATACTCCTTCATGAAGATATACTCGTTGCGGTTGTTCTTCATAGCCGTGTCGGCGTGGGCGATGAAATAGTTACAGTTGTTGATGACAGCATAGTAGTCGCGCGGGCTGTTATACTTATTGTCATCACCAATGTTGAAGTTGGCTACGTCGCGCAGGTCACTGGCAGCCTCGTTGGTGACATCGGTCAGGTCGCCACGGAGTTCGCCAAGCAGGATGGTGCGGTCGG
Organism: uncultured Prevotellaceae bacterium; assembly: GCA_900321965.1. Taxonomy (GTDB): domain Bacteria; phylum Bacteroidota; class Bacteroidia; order Bacteroidales; family Bacteroidaceae; genus Prevotella. Next base: position 13,023 of record ONYA01000005.1, read on the forward strand.
CCAGCACCTGCAGTTTGTTGAGGATGCCAGTGACGCTGTAGATGGTGTCGGTGGCATTGTTAAGATGATCGGTGTCGGCGAAGATGACGTGCTCGGAGTCCTGGTCGAAGAAATCGGCACAGGAGGCGAGACCGCAGACAACGCAGATAGCAGTTGCAAATATTTTGAGACGTTTCATAATCTTGAAGTATTAGAGGTTGATTTTAATTCCTGCTACGAAGGAGCGGCTCTGCGAGAGCTGTCCCACATCGATGCCCTGTCCGATGACGCTGCTGGTCATAGAGAACTCGGGATCGGTACCCAGATAGCGCGTCAGTGTGAAGACGTTATTAGCCTGCACCCAGAACTGCAGTCCCTGAAGGAACTCTGAGGTCACGGGCAGGTCGTAGCTCAACGTGACGGACTTCAGACGGAGGTAGGAGCCGTCCTCTATCCAGCGGTCGCTGAAACGTGCGTTGCCCATAGGATCCTGGAATGACAGCTGCGGAATGTCGGTCTGCTGTCCCTCCACCTGCCAACGGCGGTTCAGTGCCGTTGTCTGGTTCATGAAGCGCGAACCGCTCTCAAGCTGCATACGCTGGTAGTTGAACACATCGTTGCCCAGCGAGTAGTTGAAGCGCAGGTCGAGTTTCAGCCGCTTGTAGGCTGCGGTGGTGAAGATATTACCATAGATGTCGGGGTTGGGGTCGCCGATGACGATGCGGTCAGCCTCCGTAATCTGGTTGTCGCCATTGATATCGGCGAAGTGCATGTCGCCAGCCTTGAAGTAGTTCTTGTCGACACCGTTATCGGCCAGCATATAGAGTCCTGCGGCCTCTGCCTCGGCAGCGGTAGCGAAGACGCCCAACGTCTTGTAGCCATAGAAGAGGTTGGCAGCCTGACCGACCTGCGTGCGGATGGTAGCGCCGTAGACCTTGTTGTCGATAAACTGTGCGCCCTCGGGCAGTTCAGTAATCTTGTTCTTGTAATGGCCCATGCTGGCGCCCACCTGCCACTGGAAATCCTTCATGGCAAGCACCTTGACGTTAGCAGTGACATCGAAGCCTTCGTTCTTCAGCTGACCGCCGTTAGAGAAGTTCTGGTTCAGACCGCTGAGGAAGCCTAACGACTGACGCGTCAGCAGGTTGTCGGTGGTAGAGCGGAAATAGTTGAAGCTGACGCCCAAGCGGTTGTCCAGCAGGTTAGCCTCCAAGCCTACATTGAAGCGGCGGGTAGTCTCCCACTGTATCTCGGTATTGCCAATCTCGGCCAACGACAGTCCGGCGATGGAGTGCAGGAACTGTGAAGACCTGAAATAGCTGCGGGCAGCATAGTAGTCGATATCGTCGTTACCGCTGACATCGAAGCCAGCCGTCAGACGCAGGTAGCTGATAGACTTGAGTCCTGACAGCCACGGCTCGTTGCTGAGCACCCACGAAGCCTGCACGCCGGGGAAGAGTCCCCAGGCCACGTCGAAGAGGCGGAGATTGCCACCTTCGCGTCCAAAGCGCGAAGAACTTTCTGCCGTCAGGTTGGCCTGCAGGAAGTAGCGGCCCAGATAGTTGTACTCAGCCTGTGCATACCAGGCCAGTGAGTTCCAACTGTCACTGATGCCTACATCGCTGGTATTACTGAGACTGGAACTCATAAACGGCGTTTTGTCATTACCGGTGTTATAGCCCAGCTGCGAGGTCATCTTATAAGTTTCCCAGTTGATGCGTGCGCCGCCAAAGAGATGGATGTAGTGGGCATCGTAGCGGTGCTGCCAGTCGAGACGCGTGTCGCTCATCACAGAGTTCTGCTTGCCGGCCATAGAGCGCACCTCATTATCCATGCCATTAATATCACCGATACTGCTGACATAGTACTTCGGGGTGCCGTTGATGGGGATGTAGAACATCTCGTTGGTGTTGACGAGGTTGTAGCTGAAGTGCTCGCTGAGGGCGAGGCTCTCGTTGAACTGGTACTTCGGCGTAATCGACAGATTCAGCATAGAGTTCTCGAAGCGGTTCTTGTTGGCGGCATCGGCATACTCGTTGATAGCGGCAGGGTTACCCAGTTGCCAGTTGTAGCCGGTATAGTTAGCCAGAGCCTCTGCGAGATAGGATTCCGGTTCGATGTCGTAGTGTGTACTACTGAACTGTCCACGGCCATAGCTATAGGGGCTGAGGAAAGGACTCTTGACGTATGCCAGGAAGCCAGGTGCCGTCGGTGTGCCCTCATCATACGTCTCAGGCGCACCGTCATTACGGATATTGCGCGTGCTGTTGGCAAACGACGCGTCGAAGCGTATGCTGAAAGCCGGTGTCAGCGAGATGTCGGTATTGAAACGGATGTTCAGACGATCCATATCGTTGAATTTCAACGTGCTCTGCTGAGTGACATAGCCCACAGAGAGGTTGTAGCTGGCCACAGCGTCGCCACCCTCGACATTGATGCCGTAGTTCTGGGTCATGGCGGTGTGATAGACCAGGTCCTTCCAGTCGGTGTCCTGATGGTACTGGTTATAATAATAGTAGTTGGGATCCTCATTGAGGAAGCGGAAGGTACGGTTCGTGGTGTTTGTCGTCTTGAGCAACTCAGAGGCATAGCCACGATACTCGTCAGCATTCATCACCGACATGAACTTCGGCTTCAGCGTCACGCCGGCAGAGATGTTGGCCGTGATACGTGTGGCCATCGACTTGCAGCGGCGCGTCTCAATGAGGATGACGCCGTTGGCACCCTTGGCACCATAGAGGGCCGTACCGTTGCGCATGACGGTGACTTTCTCGATGTCGGCGGGGTTGATGGCCGACAGGATGTCGTTATAGAACCCCTCATGAATCGTGGTGCGCCCATATTGCTGCTCAACGATGATGCCGTCGACAACCACCAAGGGCTGGGCGTTGATGTTCAGCGAGTTCAAGCCCTGAACGAACATGACGCTACCCACGCCCGGCGTACCGTTGCGGGTGATGGTGTACACCTGCGCGCCAAGCTGCTTCTGCACCTCGTCCTTGATATTCACGGAGTTGGTGTACTGGAAGTCAGAGGCCGAATAGTCGCTGCGAACGTTCTGCTGACGGCTGTACTCGCCCGTGAAGGTTGTCGGATAGAGTATGATGTCGTGCTGGCTTTCGCCTTTCTGCAAGCCCACACGCACAGCGTTAAAGTCGGGCATGGAGACGAATACCGATGTGGTGAAGACGGGAACCTTCAGTTCGTAGGTACCGTCATCCTCTGTCAATACGGAGTAGCCTTCGATGTCGTCGGCAGCGATAATCGTACCAGCGACGGGCTGTCCCGTGGTAGCATTGAGCACACGACCACGGATGACACGTGTAGGATACTGCTTCTGCTGTTTCTTGACGACACGGACGGCGGCTTCAGCCTCGTCTTCCGTATCATCGTCCTGCGCCATGACGCATACCGGGAAGGCCATCAGCAGTGTTAGTCCAAATAATATATATCTTTTCATATCAGTACATTTCTAAATACTTACAAAATATTACTTCTTGCGCCTAGTATATACGACACCGTCGCCGTGGGCAGCAATGCCGAATATCTCGTCCGAGTCGACCGCCATGCCATGAGGGATGAGCATGATGCAGTCGATGCGCAGGGTTCGCGAATAGGTACCACGGTTGAACTCGGAGGGACGTACATTGGTCTCAACGCGCAGCGTTACCTTGGCATCACCGGTAGAACTCAGTCCATAAGTGCAGACAGGGAACTTGTAATCCTCAGCCACCAGCAGATAGTCTACCTGATCGGGCGTGGTGACAAGGCCTTGAGCCAATTTCTGCTCCTTCATAGTACCATCTTTCTCGGTATAGGCAATGACGGTGTTCATCTTGACCGGCGCACGCTCAATGTCAGTAGCATTGCTGTCGTTGGCCAAAGCCGGAGCCATCACGAGGTAGATGTCGTATCCCACGTTGGAAAGGACATCGCGGATGTTGAACGTCGCACTGTCGTTCTGGGAATAAAGCTGGCGGAACTCCACATAGCTGTTGCTCCACACCTTTCCGTAGAAGTTGTTCTCGGTCGAGACGACACGTGTTGTAGGAATAACGGCATCCTCAACCTCACGCGTCGTGCTGTTTATCTTGCGGCTCACCGACTTGATACTTCCCTGACCTTCGGCCTCGATGATGACGGGACGCAAGAACGTATTCAGCGGATTGAAATTCCAGCTGTCGGCGTTGGCCTTCATCACCTGACCGTTAGAGCAGATGACATTCTGCGTGCCGAAGAGGACGCCACCGGGCTGAAGCGGTTTCTGCTGGCTATAGCCGGTACCGTCGCCATACTGGTAATAATGGAATGGATTAGCCCCCCACGTATATTGACGCGAGAGCGGATGGACGGCGTTAGTAGAGAATGCCGAATCGGCCAAGGCAGCATCAGGGTTAAGGGTACGGCTGAAGATAGTACCCTTGACAATGGCCAACCGGGAATTGGTGTAAGCCAGTGAGTCGGCATCGGCCACCGTCTGGTCGTATTCGAAGCAAGGAGTGTAGGCTTCATAGAGCTGCCGCCACACCTCGTTGGTGGGCACCACCATCCAGTAGGTGCTATCCTCCCTGTTCAGCTTGGCATTGAGGAACTCATTGCCAAAGAGTTCGTTGACCTGTGTGAAGACAGAGTCGAGGTAGACCGTCTTGCCATCGACAATCTCACCGCGTACGCTCTTGTCCTCCTGGAACTCACGGCGATAGAAACGGCTGCTGTAGAAGAAGCTGGCAACGCTGTCGAGATCGGCGTCCTTACGCAGGTACTCAAACACGTTTGGCAGATAGTCGAGCTTGCCGCCGATGGTGAAGAGCACGCCATTACCATACAATTGATTCTTAGACGTCAGCAGAGCATTGCCAATCTTGTTGGCTCCCAGCGAGACGTACTTGCCATTCATCAGCGTGATGGTATCCTTGCTACTGGGCGAAACCGAGTAGTTGTACAAGGCAATATGGTTCTGCAGGAACTCCTTGATGACGGTATTGTCGTCATCATTCACCAGTCCCTTCTCGGCCTGATAGGAGCGGATGAGGGCATCAGCCTCTGCCGACGACAGTTGGTCGTTGGTGGGCGCAAAGACGGTAAACACCTGGCTGCCGCCCAAGGCTTTGTCGTAGCCACAGGCCTGGAGAACCCTGGCGAAGTTGCTGAGCTGGTCGTTCTGCTGGATGGCCTGCCAGAGGGAGCCCTCCTGCACGCCAGTGGCAACACCGTCATAATGGTCATCCCACGTATCAGTGCAGGCGGTGAAGACTGCGACGACGCCGCAGTACAGCAGACCTCTACATAATCTATTATATAACTTGGTAATCATAATTCCTAATTTCTAATTTCTCATTACTAATTTACAGGTCGTCTTCCATATCGCCGTCGCCGTCGACACCGTAAACGCTCTTAGGCACCAGCTCCAGGTAGTCGAGCATGAACTCGTTGTTGTTACCCTGCTTACCATCGCTGGCCACGCGGAAGCGCAGATAGTGGTCCTTGGTGGCGTCAATGTAGGTCTGACAGAGGATGCGGCGATAGGTACGCTCGTTGCCCACGAAATAGGACTTGGCCGACGTCGAGAAGTGGAAGATGGAACGCGGTGCGCGGTAGGCACCGAGGTTCTTCAGCAGTTTCTGCTCCTGAGCCTTGTCCTCATCGCTCATAGCGTCATACTTTGCCGCCGTCTCATCGGTCTCGAAGCGGTCGCCGATGTACAGGTCGCTGTTAAGGAACTTCGTCATATCGAGAGGAATACCCTGCGGTACGCCATCGAAGTAGACCTGCATCACGCCACGCGTCTCAAGGGCGCAGAAGCCTAAGCGTATCTGCCAGTCGCCGCTATAGGGCACCGGCGGTATGCGGAAGGTGAAGTCGTAGTCGCCGAAGAGGTTCCACTCGTCGCCCTGCCATGACCAGAAGTTGATATGTGGACGACGGAGCACCACGCTACAGTTGGTGAAGCTGACGCCGTCGAGATAACCCATGGGGAAGTAGTAGTTACGTCCGTTCTTCGGTGTCGACGAGTCGTCAGGCGTGTCGTTGCTGTCGTCCTGCGTGGGGTTGCCCTCATAGCGCAGACCATTGCAGACGACCTCCGGGAAGACGGACGAGAAGTCCATACGGATACGGTCGTTCTGGACGATGTTCTTCACCTGGTCGGTGAAAGCCACGATGTCGTCAACATAGAAGTAGTGGCCATTGATGGCATCATGGATGTTATCCGTCTCCACGGTGGCATCGATATGCTGGCCTTCAATGTTGTAGGTCTTGTCATAGCGGCGGTTGATATAGCGCTCACGTATGATTCCATGGCCGACATAGTCGGACACCGTGAGTTGCTCTACCTTCATCATCGTGTGAGGCAACAAGGTGTAATGCCAGTCGACAGGGTTAATCAGCGACTCGTCAAAGCCGAAGGCACCGTTCACCACACCGATATTCACTTCCATCGGCGTCAGGTCAGCCGTACCGGCCACATACTTGTTCAGGATATGATACTGGATAAAGCGGCGCAGAGGGTTCACCGAGTCGCTCAGGTTCTCATAGCTGTGACCGGGCGCATTGACGTCCTGCGGATATACCGGGTCGTAGAGTTCGCAGGCCTTTTCGTAGAGGGCACGGACGTCGCCCTTGGCAATGCCGTACTTCTGTGTCAGCACTTCGTCGGGAACGACAAAGAAGGTAAAGCCGTACTTCTTCGTATCGGGTACCCATGCCACCTCACTCCATGTGTGAGACTTATAGTAGTACTTGCTGTGGCTCTTGGGGTCCCAGGTCGGGTCGTCCACCAAAGCCAGTTCCTCAAGCATTCCCGTAGCAACGAGTGCCTGATAATAGGTGCTGATCTTAGGATTGTCGCGCAGCACGTCGGTGACGTAGCTGTTGGACTTCTCGATGACCATATTGACGGGCTGCATGATACCATTCTCCACAGAGTCGTCCTTCAGCGTGTTGTAGATCTGTGCGATACCCTCCAAGATGACGACGGCATTGCCGTCAGCATCGAAGCCTGACGAGGTGGCGATATAACGTCCCAGCATGTTGGCCGTAGCCAGACGGTCCTGTGTCATCTCCATCGTAGAGTACATATTTGCCACGAGGTGGGTGCGGGCAATCGTGTCGCAGTCCTCCCTGGAGAGGTCGGACACGCTGTTCTTGCCATGGCGCGACAGGTAGGCCGTCACCGCACTGTCGTTAGGCACGAAGCAAGTGTACTTGCCATAGGTAGAGAGCAGGTCCATCAGTCCTGCACGTTCCACGATGGCCGTAAACTGGCTATATTGTGAGCGGTTCTTCAAGTAGTCGCTCGCCATTTCACCGGTAAAAGTATAGAAGTTCTCGCCGTCTGGCTCATCGGAACAGCTTGTCAGCGATACCGATGCCAGGATCGAGAAACCTATCATATAAATATATCGTATGAGTCTCATAATCGTTTCTTCGTTTTTACATATATCAGTTGTTTGTCGCATAGCTGCCGTTATCGCCACTGCTGAACGCAGAGTTCTGATGCAGGTTCCTGTTGACCTTCAGCTCCTCATAGTTATAAGGCCAGTAGATAGCATCCATCTTAGCCAGTTTGTTGGCTATCAGCGCCGAACCGGTAGTCACCTTGCGCAGGGCTGCATTGACGAGCGTCTGCGTGTTACCCTCACGGCGTGCAATACGTACCAGGTCGTACCAGCGCTTGCCCTCGAACATCAGTTCGCGCTGACGCTCCTGATAGACAAGCGTCTCAAGACGTGCCTTCGTGGTGTAGTCATTACGCGACAGGGTGTCGACCAGCTGTGTCTCGCATACCGAGCGCTTGTTGACAGCGTTCACCAAGGCGAAAGCCTCGTCAATCATCGGCTTGTTATAGTCAATGGCAGCCTGGTCGGCGTCGGGACTGAGCAGCTGTGACAGTGCCTCGGCCTTGAGCAGCATGATGTCCGACAAGCGGTAAATCACCCAGTTGGAAGCATTCTGTCCTTCGGTGTAGATACCGCTATAGGTGAGGGAGATGTCTGACGAGCTCTGCGCATTGATGATGACGGAATTGGTGACGTACTTGTTGACAGTCCCAAAGAGGCCGTTGCAGTTCTCATACATACGGGCATCCACCTTCTTGTTGCGGTCGGCAAAGATGGTGCGCTGCGATGACTTCTCGATGTCTTCAAGCACATAGTCAGAGGGCACCAGCATACCCATCGGCGTAGTAGCATTGCCATAGAAGGCGTTGACGGCGCCATTGGTTATCATGCTGTGGCCGCGTGGATCATCGTCGAAGACGAGCTGGAAGATAATCTCCTGATTATAGTTCTGCGCATTGTCGTCCTTACCGAAGAGTGTGGTATAGGCATTGCCGAAATAGCCACTCGTGATGCTACCGTTGACCAGCGGGTAACCATTGAAGCGGTTCTCGTCTGTGTTGCCAGAGAATCCGTAGCTATTGGACGACCGCTTGTTCTCCTCGGCTATCTGCTTCTTGGAGTCAATGACCAGATTGGCATACTTGATACAGTTCTGGTAGTCCTGCTTCCACAAGTACATCTCACAGAGCATGGCATGGATGGCATCCTGAGTGATGCGGCCCGTCTGATAGAGCGGCGTGGTGGTAGGATAACGTTTCACGGCCATATTCTTCACGCCCTCCAGGCTGGTGATGAGCGAGTCAAGGACGTCCTCAAACTTCATTGCCGGCAGGTCCATCTTCTGGTCATCGTCGGTAAAGGCTACCGTTGAATAGGGCACATCGCGGAAGGTGCGGATGAGGTAGAAGTAGCACAGCGAGCGCAGGGCCGTCACCTCAGCGATATGAGCATTGAGTTCGCTCTCCGCGTAAGCGGGGTCGCTGGCAGCCACGCCGGGAGCATACTTGATAACGGTATTACAGCGGTTGATGATATTGTAGAAACCATCCCAGACGGTATAGCCGTTCTTGGCGTCGATGTTCTCCTTCATCACCTTCTCCAGCTGCGTGTCGTCGTTGATGTTCATACCGATGCCGACATTCTCGGAGCGGCACTCGCCCCAGACAATCATACGACGGATGATGTTCTGGTCCTGCAAGCCCGAATAGCAACCGGCAATGATGCCTTCAACGTCGGCCTTCTCCGTCCAGAATTTCTCCAGGGTAATCTCATTCAGCGGTTCTATTTCAAGGAAGTCAGAACAGCTTGAATATCCCATCAGTCCGACAAGCCCTAACAGTCCCATCAGACCAGCATTCTTTATCTTACTATAAATCTTGGTTTTCATAATTGTTCCTCCTTTTTAGAAATCTACTGTAATACCTAAGGTATAAGAACGTGAACGCGGTGTCTGAGAGTAGTCGATGGCCGGATCATAGCCGTTGGCCGAGATGTCGGGGTCGACACCCGTGTACTTCGTCAGCACGAACGGGTTGTTGGCACTGGCATAGACACTGATCTTATTCAGGCCAATCCACTTCAGATACTGCTTCTTGATGGTGTACGAGAGCTGGGCATAACCCATACGCAGGTAAGAGCCATCCTCCACATAGCGGTCGCTGACCTGCGAGTTGAAGTTGCTGGCGTCGCCATACATGGCACGGGGTATCGTGGTGACGTCACCCTCCTTGCGCCAGCGGTAGTTCACGGCCTGCGACTGGTTGTCGTTCGAACTCATGGACTCGGCACGCAGGCGGGCAATGTTCAGGATTTTGTTACCATAGCGGTAGGTGAACTGTGTGTTCAGCTTCCAGTCGCCGTAATAGAACGTGAAGCCGAAGCCACCCGTCAGCTTAGGCAGCGAAGAGCCGAGGTAGACGATATCAAGGTTGTTGATTTGTCCGTCGTGGTTGATATCCTCATAGATGGCATCGCCGCCGTTGAAGGAATAGTTACGGCCGGAGGTGTCGTTGGTGTAGTTGTACTTCATGCGGACGGGGTTGCCGTTAGCGTCGAGCACCAGGTTGCCGTCAGCATTGATAGCTACGGGAGCCGTCTTGCCGCTGGCCAGGAACTGGGCGCGCTCGTCGGCACTCATATTGGCCACCGTGTTATAATTGTACTGGTAGACGCCCTTGTAGCGGAAGCCGTAGATGGCACCCAGCGGGTTGTTCAGCTGCACACGGCGCAGCCACTCAGCGTTGTTATAGCCGAAGGTAGAGTTGAGGTTGTTCAGCACATACTCTTCCATCTCAAGAATCTCATTACGGTTGTTACCGAAGTTGGCGTTAAGGTCAAACTGGAACTTACCTTTCTTAATCAGGCGGTTGGTGTTGACATGGAACTCCCAACCCGTATTACGCAGTTTACCACTATTGCGGTAAGGCACGGTGATGAAACCGGCGTTGGAGGGTATGCGATAGTTCTCCATCAGCATATCGGTAACGGTTGACTGGTAGGCTTCGACAACCAGGTTCAGGCGATCGTCGAAGAAACCTAAGTCGACACCGATGTTATAGCTGGTGTTTATCTGCCACCTCAAGTCTGACAGGCGGATGTTGAGCGGAGCCATGGCGTTGATGTCGATGTACTTGGAGGTGACGCCGTATTTCGACGTAAAGAGGTATTCGTAACGCGGCTGGTTACCGACGCGACCCCAGCTGGGACGGATGGCCAGCATCGACAGTGTCGGCTTGAGCTTCTCCATCCACGGTTCGTCGCTGACAATCCACTTCAGCGAAGCTGAGGGGAAGTAGCCCCAGCGGTTGTTCGGTCCGAACTTCGTCGTACCGTCGGCACGCAGGGTGAAGTCAGCGATATAGCGGCCTTTATAGGCGTAGTGTGCCGACACGGTGAAATACATCGAGCGCCACTGGTTGTACCAAGAGCCGAGACCGGTAATCTGTCCGCCGCCCTGCGTCGTGGTGATGCCCGAGGGAGCGCCGCTCTTGTCTTCCGACTGGCCTGTTGCCGAACCGCTGGTCAGCTCGAACTTACCGAGAAGCATGGCACTGTGGTCCTGGTTCTTGAACGCCGGAATCAGTGTCAGCTGCTGCTTGGTGTTGAAAGCCACGCTCTTCGACGAACCGTCATACGACGAGTTGACGCCGGCATCCCAGTTCACCGTGCGCAGTTCCTGCGGGTAGAAGCGGTTGGTATAATCGTTGAAGATGTTCATATAGACGGAGCCACGCCAGTTCAGCTGCCAGTGCTCTTCGTCCATGCCGAGGAGCTGGTACTGGATAATCAGCTCAGGGGTGATGTCGTAGGTCGTCTGCTGGTTCTTGGCCAGATTGGCCACAGCCACGGGGTTGGGATAGCGCTTCTGGTCGTTGTTAAAGACGGCAGAGCCATTCTGCAACATCGTGTAATAGGCATCGGTATCGGCACCCGTCGTCGGGTCCTGCTCGTAGATACCCATATTCGGCATCTTACGCAGGGCCAGACCCAGCAGACCTTCACCATTGCCCTTGAAGTCAACCCAGTTGCCGGTATTGAACTTCCAGTTCATGTCGTTCTTGGTATAGGTCAAGGCGAAGTTGGTGCTCACGCGGATGCGCTCTGACACGTTGTAGTCCAGAGCCACACGGGTGGAGAAGCGCTGCAGCTTCTGCTTGATGATAGTACCCGTCTCGTGGTCGAAACCGCCACCGATACGGAACGAAGCCTTCTCACCGCCACCGCTGACGGTCAGATAGTGGTTCTGACGCAGACCCCACTGCGTAACGGCGTCGCGCCAGTCGGTATTGTTGTTAAACTGCTCGTACTCTGAGAAGGTAGGGTCGTAGTTCAACTCGGGAATGTCGGAAGCATTGTCACTCTGTGCCGGGTTGAAGTAGCTCTCCTTGAGCAGCATGGTGTAGTCGTCACCGTTAAGCATATCGTAGCCCTTGGGCTGGTAAGTACCCGTCAGCTTCAGCGAATAGGTGAGTTTCGGTGCGCCGCGCACACCACGCTTCGTCGTCAGTTCGATGACACCGTTACCACCCTGCGAACCGTAGATGGCCGTAGCGGCAGCATCCTTCAGCACACGGATGTCGGCGATATCCTCGGGGTTGATATTCAGCAGTTCGGCGAATTTCTCATTGTTGGCCGAGCCCATGTCGAAGTTGTCGAGACTGACTTCACGTACGTTGCCGTCGACGACGATCAGCGGGTTGGCATCGGTCAGCGACGACAGCGAAGCCGAACCACGCAGACGCATGGTAGAGCCAGAGCCAAGGTCACCGGAGTTGCCGACGATGTCGAGACCGGCGATACGTCCCTGCAGGGCTTCATCGACCGACGTGATGGCCAGACCCTCGAACTCCTTCATCGAGAGCGTCTGTGTAGCACTCGACACCTCGCGCTGCGGGATGGGCAGGCCGCTGCCTGTGACGCGGCGCTTCGACTTGACGGTCACTTCCTTCAGCTGTGTGGCCGACGACATGCTGACCTTATAGGTTGTGCGGTCGAGCGACAACGTCTGTGTCTTCATACCTACATAGCTAAAGCGGATCTTGTCTTTCGTACTCTTCACCTTCATGGTGAAATTACCATTGAGGTCGGTGATGGCCGAGTTGATGATACGTCCGGTACCGTCAATCTCGCAGACGGTGGCACCCATCAACGGGCCCATATCGTCGCTCACCGTACCATGTACCGACGTGATTGTCTGTGCGCTCAGTGTGCCTGTGGCTACGAGCGCCATCATGAGTATGATGGTTCTGAGTAGTCTTCGCATAGCGAAGCGATTGAATCGATTTCTCATACCTTATTCCCTCCTTAATTGATTAAGTTGTTCCTGCCAGGGCACCATCTGCTCGTAGAACAATGCACCATCGATGAGGTGCAGCACGGCATCGGAAGCCATAAAGATCGTGCGCTTGTTGGTGCCTGCGCTCTCGTCGAGCCAGTACTCGCGGCAGATATTGTTATAGAGTCCCTCGGTCTTGATGACATGGCGCTGCAGACTGGCATCGCCAGGTTTCTCCTGTGCCAGCACGTCCCAGATGGTCATCTGATTGTCGGCATGGTTCACCCTGATGGGGTAGAAGCGGCCGGTCTCGGGATTACGCTTCATCGACTCGTAGGAGTTGTCGTAGCTGCCTTCCTCCTTGGCCATGCCCACGGCCACCGAGTGGTCCTGGATATGGTAGCGCAGGAAGTTGACAATGATATTCTTGATGAGATTCTGAGCCTCCTTGGCCTTGTCCTCAGAGCCCCAGACCTCGTATGTCTGTGCCTCATAGTCATCCCATGTGGGCAGAAGACCGTCGGCGATGAGCTTGCGGATAGCCTCGTTGGTGGGTACATAGACCGTGTAGTTATAGTTGTCGAGCAGGCTCAGGTTCTGGTTGCCCTGGTTCTGCTGACCGGCAATATAGGCGCCCTTGTTCAGTGAGGTGGCCAGCAAGCCAGACTTTCCCGACAGCAATTCAAAGAACTCCGAGTACTCTTCATGGCTCTGCAGAGTCTGGTAGACCGACTTCTGTGAACCATAGAGCGCCTCGCTGTTCAGCTGATAGGCATTACCGTTGGCTTTTTCAAATATCTTGTTGTTGTCTACAGTCACAGCTCTGTTGTTGTGCTCAATCTGCCAACCGCCAGAGAAGGCCAGGCGTCCCTCGCTGTCGCGGGTGACGCGGATGAGCGTACCGCCCTTCGACTTATAGTACTCATGACCGTCCTGTACGTCGCCCACAATGATGAGCTGGTCGAGCAGGCGTGTCAGACGATCCTTGACAACGGTCTGTTCTGTCTCCGACGAGGTACGCGCGCCCTTGGTGACGTTACCGTCGGCATCTATCGTCGATGCATAGCGGCGGTACTGCACCTTTTCGGCTGACGACTTGGTGGCGTTATAGTAAAACTCCAACACCGACGGTGCCTCTAAGCCCGACAAGCGGTCGATAGTACCATAGGAAGCCGGGTCGACGTAAGTAAACAGGGCCTCACTCGTCGGGAGCAGCAGACTGTACTTCGAGTCCATAGAGAGCAGGTATGGCAGGAAGTTCAGATTCTCAATGGCCCAGTAGATGATGTCCATCGTCGTTGTTGAATTGACCAGTGCGGGATAGGCCACCGACGAATACTCTGCCGGCGCATATACCTTGTTGACCAGGTAGACCACACCGTTGCAGCCCATGAAGCAGGAGTCGACATCCTCGGGCTTGACGTTCAGCTGTTCCTTGGCATCGTCAAGGATGGTATTGAACTTCGAAGGGATAGACGACGAGAACACATCCTGCATGTTCACGTTGATGAGCTTGGCCAACATGGGAGCAGGGATGCTGTCCCACGTACCGTACACATTCTGCAGGTCCTTGCCTTCATGGTTCCACCAGTAGTCCAAGGCGTCGTTCGTAGGCACGAACATGGCTCCGGCATCGTAGTGCAGGTCATAGCCCATGGTATTGGAGTACATATAGTGGTTCCATCCCGGGTCGAACTTCAGCGTGGCAGAGACCTCTTCACCGCTGGGATCCTTGGTGTTCGCAGCACCGCCTACCGAACGCTTGCTGTAGTAGCGCAGCGAATAGACCGAGTCCTCATTACTGTAGAGGCGGTTGTACTGGCGAGTGGCGGCGGCATTGTAATACGGTGCCGAGAAGCGGTCGACGAGTTCCGACCATTTCGACATCGAGGGATGCTGGCGCAGAATCTCCGCCATATTCGGGGAAGCCTCGATGACGCCATCCATCTTGTGGATATAACCGTTCTTGCAGACGATGTCACGGTCGACAATCTTCACGCCATTCACCCACGCCTCAGAAATATCGCTGGCGCGACGGTTCGTCAAGATCGACAGGTCATTACTCGTCATATTAATCTTACGCATATAAGCCGGCAGGAAGTGAATCATCGGTGCCGACGTCTCATCCTTCAGAATGGGAATACTCTTCTGACGCTGCTTGAAACGCTGCCAAGGAGCCGTGTTAGGCATCAGCTCCGGCTTCAGGATCTGCACGGAGTCATAGATAGTGACCGCCGTCTCGCGACGCATACACATACCCTCCATCGGCGGATTGCCGCTGACGTTCGAGAGCAGTTCCACCAAATAGGCGTTTTTCACCATGGAGTTGTTCAGCAACAGCTTCTTCTGTGCCGTCGACAACTGTGCGTAGCTGCTGACGTTCCAGTCGTTGTGTCCAAACCAAGCCTGAAAGGCGGAGTCTGTTGCAGCAAACAAGGTCCTCGAACCTGTGTGGCTCAGCACCTCACGCTGATCCAGATCGTCAATCAGACGTAGTACGGTCGTGTAGTTACCGTCGTCCGACAGCCGCTCGTAGATGGAGTTGCCCAGCCAGTCGGGCTGACCCGTCAGCAGCGTGTCGTCATCCTTACACGACTGCAACGACCAGACTCCCATCAGCAAGCCGCAGGCGAGCAGTGTCACCCGTCGTCCTTGTCTTACGATTTGTCTTTGTTTCATACGTTTTAGGTTTTATTATTACTTTTTGGTTATATATTGTCGTTATAGTATTTTCTCTTCCGGTGGTCAGACCATCAATAGGTCCAGACGGGTAAAATCGTGTCTTCCATAGTAAAACAAAGGAACCGGAGAGCAGGATTTCTCCCGTCTCCAGTCCCTTCTTAAAGCGTTTTATAATAACTTGTGAATAGTCGTCATTATTACTTAATAATCACCTTGGTTGTCTTCACAGTACCGTCGCTCAGGGTCTGCCTCATAATGGCCACACCCTTCGTCGGCTTGCTGATACGTGCACCGTTCAGGCCGAAGAACTCAACCTTAGCAGCGGCGGCAGCACTTGCGCTGACGATACCGTCGACGGTAGGAGTCTTAGTGCTGTTAGCACCGTAGTAGGTCAGATGCCAGTTGTCCCAGATACACCAGTTTTCAGCTTCCTGCACTTCCTTCTTCAGACCGATGCGAGCCTTACCCTCGGCACCAACCGTGAAGATGATGCTCGTGCCACCGAACTTGCCAGCCTCGAACAGGATGGAGACGGGAACCATACCGTTAGCCAGGCGGTAGCCTGTAGCAGAGGTACTGTCGGCATCGGCCACAGGTGTGCCAAGCCACATCCACTGCCAGCGGTCGCCAGCTGTCTCGATATCGTCACCGGCAATGAAGCTCTTACCATCATCACTCTTCAGGTAGCTGGTGTGCTCCTCCTTACCATCCTTAGCCAGACGCGGCATCGGAACGTGGATTGAGTTCTCACCCACGGTGACATAGAGTTTCAGGTTGTTATTCTCCGTAGGAGCCTGAACATAAGTGCTGTCATCACGTACGCCGTTGCCAAAGCGGTAGAAGCCCTGTACGCTTACCTGGTAAGTACCTGCCGGCAGATTCTCCAGATCCTGATACTCGTCGAAGTTCGTGTTATAAACCTCAATCAAGCCCTTGTTGAAGCCTGGGGTTGCGTCGAGTGTCCAACCGTTGTTGTTACCCTTGTCATAGTCATTGTTGGTGATGATGCTGGTAACATCCATCGGATTCGCATCGGTAGCCTGATCCATACCATCGGGAATCTGGAGCTTCTTGATCATAGAAGCAATCTGTTCGAGAAGACCCTCAACGTCAGCGTCAGTATAGGTGCCGTCGGCAATGCCTGACGTAATCTGCGAGTTCAGCGTCTGAGCCTCCGTAATGGTGGAAACGGCACAGGCAGCCTCGGCAGCAGCGGCAGCAAGCTCTTCGTTGCGAGCAGCCAGATTCTTGAACTTCTCGATAGAAGCATCGGGATTGACATCAGAAATCTTGGCCAGAGCATTGAACATAGCCTCACCGTCAGTGCCAGCAACGGCAGCCTTAGCCTCGGCAATGGCAGTGGTCAGAGCTTCCTTCACGTCCTTACCCATCGTCTCGTTCACCTTAGCCTCAGCAGCAGCAATCTGCTCTTCGAGCACGGGCTTCACAACGTCAGCGGTATAGCCTTCGTACACCAGCTTGAAGTTATCCCAGATAGCCCAGTCGCTACCACCTTCCTGGCCCTTCACACCGATGCGCAACTCGTCGCCGGCATTCAGCACGAGACCGTAAGCCTTACTCTTATACTTACCGGCAGCAAATGCCTCGGCAGCCGATGTCATATCGTTAGGATAGTACAACTCTACATCGTCGGCATTCTTCTGTGCGTCATTACCCTGTGAGTACTTTTCCTCACTCGGATCGTCGTAGACGCACTTCAGGGCCGACTGGTTGCTGTTCATATAGACATAGCCACAAGGTGTCTGCTCACCATTCGTATAGAGGGTGTACGAACCGCTCTCAGGACGCATACGGCGATAGAAGCCCTGCACCTCGATAGAGTACACACCCTTAGGTGCCTTGGTCACAATCTGGTAAACGTCGAAGTTAGAAACGCCGTACTTCTCGAAACAGGTGTTACCACCACCAGAACCGGGGACAGGACCGCCCTGCCAGCCTTGGGTGCTCTCACAGTCAGCGTTCTTCAGATACATCTTCGTCACGTCGGTACCCGGCTCAACCTTCATGTTGGCCTGCTCAATCCATTCCTGAAGCTTGGCGATGTCGGCAGTCAGCTCCTCATTGGTCAGAGCCACAGCCTCCTTGATTACAGGAGCGTCATACTCTACGTACTCGTCGAGTTCGTCGTTACCCTCACCCTTATAGGTCAGAGCGTCATTGAGAAGAGCCTCCCACTGTGCCCACAGGCGTGCATTCTTATAGACATTCTCGGCAGCGGCAGCGATAGCGGGCTGGGCCTCGGCCATAGCGGCTACAACCTCAGCCTGACTGCTGACGGTCTTGGCAGCAATGGCAGCTGCAACGGCTTCGTTGTAAGCTACCATATAGCTCTCTGTCACTGCAGAGTTAATCACCAGCGTGTACTTAGCATCCATATAGCCCTTGTAGGCAGCCTGGAACGAAGCAGCGGTATTGCCGTAGTACATCAGCGAGAAGGTGTCGAAGATAGACCAGTCGGTAGCGCTCTCCTTGCCTTCCTTATCCTTGCTCTTGGCATTCTTGGCAACACCGATACGCATCTTGCCGTCAGTCACCTCGACAACGAGAGCGGTCTTATAGAAGTCTGCCTCCTCATACTGACGGAAAGCCGACGGGTCGTTAGGAATATAATAGGTGGCGCCTTCGTATGACTGGCTGCCCTCAGAGGAGGTCGTGCCGAAATCGGTCTTGCCAGCCATCTTCTGCGTATTCATAGCCGACCAGGCGTTGTTGAAACGAACGGCTGTAGAGTCCTCACCTACCTTGGCATAGAGTGCGGGGTAAGCTTCCAGATTGGTGCCTTCCATATAGTCGTCCCAAGAGCCGCGGAAGAAGCTGTTGACACCTAACAGATAAACGCCATTAGGCAGATTCTCGATGTCCTGATAGGTATTGAACGTCTTGTTATAGTGCTCGGCTGCATTGGCGGGACCATGAGAACCATTACCCGTCATGTTGGGAGCTGTACCCTTCCAGTCTGCGTTGCTGGCATTGTCGAAGTTCGGGTTCTTGATGGCCGACGTGGCGATAGATGGGTTCTCGGCGGTACCACTGGCGATGCCACTGTTCAGGGCTTCGTTCAGGGCGTCAATAGCGGCCTTGATATCGGAAGCCGTAGCCTGCAGGTTGTTGTACACTGCCACAGCGGCGCTGACGTCAACACCACCTGTCTCAGCCAGTTCGATGAGGTTCTTCAGAGCGGGAGCGGCGTCATAGGCTGCTTTTGCAATCAGGTAGTTGTTCCAGTCAGCAACGGTGAAGAACTGCCAGTCGATACCTACGCCTTCAGTGGCAGGGTCGAGCAGGTACAGGGTCCAGTCGCTATCGGTGCCGTTCCAGCCCAAGAAGAAGGTGGTGCTGTTCTTCTGGTTGCTGATGCGATAGGTGTTGTTACCCTGGTCGGCAAACTTCCAGAAGCGGTCATCACGGCCGTTGTTGTCGGTCCAGATGTCGCCAACGCCGGTGTTACCACCAAACGAGCTACGGAACTCGCTGAACTTGGGAACCCAGCTCTTCAGTTCGTAGACATCGTCACCCTTGGCTTTAGCTTCGCCGGTCTGCGTGAAGTACATCACGGCAGCAGCATACTCGTTTTTGTCGTCGCCCTCTGTCGATGCCCACGGACCGATGCTGGCACGGGTGTTGTAGTTGTTGCCGGCCAGATAGCACTTCTGGGCTGCAACGTTATACATCACGTAAGCCTGATCGATGGCTAACGGAGCGGGAGTCTTGTCAAGACTCTCAAATGAGGCTGCATCAAGAGCAGCGGCTTCAGCTGGCTTTTCGGGAGCGGTACGCTCGACGAGGTCAGCAGCATTGGCATTGAGACCAAAAAGCCCCAACGCACTCAAAACGAATAGTTTAGAGATTCTCATAAGCTTAAAGTTTTTAGATAATAAAGTAGTATATAAATATTGTTAGTATCGGTTAGTTGCTACGTTTTTTGAGACGACAGCTTGGATTTTTGGGCAAAGTTAATAAATTATTTTAAAACTAACACATTTTTCCTAAAAATTTTTTCCGTAAAGTGTATTTTTAACAATTATTACACTCCCTATTATAGGGTAGGCATAAGCCAAAAAGACCCCGCCCACGTCGCCCATCCCACTCCTAATTTAGGAGCGACATGGGTGACGTGGGTGGGTTGTTTTTTTGTTTCGCTATCCTATACGCGCGTAAGGACAACATGAGACATATTGAAAACAACACGAGAGGCCGTGGCGTTTTTACGAGAGGCTTGTATTTTTTTACGAGAGGCCGATATTTTTTCACGAGAGGCCGCTACGTTAAAACTCCAAGACCAGACTCTGGCGGGGCTTCAGCTCGATATTATCCGACAGGTCGTAGTAGCGGCCGGTGAGTACGTCGCGGGCGCGGGTTGCAGAACCGATGACCTCAGCATAGCGTTTCACCTCCATCACGGCAGCCTTCGTCGTGCCGTTCAGCACAGTGAGCACCGTCTTGGGCTGTTGGCTGTGCTGCGGTTTGGGCTGTTGGCTGTGCTGCGGTTTGGGCTGTTGGCTGTGCTGCGGCGCTGCCGCAGCCTGTAACCGTCGGGCGATGACGTAGACGCCCTTGTAGGGTATGAACTGCGTCTGACTACCCTGGGTGATGACCTTGTTCCCCTGACGCCAATGGAGCAGGCGGCTCGTCCACTGGAACATCTGCTGCTCGGCCTTCGTGCGGCCTTCACGGGTGAAGGCACTGCGCTGGTCGCCGGGGAAGCCGCCGGGGAAATCCTTGCGTACGTTGCCGTCGGTCACCTCCTTGGTGCCGTTCATCAGGATTTCCGTGCCGTAGTACAGCTGCGGGATGCGGTTGACGGTGAACAGCAGGGCCAGGGCTTGCTTCAGCATCAGCGTGTCACGGCCGTTCTTCAAGAAACGGTCGGTATCGTGGTTGTCGATGAAAGCCATCACACTCGACGGATTAGGATAGAGGTAGTCATAGACAAACGAGTTGTAGAGCAGGTTCAGACCGGCAAACCAGCCGTCGGTCTCTTCGGTAGCGGCACGGTTAATCTTGTCGTAGAACGAGAAGTCCATGACGGTCTTGAGATACGAGTTGTGAGCTGAGAGCTTCGAGTCCTTCTGCCAGGCGGCGGTGTAAGCAGGCTCGGTGACCCACGTCTCACCCACAGTGTTGAAGTTGGGGTATTCCTCGTCGAGTTCCTTCATCCACTGAGCCATGGCGTCGGCGTATGCGTAAGGATAGGTGTCCATACGGATGCCGTCGATGCCGACGGTCTCTATCCACCATTTGGAGTTCTGGATGAGGTAGCGCATCAGGTGCGGGTTATGCTGGTTCAGGTCAGGCATCGTCGGGACGAACCACCCTTCCACCGTCTCGCGAAGGTCTACTTGCGAGGCATAGGGGTCGACGACGGGGGTCAGCTTGTACGACGTCTGGAGGAACGAGGTGCCCGTGGGGTCGCTCGTGCCTTTCGACTCCTTCAACCATTCGGGCAGGTTCAACCAGTCCTTCGTCGGCGGGTCCAGCGTCCAGGGGTGTTCGAAACCGCTGTGGTTGAAGATCATGTCCATCACCACCTTCAAGCCCTTGGCATGGGCCTCGTCTACCAGACGGCGGTAGTCGGCATTGCTACCGAAACGGGGGTCGACGCGGTAGTAGTTCGTCGTGGCGTAGCCGTGATAGGTGGAGTAGCCCTGCTCGTTGTCCGGCGAGTCGTTCTCAAGGACGGGCGTCAGCCAGAGGGCTGTCACACCAAGATCGCAGAAATAGTCCAGATGCTCGCGGATGCCGTTCAGGTCGCCGCCATGCCGCAGCGAGGGCTGTGTGCGGTCTTCCTTATAGGCGCGCATACCCTTCACCTGCGGGTTATGACCGGCACCCTGGGCAAAACGGTCGGGCATCAGCATGTAGAGTACATCGGCGTTGGTGAAGCCCTTACGCTTGTCGCCGCTCATCTCGCGGGCCTTCAGCAGATACGGCACCTTCTCCTCTCTCCTCTTTCCTCTCTCCTCTTTTAAAAACTTCAGTGTCATCGTGCCTGGCTGGGCACCACTCAGGTTAAGATAAAGCAGCAGGTAGTTAGGGGAGTCGAGGCGCACGATGCTGTCGATAGCGACACCGGGATAGTCGGTGGTCACGCTCTGCACATCGCGGATGCCGTTGCCATAGACCATCAGCTGCACCGTAGGGTTCTTCATCCCCACGTACCAGTCAGTCGGTTCAATTCTGTCAATCACTGTTTTCTTAGCTGCCATAGCTGTCAGGTTGAGTGCCGCAAGGGCGGTTAGTAAAAGTAGCTTTTTCATATCGTTTTGTTTTTATCTGTTAGTTCATTGGCTGCCGCTCCGTTGGCTGCGCCGCCCCGTTGCCGCCGTTGCCCGTGCCGCTGTTGGCTGTGCCGCCTGCCGTTGTTGGCTGTGCTGCGGCGGTGCCGCAGCCCTCCGCAATGAGCCTTGCCAGCTCGTTCATCTCCATGCACATTGCCCTTGTCAGCACGACCTTCCGGTTCTGGTGCTCCCAAGGCGAGAGGATGAGCAGCCGCCCCTCGGCACAGGCGTCGAAGAACGCGCCGCCAGGCTTGGAGTAACTGCCAAGGCCGTTGGCCGTGATGAGAATCTGGGGCAGGCCGGCATCAAAAGCCGCCCGCATCGTCCGTTTCTCGCCATCGCTGATGGACGGCGACACCAGCACGGCGCCGCCACGGGCTGCAGCCATATAACCGGCAATGGCCTTCTGGACGTCCGACTCATAGAAATGGGTGGAGCACTGCACTTGCTCGATTTTAGGGTATGCCAGCAGGAAACGGTTGCCGACGGCAGAGCAGTTGAAACGGCCGATGCGCAGGCCGAAGCTGACGCGGAAAAGTTCCGGGTAGCGACGGCGGAGATACAGGCGGCGAGGGTTGTCGGCTAAGTATTGGCGCCAGCGGTCCAGTTCGCCGCGGTTGCTCAGGATGTGGTCGTTGTAGTTGGGCGTCCAGAGGAGGCCGTGCTCCCGGCTTTCGTGGCTGCGGTCCCGTTTTGACTGCGGCACCGCCGCAGCACAGCCAACAGCGGCAGAGGGGGCGGTTGCGGAAGGGACGGAAGCACCAACAGCGGCGGAAGGAGCGGTTGCGGAAGGGACGGAAGCACCAACAGCGGCGGAAGGGGCGGTTGCGGGGGCCTTTTCGGTTTGTTCGCTATGCTGCGGCGGTGCCGCAGCCTCCTGGCCAAGAACGATCTGCCGGTAGGCTTTGTTGGTGCTGGTCTTGAAGCCGCGGATGACGTCGCTAAGGTGCCCCTTCATCTGTTGCTCCACAAAGAGGATGCCATGCAAATGGTCGGGCATGAGCTGGAGGGAGACGGCGGTGACCTCGGGGTGATGGGCCGTGACGGCAAACCACTCGTCCTTCACCCGCTGCCCTAAGGGCGACAGCGCCATATAAGCCTCGGTAGTCTCGGGTGTTGCTCCGTCATGGCCCACCAACCGGCCGAACAAGGGCCGGCGGCCCTCGACGGTCATAGTAATAAGGTACATACGCCGCGACGAATAGTCATGACCCACGCGCCGGCGGTTCATCGATGGTTTCACCGGCCCGGCATACTCCTTACGCGCTGCATACTCTTCCTCGGTCATAGGCTAATCATGCAGGATGAGGGCTGACTGGGGACTGACCGTAGTACTACGGCCGAAGATCTTGCTGTTACTATGCTCGTTGATCTCACCATCCTTGCAGACGACGGTGTACATACCCTTGGGGATGCTGACGGTAGTCGTCTCGCGATTGGCATTGAGGATGACGATGATGTTTCGCCAGTCGTCGCGACCGGCATAGTCCTTCAGACGGAAGGCGACGACACCTTTGGGGGCATAGAGAAACTCCAGATGCTTGCGCACGAGATGGGCGTCGCCGAGGCGGAAGGCAGGGTGGTTCTTGCGCAAGGCGATGAGATTGCAGTAGTACTTGAAGACCTGCGGGTAGCGCCCCTTGTTCTGCCAGTCGAGCTGGTTGATACTGTCGGGCGACTCGAAGGAATTGTGGACGAGCTTCTTGTTACGCAGCAGCTCCTCGCCGCTGAGCATAAAGGGCACGCCCTGAGAGGTCATGACGGCCGTCTGGGCGAGAAGGGCAAGGCGGATGAGCTCGGCTTCAGCAGCGGCACCGCCGCTGCACAGCGAACCTGCGGCGGGGGCGGCAACACCAGCGGCGGGGGCGGCAACACCAGCGGCGGGGGCGGCAGCACCGGCGGCGGGGGCGGCCTGTTGGCTGTGCTGCGGCGGTGCCGCAGCGAGGGCCGGAATGCTGGAGCGCAGGCGATCCACCAGGCACATATCGTCATGGCAAGAGACGTAGGCCATCATCTGCGTCGGCTCTGTGGCCCACGGTGTCTTCGAATAGTTCACCTTCGCCATGTCTACCTGCGGATGGGCAATGGCACCGACGATGCCAAACTTGATGCTCTCCTCACAGTCGGGAGCACCGCCGAGCCAGCCGGGCTTCTTGTCGTCGTCAAACGGGCCACGCAGTCCGTCGCGGATCTCGTCGCTGAAAGCGGCGATGCCCGGCATCTGGCTGATGTTGGCCTTCATGCCCAGCTGTTCATTAGGCAAGGCACAAGGCCCGGCGCTCCAGCCCTCACCGTAGATAAAGATGGAAGGATCGAGCTTCGACAGCTCCTGGCGGATGGCGTTCATCGTCTCGATGTCGTGGCAGCCCATGAGGTCGAAGCGGAAACCGTCAATGCGGTATTCGTTGTACCAGTACTTCACGCTCTCAATCATAAAGCGGCGCATGAGGGGCTTTTCGGAAGCCGTCTCGTTGCCACAGCCGGAGCCGTTGCTGTAAGTCTGGGGGTGGGTCTTTCGATAGTAATAGTCGGGATAGGTTAACTGAAAGTTGGAGTGGTCGATATCGTAGGTGTGGTTGTAGACCACGTCGAGGATGACGGCGATGCCGGCCTTGTGCAGCGCCTGCACCATCTGCTTGAACTCACGGATACGGCAGACGGGGTCGTAGGGGTCGGTGGAGTAAGAACCTTCGGGCACGTTGTAGTTTACGGGGTCGTAGCCCCAGTTATACTGCGGCTGACTGAGACGGGTCTCGTCGACGGAGCCATAGTCGTAGCTCGGCAGGATATGGACGGCATTGACACCTAACTGCTTCAGATGCTCAATGGCCCACGGTTCCGTCAGCGCCAGGAACTTCCCCGGATACTTCGCATCCTTGCGGGCTATGGAGAAGTCGCGGTGGTGAAGCTCGTAGACCACGAGGTCGGCGGGCGACTTGATGACGGGATGCCGGTCGCTGCTCCAGCCAACGGGCAACGTCTTCATATCGTCGATGATGGCACCACGGCGGCCATTGACGCCGACAGCCTTGGCAAAGACACCCGGTGTCTCGCCACGGCCTATATCGAAGGTATAGAACTTGTTCAGCAGGTCGCCCCGGACAGTCGCCGTCCACAAGCCGCCGGCATACTTCATGCTGACCGTCTTCACGGCCTTGCCGCCCAAGCCTTGATTGTAGATACGCACCTTCACACCCTTGGCCTTTGCCGGTGCAAAGAGCCGGAATGTCGTCTGGTCGGGCGTGTACGCCATCTCGTTGAAGTCGAAGTCCTGGGCGCGGGCTGCTGTCGCTACGATCATCAATAATGCTAAAATCAGTCTGTTCATGTTCTTGGTGCTTGTCAGTTATTTCGCCATCAGGCTGATGGCGAAGCCGCCGCCAGGAGCCTCTTTGATTTTCAGGGTCTGTCCAGCCTTGACGGTCTTCTTAGTGATGGTATATGCCTGCGGATTCGTCTCATAATGAGCGTTGGGGGCGTCGGCGTAGATGGTGCAGTCGTACTGACGGCCCCTGTCAAGGAAGTCGAGCTTGACGACAGCGGTGTGCCCATTCTCGTCGCACTTGCCACCGACGAACCAGTTGTCGGTGCCCTTTGCCTTACGGGCCACGGTGATATAGTCGGCGGGCTCTGCCTCCAAGTACTTGGAGTCGTCCCAATCGCAGGCCACGTCGCGGATAAACTGGAAGGCGTCGTCGAAGCGTTCGTAGTGTTCGGGCAGGTCGGCAGCCATCTGCAACGGCGAGTACATCGTCAGGTAGAGGGCCAGCGAACCAGCGATGGTGATACGCGCCCACGACGTGTTGTCGCTCCACTCCTTCAACTTCGTCACGAAGATGCCCGGTGTGTAGTCCATCGGACCGCCCTGCAGGCGGGTGAAGGGCAGGATACAGGTATGGTCGGGGCGCGAACCGCCAAAGGCCTCGTACTCCGTACCACGGGCACTCTCGTTGCCGACGAGGTTCGGGTAGGTACGGCAGAGACCGGTAGGACGCGTAGCCTCGTGGGCGTTGACCATGATATGATGCTTGGCAGCCTCCTTGACGACATATAGGTAGTGGTTGTTCATCGACTGTGAGTAGTGATGGTCGCCACGGGGGATGATGTCACCCACATAACCCGTCTTCACGGCGTCGTAGCCGTACTTGTTCATCAGCTGGAAAGCCTGTTCCATGTGACGCTCGTAGTTCTGGGTAGACGACGACGTCTCGTGGTGCATCAGCAGTTTCACGCCCTTGGAGTGGGCATAGTCGTTGAGCATCTTGATGTCGAAGTCGGGATAAGGCGTCACGAAGTCGAAGACATCACGCTTCCACATATTGGCCCAGTCCTCCCAGCCGACGTTCCAGCCCTCGACGAGCACCTCGTCGAGACCGTTCTTGGCAGCGAAGTCGATATAGCGCTTCACCTTCTCGTTGTTGGCGGCATGACGACCGTGCGGTTTCACCTTCGTCCAGTCTATCTGGTCGAGTTTGATGCTGGGGAAGTCATCGGTATAGTGCCAGTTCGACTTGCCGACAATCATCTCCCACCACACGCCGCAGTATTTCGTGGGGTGAATCCACGACACATCGTCGAGGGCGCACGGCTCGTTGAGGTTCAGGATAAGGTTTGATGACAGCATATCGCGGGCATCGTCGGACACCAGCACCGTGCGCCAGGGCGTCTGACAGGGCGTCTGCATAGCACCTTTCAGACCGGTGGCGTCAGGGGTCAGGTGGCTGACGAAGGTGAAGGGTTGCGGCAGCGCCGCAACACAGCCAACAGGTGCGGGAGTGTAGACGTTACTGCTGCCGTCGAGCTTGGTGGTGAGTGCCTTGGTCTGGGCATCGATCAGTTCGAGGTGCATCGTGGCATAGTCGGTGCAGGCTGCCTCATGGATGTTGATATACAGCCCGTCCTGCGACTTCATCTGCAAGGCCGTCTGCACACCCGTGGGCGAGAAGACGGCCACCGAGGAGTTGCCCCAGTTCACGGCATCCTTCATACGACCGCGAATCTCGCTGAGCTTCGTCTGCTGGGTCTCCTGCTCCTGGGTGTCGTAGTCGCCGGGGAGCCACCAGGCGGTGTGGTCACCAGTCATGGCAAACTCAGTATGCTCCTCCTTGATGAGGAAATAGTTCAGTTCCTTCTGCTGCGGGAACTCGTAGCGCAGGCCGATACCCTCGTCGTAGACGCGGAAGCGGATAATCATCTCGCGCTGTTCTGTTTGTTGCTGTAGCACAGCAACATACTCGACGTAGTGGTTGCGGATGGTCTTCGTCTCACCCCATACCGGCTCCCAGGTTTCGTCTTTTTCGCAGGTTGTCTCTTCCTTAACGGTGAAACCCGTCATCAGGTCGGTCTCTTCCAACCCTTTCGAGGCGTGTTTGTCTTTCGCCAACTCCAAACCGAGATGCGAAGGTAGCACGACGGTTTTCCCCTTGAAATTCATGGAGTACGTCGGTCGTCCGAACGTGTCAACCGAGAAGTTCAGGACAACATGACCGTTCGGCGACTTCACCTCCGTTCCCATGCATAATGCGCTTTGCACTATGCACAACAATGCTAAACACCATTTTTTCATTTTCTTCCGCTTTGTTTAATTAATGTGCTGATTTCCTCGTTCAGTTCGTCGGCCTGCAGCAACTGCTCGATGGTCAGGTGCATACGATAACGCCAGTAGTGGCGCGGATTGGCCGGGATGTTGATGCGCTCGGCATTCTGATCGGGCAGGCGGAGGGTCTCATTGATGCTGAGCCAGTCCTGCAGCGACAGCAGACAGAGCATCGACGGCGATGTCAGGTGACGTGCAACGATGTCCTTGGCCAGCCAGCCGGGCAGCGGATGGGGAGCCGCACCGCCACGGTAGAGCATGGTGTTGAAGTAGTCCTGCGTGCGCTCGTCGTCCTCGTCCCACCACTGGCGCAGCGTCGGCATGTCGTGGGTCGAGATGGTGCATACGGAACGGTAGGGGTTCTGCGACAAGTGGCCGAAGCGCACATGAGGATCTTTCGGCATCGACTGTATCTCAAGGGAGAGGATGCGCAGCTCGTTCATCACCCAGGGCACGCAGTCGGGCACCATTCCTAAATCCTCGGCACAGACGAGCATCCTTGTGGCCTGCGTCAGGCGCGGCAGTTTCTTCATAGCTTCCTGATACCAGAACTGGTTGTTGCGGCTGTAGAAGTAGTCGTTATACAGACGGTTGAAGCAGAACTTCTGGTCATCGGACAGCTGCTCGTAAGCCTCCTGATACTGTACGGCGATACGCGGATGCCAGCGGTCGGAGCGCTTGTGGTCGACGAGGAACAGCCCGTCAGAGAACTGCACGCCATAGCCTTCTATCTCCTCCTTGCTCATTCCCAAGGCCGGGGAGAACTGTCCCATCAGTCCCGACTTCTCAGGCACAGGAATCTCCCAGATACGGAAGAAGCCCAGCACGTGGTCGATGCGGTAGGCGTCGAAATACTGTGCCATCTTGCGGAAGCGGCGCACCCACCACCGACAGCCGTCCTTCAGCATCTCGTCCCAGTTATAGGTGGGGAATCCCCAGTTCTGACCGTCGGCAGAGAACGGATCGGGCGGCGCACCGGCCTGTCCGTTCAGGTTGAAGTACTTCGGTTCCACCCATGCCTCAACGCCGTCGCGGGAGATGCCGATGGGAATGTCACCTTTTAATATTACGCGATGCGCACGCGCGTACGTGTGAGCCTCCTGCATCTGCCGGTCGAGGTGATACTGCACGAAATACCAGAACTGCAACTGCTTCTTGGCCTTGAATGTCGTCTTCTGCGTGGCAGCCACCGTAGCACCGGCAGGCCACTGCTGGAATTCTGCCGTCCCATAGAGGTCGCGGTAGTAGCAGAAGGCGGCGTAGGGCACGAGCCACTCCATGTTCTGCTCGAAGAAGGTCTTGTATTCAGCAGACTTTGACGTCTTCGTCCACTCCTGGTCAAAGAGCAGGCGCAGGTAGTCCATCTTGGCCTTGAACATACGCTCGTAGTCTATCTGCGGCAGGGCGTTCAGCTCCTGACGCAGCTGCTCCATCTCCGCACGCTTGGCTTCGTCCTTGATAGCGGGCAACTGGCGCAGGTCGCAATACTGCGGATGGAGTGCATAGATACTGATGCTGTTATAGGGGTAGCTGTCCTGCCAGGTGCCGGTCATGTTGGTATCGTTGATGGGCAGCACCTGAAGGATACGCTGGTGGGTCTTGTCACACCAGTCAATCATCTGCTTCAGGTCGCCGAAGTCGCCGACGCCGAAACTGCCTTCCGTACGGAGAGAGAAGACGGGGACAACGGTGCCGGCACCCTTCCACGGATAGACGGGGAAGAAGGCCTGCGGCAGCTCATAGATGACGACGTCGCCCTTCTCCATCGGTCGCAGGGCGATGGAACGGTTGATACCATTCTCCCACATAGGCTGGTCAAGACCCAGTATCACAAACTTGAACTCAAAGGGATTGGGCAGTTGGGAAGCGTCCAGACTGATAACCCACTCGTGATTGTCATGCTCTATCATTGGCAGAGCCTTATTGGCATCCCAGTTGCCAAGGAGTTCACAGCCTCCCACCACTGCCAGCTGCTCGCCAAGGCGGGGCTGGGGCGCACGTACCTTCAGACGCACCGTGCGCTGGAAGTCCGTCACAGGACTTGGCTCACACTGATTGTACATCACACACTCCGTGAATGCCGAGCTGTACAGATAGGCATCTTCGGGAATATCTATCCAGTGGTCGTAGATAATATACTGCTGGCTATTAGCGGCAACGAACTCCACGCGGTGGGGAGCCACAAGCCACTCATGCCGCATCTCCTCTTCGCCACGCACCAAGGTATAGAAATAGTCCATGTAAGTACTCATTTCTACATGCTTCGACAAATCATAGAACCAATGCCGCCCGTCGAGCGTGTTCATCTTATACTTGCCAATACCGCCGTTCTCACTCATGACATTGAGTACCAGTTCTTCACCAAAGACCGTCTGATACTCCAGGTTAAATAGGATTTTCATTGCTTTACAGTTTTTAGTTTTTGCAAAGTTAGCAAAAATAATAACCCGCTGTTCTCTGTCAGCGGGTTATTAATCTATTATTCTGTGCAAACGATTGCATCTATTTCTTGTCCTTGATGCCGAAGACACAGAGCGAGCCGAGGATGAAACTGACGCCAGCCACGATCATCATCGTCGACTGGTGGCTCCCTACCAACGACAGGATGGTACCGCCACAGAGGGCTGCCACAATCTGCGGCACGCAGATGGTACCGTTGAACAGGCCGAGATAAGCGCCCATGTGGCCGTAGCCCTGCAGGGCGTTCGTCACGAAGGTGAACGGCATGGCCAGCATCGCTGCCCAGCCGCAGCCTATGAGCAGGAACGGAAGAATCTGACCGTACATATCGGGGATGTAGGGGATGAGCAAGAATCCCAGACCGCCCAAGACGAGACTGACGGCGTAGGCCATCTTCGTGTTCTTGAATCGTGGCAGCAACGCTGCCCATCCCACGGAGCCCATAGCCTGGATGGCATAGAGCACACCGGTCCAGTTGGCAGCTTCCTGGTAGTCGGTGGTCGTCGGGTCGATAGTTCCCCAGACCGTCTCCGAGACGGCGTCAACGACATACGTCCACATATAGAGCATACCAGCCCAGCAGAAGAACTGCACCAGTCCTACGCGCCAGAAGGTTGACGGGGCGTTCTTCAGCAGGACGAACCAGTTGGCGCTTCCCTCCTGCTCTTCACTCACGGCATTATACTCAGCATATTCCTGCGGGTTCCACTCCCTGACTTTCGCCACGGTGTAAAGGACGCAGAGGATGAGGATGGCGGCACCGACGTAGAACGACCAGATGACGGAGTCGGGGACAACGCCCTCCGGGGCGACATTGCTCAGTCCTATCCACGTGAAGACGAAGGGGAACAAGAAGCCTACCACACTGCCGGCATTGCAGAGGAAGGACTGTATGCTGTATGCCTTCGCCTTCTGCTTCTCGTTGACCATGTCGCCTACCAGCATCTTGAACGGCTGCATGGCCATGTTGATGCTGGTGTCGAGCAACATCAGGGCTACAAGTCCGAAGATAAGGGCCGTACCGACAGCCATGCCGAACGAGCCGGCATTAGGCAGCAGACACATGACGGCCACGGCTAAGGCAGCACCTACAAAGAGGTAGGGGATGCGGCGCCCGAAGCGTGTCCACGTGCGGTCGCTGAGCGTGCCGATAATCGGCTGCACCAGGATACCCATCAGCGGGGGCAGTATCCAGAAGAACGACAACGAGTGGGGGTCGGCTCCCAGGGTACGGAAGATGCGTGAGATGTTTGCACTCTGCAAGGCATACGCAATCTGTACACCAAAAAATCCGAAGCTCAAATTCCAGAGCTTCCAAAACGATAAATCAGGTTTCTGTTTCATATTTTTTTCTTATCTTGTTGTTCCTCTTATGATTAAGCGTGTCCGGACGACGCGCTTCTCCACCTTGTCCAACGGGATGTGGCCTTCCACTTTGTCAATCAGGATCTCGGCGGCCTCCTCCCCTACCCGCTTGCCACGCTGTTCGACGGTGGTGAGCATCGGGTCGCAGGCCATAGCCCGCTGACCGTTGGTAAAGCCACAGATACTGATGTCCTCTGGCACGCGGAGCCCCATACGCTTCACGGTGTAGAGAATGCCGATGGCCGTGTCGTCGTTGACAGCGAAGAAGGCGTCGGGATAGTAGTCGCCATCGAAGAGGTCTGGCGTTATCAGTTCGGCGTCCTGACGGTTGTCGCAGATGCGTATCAGGCTCTCGTCGTAAGCCAGGCCACGCTTCAGCAGGGCATCCTTGTAACCGTTGAAACGGTTCTTAGAGATTTCGAGTTGCATGGGCGAGCCATAGAACGCGATACGGCGGCAGCCGGTATCCATGAGGTAGGTCACGGCATTGAACGCCCCCATATAGTCGTCGACCACCACGCGGCTCGCGTTTACGCCCGTACATATCCGGTCGTAGAACACAATGGGGATTCCGGCATCTATCAGCCGCTGGAAATGCTCATAGCTCTTGGTGTCCTTGGCTTGCGACACGATGACGCCACACACCTTCTGGCGGAGGAACATCTCACAGATGCGGGCCTCGCGCTCATATTGCTCAGCACTCAGTGCCACCATGATGTAATAGCCGCGGGCCATGGCCGTCTCCTCAATGCCTGTCAGGATGCTGGAGAAATAGTAATGTGTAAACTCTGGCACGATGACACCGATAATCTTCGACGGCATCACCCTGGCGTGGCGCAGCGCCTCGCCCATCACATTAGGATAAAAATTATGTTCGCGCGCGTATGTCTGAATCATACGACGCCTCTCCTCACTGATGCGCGGTGAGTTCTGCAAAGCCCGTGAAACCGTGGCTATCGACACACCCAACTCCTGGGCAATGTCTTTCATCGTAATTGGCGACCTGTCGCTCATATCGGTTTTTAGTTTACTGTGCAAAGTTAGGAAAAATCTTCACTCCTTGTTCTACTTATTCCGTGCAAAGCCGCATTATCGTTATGCAAACGTTTGCATAATCATAATAACGAATTTAAACAAAAAAAAGTACAATGAAAGCGAAAGAAAAGTAACTTTGCACCAAAATTCGTAACTAAAACTATAAAATTAACTAATTAAAGTAATGATGAAGCAGGTAAACATTCGAATCCCGCTTAGGATGCTCAGCCTTCTGTTAGGGCTGTTCCTATCGGTAGGCGCCTTTGCCCAGATGACGGTAAAGGGCCATGTGAAAGACTCGCAGGGAGAACCCATCATCGGCGCTACCATCCGTGTTGCCGGACAGGCATCAGGGGGAGCAATTTCCGATTTTGACGGTAACTTCACCATCTCTGCCAAACAGGGTGCAACGCTCACCGTCTCGTACATTGGCTACCAGACAGCAACGGTAACAGCTGCTCCCAACGTTACCATCGTACTGCAGGATGACGCCACGACCCTGAACGACGTGGTGGTCATCGGTTACGGTGTGGCCAAGAAGAACGACCTCACCGGTTCGGTGGTCGCTATGAAACCCGATGAGAAGAACCACGGTATCGTGACCACGGCTCAGGACATGATCCAGGGTAAGATTGCCGGTGTGAACGTCAACACAACGTCGGGTGAGCCTGGCGGTAGTGCCGAGATCCGTATTCGCGGCGGTGCCTCACTGAACGCATCGAACAGCCCGCTGATTGTCATCGACGGTATGCCGATGGACAACAATGCTACGAAAGGTACGAACAACCCGCTGTCGCTGGTTAACCCTAACGACATCGAGTCGTTCACCGTTTTGAAAGACGCCTCGGCCACGGCCATCTACGGTAGCCGCGGTTCTAACGGTGTTATCATCATCACCACCAAGAAGGGTCGTAAGAATCAGGCTCCGAAGGTGGCTTACAACGGCACGTTCTCCGTCAGCACGCTTTCCAAGAAACTCGAAGTGATGGACGCTGACGAGTATCGCCAGTTCATCAAGGACTACTATGGCGAAAACTCTGACGCCTACAAAGGTCTGGGCGACGCCAACACCGACTGGCAGGACGAGATCTACCGCAGCGGTATCAGCCACGACCACAACGTGAGCGTCACCGGCGGCATCGGTAACTCTAAGTGGGCTATGCCCTACCGCGTCAGTGCCGGCTACACCAACCAGCAGGGTATCCTGAAGGGGTCTGACTACAGCCGCGTCACCGCTGGTTTCACGCTGAACCCCTCACTGCTCGACGACCACCTGAACCTGAACGTCAACGGTAAGTACGCCTACTCAAAGACGAACCCCGGCGGCCAGGGTGCCATCGGCAATGCCACCCGTATGGATCCGACGCGTCCCGTCATGAGCGACGCTGACGAGTTCAAGGGCTGGGGCGGCTACTGGCAGTGGACGAAGCCCACGACGAGCTACGACCCCACCTTCCCCTACGACCGCAACAGCGACGCGCCGTCGAACCCCGTGGAGCAGATTGAGAACTACACCTTCTACAAGAAGTCTAACGTGCTGCTCGGTAACTTCGAGGCCGACTATAAGATTCACGGTCTGGAGGACATCCGCCTGCACATGAACCTCGCTGGCGAATACGCAACAGGTGGTGAGTACACCCACAACCTGCCGAACTCTACCTACGGCTACTACTACGGCTGGGACGGTGAGAACACCGAGGAGAAGTACAACGTTATTGCAACGGCATACGCACAGTACTATAAGGACTTCAACAAGGACCACCACTTCGACCTGATGGGCGGTTACGAATACAGCCGCACGAAGTACTGGGGCGGCGAGACTGGTGCCTCCTACTATCCCTCAACCTATCAGGGTACTGACGACGACGGCAATCCCAAGGCTGGCACGCTCAACTCAAAGACAGACATCAACTGGCGCGGACAGATGGTACTCGTCAGCTGGTACGGACGTGCCAACTACACACTCATGGACCGCTACCTGCTCACCTTCACCGCCCGTTACGACGGTTCGAGCCGCTTCGCCGACGGTCATCGCTGGGGCTTCTTCCCCTCTGCTGCCGCCGCCTGGCGTATCAAGGACGAGGCCTTCATGAAGAACATCGATGCCGTCAGCGACCTGAAGCTGCGTCTCGGCTGGGGTAAGACTGGTCAGCAGGATACCGGCAAGGAGTACTACACACCGGTCTACAAGATGACCACCGGCACCGACCGCCTCTATCCTATCGGCCCCGACAACTCGGGTCGTCTGTTCCAGCCGCTGGTTTACAACAACGAACTGACATGGGAGACCACCACGACCTGGAACATCGGTCTGGACTTCGGTATGTACGACCAGCGCCTGACGCTGAATGTCGACGCCTACAAGCGTAACACCACCGACCTGCTCTGCACACCGACCATCGCTGCCGGTCAGAACTACGACAACGCCATGCTGCTGAACGCCGGCGAACTGCAGAACTACGGTATCGAGGTTGCCCTCACTGGCAAGCCTATTGTCAGCAAGGACTGGTTCGTAGAGTTAGGTGTTAACGCTGCCTATAATAACAATGAGGTGAAAGAGCTGTACGGTGGCCGCGACATGATTGAGGCTGGTCTGACCGTTGGTATGCAGAAGAACCTCACCTACCACAAGGTTGGTCAGCCCGCCAACTCTTTCTGGGTTTACCAGCAGGTGTACGACGAGGCCGGACGTCCTATCCAGGGTGCATACGTCGACCGTAACGGCGACGGTGCCATCGACGACAACGACCGCTACTTCTACAAGAACATCCACGCTCCTTGGACGGGTGGTTTCTATCTGAAGGTGGCTTACAAGAACTGGGACCTCGGCACCAACTTCCGTGCCAGCCTCGGCAACTACGTCTATAACGACCTCATCGAGAGCCGCATGAACACAGAGGTTCGCTACAACGCCTCGAAGAACTTCTACGAGAACACCACGCCTGAGGTGGCTGCCCTGAAGTGGAAGTCGTACGACTATCCTCTGAGCGACTACTTCGTACAGAACGCCTCGTACCTGAAGTGCGACAACATCACACTGGGCTACAACTTCGAGGAACTGCTGAAGACAGGCAGCTACAACGGTCTTAGCGGACGTGTCTACGCTTCGTGCACGAACGTCTTCACCGTCACCAAGTACTCTGGTCTCGACCCCGAGCAGACCTCTGGTTTCGAGGGCAGCGTCTATCCGCGTAGCCGCACCTTCCTCTTGGGTCTCAATCTGAACTTCTAATCATCCAAATCATAAATAAGAACGCAATATGAAACTCAATAAATTCAAAGCAATGGTTCCTGCAGCCTTACTACTGGCTGCCAGCGTAACCTCCTGCATGGACGACCTGGACAAGGGCAACATCGACCCTACCGTGCAGGCTGAGCCCGACCTTACCGCGCTCTACAGCAAGTGCTACGCCTGCCTTATCTTGGAAGGCATGGACGGCACTGCCGACTTCAAGTCCGACGACAATGGTAAGACCACCTTCATACGTAACGTCTTCAATGCCAACGTGCTGTCAACTGACGAGGGCATCTGCTGGTGGACCGACGGCGGTCTCGAGGACTATGGCAAGAACACGCCGAAGCCCAACAGCGACGCCATCCGCTTCCTGTACTACCGCCTGATTATGGATATCAGCTACTGTAACCACTACTTAGAGCTCGACGGCGCACAGGCCGACCCGACGAAGTTGGCTGAGGTTCGCTTCATCCGCGCATACCTCTATTACCAGATGCTCGACCTCTTCGGCGATCCCGCCTTCATCCCCGCCGTATCGTCAGACATGCCGAAGCAGGCTCACGCCTACAACGACAAGTTCCAAGAGGGTATGAGCCGCTCGGAGATGCTCGCATTAGGCCGCCAGTTCCTCTTTGGCTGGGTGGAGAACGAGCTGAAGACGGCCGAGGCCAACCTGATGGCTCCGCAGCCTAAGACCGACAGCGACCCGAACTACGGCCGCGTCGACAAGGCTGCTGCATGGCTCATGCTGAGCCGTCTGTATCTGAACGCCGGTACCTACCTGAACAACAACGGACAGGACAACCCCTACTGGGCACAGGCTCTGGAGTATGCCGAGAAGGTCATCAACTCCGGCTACACGCTGTTCGACGAGAGCAAGATGTCGGCCGCAGCCAAGGGTAACGGCTACAAGCCCTACGACCTGCTCTTCATGGGCGACAACGGTTCCAACGGTGCCAGCTGCGAGGCTATCTTCCCCCTGCTGCAGGACGGTAAGATTACCAAGGCATGGGGTGGCTCGATGTTCTTCGTAGCTGCCATGTGGGAGCCGACCATGGCTACCGTCACCGGTCTCGACGCCGCTACTACCAACAACTTCTGGGCTGGTATGCGCTGCCGCCCGCAGCTGCTGGAGAAGTTCACCAGCAATCCCGCTTCCTACGTTGGAAAGACGGCTGCCGAGATTCGCGCCATGAGCACTGACGACCGCGCCATCTTCTGGGGCAAGGACCACACCCTGTCGGTATACCCCAACAGCGAGTTCTCGCACGGCATCACCACACCGAAGTGGAACAACAACTACTCTAACGGCGGCACACCTCATGACGCCGGCGACGTTGACATCGACTTCTTCCTGCTGCGTGTTGCCGAGGCTTACCTCAACGCTGCCGAGGCTGCCCTGCAAACAGGTGCTGCCGCCAAGGCCAAGCAGTATATGGACGCCATACGCAACCGTGCCCACGCCGCTACCCGTGGCAGCTACACACTGGACGACGTGCTCGACGAGCGTGCTCGTGAGTTCTACTTTGAGGGCATCCGCCGTCCCGACCTCATCCGCTACAACCGTTTCGGCGGCATCGACGTCACCTACGGCTGGGAAGGCAAGGGCGACAGCGACAACTATACCGGCGCCGCCTTCGAGAAGTACCTCAACGTCTATCCTATCCCCTCGACCGAAGTCATGGCCAATACCAACTTGACACAGATTGACGGCTATAACGAGATTGAAAACTAAAGATTGAAGATTGAAGATTATGAACAACAAGATATTTCATTCACTGACCATGTTCATGGCTGGTTGCGGACTGGCCGCAACGCTGACGGCCTGCTCGGATGACAACGACTCGAACCCCTCGCTGATTCAGCCCACCGGGTTCACGCTGAATACGCCGGCCTATGTCAATGAGACCGTCGACTTAGAGAGTACCAGCGAACTGCAGCTGTCGTGGAGCCAGCCTCAGTACACGGCTGACAACGCCCCGCTATTGGTGACTTACGAGATTCAGGTGTCGCCCACCAACTCGTTCACCGTGTCTACCGACCAGGCAGCTGCCGACGAGAGCGGCGCCACCGTGGCCGACTACGCTGCACTGGCCCGTACGACGACAAAGTGTACCTACACGCTGCTGGCAGCTGACCTCGACAAAGCACTCGTACAGATTAAGAAGTGGACGGTTAACGAGGTGCCCGATGTCCAGACAGCCTTCATCCGCATCAACGCCTTCATCAACGAGAACGGCACACGTCTGAACAGTGTCGTCTCGAACGCCATCGAGCTGAAGTTCAATCCTTACTACATCGAACTGAAGGACGCTGCTCCCATTATGTGGTATCTCGTGGGTGACAACATCCTCGATGGTTTATGGAGCAACAATCCTGGCGTGAGCAGCCTGCCGATGATGATTCAGAGTGACTTCGCCTACGACAAGGCTACCGGCACGGGCGAGATTACCTACCTGAACTACATCACCAACAAAGGCTGGAAGATTCAGCCCGCTGACTTCAACTGGGATCTCGGCTTCATGAGCGGCGGTTCTGCCAACACAGCCGTCTTCCGTAATGGCGGCGCTGATGGTGGCAACATCTGGTGCGACCCTGAAGGCTACTACTTAGTGACAGTCAACACGGCCACCAACGAGTGCTCCATCGTGAAGCAGGACATCACGCCGAAGGTCTACTCACAGATTTGCATGGCTGGCTCCTTCAACGAATGGGCCGATGCCAACATGACACCCGCCAACAAGAGCGGCGAGAACCACGTCTGGACTTACGTCATGGACGTTCCTGCCGGCGAGACCGTGCAGATGAAGTTCAAGATTGCCGGCTCATGGGACACCAACTGGGGCTATGGCTCTGCTGACGGCGAGGTGAACACCTGCGGCAAGGGCACTGGCGGTGGCAAGAACATCGGCGTAGCCGAAGGCACATGGGTCATCGTCTTCAACGACATCACCGGCGAGTTCACTATCCTCCCGAAAGAGAATTGAGAAATTGGAAAAACGAAGAATTGAAAAAATGAAGGTTATGAAGAAAATAATATTTTGCGGTATCGCCTTGGTTGCAGGACTCTTGTCCTGCACCGAGGACTACACCGACTGGAGCACCCCGCAGAGCAATGCTGCCAAGGATGCTGCCCAGAAGTTGGAACTGGCCATTCAGCCTACCATCAGATCCATCGACTTCGCTACCTATAAGGAGGAAGTCGTGCAGCTGTTCACGACGAATCTCACCGCCGAACAGGCCGACGCCTACGCACTGGCCATCACCGGCGAAGGCGCTGCTAACGCCGTCATCGTAGCTGCCGACGCTTATGGCAAGGTAGATACTGACGACCTGAAAGAGGCAGTGAAGACGCTCTACGGTGCCAATCCCATTGAGCGCACACTGAACATCGCCGTAGGAACCATTGCCAAGAACGCCACCGCCGACGGCGACGTCAAGGTGCAGCGCACGGCAGGCCCCTTCACCCTGAAGGCCAAACTCGACGCTCCTTACATCGATGCTGGCGGCTATTACCTCGTTGGCAACATCGACGGCTGGAAATGTGTACGCGTCGATGCCTTCCACATGACTAACAGCGGCGGCGACGTCTACGACAATCCTGTATTCTCGGTAGAGATAGAGGCTGTCGACGGTGTCGAGACCTACGAGATCAAGGCCATCCCCGCTGCCGACTTCAATGCCGATGGCAGTGTCAAGACCTGGGACCGCGCCTTCTCGGCTCCTGCTGGCGTCGACGTCGTAGCCAATGAGGGCATCCTGTCCAACAACAATGCTGGTGGCAACATCAAGTTTGCTG
Organism: uncultured Prevotellaceae bacterium; assembly: GCA_900321965.1. Classification (GTDB taxonomy): domain Bacteria; phylum Bacteroidota; class Bacteroidia; order Bacteroidales; family Bacteroidaceae; genus Prevotella. The sequence goes on from ONYA01000005.1 coordinate 52,085, forward strand.
CTGCCGACGGTGCCACCTCTTACCAGGTTACTATCAACGCCATGACGGCCACCTATACCGTCACGCCGATAACGGCCGGTGCCATCTTCGACACCGACCCCGTGCTCTACCTCACTGGCGACCACTACAACTGGGGCGCAGCAGCCGACAACTGGGTACCCCTGGTTCCCGTGCATAGCCACGCCAACCTGTCGTGGATCATCATCTACCTGCACCAGGGCGAACAGTTCAAGTTTGCACCTCAGCAGGGCTGGGGCGACGACTTCGGCATGAACGTTGAGTCCGTCGTCGACAAGGCCGGTATGAATCCGTCGGGCGACAACAACATCGTCGTAGGCAACGCCGGCTGGTATCTCATCAAGGTCGACAACACGCCGGGCGCACGCAAGGTGGAGTTCCTCAAACCGCAGGTTTACCTCATCGGCAACACCGCTGCTGCCGGATGGGAGGTGGCTGAGAGCGGACTGTTCACCATCCCCGACGCTGAGGACGGCAAGTTCGTATCGCCTGCCTTCGCCAAGGACGACGAGGTACGTATGTGCGTCAAGTTAGACGGTGCCGACTGGTGGCAGACGGAGTTCGTCGTCACCGCCAAGGGACAGATTGACTACCGCGGCGCCGGCAACGACCAGGCACGCGTCAAGGTAACTACAGGCCAGAAGTGCTACCTGGACTTCACGAAAGGCTCTGGTTCATACAAGTAGTCGCACCAACTATCGTGAAACAATTCTGTCACGGCCTCTCAGACTGAGAGGCCGTGAACTTTTTCTGAGAGGTCGTGACGTTCCGCCCCATTCTGTGAAACATTCCGATGTCAGTCTGGTGCGCACGCGAAACTTAGCCAAACGCTTATTTCTAAGCGGCATTTCTATGCACCAACGTAAATATTCGATTTATGACGCTTGCCCCATGAGAAGAATGAGGAAAGACGCAGGAGGCGGACGTAGAGAGGAACGTTGAAGAGCAGGAGGCGGAGACGGAGGAAGTACTTTAGTCCGCCGACATCGCGGCGGCTGAGGGGCAGAAATGTGGCGAGTTCACTACGCACATCGTCGATGAGGGCACGCGAGCGGTCGTCGTACTGGGGCTGACGGGCGACGTCCTTGGTGAGCTTGATGCAGCCGCGCAGGTAGAGGCGGCGGTTCTCGTGCTCCCAGCCCGGCAGCAGGCGGTGGTCGTCGAGGTAATGATAACGCTCCTTGATGGCAAGGAAGAAATGGTTGTTTTTCACGGGGTCGTAGGCGTGGAGGGCGCTTCCCTCCACCTGACGGTAGTGGTAGAAGGCGCGGTGGAGCAGGACGACCTGGCGGGCATGAGCAAACCACTTGAAGATGGTGGCATGATCTTCGTATGCCTTCAGCGAGGGCATCGGCTCGCGGACGACGAAGCGGCGGAAGAGCATGGACCACAGGTAGCTGCCGACGGTGCCTTGGAGGACGAGCTTCAGCGCCTCGTCGCCACTGCAGACCTGCTGACTGCCATCATTGCCGACGGCCTTCTGGCGGCCCACATACTCCTCGAAATAGCCGCAGACGACGATGTCGGCCTTAGTGGCCTTGAGGGTGCTGATCATCGTGGTGTACATATCGGGCTCAAACCAGTCGTCGCAGTCGACGAAGCTGATGTATTCGCCCTTAGCCATCGCTACACCCCTATTACGGGTGGCAGCATGCCCGGCATTTTCCTGATGGATAACGGTCACGCGGGGGTCAGCAGCATATTCGTCGCAGATAGTTCCCGAACCATCGGTGCTACCGTCGTCGATAAGCAGCAGTTCCCAGTTGCGGTAGCTCTGTCCGAGGACAGCATCGAGGCACGGACGCAGGAAACGCTCGCCATTGTAAACGGGAATAATGATGGTTAGCAATTCAGAATTCATAATTCACAATTCATAATTATCCATTTTCCGCTCGGCCCGCAGGGACGCTTGCCAGAGCAAGAATTATCCATTCAGACTTAACGGTATCTTATAAGTGAGCTTATGGATAAAGGAGTCGCGACTGACCTGGTCCATCAGTTCGGCGGAGGGTTTCTGGCCAGCTTTCAGGGCATAGAAGAGGGCGTGCATCGGCTCGTCGGTAGCGACGGTCACCTTGGTGAACGCCGCAGCGAATTGCTCGTCGCGATGGAGAAGGGCGATGAACAGGAGATGGAGCGTGAAGTAGTTGATGAGGAAATTCTCGTGCTGCCAATAGGCATCGATGGCCGCACACCACTTGCGCACGATGTACTGGGCGGGCTTGCTGACGATGAAGCAGCTTTGGATGAAGGTGTAGGAGAACTCGCCATGCGTACGGTAGAGGAAGAACGGGCTGTCGAGAATCTCGGCGGGGATGGGAGCCGTCAGCAGACAGGTGGCGTCTATCCAGCAGCCACCATGACGCGCCAAGGCGTGAATACGGAGGATGTCGGAGAAATGGGTATTGGTGATCTTGCTCTTCTGCCACTTCTCGACGACGTAGGGCGGCAGGTCGACATACTGGGCAAAGTTCGCGGCTGTCAGGACGACGAACGGACGACCCTCGGTATGCTGCTCGATAGAGCGGATGCAGTCTTGAACGAGCTGCGGTGCCTGCTCCCGTCCCTGAAGCCAACAGACCCAGACGGGTGCGTCGAGGCATGGTGAGGACGGCGGGGACGGTGGGAGCGCGTCGACCTGGGTGTAATGCTGCTCGAGGTAGGCGACACAACGCTGAGGGTTCAGGGGGTCGAGTTTGCTGCGCAACTGGTGGCGCCGATTTCTGTCGGTGACGAAAACGGCGGCGAGGTTTGCTACGAACTTGCCGACCTTCACTTTGATATAGAACCACGGTGTCATTCTGCAAAGGTAGGAAAAAAAAGAGGAACGCGCAAACAATCATTTATTAATAAATCAAAAAAACATCTACAAAACAAGTCGCATCTTAAAAAAAAAGCGTATTTTTGCGGAAAGAACATAGACTATTGATGGAGCGCAAAGCATGATATTCGTCACAGACAAGGGCCGGATGGCCAACAACATCTTCCAGTACGGACAACTCTACGCCTGGGGGCGGGAGCACGGCCGCCGTACGCTGTCGATGCGTTTCGCCCATAAATACCCCGACTTCCGCATTACTAATGAGCCGCGCCACAACTTCGCCGTCTACCTGATAGCGAAGATGGCGGCGAAGTTAGGCCTCATGCCCACGGTAGCCTTCAACCAGCTTGGCGAGGATGTGGAGCGACAGCAGCAGGCGATGCTCAACAACCGTCATGTGATGGTGACGGGCTGGTGCGTGAGGTTTCCCGACCTGTTTGAGAAATATCGCGACGAGATTGTCAGCCTCTTCGACTTCAAGCCCCGCGTGCGCCGTCATGTTGCCGCCACGATGAGCGGCAACGAGCGTGGAACGGTGACGCTCGGCATACACATACGTCGCGGCGACTACCGCTGCTGGTGCGACGGCCGTTACTACTTCGACGACCGCGAGTATATCAGCGTGGCCCGACAGTTCATGCGCCTGCATGAGGGCCGTCCGACCGCCATCTATATCTGCACCAACGACCCGTTAGTAGACCGCGACGAGTACCGGCGCGAACTCAGTGAAGCCCGCGTCGTCTTCCCCGACGGCACGCCAGCCGAAGACCTGTGTCTGTTGTCGGAGTGTGACTATATCGTGGGACCGCCCAGCACCTTTACGCTGGTGGCATCGATGTATCGCGACGCGCCGCTATACTGGATGGCCGACGGCAGACACGAGCTGCGCCTTGAAGACTTCCACACCTTCGACTATCAGGCCCGTCACTTCGACAACTACTATACGGAGAACAACGCCCTGACAACGGCGGAAGTAGCCAAACGGCGTCCGCTGATAACGCTAATTACAGCCGTCTACAACACAGCCGACTATCTGCGGGAGTGCATCGACTCCGTGGTGGCCCAGACCTACGACAACTGGGAACTACTGCTTGTCGACGACGGCTCTACTGACGGCTCAGGACAAATCTGTGACGAGTATGCGGCCAAAGACTCGAGAATCAAGGTTGTCCACAAGAAGAACTCAGGCAAGGCCGACGCCTGCAATATGGCTATCAAGATGGCGAAGGGCGAGTATATCGGATTTGTTGACAGCGACGACTGGGTGGAACCCGACATGCTGCAGTCGCTGCTCACCGTCGTTCTCGCCACCGGTAAAGATGCTGTCGCCTGTGGCTATATGAACGAATTTGTAGGCGAGACCACCTACGACCCCTTGTGCCGCCAGCAGACGGCGCTCACCCATAATGAGGTTGTCGCCATGATCTACGACCGTCGGCTCTACGGCTACATGCACGGACGGCTATTCCGCCGCGAGCTCCTCGTGGAACCTGTGCCGCAGTTACGGCGCTACGAGGATTTCGCCGTCATCTACAAGTGGCTGTCGCACGGCAACGGCCTGACACTCTGCCCGCGCAATCTCTACCACTACCGCCAGCGCCAGAGCAGTATCATGAACAGCATGGACGACCGCATGTTCGGATTCATCGAACTCTTGGAGGAAGTCTACCATTTCATCAAGGAAAACCACGTGCTGCCCGAACGGCAGAACAAAGCGTTAGCCGTCAAGAACTGCATGCGTATTGCCAAGGACATTGCCCGTAATACGCACGGCAAGAAGAACACCGTACGCCTCTACGATATCCGGGAGACGCTGAACCGTCTCAGTCCTATCACCTACCTCAAGAGCGACCTCAAACTGCGGTGGCGCGTCTGGCTACTGCGCCACTCCATCGTCGGTTTCAAGGGGGCTGTGCGTCTCGACCAACTGTTCGTCACCAATCACCAGGAAAACGACAGAACATTTTACAAATAACCGTCTATGCCCACATTCTCCGTCATCACCGTCTGCTTCAACGAGGCGGGCCATATCAAGGACACCCTCGACAGCATCGTCAGCCAAAGCTGCAACGACTACGAGCTCATCGTCGTCGACGGGGAATCGACTGACGGCACCAAAGACGTCATTAAGCAGTATGCCAACCATATCACGTGGTGGTGCTCCGAGCGCGACAAGGGCATCTATAACGCCATGAACAAAGGCGTCAGGCACGCCACGGGCGACTATGTCATCTTCATGAACGGCGGTGACTGTTTTTACGACAGCACCGTCCTTCACGATATGGTGCAGACCGGGCTTCATGCCGACGTCATAGAGGCTCTGGCCGTCAAGAAAGGCACTCAGGAACTCATCAGGCAGCACGACCCCGACTTAGGGAGGACGCTGCTGACTGACTGTCTGTGCCACCAGAGTACGTTTATCCGCCGCGAACTGCTTGAGCGGTTTCCTTACGACGAGACCTACAAGATAGCTTCTGACTGGAAATTCTGGTTACAGACACTCCTCTGTCACGCCTGCACCTACCAGTTCGTCGACCGCGTCGTTGCAGCCATGGATGTGAACGGCATCACCTACAGCCAACTCGATCTTAACAAAAAGGAGCGCGACGCCATACTCGCCCAGTTCCTGCCACAGGGATTTGCAGCCCCCGTCATCAGCCTCATCCACGAGCACCACAAGATGACCCACAACATTCTCATTCAGTATGTGCTGTTCTTAGAAAAGCACAGTATGAGGAGCTATCACATCTTGAGGAAGACGGCCAAGCGCATGGTAAACTACGTCAAATGGAAGAAGGGAAGCAACCAATAAATCAGCCGAAGGTGTCGGTCATCATGGCCGTCTACAACACCGAACGCTATCTCAGGGAGAGCATCCTGTCGGTTGTCGGACAGACTTTTGACAACTGGGAGCTCATCGTTATTGACGATGGCTCAACCGACCAGTCGAAAGACATCTGCGACGACATGGGACGTCAGGATCAGCGCATCGTCGTTGTCCATAAGCCCAACAGCGGACAGGCCGACAGCCGGAATGTCGCCATCGGCATGGCACGGGGCGAATATGTGTTTTTTGTCGACAGCGACGACTGGATAGCCCCCAACACCCTTGAATATCTCCTTGACTGTCAGGCGCAAAGCAGGGCCGACGCCGTCGTCTGCAGCTACTACAAAGAACGCCCCGACACGCACGTCCACATCCACAACGATTTCAGTGGCGTGTTCTCGCGCCAAGAAGCCATCGACATCTACTACAAGTGTAAGAACCAGACGACATACATGATTTGGGGCATACTCTTCAGCCGGGCACTCCTAAAAGTCCCGATTCCCCAGTTGCGCTATTGCGAAGACACCGCCGTCATTCTGCAATGGATTAGTCAAGCCGGCATCGTCGAGATTACCGACAAGCCCCTCTACCACTATCGTATGCGTCAAGGCAGCATCATGCACATCGAAAAGGAAACGGAACGCGCCAAGGCTAATCTGAAAGCCTTTCAGCTGCGCAACAAGTTTATCAAACAGCACAATCTCCTACAGCAACAGGAAGCCGATGCCTACGATGCCGAAGCCTACACGTACATCACGCAGCAGTTCGTCAGGCAGTGCCCTTCGGCCGCCCGTCGTAACGACATAGCCCGAATGGCCAGCGAGATGCTACAGGAAATCATGCCTGTCGATACGAAGGACATGAAAAGACGGACACGCCGGCGCATACTGCTCTTGGCCCGACATCCTGTACGCTTTGCCTGGCAGCTCTATCTCTCCCAATTCTTCTCGTTGAAGAAAGCAGATAAAGACCAGCCTAACGACCTGTTCGAATAGGGCTTCTCCTATTGCCTTTTCCATGACTACCGCCTACAGCTGCTGCATATCATAGAGGCGCTTGTAGTAGCCGTTCTTCGCAATCAGTTCCTCATGCTGGCCACGCTCCACGATTTCACCTTCATAGAGGACGTAGATCTCATCGGCATTCTTGATCGTCGACAGGCGGTGGGCAATGGCAATAGTGGTACGCGACTTCATCAGGCGCTCGAGAGCCTCCTGCACCAAGCGTTCCGACTCGGTATCGAGGGCCGACGTGGCCTCGTCGAGAATCAGTATCGGCGGATTCTTCAAGATGGCACGGGCAATGCTGACACGTTGGCGCTGGCCGCCCGACAGGCGTCCGCCCCGGTCGCCAATCATCGTGTCGTAGCCATGCTCCGACTCCATGATAAACTCGTGGGCATTGGCAATCTTAGCGGCCTCTATGACCTGCTCCATCGTGGCATTCTCCACGCCGAAGGTGATGTTGTTGTAGAACGTGTCGTTGAAGAGGATGGCCTCCTGATTGACATTGCCGATGAGGGCACGCAACTCAGAGATTTTGACGTTCTTGATGTTTTTGCCGTCAATCAGCACCTCACCGCTGCCCACGTCGTGGTAGCGGGGGATGAGGTCGACGAGCGTCGACTTGCCCGAGCCCGACTGACCGACCAAAGCGATGGTCTTGCCCTTGGGCACCTTCAGGCTGATATGCTTCAGCACCTGACGGTCGTCGTGATAGCTGAAGGAGACGTCGCGCAGCTCTATCTCGTTCTCGAAGGCCGGCATCGGCTCCGGACGTGCCGGTTCGCGGATGGGGTTCTCCGACTTCAGGATAAAGTCGATGCGATCCATCGACGCCAGTCCGACGGGTATCTGGTAAGTAGCCTTCGACAGCTCTTTGATGGGGTTGATGACGCTGTAGAGTATGACCATGAAGAAGATGAAGGTGGAAGCATCTATCAGGTGCGACTCGCTGAGGATAAGATAGCCGCCAAACCAGAGTACGACCACGATGATGATGGTGCCCAGGAACTCTGACATGGGGTGAGCGGCACTCTGGCGGATGGCCATCGCGTTGACATTCTTGCGGAACTCGTCATTGATGCCCACGAAGCGCTGCAGCATCTTCTGCTCGGCAATGAAGGCCTTGATGATACGCAGACCGCCCAACGTCTCGTCGAGCTGAGCCAGGATGTCGCCCCACTGACCCTGCACCTTGGCCGACTGACTCTTCAGCTTACGGCTGACGGTACCCATAATCCAGCCTGCCAAGGGGGCTACGACAATGACAAACACGGTGAGCTGCCAGCTGACGGTGAGCATGGTGGCGAAGCAGACAATGATGGCGATAGGCTGGCGGATAAGCATGTCGATACTGCTGGTAATACAGTTCTCTACCGCTCCCACGTCGGAAGACATACGGGCAATGATGTCGCCCTTGCGCTCGTCAGAGAAGAAACTCAACGGCAGGCGCAACACCTTGTCGTAGACCTCGACACGGATATCGCGAACGACGCCCGTCCGCAAGGGAATCATCACCGCTGACGAGGCGAAATAGCCCAGCGTCTTCAGACCTGTCATGATAATGAGTGCCAGACCCATATATACAAGCGTCAGGAATGCCCCGTTGATATTAATCAGTTCCTGAACCCAGGCGTAGGCATTGTTCAGCACGAGATCCTTGTCAAGCGTTTCCCACGTCCACGGCTTATAGGTGTAGACGGCAGTATCTATCTTGAACAGAATGTTCAGGATGGGGATCAGCACCATAAACGAGAACACGTTCATCCATTGCGACAGGAAGTTCAGCACCACCGACCAGGCCAGATACTTGCGGTATGGCCTCAGGTAACGCGCCATAATGGAAAGGAATTGTTTCAACATATTGAAGTGGTTTTATTATTTTTCATACTGTTTGTCGCTACGCCATACCTCGGTACCGTCGCCGCTGTACACCTTGCGATAGCCCTGCTGCCGCATCCACGTGCTTAACGTCTCGCGGAAGGCTTCGGTACGGCCGGTCTCGTCGTAACCGCTGAGGTAGACTATCAGCGGCAGTTGGCGGTAGTGGTCGTACTGCTCATTAAGGCGTTCTATCAGGTCGCTCTCGGTATAGGCTGTCATACTGGTATGCCCGGTGAAGGGAATCATGGCCGTGGCGTAGTAGAGTTCCGACGCCTGATTGGCAAGGAGCAGCAGTTTGTTCTCGCCGGCATACTCATTGATGAGCGCCACCTCGCGACGGTAATTCGCGGCCCGTTCAGCACTGGTCATCACGTTGAGCGTATGCGGCAGGGCTATGGTAGTGGTGGCCGTGCGATACTCGCTCTCGCCGTAAGCCCGGCTGCCCATCTTGTAAATCATGTTCAAGGCGATACAGACAATCACGACACGTGTCACCAGACGCTGCCAATGGCTACTAAACTGGCGGAAACAGGTGGCTGCGGGAATAATCAGGAGTCCGCCACACCAATGGAGCACACCGGGTATGCTCGTGTCGCTGCCAAAGGGGAACAGATAGGCGCATGCCAGCGCATAGAAGGCCAATGGCATGGGGCGTGGGGAAATGACTATTAACAACGTACAGAAAGCCGCCGCCGAGAGATAGGGTTGGCTGGTCAGTACCAGCACAAACAACCCAATCGTCATGACAATGCGCACGATGATACGCAGTCTTGCCGATAGCAGGGCGGCATCGCCAAAGTATAATGCTATCAGGGCAATGACCAGTATCTGCAGGCCGATGTTTACATAGCTCTTCATGTAGATGCCGAAAAGCGTAGCCGCACCTGGCGATTCGCTATTGCTGGTCGTGCGGAGTGTCTCCATGAGTGCATTCGTCACATATTCTATATCGCCCATAACGACAATCACAACCACCATAGCCACCACGGCCAACGCCATACCGCCCAAGTACAGGACGGCATTGACAACCCTCTGTCGCCACGGCGTATGACTACCCCAGAACAGCGGCAACAACGTCAAGGCCACCAGCGTAAAGAAAGCCATACGCGAGAAGAAGCTCAGACCAATCATGGCACCAGCCATAATCAACCATAACGGGGAACCGCCACGGAACCAATGCGACAGCACATAGACCGAGACAGCCATCAGCAGGAACGACAGGGTGTCATAATGGAAAGTGATGACAAATGAGGGGAAAAGGAAACTCAGCAAGATGGCAATGACCGCCACACGTACAGACAAGAGCCAGGGTCGGAACGCCAGATAGAGCAGCCAAATGGCTGTTGCCATCGTTGCCGTCTCCAAGACGCGGAAGCCCAACAACCCGAACTGTCCGAACAGCAACTGCCAGACGCCGCCGATAAGTCCCGTCAGGTAATAGTTGAAATAGAAGGGCATGGATTCGGGATGGGTGAAGAAGTTCTGATAGAACGTCATACAGAAGCCCGTATCGACATTGTCAATGCCCTGCAATCCCATCAGCAGCCGGTAGACGATGCCGATGAGGAATGCTACTCCGATGTATTTCTGATTCTTAATCATATTATCTTTCGAGTTAATTACGGTTGCAGACGGTCTTGCGTCATGCGTTCCATATATTGTTGAATGATTGCTTTCAGTTCACGTTCCATCTTCGGCTGCTCCACCACCTTGCCTGCAAGATTATGCTGCATGAGGGAATCACGCAACGAGTAGACGGCACGGGTACGCTGGCCGTCGAACTGCAGAACGTGGCCATGCTTGACGTATTGGTAGACACCATTCAGATAGTTGACGGCCCACGTTGAGTCAGCAGGCGTGTTCAGCAAGTCGATGCCGAAGGCGAAATAGGGGTCGGGATAGTGCAGCAGCCCCATCACCGTCGGCAGGATGTCTATCTGCTGGGCAATGGCCGGCAGGATAGCGGGCTGACGGTCGCTGCCTGGCTCATATATAATAATAGGTGAACAGAAGCCGCCGAGGTCGGTCTGGTAGACATCGTGGTCGCTCAGATTGGTATGGTCGCTGGTCATCACAAAGATGGTATTCTTAAACCACGGCTGACGGCTGGCGGCCTGGAAGAACTTGCCAAGAGCCATATCGGTATAGCGGATGCACTTGTGTATGATGATGCCCTCTTCAGGGTAGACGGTCTTGTACTTCTCAGGCACGACGTAGGGATGATGCGACGAGGCGGTAAAGACGGCGGTCATAAACGGCTGCTTCATCTCGCTCATCTTCGTACAATAGTATTGCAGGAAAGGTTCGTCCCAGATAGCCCACATACCGTCAAAGTCTTCATCGCCATTGAAACGTGAGTCGGCATCGAAATCCTCGCGGCCATAATAGTCTTGAAAACCCGTCTTGCGGGCAAAGGCCATAAAGCCCATGGAACCGCGCTGGGCACCGTGGAAGAAGGCTGTCTGATACCCCTTTTGGCCAAGCATACTGGCGATGCCAGACACCTGATTCATAGATGCCGGTGTCAGGAAGAACGGCTCGACGAACATCGGTATCGACGACAGGATGCTGGGCATACCGTCGATGGACTTCCGGCCATTGCAGAAGGAATACTCGAAAGTGGTACTCAGGGCGATGAGCGAATCGATGCAGGGGGTATAGCCCTTGTAGCGGCCGTTTTCCAAAGTGCTGTTCAAGGCGCCGATATATTCGCGGCCGAAGCTCTCAACAATGAGGACAACGACATTCTTCTTGGTCATCGGCACCGTGTCTGCCGGTACGTGGACAGGCGAAAAGACGGCGGCCATCTGCTGCTCGTCATCAAAATATTGAGGTACGACAAAGACGGCCTTGCCCACGGTACGGTAGAGCGAGAACGGCGTGTTGAGCACCAGTGCGGCATCGGTAGGACGGTCAACATACTGGTTGGCATTGGAAATAGTAATGGGGCGCACAGCGGTAGCAAAACCGCCACGGATGCCAGCGACGACGAAGGGAGCGACAGCGGCCAGGGACAGCAGCGTCGTCAGATCGTAACGCCACCACGACAAGCGGCGGGCCTCAAGACGAGGCATGACGTATAACCGCCACAGACCGTAGACGACCACGGCGAAGAGGATGACAAAATACCAATGGCGCAGGGTCTCAGTGAACAATACACCACCGAGGTTCTGCTCGTTCTGAAACTCGCTGAAGACGGTGGTCGTCGTACGGCGCAGGGTAAAGGGGAAGTAGGCGGCATCGCAGAGATTGACTGCTAATGCCAAACCGTTGACAACGACGAAGACCACTTGACACAGACGATGCCAGAAGCGAGTTTCCTTCCAATGTAGCGGTAGCAGCATCAACACGATGTAAGGAATGTTGGTGACGAGGATGGCCGCCGTGTCGAACACCAGTCCGCCCTGCACAACCTCCATCGTCAGACTGTCAGCAAAATAGCTCCAATTGTCGAGCAGATAGGCTACGCGGGCGATGGCATAGACGACGTAGGCCAACAGCAGGTTGACCAGCGTTGCCGCCAAGGGTGACAGGTATGACTCCAGTATTTTCTTTCTCATCCTATTTCAATTGTTTTAAATCGTTGGCAGCCGACTGTAGCACGGCCTTACCGATATGTATCAGCTCGTCGGCAGCCGGACCACGACCTTGAATCATGCGGTCTGCCGTTAAGTCGAACACAGCATGGCCTGTACTGTCGACCACAGCGATGCCATTGTTAAAAGTATGTACGGCTACACGCCGACGGTAGTTACTGCTCAAGACGTCGCGACTGTAGCGATAGTCGGCATGCGGCAATCCCATCTGTCCGAGAAGTGTGGCAGGCAGGTCGGTCTGGTTGCACACCTGCTTCAGGCGCCGCGGCACCTTGACGGCGCCACCCGTCCACACCATCGGGATATGGTCGTGGCGCGGGTCTTCGAAGTTGATTTCGTTATAGTCAATGCCGTGGTCGGGCAACAGGACGATGAGCAGGTTCTGCCAGGCCGGCGTCTTTCGCAAATCATCGACGAAGTTACCGATACACTGGTCCAGATAATAAAAGGCATTCTGAATCTCGTCATCAAAATGTTTCAGGGGCACGTCCCACGGTTGGTGGCTCGACAGCGTGGAGAAACCGATGAAGAAAGGCTGTTTCCGGGCGTCGTAGGCCGCAATCTGCCGAGCCAATTCCTTGAAGGTGATATCGTCGCGGACGCCCCACTCTGCCGTTCGTTGCTCGTCGGCCGTAAAGTCTTTCTTCCACGTCAGGCTTCCAAAGCCACTGCCGACCAGATAACTGCGCATATTGGTGAAATTGATGTCGCCGCCATACAGATAGCTTGTTTCATAGCCTTCGCCAACCAGCGTCCGGGCTATTCCTGGCAACAGGCGCGATTTCGACGGCATCTTCATGACCGACGAGACGGGGAACGACGGATAGCCGCTATAGGTGCAGACGGTACCGCGATCGGTACGCCACGAGTTAGCATAGCAACTGTCGAAGCTGACGTCCTCTTGCATCAAGCGTTCCAGACAAGGCATCACGTCGGCCCGCCCTTCCAAGCCGGTAAAGATGGCACCGCAACTCTCCATCAGGATAACGACGACGTTGGGGCGCTGTGTTGTCAACAGCGTATCTATGACAATGCTCTCCGTAGGATACAATTCCGCCACCACTCGCTCGCACTCTGCATCATCCATAAAGTGGTAATCAGGCACATAGGAGGCCGTCTTCTCCATCGACGAAAGGAAACTGAACACAGGGTTCACCGCTGAATGATTCAAAAATTGGTTCTGCGAGAAATAAACCTGTCCGACATTCGTCGTCGACTCATCGAGGCCACCGCGAATACCAATCACCATCAGCGGAATGAGCAGCAGATAAAGCAAGGTCTCACAGAACTTGGATCTATAAGACCCATAAGTCCCATAGGTCCTATAAGTCCTATAAGACCCATAAGTCCTATAAATCCCCCACCCCACAACGCCAACCGCCAACAGGCGCAGCAGAAGATAGCCCGTCGACACTGAGGCCATCGCCTCAGTAGGCGTGTCAAGATATTGCAGGCACGAAGCATCGAGCTTGAATCCCCAGAAAGGATAAAGACTTGTATCAGCGGTAAACGCCAAGGCAAAGGCCAAAGCGATTATCGCGTCATAAATGTAAAACAACCAGCGAGGCACCTTTACCCACACACTGACAATGGTCAACAGGAAGGGCAAGGCAAGGATGTAGAGTGACGTGGAAAGGTCAAGTGACAGACCGTTCCATATCACCTGGCAGATATCAGACACGCCGAACTCATGCCCTTCATAGTTGAAAAGCATGAACGCCACCTTTGCCGCGATAAAAATAAGAACCGTCAGCAGATAGAAGCGTAACAGATAGCAAACCCTGCCTCTCATACAAACTTACTCACACTTCTTCGCCAAGCAACGTGGCACTGGTACTGGCCGTGATACGGACGCGAACTGTCTCACCGATATGGTGCTGACCCTTGTCGAAGACAACCATCTTGTTCTGCTCCGTGCGGCCACAAAGCTGTTGGCGGCTACGCTTCGAAAAGCCCTCTACCAGCACGTCGAACTCATGTTCCTCGTCTTTTTTATTCTGAAGGGCCGACATCTCGGTCTGCAAGGCGATGAGTTCGTTCAGTCGGCGGATCTTTATCTCTTCCGGCACGTCGTCGGGCAGGTGCTTCGAGGCGTATGTGCCAGGACGCTCACTATACTTGAACATAAAGGCGGAATCATAGCCCACCTCACGCATCAGCGAGAGCGACAGCTGGTGGTCTTCCTCTGTCTCCGAGCAATAGCCTACGAAAATGTCTGTCGACAGGCCGCAGTCAGGGATGATGCGACGGATGGCCGCCACACGATCCAAGTACCATTCACGGGTGTACTTACGGTTCATCAGCTGAAGGATACGGTTGCTGCCCGACTGTACGGGCAGATGGATGTGGCGGCAGACGTTAGGCATCTCGGCAATGACGTGCAACGTCTCGTCGCTCATGTCTTTCGGATGACTTGTGGTGAAGCGCACCCGCATACCAGGGGCTGTCTCAGCCACACGGCGCAGTAATTGCGGAAACGAGTTCCCCTCGTTTCCCTGATAGCTGTTGACATTCTGTCCTAACAGCGTCACCTCCTTAAAGCCACGGTCGTTCAGGTCGCGCACTTCGCGCAAGATGCTCTCTACATCACGACTGCGCTCACGCCCGCGCGTATAAGGAACAATACAATAGTGGCAAAAGTTATTGCAGCCACGCATAATACTGACAAAGCCGCCAATCTTATGTCCCAAGCCTATACGCTGCGGCACCACGTCGCGGTAGGTCTCTGTCGTCGACAGTTCAATATTGATGGCTTTATGCCCCAACTCTGCCTGTGCCACAAGGTCAGGCAACGACATATATGCATCAGGACCGGCCACGAGGTCGGCACCGTACTGCTCAAGCAGATCTTCTTTAACGCGCTCAGCCATACAGCCTAAGACGCCGACGATCAGTCGTCCGCGTTTGCGACGCTCGGCATCAAGAGCTTCTAAGCGGCGGTATATTTTCTGTTCAGCATTATCACGCACAGAACAGGTGTTCAGAAACACCGCATCAGCCTCGGCAATATCGTCAGTAGACTCATAGCCTGCCATCTGCATCACCGAAGCCACAACCTCCGAATCGGCCACATTCATCTGGCATCCGTAGGTCTCGATATACAGTTTTTTCATGAGTTCTTATCTAATTTGTGTGCAAAGTTACAAATAAAAGGGCGAATATACAAATAAAAACCACTAAATGATTTAAATTCGTTTCTTGTTGTCAGCTTTATTTTGTACCTTTGCACGCAAAAAGACAGCAATAATGACAGTAACGATTACCAAAGCAAGTATCGGCAAGGAATTGCGTGACTACACGATGATAACCATTGCTATGGTGAGCTACGCCATAGGATGGGGCATCTTCCTGCTGCCCAATAATATCACGACAGGCGGTGTGGCCGGCATATCCTCCATTCTCTTCTGGGCTACCGGCATTCCGGTACAAGTCAGCTACTTTGTCATCAACGGCTTGCTCTTGGCAGCGGCCTTGCGCGTGTTAGGATGGCGCTTCTGTGTGAAAACCGTCTTTGCCGTGGCCACACTGACGGTGAGTATCAGCGTCGTGTCGTCGCACTACCACGCCCATCTGCTGGCCGACCAGCCATTTATGGCCGCCATCATCGGTGCCGTATTTTGTGGCTGCGGTGTAGGATTAGGATTGTCGAGCAATGGCTCGACGGGCGGCACCGACATCATTGCTGCCATTATCAACAAATACCGCGACGTGTCGTTAGGACGCGTTATCCTGATCTGCGACGTTATCATCATCAGCAGTTCCTACTTTGTACTACACGACTGGGAGAAAGTCATCTACGGCTACGTCGTTCTCTATGTCACCGCTTTCTGTATTGACCAGGTGGTGGAGTCGGCACGCCGCTCTGTGCAGTTCTTCATTATCTCGGACAAATACGAGGAGATTGGCCAGCGCATCAACCGCGAGCCTCATCGCGGCTGTACCGTCATCGACGCCCAGGGCTTCTATTCGGGCAAAGACGTGAAAATGCTCTTCGTACTGGCCAAGCGCCGACAGAGCGACATGATCTTCCGCATTATCAACGAGGTTGACCCCCACGCCTTTGTCTCGCAGAGTGCTGTTATCGGCGTCTACGGCGAAGGTTTCGACCACTTTAAGGTACGGACAAAGAAAGCAATACGAAATAAAGACTAATCAATGAAACTGGTAAAAGACCAAAAGTTCGGTGGAGAGCGTCCGCTGTTTGCCGCTCATGACTTACGGTTAGAGAACATCACCATCACCGATGGCGAATCGGGCATCAAGCAGTGTCAGCGGATGGAAGCCTACGGCTGCAAGTTCTACGGCAAATACCCATGGTGGCACGTTGACGGTGCCGTCATCGACAACTGCTATTTCGCCTTAGGCTCACGCTCTGCCATCTGGTACACCAACGACCTGCGTATGACGAACACCCGCATTGACGCGCCGAAATTCTTCCGCGAGATGCGAAACGTCGAGTTAGAAAATGTTGAAATCACCGATGCCGACGAAACTTTCTGGAAGGTAGACGGCCTGCGGCTTAAGAACGTGAAACTCCACGGAGGGACTTACCCGTTCATGTTTTCGCAGAACATCTATGCAGACGGTCTGGAGAGCGATTCAAAATACGTCTTCCAATACTGCAAGAACGTAGAGATTCATCATGCGAACATTCTGACGAAGGACTCTTTCTGGGAATGCGAGAATGTCACGGTCTATGACTCCGTGCTCGATGGCGAATACTTAGCCTGGCACTCCAAGAACGTACGACTCGTCAACTGTCACTTAGCCGGTGAACAGCTGCTGTGCTATACGGAGAATCTGATACTCGAAAACTGCACCTTCGACGCCATGTGCGACCGCGTGTTTGAATACTCTACGGTAGAGGCCGACATCCGCGGACATATCGAGAACATCAAGAACCCCACGTCGGGCCACATCACAGCCGACAGCATCGGCAGCATCACCATCGACGAGAACGTGCGACAGCCAAATAACTGCATGATCAAGACAAGAGCATGAAATATAACTTCGACCTACTCACCGAACGCCGTGGTACCAACAGCGTGAAATGGGATGAGAGTCCTTCGCCAGACGTTATTCCTTTATGGGTGGCCGATATGGACTTCATGGCAGCACCTGCCATTCAGGAAGCCCTGCGCCGACGCATGGAGCATGGCGTCTATGGATATACCATCGTAGGCGACGACTACTATGACGCCATTATCAACTGGTTCCAACGCCGCCACCAATGGACCATCCACCGCGAGGAGATTCTCTATACTACAGGCGTCGTACCTGCTATGTCTGTAGCCCTCAAGGCGCTGACGATGCCCGGTGAACGGGTGCTCATCCTTTCGCCCGCCTACAACTGTTTCTTCTCCTCCATCCGCAATAACGGCTGCGAGGTCGTTGAGTCGAGTTTGTTGTTTTGTCAAAACAACATACAAGACCGCTTCGAGGTCGACTGGGCAGACTTCGAGGCGAAGTGCGCCGACGAGAAGACCACCGTCTTCCTACTCTGCAACCCCCATAATCCGACGGGACGCGTATGGACGGAAGAAGAACTGCAGCGGATGAACGACATCTGCATGCGGCACCATGTCAAGGTGGTGAGCGACGAAATCCACTGTGAGCTCATCATGCCCGGCAACCGTTTCCAACCCTTTGCTGCCGTCAGCGAGCAATGCCGCCAAAACAGCGTCATACTGAACTCTCCGTCGAAATCGTTCAACATCGCCGGTCTGCAGATAGCCAACATCATCTGTCCGCAGCCGGAATGGCGCCGCCGCATCGACCGCGCCATCAACATCAACGAGGTGTGCGACGTCAACCCCTTTGGTCCTGTAGCCCTTATTGCTGCCTACAACGAGAGTGAAGCATGGCTCGACGAACTCTGCACTTATCTCTGGGGTAACTATCAGGCACTCTGTGAGTTTGCAGCAGAACACCTACCCGATTGGCATATCTGCCCGTTAGAAGGGACCTATCTGCCTTGGATAGACATCACGGCCACTGGTATGACATCACAGCAATACGCCGACTACCTGCTCAACGAGGCAAAGGTGTGGGTGAATCCCGGTACGATGTACGGCCCGCAGTCAGGCGAAGGCTATATCCGCCTCAACATCGCCTGTCCCCGAAGCCGCCTATTGGAAGCACTTCAGAGAATTTCAAGACTATGGCATTGAACGACAAGCGACTATACACCATCCTGTCACACGTTGCCACCTGGTCAGTGCTCTTCCTGCTGCCTATGACCTTCGGGCCGCACAATTTCCCTATTATACTCCTGCCGACAGCGCCGGTGGTTGCCATTTTCTACTTGAACTATACATGGATGGCCTCGCTCTACATGGACGGCCATAAGGCTTCGGTGTGGATGATTGACATATTCCTCGTCTTTGCCTTTGCTTTTGCCATGCACCACTGGGTCGGCACTAACAATGGCTATGTCTTCAATCTGACAGTAACCGTCATCATTGCTATCTCGACAAGAATGGCCAAGCACTGGCAAGAGTCTGAGGCAGCCCGTCTAAAGGCAGAGCAGGCACAAGTCACCGCAGAGTTAAGCAACCTGCGCTACCAGACGAATCCGCACTTCCTACTGAACACACTGAACAACATCTATGCGCTGACCGCTTTCGACTCCCACCGTGCACAGGAAGCTATCCAAGAGCTGTCTGCCATGCTGCGACATATGCTCTACGACAACCTTGAAGAGTTCGTCAGCATAGAGAGCGAAGTTGACTTCCTGCAGAACTATGTCAAACTGATGAAAATGCGGGTACCCGGATCAGTGGACATCACCTTTGAGACCTCGCTGGGACAGGGCGAAGCGAAGATAGCCCCACTTCTGCTCATACCATTAGTAGAAAATGCCTTCAAACATGGTATCAGTATGAACAAGCCCAGCTTCGTACATATCCGCTTAGAAGCCGACAGCCAACATATCGACTTCTTGATAGAAAATTCCAACTATCAGAAAAACGACGACGACCATAGCGGTCACGGCATCGGACTGACACAAGTACAACGACGTCTGGAATTAGCCTATCCCGGCCATTACACTTGGCACTATGGACCAGCTGACGCCAACAAAATCTATCAATCACATATCACCATCACTCCACTAAACACCTAACGCCCATGACACTTAACTGCGCAATCATCGACGATGAACCCCTGGCTGCACAACTTTTAGCAAGCTATGTCAAGGACATCCCATTCCTCTTCCTGACAGGCACTTACAACAGCGCGTTAACGGCTATGGCCGACCTGCGCCGGAAACCTGTCGACCTGTTGTTCCTCGACATCCAGATGCCTGAGCTGTCGGGACTGGAACTGAGCAAACTCATTCCTAACCAGACACGCATCGTCTTCACCACAGCCTTCAAGGAGTACGCCATCGAAGGCTACAAGGTCTCGGCCTTCGACTACCTGCTCAAGCCCATCAGCTTCGACAAATTCTTAGAGACGTCTAACAAAGCCCTGAAATGGTTCGAGATGCAACAGCACCTGAATAGTATCGACAAACAGCGCTTCATCTTCGTCAAGAGCGACTACCGCCTTGTGCGCGTCATACTCGACGACATCCTCTACATCGAGGGGCTGAAGGATTACGTCCGTATCATATTGGCCAATGGCGAACGCATCACATCGCTTATCAATATGAAGCGCTTGGAAGAACTGCTGCCCTACCCCGAATTCATGCGCACCCACCGTTCGTACATTGCTCACATGACCAACGTGACAGCCGTCGACAAGCAGAGATTGGTATTTGGTGAGGATCTCATTCCCATCTCCGACAACAACAAAGACGAGGTTATGCAGTTCCTGGAGCAGTTCACATTAGCATAATTTGCCTTTTTATAGAACTTTTTCTGTTTTAGATTGCAGAAATAATTTTTATTTTGTAACTTTGCCGAAAATTCGGCGAACTTACAGCGTTATGACAAAAAAACAGAAATGGCACGATGACTATTGGCTGTTGCTCATGCAGATTTATCTCCGCAAGCCAGCCGGTGTAAAACCACTCTACAGCCGCGATATGGTGAAGTTAGGACTGGAGTTGCACATCCATCCCCAAGTACTGGCCACAAAGATGCAGCAGATAGATGCTATCGAGACTCCACGTATCGAACGTATCTGGCTCACGTATTACGACAATCCCCGCAAACTGACCCGTGCCGCCCGTTTACTGCGCGAGATGAAAGGTTTCGGACGAGCCGACGAATTCTACGATGGTGTCGAAGTGAACGAGACCTGGGAAAGAGACTGGCAGCCTATTGACGGTCAGCAACAACTGACGCCGGTCGCCCTGACGCTGGTGCTCGACCTTTACTTCCGCCTGACACCGGCAACGATGGTCAAGGCCACGCCTGAGGTACAGGAGCTGGCACGTCTTATTGGCATCACCGCCGACGAGGTCGCCACCCTGTTAGACGTCTTCAAATGCTGCGACCCATACTTAAAGCGCCGTCATGTCACCACCAGTCCCCTGTTGGAACCTTGTCAGGCCATTTGGCAACGCTACGGCAACGACGACTCTGAAAAGCTGGCAGTATTGGCCGAACAACTGAAAGAATACTATCGATGAACGAGAAGGCAGGACTCATACAGGAACAGAAACAGGAACAGAAGCTTGCACAAAGTTTCTCTCAGCAACAGCTGCTTTACGCACAGTTGGTCGAGCTGCCTGTCACCCAGCTCCTGGAGCGTGTCAACACCGAGATGGACGACAACCCAGCCTTAGAGATTAACCCCGAGAATCTGGATTACATAGAGTCTGCTGATGCCTCGGAAGGGTTGGATACCTCCGATGCCCCGGAGGACTATGACACCTTGCGCGACCGGGAAGACCGCCAATCGGCACTCGACGAGGCGCTGGCCGCTATCGGTCGCGACGACGAGGACCTGCCCGTCTATCACAATGGCTATGCAGAAGCCCACGAAGACATCATCTACGGAGACTACACCTCTTTCTACGACCAGTTGAAAGAGCAGATGGGACTGGCCAACCTGACAGATACCGAGCGCGACAT
The DNA here is from genome assembly GCA_900321965.1 of uncultured Prevotellaceae bacterium. GTDB lineage: Bacteria > Bacteroidota > Bacteroidia > Bacteroidales > Bacteroidaceae > Prevotella. The sequence continues at coordinate 73,255 of ONYA01000005.1, forward strand.
TATGGAATACCTCATCGGTTCACTCGACGACGACGGTCTGCTGCGCAAACCACTCGACGCCATCAGCGACGAGCTGGCCATCTACCATAATATCGACACAACACCCCGACAGATAGAACGGGTACTCCACCAGCTACAACAGTTTGACCCTGCCGGCATCGGTGCCCGCTCATTACAGGAATGTCTGCTGCTACAGATTAACCGGCGCGAAGACTCGCGACTGAAACAGCTGATGCAGACCGTCATCACCAACTACTTTGAAGCTTTTACCAAGAAGCGCTGGGATCGTATTCAAACCGCGCTGAAACTAAGCGACCTGCAAGCTAAGGCATTGTTCGGTGAACTGCGTCGGCTGAACCCAAAGCCGGGAGCTGCTATGGGCGAAGCCGTCGGGCGCAGCATGCAACAGATTACACCCGACTTCATCGTCGACACCCATGACGACGGCACCATCACCTTCACACTCAACCAGGGTGAGATGCCCGAGCTACAGGTGTCGCAGTCGTTTGCCGATTCTATGAGAGAGTATCAGCAGAACAAAGACCACATGACGCGCCAGACCAAGGAAGCCCTACTCTATATCAAGAAGAAAGTCGATGCCGCCCAGAGTTTCATCGAGGCTATCCGTATGCGCCGTCATACGCTGACCATCACCATGCAGGCCATCATACAACTGCAACGCCAGTTCTTCCTTGACGGCGACGAAGCATCCCTTCGTCCCATGATACTGAAAGACGTGGCCGAACGCACGGGGCTTGACCTGTCAACCGTCTCACGCGTATCGAACTCCAAATACGCCCAAACGCGCTGGGGCACATTCCCCCTGCGCCACTTCTTCAGCGACAGCTATACCACGGAGCAGGGCGAGGAACTGTCAACCCGCGAAATCAAGGCAGTCTTGCGCGACATCGTCGACAATGAAGACAAACGCAAACCACTCAGCGACGAGATACTGACCCAGATGCTCAGCCAGCGGGGCTACCCCATTGCCCGCCGCACCGTTGCCAAATATCGTGAACAATTAGGCATACCAGTAGCAAGACTCAGAAAATGACACGAGAGAAACAAATCATATTGACGGCCAGGGTGGTCAGCATGATCTTCACACCATTCTATCTGCCCATCTTAGGATTGGTGGCCCTGTTCTTTTTAAGCTACCTCAACCAATACCTCACTTCCTACAAGTTCTTTGTGCTGGCAGTGGTCTATTTCTTTACCATCCTCCTGCCCACCTTCCTCATCCACCTCTACCGACGCTACCAGGGGTGGTCACTCATAGAACTTGGTACCAAGGAGCGGCGCGTTGTGCCATACGTCATCTCCATACTCTGCTACTTTGCCTGTCTGTATATGATGGAGCAGATGCACACGCCCTACTTCATGCGCAGCATCGTCTTCAGCGCACTCATCATCCAGATTGTATGCGCCCTCATCAACGTCTGGTGGAAAATCTCCACCCACACAGCCGCCATCGGCGGTGTGGCAGGCGCCCTGTTCATCTTCTCCGAGGTGTTCCGCTTCAACCCTACGTGGTGGTTCTGCCTGGTACTCATCATCGCCGGTGTCCTTGGCAGTAGCCGTATTATCCTGCGACAGCACACCCTCGCACAGGTCGTCGTCGGCTTCCTCGTCGGCGTCGTCTGTGCTATTGTCGGCATTATTTACCTATAAAAATATGAAACCATTAGTTAGCATCATCATGGGCAGCACCAGCGACCTGCCCGTCATGGAAAAAGCCTGCAAGCAGCTCGACGAGTTGCAGATTCCATTCGAAGTCAACGCCCTTTCGGCCCACCGCACCCCCGACGCCGTCGAGCAATTCGCCCGCGGCGCCAAGGACCGCGGTCTGAAAGTCATCATCGCTGCTGCCGGTATGGCCGCCGCATTGCCGGGCGTCATTGCCGCCTCCACCACGCTCCCCGTCATCGGTGTCCCCATCAAGGGCATGCTCGACGGTCTTGACGCCATGCTCAGCATCATCCAGATGCCACCGGGCATCCCCGTGGCCACCGTCGGCGTCAACGGCGCCCAGAACGCCGCCATCCTTGCCGTTGAGATGTTAGCACTCAGCGACGAGGCCATTGCCCAGCGTCTCGCCGACTACAAGGCCGGCCTGAAAGCCAAGATTGAGAAGGCCAACCGCGACTTAGCCGAAGTAAAGTATGAGTACAAGACGAATTAGTAGTGTCTGCCATGTTGGTCAGATAGCCATCGGCGGCGACAATCCCATTCGCATCCAGTCGATGGCCACCACCGACACCAACGATACCGAGGCCAGCGTAGCTCAGGCCAAGCGTATCATCGATGCCGGTGGCGAAATCGTGCGCTTCACCACGCAGGGAACCCGCGAGGCCGAGAACATGAAAAACATCTCGGCCCGCCTGAAAGCCGACGGCTACACCCAGCCATTGGTGGCCGACGTCCATTTCACCGCCCATACTGCCGACATCGCTGCCCAGTACTGCGAGAAGGTGCGCATCAACCCCGGCAACTATGTTGACCCCGGCCGCACGTTCAAGCATCTGGAGTACACCGACGAGGAGTACGCCGCCGAACTGAAGAAGATTGAAGAGAAGCTCGTGCCCTTTATCAATATCTGCAAGGAGCACCACACCGCCGTGCGCATAGGCGTCAACCACGGTTCGCTCTCCGACCGCATCATGTCGCGCTACGGCGATACTCCCGAGGGCATCGTCGAGAGTTGCATGGAGTTCCTACGCATCTTCCGTCGCGAGCAGTTCGACGATGTTGTTATCAGCATCAAAGCCTCTAACACCGTGGTCATGGTCACCACCGTGCGCCTGCTCGTCAAGACGATGGACCAAGAGGATATGCACTATCCCCTGCACCTCGGCGTGACAGAAGCTGGCGAGGGCGAGGACGGCCGCATCAAGTCGGCAGTAGGCATCGGTGCTCTGCTCACCGAAGGTATCGGCGACACCATCCGTGTCTCGCTCAGCGAAGAGCCGGAGTGCGAAATTCCCGTAGCCCGCAAACTCGTAGAGCTGATTCCGGAGTGTACACACCTGCGGGCCGAAGCCGAGGCTTCCATCAAGGATGACACCATCACCCTGACCCTCGACGCCCCCGACCAAGAGACTTTACAGTTGAAGGCCGCCATGGCCGTCGGTGCTCTGCTCATCGACCGCAAAGCCACGAAGCTGGAGTTACGCCCTATCGGCGATAGCCAATTCTTCACTCTTCACTCTTCACTCTTCACTTCTTTAGCCGACAGCATCCTGCAGGCCGCGCGCATCAAGTTCACCAAGACGGAGTACATCTCCTGCCCCGGCTGCGGACGCACGCTCTACAACCTACAGGACACCATCCGCCGTATCAAGGCTGCTACCAGCCATCTGGTCGGTCTGAAAATCGGCATCATGGGCTGCATTGTCAACGGCCCCGGCGAGATGGCGGATGCCGATTACGGCTACGTCGGCGCCGGTCGCGGCAAGATCTCGTTGTACCGCCAAAAAGAATGCGTACTGAAGAACATCCCCGAGGAAGAGGCTGTCGACCGACTGTTAGAACTCATCAATAACGATAAAGCAAACGAACAATGAAAAAACTCATCATCCTTAACATCGCAGCCATGCTGCTGACAGCCTGCCAGATGAAAGGCAACAATGGTACTGAAACCACTCAGGAGCAGACCGTCCAGACTGCCGACACACCCACTGAGGGCACCGAGGTAGGCAACAAGTATATCGACTTCAAACTGCCTGGCGTACAAGGCAACAATGTCGCCGTTAGTGACTATGTCGCCAAGAACAAGTACACCCTCGTCGACTTCTGGGCTTCGTGGTGTCCGCCCTGCCGCGCTGAAATGCCCACGATTGTCAAGGCATATGCCGACTTCCACTCCCAAGGATTCGAGGTCGTTGGTGTCTCGCTTGACAACAACCGGGACTCCTGGGTTATCTCCATCGAACAGTTAGGCATGACGTGGCCGCAGATGAGTGACCTCAAGGGCTGGGAATGTGCTGGTGCAAAGCTCTACAACATTCAGTCCATCCCCGCCAACATTCTCGTCGACCAGCAGGGCATCATCGTCGCCAAAGACCTGCGCGGCGAAGGTTTGCTTCAGAAGGTTGCCGAACTTCTCAACCAATAGCTATCACGAAGCGGCTACCGCCAGCATACTGCGTGTCAAGTGTGAGAGTGCCGCCCATCAGGTTCACGATGCGCCGACAGAGATAGAGGCCAATGCCGAGTCCCTCGGTAAACATATTGAGTTTCGTGAACTTGTCAAACACGATGTCCACCTTGTCAGCAGGAATGCCTGGCCCGTGGTCCTCGATGGCGAAACGCACACTGTCGCCGTCAGCCGCTTCCACGCGTAGCAGGATACTGCTTTCACGGGCGAAATAGTAGGCGTTGAAGAGCAGTTCCATCAGGGCCAGCAGTAGGAATTGCCGGTTGGTGGTGATAGTAAACTCGTCGCCGACGTCGCTCACCAGCTTCATGTCGACTGCGCGCTCCACCTGATTGCCGATTTGCGCTATAGCCTCGCGTGCCAATTGGTTGCAGCTCACGATGTCTGTGGTGTCTATGGTGTTGCGGTTCTCTATGACCGATGTGGTAAGCAGTTTGCTGACCATATAGTCGAGGGCATTCGTCTGGACATACATCGTCTCTGCTATCTGCCGCTTCTCGTCGGCTGATATCATCTCGCAGCCCTCGCTGACCACCTGCGCGAAACCGTGTACGATGTTCAGCGGCGTACGTATCTGGTGCGACATGTCCTGCATAAACTGCGTCTTCTGCTCACTGGCCTGCTTGGCCAGCAGCGTAGCCTGCTCCAGCTCCCTCGTCCGGCGCTCAGCCTCCTCTACGTGCTGCTGGGCCTCGTGGATATGCTTGCTGATGCTCTGCTGCATCTCGCAGAAACTGTTCTGCAGCTGACCTATCACATCGGTGCGACTGCTCGGCGGCAATGGCTGTTCATACTCACCGCTGCCTATCTGTCGCAGTTCGCGTGCCAACTGTCCCAGCGGTTGTATGAAATGGCGCACGATACGCCGGCAGCCCAGGACAAGCAGCAGCAGTCCGACGACAGCCAATGGCAGCAGGATGTAGTTCAGCCGGTTGTAGCCACGCAGCATCTCCTCCGACGGGCATACCAGGGCTACGCTCCACTGCGTCCCTGCCAGCGGACGGTACAGCACGATGTGCTTCTTGCCATCTATCTCCACCTCCATGTGCCCCGTATGGCCCTTGGTTATCTGGTGTCCCAGTGCGATGATGTCCGGATGCTCCTTAGGATCAACGGCACTGAAGATGGTCTGCTTCAAAATCTTCGCCGTGTCGGGATGTACGAAGTAGTGGCCGTCGGCTCCAAGCATCATACAGTAGGAGTGTGCATACGGATGCTCCACCGTTATGGTCGCATTCAGCTTGTTCAGCGACAGGTCGGTAGAGATGACGCCAATGAAGCGGCGCCCCTCGTGCAGCGGCACACAGTAGGAGGCTATCATCTCCGGACTGGAAAGCGTGCCGTCGTTGAAGTCGTCGAAGGGGTCCACCCAGCAGATGCTGTCCTTCTGTCGTGGCGTCTTGTACCACACTTTATTATAATAGTCATAGTCAGCCTCTCGCACCGTCGTCACCGTGTCACCCGTGCGCACGGAGTAGGCCGAGAATCCGTAGTTCTGGTTCGGGTAATAGTCGGGCTCCATCGTTATGGAGCATCCGTTAACGTTGGGATGCAGGGTGACCACTCGGCGCGAGAACTGCAGCAGCGAGTCGGTATCGTGGCACTGGTTGATGAGCCACAGCATGTTGTGCGTCGCCGTCTCCACCTCCGACAGACAGCCCTGAGCCCTCAGTGCCGTGTTGTCGAGCACGTGCGATGCCTCCTCGATAGACTCCTCGCGGATGATGTTGCGCGACTGGTAGTATAGCGAACCGAGTGCCAACATGAAGACCAATGCCACGACAATGAGGATGTCAACACTCAGCATCGTCGACAGCGACTTCCGTATGTGTTTCCTCATCTCAATCATTTTCCTACCTCCTTTCTGTCTGCGGTGTCGAGCAGGTGGCCCAACAGTTCCGTCGTTGTGTCCGTGTGGGTTCTTATCTTCTCGCTCATCTGGCGGCACTCCTCAGCCTCCATGGTGTCTATATGCTCGCGGAAATTGCCTACAATGGCGCCGATGGCCTTCACCGACTGTCCCATGCGGTCGGAGACGTTCCTTATCACGGCGTCCTTCATGCGGTCGGTCTCGCGCACCTGCTCGTAGGCCTGTTGCAGGTCGTTGTTGCGCTGGCTCAGCACCTCCGTCAGCTGACTGATACGCGCTATATGGGTGCCTATGCTCTGCTGCATCTGCCGGAAGGTGTTCTGTACGTAGCCCACCTCGTCTGTCCGCCGGCTCTCCTCCACGCAGTCGTCATAGTGGCCGCCGGCCATGCGGTGCGAGGCGTCCACCAGGTGCTGCAGCGGCACCAGCTGATGGTGAGTGATGAAGATACAGAACACTACCACCACCAGCAGTCCTATCAGACTGATTATCACCGTCGAGCGCAGCAGATACTGGTAGGAGTCGCTGACGTCGCTCTCAGGACAGACGATGGCCACGCTCCAGCCGGCATTCTCGAAGGGGTGGTAGAAGATGTAGTTCGGCTCGCCATCGATGTTAATCAGACTGTGGCCGCCATGGCCCGTCTTCATCGATATGGCGGCCATGTGGCCCTCGCTCGTCACGTCGTTGTTGGCCGCCTGGAAGAAGGCGTCGTGCTCGTCCAGCGTACTGTCAGGGTGGATGATCAGGTGCCCGTCGCTGCCCATCACCGCAGCGTGGGAGTTGGGGAAGGGACGCAACGAGAGTATCAGGTCGGCAAACCACTTCATCGAGATGTCCACTGAGATGACTCCCACCGGCTCGCCCCGGCTGTCGAGGAGCGGCATGCCATACGACGTGATATACGACACCTCACCGTCGTCGCCGTCGTAGTAGGGGTCCACCCAGATAGGCTCACCATGGTGCAGGGGTTCGAAGTACCACTTCTGATGCGTGTAGGGCTGCTTTCCGCTGTTGATAGCCACGTTGATCTCGTTCGAGTTCTTACTACGATAGGCATACACCTCATGGTACGTGCCGTATTGCGGATATAGGCCGGGCTCGAAGGCCACGGCGCACCCCTGCACTTGGGGGTTCATGGCCACCACCTGTCGGCAGACGCTGTCCATCAGTTCCGGCTGGTCCAGGTGGTGCTCTACAAACCAGCGCATGCTCCGCGTCGCCGTCTCTACGTCGCTCAGCGTGTTGTCAATGCGCAGCTCGGTAGTACACAGCGTCTGCCGCGCCTTCTCCATCGCCTCGCGGTTGATGGTCTCGTGGGCATGGTGGAACATGGTGTAGAGGAAGACTACCAGCAGCACGGCAACAAATCCCACCACCCACAGACACACTTGGACGGTCAGCGAATGGCGAATCTGATTACCTGTTCTTCTTATCATACCACAGTCAAATAGAAACTTGTTGCACTTTTGACGACAAAAGTACAATAAAAATCCGAAAACACCTAAAAACTTTCAAAAAAAGTGGATGCCGCCCCCCATTTTTTTTCTCATGATGGCACGTTCTTCCCACGGCAACGCCTTATTGCCAACGCGCTGTCGCGTTCACGATGGCGGCAGATTGTCGTCCGACCCGGGCTTATCGGGCGTCGTGACGACCTTTGCCTCCTGCGTCACCCTGATGATGACGGCGTGAACGCCGTCATCTTCGTCAAGGCAAAGCAGCTGTGACGCTCCTCACACGGGGTCTGTCCCACTGTGACTTGGGGAAACCTGTCCCCATGATCTTTTCTGAGGTCTTCAGCCCATCAACAGCCTGCAGGCCGATAGCCACACGCCAGGCTTCGGCTCTGTCTTTCTTCCCTGGTTCTCCTTGACGAATATACACGTCGAAGTCCAGATATTGCTGTTTTATATTCTTGTCTTCCGACATGCTTATTATTAAATGACTTATCTTAGGCGCATGGGGAAAAGTCCGTGGATAAGCCCCATGCGCCGCTTTTTCATTTACACCTCTGAGGTGTACTGAATTTGGTTGACAGTTTATACTCTTAATTTCAATATAGGTTGACAATCCTATTTTTTTACATTGTTGTAACTGTGTCTTGCTTATTC
>ONYA01000016.1 GCA_900321965.1 uncultured Prevotellaceae bacterium
TTCCTCAGGTTCACGAGGAAAGTAATCTCATTTCTTGCCATAATTGTAAGTGTTTTTCATGGTATTAGAAACTCTATCGGCCAACTACACCGGGTGGCCGTTCCCGCTTTATTATTACCCTACAAAGGTACAAAAAAATCCTGAGACCACCAAATATTTTGAAAGAAATTTTCAAAAATTATCTAAAAGAAATAATATGTAGAATTAAAGATGTCTATGCAAAAAAATGAAGAAATATTTGGAGCGTAACTAAATTTTAGTTACATTTGCGGGCGAATTGCAATTCTGACGATATGGGAACAAAAGAAAAACTGCGCGAGAGATTTCTGAAAATGCCTTCAGACTTTACGTTCGATGAGATGCAAAGGCTGTTGGAGGGCTATGGCTACGAACGCAGTAACAAAGGCCGGACGTCTGGTTCGCGGCTGATTTTCAAGAACGGCGACAAGCGCCCCATTATGTTGCACAAGCCGCATCCAGGCAACATCATGAAAGATTATGCTATGAAGCAAGTGCTGGAAGATTTACGTGAAGCAGGTTTTATTCAATAAGCATAGGAGGACAAGGATATGAATACAATGACGTACAAAGGTTATTTAGGGTCGGTGAACTACAGCGACAAGGATCAGGTGTTCTTCGGTAAGATTGAGGGCATCAATGGTTTGGTGAACTTCGAGGGTGAGAGCGTCAAGGAACTGACGGCAGCGTTCCACGAGGCCGTTGACGATTATTTGACCTATTGCGAGGACGAGGGCATCGAACCCGACAAGAGTTATACAGGTGTGCTGAACGTGCGGCTCACGCCGGCTATCCACCGTCAGATTGCCATGCTTGCCCTTCAAGAAGGCATCTCTATCAATGCCTTCATCAAGGACGCATTGGAAGAGAAGGTTGAGGAAGCCGTGGCCGTGTAATATACTATAGAGTACACCAAAGCTTTCCAATAAGAATAATATGCCGGAAAGATTTGGAAGTTTCGGAAATAGTTCGTATATTTGCGGACGAAAAAGAGGAGAAGGCTTATGAGCACACAAGTGATTACCCAGCAGATATCCGACTACTTCAAGACGCAACCCGTCCTGAAAGCATGGATTTTCGGCTCTTTCGCCCGTGGTGAACAGCGCGAGGACAGCGATGTGGACCTATTGGTAAAGCTTGACCGCAGTCTCCCCATCGGCCTGTTTGCCTTTGCACGTATGCATCGCGAACTGGAAGAGAGACTTGGCCGCAAGGTTGATCTTGTGGAAGAAGGAACGCTGCGCCCGGCTGTACAGACGACTGCAAACCGCGACTTGAAAGTAATCTATGAGAGAAGCAATTAGAGACATCGACCGTCTTCGTCATATTGACGAGTGCATAGGGCATATTAATGACTACCTTAGCGGTAGGTCATTTGAAGACATGAAGGCCGACATGATGTGTTATCATGCCGTCGTCTATAACATCATGATTATAGGCGAAGCTGCCAATCTTCTGACGAAGGACTTCAGGGACAGCCATCCCGAAGTTCCCTGGCGTGACATCGTAGATATGCGCAATGCGCTGGTACATGGTTATATTACCACAAATCCCCAATTAGTGTGGGAGACGTACACCAGCGACCTGCCTCTGTTGCAGAAGCAGATTGCACGATACATAGATGAATTGAATTATTGTTGAACCCTAAAACTGAAGTGCGTATGGTGACATAACGACAGAAGACAGACATATACGTTGAAGCGTCCGCTTTGATTCTTGTTCACTAAATTCGCCAAATTTCAGTAAAACCACAAGAGTAAAGTCGACGGTTCACGCCGCTGGCGTGGGCCTTTACTCGTTTAAGTGGTTTGGGTGTTTGGCGATACCTAGTGAACGTAAGCGAAGTAAACAGCTCACGTTTTCTTTTTGTGCCTAATTCAAAAATAAATATCAATTAGCCCTACGCATCACGGTCAAGCGGGAAACTATGAAAAAAGTATTATTGGTCATTGTATGCCAATTGGCAATGCTGGAATTATTCTCCCAAGAAATAGTTGATGGCTCACTTGATTTTTTATGTGAAAGACCCTCTACCTCAATTAGTGTTGAATGGGATTTTAGTACTACATCATTTCCGGATAATCAAGCTATCGAACAGGTCTTCAACCCGATTGAGCAATGGAAGAATGATATACTGCCAACAATCCTTGAGCGTTTCTTGATCAGTTTGAACAAAAAAGCATCATTTAATAATATCAATTTTAATAAAAAGGAGGGTGATTATAAGATGATTATTGCTCCCGATATGATTAGTAAAAAAGCAAAGGGGACTGTACAATACATTATTAAAAATAATACGTCTAAAACATTAGTTGTTATATATGATAAATTTAGGGGCGGAGTGTTTGGTTCTATGGAGAATCTTATGGGGGATGCTTTTGAGGAAGCAGGAAAAGATTTGGGGAATTATCTAAATGGGAAATTAAGGGATTACGCAACTGACAATCATACGATGAAAGGAGTAAGAGTCATCAATTATCGATTTGATTTTTCAAAAATGACCATAGCCGAAATGGACGCAAAAGACTACATAGCAATAAAGGTCTATGATAGTCTTGATGATCCCGATCAATTATTCCTGAAATTTACCAAGAAAATGGAAATTCCATTTATTTCTGCTGCAAACAAAGAATCGCTTATTGATAAAGGATGTAAACTTGATAATAAAGAAAAACAACGATATGAGGTGGTTATTTGTCCTGCAAATGTAGATGAAGACGGAGCACATGCTATCAACGCTATGATAGTAGACAAAAACGACGATCGTATTATTCGTAGGTTTAGAATAAGTGTAGGAGGAGGAAGGTTCAACGATTTCCAGACAAAGCTTTTTGAACAACTAAGAGAATCAGGTGAGAAATTTGGGGACAAATTGGCAGATGACATATTGAATGATTAAATACTAAGCTATTACACTCCATAACCGTCCCTATTGAGTACAAAAAGAAATCCTGAGACGCCGAAAGGTATCTCAGGATTTCTTTGTATGATGAGCATCTATTATCGCATGAGTATGCGATGGGTGTTGTGTTCGAAAGGAATGTAAAAAGCATCCCTTTTTGTACATTGATAGCAAGCATGTTTCCCGTTTTGGATTACTTTTCGATAGCGAAAAAACAAATAGTTATCCAAAATGGAAAACTTTTTGCGAAAAAGCTTTTTAGTATCACCATTATTTATTATCTTTGCAGTCAAAATAATATGGATAACAAAAACAATATGTTTAACACTGAAAATCTCAAATATTTCAATCAACCTAATGAGGCCGACAACTGGGTTTGGCGAATAGAAAATGGTGTGGGCGACTGGGTGAAAAAGCATAACAACAAGAGTTTTTGGTATATAGTTCTTTGGGAAAGTAAACGTGCCAGCATTCTAATAGAAGGCATTAATCGTGAAGAATTTGCCACGCTGTTAGTACAAGAATGCATGGAGGCACTGACTGAAGGCGATACTGTTGAAAAGATAGTCCATAGCATTGAGAAATTCCCATATAAACGCCATCTGAGAGAATTCGACAAACAGCCGGATTCAAGTTTCATACGCACATACGTTAGAGAGGTGTCGGATTTATTAACTCGTGACGTGCCAAACGAAATCAAAAACGAAGAATTTACCTTAGAGCAACGTATGCATGAATATTTAACAAACGCGATAGCGAAAGAGGCATATGCAAAAGTTTGTTTTCACCCAATTTATAATGGTAAGACGGCAACGATGTCAATCGAGAACTACGTATCCAAGAAATTTTGGGACGAGAACAGACCATCGCGTCGTGTTATCTTTGAGTGTGTAGACGAGAGACTAACAGAAGAAAAAGTAGAAATGCTCTACGGTCGTTTCGGTTCTCTTTGCAACACAAAACTATTTATTGCCTCAACGCATACTTTCAGCGGTAACGTAAAGAAAGAAGCAGAGCGACACGACATCGGATTGGTTTTAGTCAATCCAAAACACGAAGTTGTTGAAGACAATTTTGTTCTGCCTCGTACACGTGGAAGTCAACTGTCTGATGAAAACCTATGGCACAATATGCTTTTAGGACAGGAGAAGATGACTGTGGCGATTCTTGCGTATGATTCGGGACGTATTGATGATTCCTTGTCGTTCATCCTCTATAAGCACGCTTCGTGTGATAAAAAAAATCTGTTTGTAGCTGCACCAATCCTGAGCGATGCCGAAATAGAAGATGTCGCGCTTGGATTGGTTAAACCTCAAGTAGAGCGTTATGTTTCATTACTCAGTCGGTTGAACCTTTTTGACAAAGTTCCATCTTGTGAGATTGATCCCTACCAAATTGCAAAAGAAATGGGACTGACTGTGAATAGAGGTAAGACTGGCAGAAGATTAGGCCATATCGACATTTGCCATAAAAAGGTGACTTTGAGTAGCCGGGTGAAAGACAAAGACCCTGGCGACCGCTATTCGATGGCACATGAGATAGGACACAACGTCTTTCATCGCCGGATTAGCGAAAAAGCCGAAGACGGGTGTCACCATATCGTATCAAACACCAAGAAATGGCTAGAGCACCATGCCAACTATTTCGCCTCTTGCCTTTTAATGCCCGCGCCTGTGATACGACAGCTTTACATCATCTATTGGAAAAAAGAATTCAAGAGTGAAAAGGTTACTCCACTACACATAAAGCAAACCTATTACAAAGACCCGATTTTTCAGCGCGTGGTATGCCCTGTTGCCCGCAAAATGAAAGTATCACCTAATGCTGTTTATATCCGTTTAAAGAAGATGGGGCTTCTGATTGACGAGACATAATTTGCTATTTTCTACAAATCGCTTTCCTGCGTTCCTTTCCTGTTTGGGGGAAGGAACGTTTTTTCTTATCCTGCCCCTTAAAAATTCCTTTTTTGTTTCAAAAAGACTCCATACCTTTGCGTCAGAATTCCGTACCTCGGGCAAAAACTGAGCACGGTTCCGGGGGAATGGCGGGAAGGTGAAATTTCTCTATGCCGAGACCCGTTAGTGCAACGAGAGTAAACCTCCAACTTAAAAATCTAATATGAGTATGGAAGGTATACAAAACAAAGTCGCCGAAGGCTGGAACCCAGCCGACGTGCGCATGAGCTTCTTCAGGAAGCCCATCACCAACAAATGGCCGGTGAAGGAATCGGTCAGCCTGTTTCAGGTTTACTATTATGTACGCAGCCGCGAGGCGATGTCCGTAACCGAAGAACTCCAGAAGATTGCTGACCATGAAAAGGGAAGACAGTTCAAAGGAGCGAACTTCGACTACGTGACACCAAGCGGTGAGTTCACTTATTGTAGCGATTCGTCGCTGGTCAAGCATTCAGGAGTGCTGTGCATGGACTTGGACTATCTGGGCGACCGTGTGGAGGAACTGTTTCAGAAACTCGTTGACGAAAAGACGTTCAAGACGCTGTTGCTATTCCGTTCTCCTTCGGGCCAGGGTTTGAAGTGGTTTATCCACATCGACCTCTCTCGCTGCGACCATCGCACGTGGTTCACGGCTGTACGCCGCTACCTGATGGCCACCTATTCCTTAGATGAAAAGCAGGTGGACCCGATGTGTTCCAACCCTTCAAGGGCATGCTATTTAGGTTATGACCCTGCTGCGTATCTGATGACTGAACTTATAGAATTCTTTTAATCTAAACTATCATGGAAAATTTCATTGATTTCGATCCACTGGCGTGGGCCGGCCAACCTGAACAGCCCATATATAATAAAGAGGTGAAAGCCTCGAGTGTAGAACCAAATCCCGCCACAGCGGACACCTCCTCCGACGACCAAGAGAAAATCTTGGCCGTCGGCCAGGAGCTGCTGCGAATGGGGGCCAATATCGCTGAAAGCTATTCTGACTGGCTACGGTTAGGGTTCGCCTTGGCCGATGGTCTCGGTAGTGGGGGCCGAGAATTATACCACCAACTGTCGGCTATGAGCACGAAGTACAACGAGGCTCAGTGCGAGAAGAAATGGCAGCAATGCCTGGCCAGGGGCAACGGTCGTACGACCGTGAAAACTTTTTACTTCATGGCACAGCAGGCCGGGGTCGACCTCAGCGAGATTGGCAGGAGGTTTCCCTCAAACCCTCACTTCCCTCAACCTGAGGGAGAAGAGTTGAAGTACATAGGAATAGTACTTTCCGAAGATTCCCTTAGTTTCCCTCAAAGTGAGGGTGTTGAGGGTTTGAGGGAAACTCAGGTTGAGGGCGCTGATGACCATACTGAATGTAATGGCGGGTTTTCAGAAACATTTTCTGACAAAATCAATCCTGACGACCTGCCGCAGTTCCTTGCCGAGATCATCAAGATGCAGCCCGATGCTGTTGGTCGCGACAAGATGATTCTGGGCGTGCTGACAGAGTTGTCGTGCGCCACCCCTAACGTGTATGGCGTCTACGACAACCGCCGCGTCTACGCACCGTTCTATGCTATCATCACCGCTCCGCCTGCTGCTGACAAGGGTCAGCTGACGGCCTGCCGCAGTCTGCTCATGCCTATCCAGCGCGAATTGGACCAGCTGAACCAAAAGGCTCAGGACGATTATCAGCTGCAGATGGCCGAATACATGGCTCTCGACAAGGTGAAGCGCGCTGCCACGCCACAGCCCAAGGAGCCGCTCTACCGCTCGGCGTTCATCCCAGCTAACTCGTCGGCCACGGCCACCTATCAGGCGTTGTCGGACAATCAAGGCTGGGGTGTCATCTTCGAGACCGAGGCCGACACGATGACCCATGCCCTAAAGAGTGACTACGGCGACTACTCCGATGGCCTGCGTTGTGGATTCCACCACGAGCCCATCTGTTACAACCGCCGCAAGGAGCAGGAGCGCGTCAGCATCTACACCCCGCGGCTGGCCGTTCTGCTGACCTGCACGCCAGGCCAGATACCGCTGCTGCTGCCGTCGTGCGAGAACGGCTTAGGGTCGCGCTTCATCTTCTACAACCTGCCGCGTCACCTCTTCTGGCGCAACGTGTTCGAACGTCATGACAAGACGCTCGATGAACAGATGTCGGAACTTGGCAAGCGATACCTCCGGCTCTACCATGCCTTGGAGCAGCATCACGATCATCCTTTGGAGTTCCTTTTCAGCCAGGAGCAGCAGGTGGAGTTCAACCGCTTCTTCGAGGGGCTGCAGTTTGAGCAGGTGGGGCTTCACGGCGACGACCTCATCGCCTTCGTCCGCCGCCTGGGGCTGGTCTGCTTCCGACTGGCCATGATGCTCACGCTGTTGCGCCACGAGTCGCAGGAACCGATGTTCGACCCGCTGTCGCAGTCACTCGTCTGCTGTGACCAAGACTTCCAGACGGCCATGACCATTGCCAACTGTCTCATCAACCACACGGCCTACGTCTACGCCAACCTCGTGCCTCACGACGACGCAACGACGAATGGCTCGGCACGAAGGCTGACCGCACAGGAGCAAAAGCTCTATGACGGCCTCGGCCCGGACTTCACCACCGCCGACGCCAAGCTGTTGGCCCAGAGTATGAACATACCGTGGAAAACCGCCGAGCGCTACATTGGCCGCTTCGTCAGTCACTACGGCATCGCCCGCCGCATTCGTAACGGCCAGTACCGCAAAAACTGACGCCCCGACCTTTGCTTACGGCAAACCCGACCTTTGCTTACGGTAAACCTCGGGTTTGCTTACGGTAAAGGGTGGGGGTAAAAAAAGCGGGGAAAGGTTTGGCACTTTCGCAGGTTTTTGTTACCTTTGCAAAAGAAATAAGAGAGAGGTATGAGAATCATCTGCGACGCGCCGGGACAGACGTGCAACCGTCTTTGGACTTACGTAGCCAGTGTCGCTCAGTGTATAGCTGAGCGTAAGCGGATGGTGATATTATTCTACGACTGGACCATCGAGGACTTCCCGGACCTGCTACACTGCCCCTTCATCTACTATCCGCTCTACCATAAATGGTACTTGGAGCGGGGCAACGGCTGGAACAACTACAAGGGACTGACGTGGAAGGTGACACACAACCGCCGGTGGGACAGGATATTCAGGTTCCTGGGCTGCACGAAAGGGTGGGGCACGCGCACCGACACGCGCTATCTGACGCAGACGCTGCCCGAGCTGAAACGCATCTTCCGCCCGAAGGACGAGATCATGCAGAAGGCTGAACAGATGGTCGCCGAACTGCGACAGGAGAACGATATGGTCGTCGGCATACACATCCGCCGGGGCGACTATGCGACGTGGAACGACGGCCGCTTCTTCTTCTCGTTAGAAGAGTACCGCCAGTTCATGCTGCGCATCCAGGCGCTGTACAGCGACAAGCGCGTAGGGTTCTTCATCAGTTCGAACGAGGACTTCGGGGCCGACACGTTCGAGGGCTGCTGCTGCCGACGCTTCGGCAAGGAGCCTTCAGGCGCCATCCTCGACCTCTATACGCTGAGCCTCTGCGACCGTATTGCGGGCCCCGTCAGCAGCTTTTCGCGCTGGGCGTCGTTCATCGGCGAGGTGCCGCTCTGCTTCCTCGAAGATAAGGAACAGACTTTTACCGACGAGAGCTTTTCGAAAATAGCAGACTTCTTCCACTTCGAGAACGGGAGGGAGATTTACGACTGGTAACGATATGAGAATAGCCATCCTGACATCGGGCATACTGCCAGTACCTGCCGTACAGGGAGGAGCCGTGGAGAACCTCGTTGACTTCTACCTGGAGTACAACGACCGCCACCGCCTGCACGACATCACGGTCTACAGCATCTGGCACCCCGCCGTCAGACAGCACCCGGCCCTCGCGTCCGACGTCAACCACTATCGCTACATCAGCAGCAGCGGCCTTCTGGCAAAAATCAGGAAATACTGGCTTCGCCGCTCTGCCAACGGCTACTATAACTACACCATAGAGTATTACCTGAACGAAGCCATCCGGCGGTTGCGCCGTAAGCACTACGACGTCGTCATCGTCGAGAACCGCCCGGCGTTCAGCCTGAAGCTCACGGGGGTCGTCGACTCAACGTACGTCCTGCACCTCCACAACGACTTCCTGAACACGGACACGAAGCAGGCCGACCTCATTTTCACCCCCTACAGCCGCATTATCAGCGTTTCCGACTACATCACCGGCAGGGTTCAGCAGATAGCGCCGACTCTTCACAGGTGCGAAACCCTGCATAACGCCATCGACACCCACCGCTTCGCCGCCGCCAAGCCCGTCGACCGCGCCAGCATAGGTCTCGCCGCCGATGATTTCGTCATCGTCTACAGCGGGCGGCTGAGAAAGGAAAAGGGCATATTGGAACTGGTACAGGCCGTCGGGCAGATGCACGACATCCCCCGGCTGAAGCTCCTCATTATTGGCGCCAGTTCCTACGGGAGCAACCAGATGCCGTCGCAGTTTGTAAGAAGACTGGAAGAGGCTGCCCGGCCAGTCAGCGACAAGGTGGTCTTCACCGGCTTCGTCGACTATGCCGACATCCCCTCGTATCTGAAGACGGGCGACGTTGCCGTCGTCCCCTCCCTATGGGAGGAACCCTTCGGACTGACGGTGCTTGAGGCTATGGCAGCAGGGCTGCCGCTCGTCACGACACGCAGCGGAGGCATTCCCGAAATCTGCGAAGGCGTGGCCACCATCGTCGGGCGCGACGGCATTGTCGACAACCTGAAAGACGCCATCACCGACCTCTACCACCATCCCGAGAAGCGCCGGCAGATGGCCGCAGCAGCCCTCGACCGCTCCAAGCACTTCGACAAGGACACCTACGCACGGCAGTTCTTCTCGGCCTTGGAGTCGTATTTCACACCAAACAGGTAATGGCCCAGGAACGGGCTGAGACGGATGACGTAGCTCACCGCGAGGCTGACGGCAAGCACCGCCAGCGCCACCACCATGATTGCTAAGAACTCCAGCGACTGCGAGCCGAAGGCCCTCAGCTGCTGACCGTACGCCATGAGGAAACGCGGCAGGAAAAAGTAGTGCAGCAGATAGATATCCAGCGTGCGGGTGCCTACATACTGCAGTCCGCGCCATAGTGCTCCGCCCTCCATGCGTGGCGACAACAGGCGGAAACAGGTGAAGACCATCACCATGCCCAGCACGCCGCCACAACTGAAACGCAGGAATTCGAGCCACGGCTCGGCAGGGTGCTGCGTCAGCGAGATGGCAAAGAAACCGGCGGCGACCGACGCCACCACCCACCAGCGGCTCGTCCACCTGACGAAGTCGTCGAAATGGCGTCGCACCCACGTACCTATATAAAAGAATAGGTAGAAACGCCACAGTGCGACACTCAGCAGCCCCGCCCCGTCGAGCAGCCAGCCGTAGTGTCCGCCAACGCGCAGCTCGTGGCGCCAGGTGTCGTAGACGAAAGCCCCCACCGTGACGGCTAAGGCAAACAGCAACCCCCAGCGGCGGCAGCAGCGAACGCTGAACATATTCATCAGGAAAAACTCGAAGAGCACGAAGGTAAACCAGTAGCCGCCCTTCAGCGTGCCCGTCTGATGGAAGAACTCCGGCGGCGGTGCCAACAGCAGCAGGAAGATGACCGTCGGCACTATCTGTACCATGAACTTCCGGCGCGTCACCTGCCAGAACGGGCGGCTGCTGACCGGCTCGAACAGCCAGCCGCTGATAAAGAAGAAGCACGGCAGGCGGAAGAGGTAGAAAATGCGGTTGAAACCCATCAGGGAGTCGCCCAGACAGAAATGGCAAACATGGGAATAGACGACGAGAATCATCGTCATTCCGCGCATCGCGTCGATATAGGATATGCGTCGTCCACTGCCCATCATGCCTCCGTCAGTTCCCCAAACAACGTTAACCACTGGGGCATCACCTCGTCGGCCGAGAAGCGGCGGGCACTGCCGACGGCAGCACAGCCCATACGCCGACAGAGCGCCTCGTCGTCCATCAGGCGGCTCATCCTGTCGGCAAAGCCCTGCATGTCGCCCTCTTCAACAAGAAACCCGTTACGCCCGTCCTCGACGATGGTCCGCGGCCCGTAGGGACAGTCGAAAGCCACCACCGGCAGACCGCACGACATAGCCTCGGCCATCACGAGGCCAAAGGGTTCGTAGAGCGACGTGAGTATCAGGAAGGCGCTGTCGCAGTAAGCCTCGAAGATGCTGGCCGTAGGCTTGTGGAGCGTCACACCCTCAACCCCGCGGG
This sequence comes from uncultured Prevotellaceae bacterium, assembly GCA_900321965.1. Taxonomy (GTDB): domain Bacteria; phylum Bacteroidota; class Bacteroidia; order Bacteroidales; family Bacteroidaceae; genus Prevotella. The sequence continues at coordinate 11,120 of ONYA01000016.1, forward strand.
CAGCCTCGGCCACCGCCTCCTGCCGTTCGCCGTCACCGTAGACGTGCAGCTGCCAGCCGGGATGGCGCGGTCCTACACGCTGCCACAGTTCGACAGCCATTTCAGCACGTTTCTGATAGTCGAAACGCCCCACGAAGATGACGCGTCGCGTCGCTGCATCACCCGTCCGTCCTGTCGGGTTCTGCTCCACCATATTGGGTATGCAGCGCACCTCGGGCGGCAGCCGTCGCCAGTCGCGGGCGTCGTCCTCGGTCAGCGTCACCACCATACGCGCCCGCTTCAGCTGCCGGCGCAGTCGCCAGTCGTTGTACGTCCCGCCAATGCCGCCCTGTCCGAACATCTGCCTGTAGATGGAGTGCGACTCCACCACCACCGGCACCCTGTCGCCGACGGCACGCAGCACCGTAGCGGCATAGCTCGTGGCCACGCAGACCACCACGTCGGCCTGTAGCTCCTCAATCTTCTGACGCAGCCGGTGCGCCAGCAGCCGCTCCAGCCGCCAGCGCTCCCACAGCCGCCGACAGCCGCCGTAGCGATACTGCCGGTGCAGCCGCACGTCCAGGTCGCAGAGCGTCACACCGTCGGCCAGCTCGTAAGGCACCTCGTGAGCACCCTGGTCGCAGGTCACGATGCTCACCTGGCAGCCCTCCTGACCTGCCAGCCATCCCGCCTTGTCGACGATAATCCGCTCGATGCCGCCCCAGACGGCCAGCGACCTGAAGAAATAAACTATTCTCATTGGCTGCAAAGTTACATAAAAAGCTTGTAAAAAGAAAGCGATTTCATTTGTTTTTTACAAAGAACTATGGAAGTAACGAGGAAAATGGTTTTATATATGCAACTAATATTGTTAATAAGGTTAAATATTATGAAGTAACGGAAAATAATTAACTTAAATTCCTTTGGTTTTTTAAGATTTTACCTACCTTTGCAGTATGAAGAAAAGTACAATCTGGCTCATTGCCATCGTCATGGGGTTCTCGTTCCTCGGGTTGCTCTTCCTCCAGCTCTCGTATGTCGAGCAGATGGTGAAGATGAAGAAAGAGCAGTTCGACGAGTCGGTGAACCGCAGTCTGTACCAGGCTTCGCGCAATCTGGAGATGAACGAGACGCGCCGCTACCTCGAGAAAGACATCAACGAGACGGAGCGCCGCGCCTTCAGGCAGGACTCTATCATGGCGCGGTCGGGCCAGCTGAACGACGTCATCCAGCATACGCACCAGTACTCTGTCTCGGGCAAGGACGGCACGATCTACTCGTCGTTCGAGCTGAAGACCATCACGACGAAGCCGTCGACCATTCCGAAGGCTATGATCCTGCGCTCCGACCGCAGCACCATCGACGAGGCGTCGAAGTCGCTTCAGGAGATTGTGCGCAACCGCTATGTCTACCAGAAGGCGCTGCTCGACGAGGTGGTCTACAAGATACTGTATGAGGCCAGCGAGCGTCCGCTGAAGGAGCGCGTCAACTTCAAGCTGCTCGACCAGGAAATACGCACGCAGCTGCTGAACAACGGCATCAACATTCCGTATCACTTCACGGTGTCGACGACCGACGGCCGCGAGGTCTACCGCTGTCCTGAGTATACGGACGACGGTCTGCAGTACAGCTACACGCAGGTGCTGTTCCAGAACGACCCGTCGTCGAAGATGGGCGTGGTGAAGATTCATTTCCCGGAGATGAGCAACTACATCATGTCGAGTGTGCGCTTCGTCATCCCCGCGCTTATTTTCACCGTCGTGCTGCTCATCACGTTTGTCTTCACTATCGTAGTGATATTCCGCCAGAAGCGCTATACCGAAATCAAGAACGACTTCATCAACAACATGACGCACGAGCTGAAGACACCTATCTCGAGTATCTCGCTGGCGGCTCAGATGCTGAACGACGACTCCGTGTCGAAGAGCGCGCAGATGCAGAAACACCTGGGCAGCGTCATCGGCGACGAGTCGCGACGACTGCGCTTCCTCGTTGAGAAGGTGCTGCAGATGTCGATGTTCGACCGCAAGTCGGTGTCGTTCAAGAAGAAGGAGCTCGACCTGAACGAGCTGTTGGAGCAGATAGCGTCGACATTCTCGCTGCGCGTCGAGCATACCGGCGGCAAGATCTACATGGAGATTGAGGCTGTCGACTCGGCCATCTACGTCGACGAGGTACACTTCCAGAACGCTATCACCAACCTGATGGACAACGCCGTGAAGTACCGCAAGCCCGACGAGCCGCTCGACCTCTATCTGCGCACGTGGAACGAGAAGGACCGCCTGTGCTTCTCGATACGCGACAACGGTCTGGGTATCAAGAAGGAGAACGTGAAGAAGATCTTCGACAAGTTCTACCGTGTGCATACGGGCAACGTCCACGACGTGAAGGGCTTCGGTCTCGGACTGGCCTACGTCAAGCGCATCATCGACCTGCACGACGGCGACATCAAGTGCGAGAGCGAACTGGGCAAGGGCACGAAGTTCACCGTCACGCTACCCATCCTTCGGGAAGATGCCGAATAGGAATTAATACATTAAACATTAAAGATTAAACATTAAACATTAAAATAAATCGTAAAATTGTAAATCTATGGACGACAAACTGAAAATTCTTCTTTGTGAAGACGACGAGAACCTGGGAATGCTGCTTCGTGAATACCTGGCCGCCAAAGGCTATGAAGCAGAGTTGTGTGCTGACGGCGAAGCCGGCTTCAAGGCTTTCCTCAAGACGAAGTTCGACATCTGCGTCCTCGACGTGATGATGCCTAAGAAAGACGGTTTCACGCTGGCTCAGGAAATCCGCCAGGCGAATGCCGAAATCCCCATCATCTTCCTGACGGCAAAGACGTTGAAGGAAGACATCCTCGAAGGCTTCAAGCTCGGTGCCGACGACTACATCACCAAGCCCTTCTCGATGGAGGAGCTCGTGTTCCGTATTGAGGCCATCCTGCGCCGCGTTCACGGCAAGAAGAGCAAGGAGTCGACACTCTACCGCATCGGCAACTTCACCTTCGACACGCAGAAGCAGCTGCTCTCTATCGGCAACAAGCAGACGAAGCTGACCACGAAGGAGAATGAACTGCTGTCGCTGCTCTGCTCGCACGCTAACGAGATTCTGCAGCGCGACTTCGCCCTGAAGACCATCTGGATTGACGACAACTACTTCAACGCCCGCTCGATGGACGTCTACATCACGAAGCTGCGCAAGCACCTGAAGGAAGACCCGCAGATTGAGATCATCAACATTCACGGCAAGGGCTACAAGCTCATCACGCCCGACGAGGATTAAAGGCCTCCCTCTAACCCCCTCCCAAGGAGGGGGCTTTTTTAGCGAGATATGAACAGATACGCAAAATACTTGGGAATGGCACTGATAGTCATCGGTGTCATCCTTCTGATTGTCTGTAAACTGGCCGATTGGCAGTCGAACGCCGAGCTGCTTATCGGCCTGATATGCGTCGTTTTAGGCTACATTCTGCACCTCTGGCTGCAGAAATACGGTCAGAAGTACTAAATACTGTTAAGAAATGGGCATTTCTCATTGCTCATTTCTTATTTCTCATTAAAAATCAGTACCTTTGCACCCGCTTTAGAGCAAACATAACATTTTATTAATTATTTAACGTAGTATGAATCAATACGAAACCGTTTTCATTTTAACTCCCGTTTTGTCTGATGATCAGATGAAGGAAACGGCCGCAAAATTCAAGAAGGTTCTCACCGATAAGGGTGCAGAGATTCTGAGCGAAGAGGCCTGGGGATTGAAGAAGATGGCTTATCAGAAGTGATTAAGACATTGGAGACTGCCTATCGTCGCGACGAGAAGGTCATCCGTTTCCAGACTGTTAAACTTGACAAGTATGCCGTCGAATACGCTGAGAAGCGTCGCGCCAAGCTTGGTAAAAAAGAGGAGGCTTAAACTATGGCAGAACAGAGTGAAATCCGCTACCTGAACGCTCCTTCTATCGACACGAAGAAGAAGAAGTATTGCCGCTTCAAGAAGAGTGGTATCAAGTACATCGACTACAAGGACCCCGAGTTCCTGAAGAAGTTCCTGAACGAGCAGGGTAAGATTCTTCCCCGCCGTATCACCGGCACCTCGCTGAAGTACCAGCGCCGCGTGGCTCAGGCCGTGAAGCGCGCCCGCCAGATTGCGCTGCTGCCTTACGTAACTGACATGATGAAGTAAACTTGAAGGAGGACAACGCATTATGGAAATTATACTGAAAGAAGATATTATCGGCTTAGGTTTTAAGAACGATATCGTAAACGTGAAGTCGGGCTACGGCCGTAACTACCTCATCCCCCAGGGTAAGGGTGTTATCGCTTCGCCGATGGCCAAGAAGATTCTCGCCGAGAACCTCAAGCAGCAGGCTCACAAGCTGGCTGCCCAGAAGGCTGCCGCCGAGGAGAAGGCTGCCCAGCTCGCTGGTGTGGCTCTCGAGATTGCCGCTAAGGTCAGTGTTACCGGTCAGCTCTACGGTTCTGTAGGTGCTGCTCAGGTGGCTGAGGAGCTGGCAAAGCTCGGCAAGGAAGTCGACCGTAAGATTGTCACCATGAAGGACGCCAAGAAGGTTGGCGACTACGTGGCTCTCGTGCACTTCCACAAGGAGGTTATCGTCGAGATTCCCGTCAAGGTTGTGGCTGAGAACGCTGCCGAGCTGAAGGCTGCTGCCGAGGCTGAGGCTGCTCTGAAGGCTGCTCCCGTTGCTGAGGCCGCTGAGGAGGTTGCTGAGGAGGAGGTTGCCGCTGAGGAAGCTGCTGCCGAGGAGGAAGCACCCGCTGCAGAATAAATCATATCATTAACATTAAATAATTAACCCGCTGTAAGGCGATCATTATTTATTAGAACATTAAATCCCGGTGGTTTCCCCATCGGGATTTTTTTATAGGTAAAAGGTAAGAGGTAAAAGGTAAGAAGTAAAAGGCAAGAAGTAAGAGGTAAAAGGCAGGAAGTAAGAGGTAAAAGGCAAGAGGTGAGTGGGGTAGGATATAAAAAAAACCGCCGGACTCTCGTCCAGCGGCTTTCTTTCTTTTGTTCGCTTCTGATTACTCAGCAACTGTAGAGTCAGCAACAACGCTGTCAGCAACAACTGAATCCTCAACGACGCTGTCAACAACCTCCTCGATAGAGTCAGTGTCAACGGGAGCAGCCTGCTCGGTCTTGTTACCACATGCAGCGAATGAAACAGCTACAACAGCAGCGAATGCAAAAACTAATTTCTTCATTTTTCTAAGCTTTTAAATCTGTAAAACAATCATTTGTTTATTAAAACGATGCAAAGGTAGGCATTTTTTCAATACGACGTATCGATTTTTTTGTTTTTTTTTAGGTCTGTTTTGTAACTTTTTAGCAAAGGATTGAAAATCAAATACTTACGAAAAGTTAAAAAATGTAATAAAATGGCGTTACGACGATTTTTTGTAAAAAAGGCCTAATTTTGAGAAAATAATAGTACCTTTGTGCACGAAAACAAATACACCTTATTATATATATAAATATAGATGATAGACTCCTCGGCCTTTCAAGGCAAGAAAGCAAAATATTTCACCTTAGGGTGCAAATTGAACTTCTCTGAGACATCGACCTTCGCCAAGATGCTTCAGCAGTTGGGCGTCGTGACGGTGGAGCGTGGCGAGCAGGCCGACATCTGCCTGATCAACACCTGCTCGGTGACCGACGTTGCCGACCACAAATGCCGTCAGGCCATCCACCGGCTGGTGCGCGAGAATCCAGGCGCTCTTGTGGTTGTCACGGGGTGCTATGCCCAACTGTCGGCAGAAGCTGTCGGCAACATCGAGGGCGTCGACCTGGTTCTCGGCTCTGACGAGAAAGCGCGGCTGGTGCAGTATCTGTCAGAGGCTTTTGTGGCCCATGACTCCTATGAGTCCTATGAGACCCATTTGTCCCATTTGTCCCATCCTCCTATCTTCCGCCAGAAGACGAAGGACATCCGCTCGTTTGCTCCCAGCTGTTCGCGCGGCAACCGCACCCGCTACTTTCTGAAGGTGCAGGACGGTTGCGACTACTTCTGCACCTATTGCACCATTCCCTATGCCCGAGGGTTCAGCCGCAACCCCTCGATAGCGTCGTTAGTGGAACAGGCGCGCGAGGCCGGTGCCGAAGGGGGCAAGGAGATTGTGCTGACGGGTGTGAACATCGGCGACTTCGGCAAGACGACGGGCGAGCGGTTCATTGACTTAGTAAAAGCCCTCGATGACGTTGAGGAGATTCAGCGCTACCGCATCAGTTCGTTAGAGCCCGACCTGCTGTCAGACGAGCTGATAGCCTACTGTGCCCAGAGCCGCGCCTTCATGCCCCACTTCCATATCCCCCTGCAGAGCGGCAGTGACACCGTCCTGCGACTGATGCACCGCCACTACGACCGCCAGCTTTTTGCTGACAAGATCCACAGGGTTAAGACGCTGATGCCCGACGCCTTCATCGGGGTCGACGTGATGGTGGGCTGTCGCGGTGAGACGCCCGAGTGTTTCGAAGAAACCTACGAGTTCCTCAATGGACTCGACGTCACACAGCTACACGTCTTCCCTTATAGCGAACGGCCGGGCACGCAGGCGCTGAAGATTGACTACACGGTCAGCGAGAAGGATAAGAAACAGCGCAGTCGTCGGCTCCTCGAATTGTCAGATGAGAAGACGGAGGCTTTTTACGCCCGCCATATCGGGCAGCAGGCTGAGGTGCTCTTCGAGAAAGCCACACGCGGCAAGGCGATGCACGGGTTCACCCGTAACTATGTCCGCGTGGAACTGTCGGCCAGCGAAGCACGCCCGGAGTTGGACAACCAGTTGGTGACTGTGACGCTGGGCGGTTTCAATCATGATAAATCGGCATTGAAGATAGAAGGATGGAAAAAGTAGCAATTGTCATACTTAACTGGAATGGGGCCAAGATGCTCCGCCAATATCTGCCCGGCGTACTGCGCTATTCGTGCGACGAGGCGACGGTCTATGTGGCCGACAATGCGTCGACGGACGATTCGCTCGACCTGTTGCGCAGCGAGTTTCCCGAAGTGAAGCTCATTGTATTCGACAAGAACTGGGGCTTTGCCGACGGCTATAACAAGGCACTCCGTCAGATTGACGCCGAGTACTACCTGCTGCTAAACTCCGACATCGAGGTGACCCATCACTGGCTGACGCCGCTCATTGAACTGATGGACGCCCATCAGGACATTGCCGCCTGCCAGCCGAAGCTCCTCTCCATCTTCGACCGCGACCGGTTTGAGTATGCCGGAGCGAGTGGGGGATACCTCGACCGCTACGGATACCCGTTTTGTAGGGGACGTATCTTCGAAACCGTTGAGCGCGACAACGGACAGTATGACTACCAGGCCGATGTGTTGTGGGCAACAGGCGCGGCGCTGATGGTGCGCGCTGTAGACTATTGGGCCGTTGGTGGACTCGACGGACGCTTCTTCGCCCATAACGAAGAAATCGACCTCTGCTGGCGGCTGCGCATACGGGGACGGCGCATCGTCTGCCTGCCGGAGTCGCAGGTGTATCACGTCGGGGGAGGTACGCTCCCGAAGTCGAACCCGATGAAAACCTTCCTCAACTTCCGCAATAACCTGACGATGCTCTACAAGTGTCTGCCAGACGGCGAGCTCCAACACGTGATGCGCTGGCGCTGGGCACTCGACTACTTAGCCGCATGGGAGATGCTGATCCTGAAGCGCAACTGGGGCGACTTCTGCGCCGTCTACCGGGCTCGCCGCGCTTTCCGCCGCTGGCGTCACGACTTCGATGCCGACCGCCGTCAGATACAGGACAGCCGCGTAGAAAAAGAAATACCAGAGCAGCGCCGATTCTCGTTGCTCTGGCAGTATTACGTCAAGGGGCGGAAGTACTTCAGTACTTTACCTGAATAGGCTGCTCCACCTCGCGTTTCCATTCCTTCAAGAAGGCAAACCACTCCTGGGCGGAGTGATAGCCAAACTCCTCGTGGACTGAGGTGTAGATAACCTTGTAGTTCAGATGGGTAGCGTCGGTCTTGACTACGAAGGCGTAGTTGTCCTTGTTCGCTGGTTCCTCGCTGACAATATGCTTCTGAGGAATACAGATGCCCAGACCCACTGTCTCGCGGCTCCACTTCACGGTATCTGTCGACGGATAGTCTGTTCCCCAGCAGGCACGCAGGCCCTTCTTGTCGCTGAACTCCTCAGAACCTTTGACGTTGATGATGCCCGTTGAAAAGCGGTAGTCTTTGACGTCTTTGTTAAAGAAGACGTCAACATCCGTATCGCGATGACCCGCATACTGGGTGTAGCGGATGGTCATGTTGAGTGTTGAGTGTTTAGTGTTGAGTGTTGAGTGTTTAGTGTTTAGTGTTGAGTGTTGAGTGTTGAGTGTTGAGTGTTGAGTGTTGAGGGGTGCCTGCCAGCCGCGGTCGACGAGTTCGACGATGGTGCGGAGGGGACCGTAGCTGATGATACGCTGAGTGCGCGAACGGACAGGATCTATCATCGTCGGCTCTTTGCCGTCCCAACCGCGGAAGGCACCTAAGCCGAAGGTGTTGCCCACCCACAGCACGTCGTCGCCGTAGCCTTCCTTCTTCTGTTCGGCTGACGTATAGAACTGCGTCTCCTGCAACTCTAAACGCTTCTTGAACTTGCCGTAAAGGTCCAGCGTCTGGCGCTTGTCGAAGTAGATGCGGATGCCGTTCAGCTCGCTCTCGAAGTCAACGCCGTGATGGTGCTGCAGGTTGTAGGAGTTGGCACAGTCGCCGCGCGCCGTGATGCTCTCAATGAAATTATTGTGGCGGTTCTTCTCCTTCACCTTGTCGTTGCGCATCAGCATCTCGGCATAGACACGGGCAGGGTAGGGACGGGGCTCGCCCTCATGCAGCAGCTGGACGGTGTAGCGTTTAGTCTCTTTCTTGTCGAGGGCGGCTAAGAAGCACAGCTCGTCGAACTGGTCGTCCTGGTCAAGGTCGTCTAACTGGCAGGGAATCTCCTGCCCCTCGCAAGTGACAATCGCAGAGCGCACGTCGCCGTAGGGCTGTAATGAGATGACTACAGGCTGGTCAGTACGTACCTGCTTCATCGGGTTGCTCACGCTGACTTGGATGGTCTCTTGTGCCGTTGCGGCAGCACTTATCAGGGCAAAGAGGCCCCACAAAATAGTTCGTTTCATATCTTTTTGATTGTTTAGTAGTACGCAAAAGTAATGATTTTCAAAGAATTTTTTATCTTTTTTAGGTTAAAATTTGGATTTTAAAATATTATTTAGTAATTTTGCAGCTGAATTTAAACAAAATTCACTGAAAAAGGCTGAAAGATGCGAAAGATATATGTTCTGTTCACGACTGTGATGCTGGCTTGTATTGGCTGTCAGTGGCATCTCAGCTCTTCTGGCAACGAGTCGGAAGAAGACATAGCCGTGGAACGGTATGATCTCATCGAAAGTCTTTATCTGACTACTGGCGACTACTCAGCACTTCAGCAGATGAGCACCGAGTACCCTCAGCAGACACGTACGCTGATTGAAGACGTGCTGAGAATAGGGCGTGTCGACGACCCGGAAATCAATGTCAGATTCCTGAGTTTCTATCAGGACAGCACTCTGCAGACACTTATCGCCTCTGCCGAACAGGAATATGCCAATATGGACGATATCAATCAGAGTCTGACCGACGCTTTCAAGCACCTGAAGGAATTGCTTCCGGGAATCACCATTCCAACCTTCTATGCCCAGATTGGTTCACTTGACCAGAGCATTATCGTAGGCAACGGTCTGCTCGGTATCTCGCTCGATAAGTATCTGGGCAGTAACTATCCCCTCTATCTTCGTGAGGATTATGGCTACACCGAGCACCAGCGGAAGGTGATGACCCGTCAGTATATTGTGCCAGACTGTGTTGGCTTCTATCTGCTGAGCCTCTATCCGATGCCCAACCGTACAATGAACCAGGTTGAGCGCGATACACATGTAGGCAAGGTGCAGTGGGTTGTCAACAAGGTAATGAAGCGTACGGTATTCAATACGCTCTACACCCGTAGTGTCGGCCACTATATGAAGTCGAATCCCAATGTAACCGTCGAGCAATTGCTTCTGAACGACAATTACACTGAGATTCGATAATAAGCTTATTCGATTTTCATCAGTTCGTACATGAACTCCTGAAGCTTCAGCAGACCATAGCTGCCGCTGACGCATGATACCTCGTCGTACTGCTGCACGTCGTCAGGCTCGATATTGCGATGCCAGATGATGAAGGGTACGGGCTGGCCGACGTGGATGCGCATCTCTACGGGGGTCAGATGGTCGGGGAGTACAGCAATGCAGACGGGCTCGTCCCACGTGCATATCTCTTTATATATAGGAGCGATGAGGCGCTGGTCGAGGTATTCAATGGTCTTGAGCTTCAGTTCGAGGTCGCCGTCGTGGCCGGCTTCGTCGCTGGCTTCAACGTGAACGAAGACGAAGTCGTCGTTACGAAGGGCATCGATGGCGGCCTGTGCCTTACCTTCGTAGTTAGTGTCGGCAAGGCCTGTGGCACCTTCTACCTCGACAATCTTCAGACCGGCGTAGTGGCCGATGCCGCGGATAAGGTCGACGGCGGAGATGACGGTGCCGCTCTTGACTTGGGGGTACTGCTCCTGTAGGGTCTGCATGGAGGGACGGTAGCCGCCGCTCCAGGGCCAGATGCTGTTGGCTTGGCGCTCGCCGCGGGCGGCTTTGGCCTGGTTGTAGGGATGCTTAGCCAGCAGTTCCTGCGACTTCAGAATCAGGTCGTTTATCAGGTCGGCAGTTTCTTGTGCTGTCATACGGCCCGGCTCAACGGGAGCGTTCTCCTTAGCCTTTACCAGGAGTGGGCGCCATAGTTCGTTAGGATGGTCGTGGGGTGGGGCACAGACGATGTGCTTGCTGCCGCCTTTGATAACCAGCAGGTGACGGTATTGAATACCCGTGATGAAGTGGACGCGCTCGTTGCCCAAGTTCTCGTCAAGATACTTGATCAGCACGTCGCCGTCGTTGGTCTGCAGGTTACCGCCGTTGTGGGTGATGATCTTACCGTCCTCAAGCGTGATGATGTTACAGCGGATGGCGAAGTCGTCGTCGGCCATTTCGTAGCCGATGGAGGCGGCTTCCAAGGGTCCGCGGCCTTCATAGACTTTATTGAGGTCGTAGCCGAGGATGGCGGTGTTGGCAACTTCTGAACCAGGAGGGAATCCTTCGGGCACCGTCACCAAGCGACCGCAGCGGCCTTCCTTGGCCAACTGGTCCATCATGGGCTTATGGGCGTATTGCAGCAAGGTCTTCCCACCGAGTCGTTCCACTGGCAGGTCGGCCATACCGTCGCCCAGAATGATGATATGTTTCATAGGGGAGGGTGAAAAAGGGGCTGGACGGGGGAACCGTCCAGCACACTATTAGATATTTGCGATTGACATGATGTTGGCGAAGACACCGGCGGCCGTAACGGCGGCGCCAGCACCGTAGCCCTGGATGAGCATGGGGTACTCCTTGTAGCGCTCGGTGGTGAGTAGCACGATGTTGTTGGAACCCTCAAGCGGATAGAACGGGTGCGTTGACGGCACCTCCTTCAGGGCGACGCTGGTCTTGAACGACGATGGGTTCTGCTCGTCGGCTTCCATCGTAGCGACGAAACGCCAGCGCTTGCCTTCGGCCTCGAGTACCTTGCGGCGAGCCTCGAAGTCGGCATCCAGCTCCGGCAGACGACGCCAGAAGTCGTCGAGACTGCCCTCGAAGTAGTCATTGGGCACGAACAGATGCTTCTCGACGTCGTCCTGCTCCACCTTGTAGCCTGCCTCGCGGGTGAGGATGACCAGCTTGCGGATGACGTCGGTGCCGCTGAGGTCGATGCGCGGGTCAGGCTCAGAGTAGCGCTGCTCCTTGGCGCGGCGTACGGTCTCAGAGAAGGGCACGTCGGCAGCAATCTCGTTGAAGATGAAGTTCAGCGTACCGCTGAGAATAGCCTCAATCTTCAGAATCTTATCGCCCGAGTTGCACAGGTCGTTAATGGTGCCGATGATGGGCAGACCAGCGCCTACGTTCGTCTCGTAGCGGAACCAGACGCCGCGGTCGCGAGCTGTCTGCTTCAGCTTCAGGTAGCTGTCGTAGTCGCTTGAAGCAGCAATCTTGTTGGCGGCGACGACGCTGATGTTATGTTCTAAGAATGTCTGGTAGAGCTGTGCTATCTGACGGCTGGCCGTACAGTCGACAAAGACGCTGTTGAAGATGTTCATCTTCACGATTTCGTCGCGCATGTGCTCCGTGTTGGCAGGATAGCCTGCACGCAGGATCTTCTCGTAGTTGTCGAGGTCGATACCGTCGCGGTCGAGCACGAAGTTGTCTACATCGCTGATGCCGACAACGTTCAGCTTCAGGCGGCGCGACTGCATGAGGAACTGCTGCTGTGTACGGATCTGTTCGAGTAGCATACCGCCCACAGTACCGATGCCGCAGATGAAGAGGTTGAGCACCTTGTATTCTGACAGGAAGAACGAGTCGTGGAGCACGTTGAGCGACTTGCGCAGGAAACGGCCGTCGACGACGAACGAGATGTTCGTCTCAGAAGCACCCTGTGCGCAGGCAATGACCGAGATACCAGAGCGTCCCAGTGTGCCGAAAAGCTTTCCAGCGATGCCCGGCGTGTGCTTCATGTTCTCGCCCACGATGGCGATAGTTGCCAGTCCGCTCTCTGCCTGCATAGGGAACATGGCGCCCGTCTCAATCTCCTTGGCAAACTCCTCGTTGAGTACCTCGACGGCAGCGTTGGCATCCTCGTCGCGCACACCGATAGAGGTGGAGTTCTCTGACGATGCCTGGCTGACCATGAAGACAGAGATGCCGCGGTCGGCCAGCGTGGTGAAGATACGGCGGTTGACGCCGATGACACCCACCATCGAGAGTCCGGTGACGGTAATCAGCGTGGTACCCTTGATGCTGGAGATGCCCTTGATGGGCTTCATGTCGTCGTCGATCTTGTCCTTGATGAGGGTTCCCGGGTGTTCGGGGTTGAAGGTGTTCTTTACCTTAATAGGTATATTCTTGATGCAGACGGGATAGATGGTCGGCGGGTAGATGACCTTTGCGCCGAAGTTGCAAAGCTCCATCGCCTCTACATACGATAGTTCGTTGATGGTGTAAGCCGACTTGATGACCTTCGGGTCAGCGGTCATGAAGCCGTCGACGTCAGTCCAGATCTCAAGTACCTCGGCATCCATAGCAGCAGCAATGATGGCTGCCGTGTAGTCGGAGCCACCGCGGCCCAGGTTGGTGGTCTCGTGGCTGTCGCGGTCGCGGGCAATGAAGCCCGGAACTACGGCGATGGTCTTGTCGCTCAGGTTCTTGAACGACTCTTTCACCAGCTGGTTGGTCAGTTCCGTGTCGAGCACGTGTTTACCCTGCTTATTCTCTGTACGGATGAAGTCGCGGGAGTTCATGCGCACGCCGTTCTTGAACATAGCAGAGACGATGTGCGAACTGAGGCGCTCACCATAGCTGATAATGGTGTCTTGCGTCTTTGCACTCAGGTCGTGAATCAGGTACACGCCGTAGTAGATGCTCCTCAACTGGTCGAAGAGCTGGTCTACATTATTGAATAAGTCTATGCGTTTTTTGTCGTCCTGAATGATGGCATCGATCATCTGGTGATGACGTGTGACCATTGCCTCGAATTCCTCGCGGTAATGGCTGTCGCCGTTCTTGGCCATTTCCGACGTGGCAATCAGCTTGTCGGTGATGCCGCTCAGGGCGCTAACTACAACTACGACAGGCCCCCGTCCGGCTTCTGCCTCTACAATTTGCTTTAAGCTCAAAATGCTCTTCACGGAACCTACGGACGTTCCGCCAAATTTCATTACTTTCATATTTCTATGCAATTTATCTTGCCGCCGGTACGCCTTTAACAAGCGGCGCTTTCTCCAACGGCGGTGCAAAGGTATATAAAAGTTGGGAGTAAGGAGAAAAGTGTCAGGATTTCATCCTTCTTTTTTGCTTTTTTTAACTTCCAAACCGCTGTATTGCTCGTCGTACTTCTGTCGTAGCAGGGTAGGGTTGGCTATCACGCTGCGCAGTTCGTTCAGCCGTTGTTCATTGGGTGATCCGGGAATCCAGAGGCGTATGTAGCCGTGAGCAGAATATTTCTCGTCCATGTGCTGGCGGAACCGTTCCCACTGTTGTTCGTGGTCCAATTCAGGATAGTTAGCCAGGCCAAACTCGATGGTGCGGCGTATGACGACCTCTGGGACTATGTCGCGGTCGGCCTCGGCAATGATTTTCCCGTAGAGCGAACGGGGTGTGTGGCTGGCCGAAGCGCGGTGGTCTTCGACGGCCTCTTTCATGATTTTAATCTGCTCAGGCGAGAACCAACGTTTCAGCCTTGCGTCGGCAGCCAGGATTTTCCCGCCCGTGATGTGGTGGATGGCACGAGGCCCCGACATGCCTAAGTCGTGGTAGGCGGCAATGACGTAGACCATGTCGATGTCGGCACCTGTGGTGCGCACCAGGTCAAGGGCATTTCGGATGACACGTGTGACGTGTTCCAGGTTGTGGGCACGGTCGAATTGTGCATACTGCGGCAGGATGTTTGTCTCGACAAACTCTACTAAATCGAGGCTGGGTCTACGGGTTATCATATAAAAACTGTGAATATTTTTGCAAATATACGAAAAACTGCTTACTTTTGCAAGGAAAAAGCGTAAAAAAATGAACGAGACAACAAATATTAAGACCGATAGCCTGAAGGCGTGGCTGTTGGCAGCCCGTCCGAAGACGCTCTCGGGTGCTGCTGTTCCGGTGATGATTGGCCTGGCACTGGCCTATGTCGATGCACAAGAATATATGTCAGGAACTTTCAGTTGGACGGCAGCCGTGCTGTGTCTGCTTTTTGCTTTTCTGATGCAGATTGATGCAAACTTCGTCAACGATTTTTTCGACTATGCTAACGGTTCCGACGATGCTGAGACCCGCTTGGGACCGAGACGGGCTTGTGCGCAGGGATGGGTGAAACTCGACTCTATGAAGCGTGCCATAGCGTTGACAACCTGTTTGGCTTGTCTTGTGGGATTGCCTTTAGTATGGTACGGCGGTTTGGAGATGGTGCTTATCGGTTTGATCTGTGTGGTGTTCTGTTTCCTCTATACAACCCACTTCTCGTATATGGGATTAGGCGACGTGTTGGTATTGGTGTTTTTTGGCATCGTGCCGGTATGTATCACGTATTATGTGCAGTTGCACACCTGCACGTGGCAGGTGTTGCTGGCTTCGCTGGCTTGCGGACTGGTTATTGACGGTCTGCTGATTGTAAACAACTTCCGCGACCGTGAAGGCGACCGTGCTGTGGGTAAGAATACGCTGGTGGTGAAGGTGGGTGCCGAGGCAAGCCTTGTGCTGTATCTTGCCGTTGGCGTCGTAGCTTGCCTGACGGGATTGGTCTTCTGGCTTAACGGTCATGTGCTGGCCTTTGTGTTGCCGCTGCTATATTTGGTACTGCACTTTTTCACCTATTTGAAAATCAAGCGTATTAATAAAGGAAAAGCGTTGAATCTCTGCTTGGGAGAAACAGCGCGTAATATCTTTGTCTATGGCTTGATGGTTGTAATCGGCCTGTTGTTCAGTTAATTTTCCTGACGCAGTATGTTGACCTGAGTGACGTTGAGGCGCAGTCCGTTGACGAACGCTCCCTTTTCGCTCAGAGAGACGATGTCGTGGACGGTGAGAGGAATTCTGTATACCGTAGACCGGCGACCCACAGGGGCACATCCCCACCTGTTCAGAGCCGTCTCATTTCCTTGAAGCGTTGAGTCTGTGGCATTATAAATGGTTTTGATAAGCCAGTTGTCGACAGTAGGATCGCTCGTGTCGGTAGTGTAGACAAATTCAAGCTTGTCGCCCTTGCGTATATCGGCATTCTTGAAGATCTCAGGGCTGAGAACGAAGCCGTCCTTCCAGTCACCGAAATGACAGTCCAGCGTTCTCAGCGGGATGGTCTTCCATGAGCCTGAGACAGGTGTCAGTACAATGTCCTTAATGATAAGGACGGTGGAGTCCTCTGTTTGTAGTGTTACTTCGTCAATAGAGGTCACGTCCTGTCCGTCAAAGTTGCACGTCAACTGTGTGATACCAATCTTGCCGTAGGATTTGTATTTGTTTGATACCAGAAGCTGTGTCTCTACCTTTGTCGGTTCGGTAAATATAAAGGTGATTGCCTCGTAGGCCGACCAGTCAACGGGGAGGTTATGCTCCTTGACAGTGCCTATCAGACCGCCCCAGGACACCGACTTGTAGGTGATAGTCCCGTCGCTATTACGCTCAATCTTCTCATGGATATTCAAGGTGCTGTTGAACCTTGCCATAAGCGGGTTGTCATTTGAATTATCTCCTGACGAACAGCCGTAGGCCATTATCAGGAGTGCAGACATCAACGGTAGTAGTTTTTTCATATTAGTAAGGCTTTTAGTTAAAGAAATTCCAGGAAACGCCCATTCGCAGTACGGAGCTGTCGGTGGGGTAGTGAGGGGTCAGGAACGCCCGTCGGTTGAACGAGCTGCTGGCGGCATTCGTCATCATGACGAAGAAACGAGCACGCTTCAGGTGCAGGTTGGCGTAGACGTCGATGAAGGGGAAATTGCCGAGTGTGATACGGCTGTCGTCGTTCTGCTGGATGGCAAACTGGTTTAGCTGCGGGCAGAAATCGGGGGCTTCATACTCCGTGAAGTAGGTAGCGTCGGCACCTAATTCCACAGACAACACTTTGGCAATCTTGAATCCTAAGTAGAGGTTTGTGAAGACGTTGAGCATCGGCACCGGCAGCACGCTCTGGTTGCTGCTGTTCTGATAGGTGATGACGTTCTCCCAGTTAATCGGTCCGAGCTTGAAGTCCTGCTTCAGCTGGGCTGTCAGCAGGTTGATGTTTCCTCCATGTTGGTAAGGACTGGCTGTCAAGTACTTACGGTCTGAATTGGAGTAGACGTAGCTCATGCCGATATAGGTATAGTTTTGTATTTCCTCGATAGCCACGCGGAGACTCGTCTTTGTCTTCTGATAGCTGAACAGACCTTCGATGCGTGTGTGTGTCTCCTTGTCCAGGTTGTCGTTGTCCCACCACAGGTGCTTCGAGTGGTAGTGCCGTTGGTAGTAGGTGGGATTCAGACGGTAGAAGTGAGCGTGTGCCGCCAGTGTGACGGTGTCACCGAAAACAGGGAAGTTAAGGTCGGTATTGAAGCTGGCTTTCAACTGGCCGGCATCTTCGCCGACGGTCCACAACTCTGCCTGGGCGTTGTAGTGGAACGTCTTGCCCAGACTTTTTATCAGCTGTCCGCCAATGCTGATGTTGTGTTCTGTCACCTTCTCCAAAACGGGAATCGTGTCCTGCAACTGGTCCATCTTGAAGTTGCGCACTTCGTGAGTGGCAAAAATCTTCAAGCCCGTCTTCACCCATTTGTTGAACCCCTCAAGCAGTGCCAGAGCAACGGTGTTCTTGAGTTGCAGGTGTTGCGTTTCATCGTAGATGGAGTCGTTGGCACCGGCCTTGCTCTTGTTATAATAGGTGTTGGCATAGTAGTCCGTGGGAGAACCGTAAGTCATGAAGATACGCTCGTATTGGCCAAGTTCTGCCGTATGGATGAAACTTGTGACGGGGACGAACTCTTTCTTCATCGTCGAGTCTTCCCGTTCTTTGTCCTCTTTTTTCTCAGCCAGCAACAAGCTGTCCATCACTTCCTGTGAGTCCACCTTGATGCGTGTCGTGTCGGGTCGTGCTATTTCCTCGCGTTCGGGTTCCTTGCCTGCGATGATTGCATCCTTCGGACGACCGCTGAATGTGGGCTCCGGCTCCTGGTTGGCTTTATTGTCCTTCGTGGCCAGTTTTTTCTTGTTCTCTTTTTTCGAGGCCTGGGCAAACTGGCGCGCTTTTATCTCCTCTTCTGTCATCTTCACCTTACGGTAGAAACCAATGTTGTAACGGTGAGTCAGGAAGACGTGCATATTGTTGTTACGGTTCCATGTTCTTGAAAGGATGGTTGGGATTTCGTTCTCGGAGAACGTTTGTTCGATAGACTCCGGGTGTACGATGTACTCATCGTTGGTGATGCCGCCGTTCTCAGAAACTTTCTGGTGATAGGTAGAGAATATCAAGTGCAGGTTGTACTGGTCGCCTAAATACGAGCCGTAGAACGTGCCGCCGAAGTGCGATGCTGCCTGATTGCTGAAATAGCCACGTGCATAGGCGTAGTTCAGGTTAAAACCCAAGCCGATGCGCTTGCCGGCATTGACAGCGAACTTTGCCTGTAAGTGGTCTTCGCCGTCTGTCTTGCTGCCGCAGTTGTCGTACGACAAGTTGGTCAGCGGCGACAGTGTGTTGGTGAAGTGCAGTTGGTCAGGCGTCTTGTTGATGTAGCCGTAGGTCTCGGTGAACATAAACTGCTGAGGCTCAGGTCGGTCGATGTATATACGGTTTAATCGGGCCGTGTAGTTGTTGCCCGTCGTGTTATACTCGCCGTAGACGCCCGTATTGAGTGTTGTGTTCATGTAGAGGTGCGGCATCGTATCGACTTGTGTAGGGCGTATGTCGCCGAATTTTCTGTCGACGGTCCAAACATGAATGCCGCGTGGAATCTCCTTGTTTTTCTTGGTCGTGTCGTTGTTGTGAGGGTTGAAGTTCTGGTTGTTCTGGTCGTACTGGTTGACGTTGCCCATCTCGTCAATCTGGTTTAGAACCTGACTGTGAGCGGGCAGCACCGCGAGAAACAACAGCGCGAATAAGTATCTCTTCATCCTACAGTTTGGCAATTCTTAATGTCAACTCAATAAACTTAAAGACGACGGCAGCTATCATAATATACACCGCCGTGTCATGATCTGCAACCATATACCACACCATACCGACAATGGCTCCTATCATAAAGATGATGTTCAACCATTGTCGCAGACTGCGCAGACGTCCTCCGTCCTCAATGGGCTGTAAATGGTGGTACTTGCTCATTTCAGCAGCTCGGCAAACTTATTGAACAGGAAGTCCTTGCGGTCGATGGTCTTGCGGCGGAACTTTCCCGATATGCGGGCCAGCTTGTTCTGCTTCTTGTTCAGTCCCTCCTTGTCAGTAATCCACTCTTCGGCATTGTACGTCTGCGGCTGGCGCTCCTCGTCATAGAGGTAGCGTATGTGCGTCATCGTGATGTCGGCCTTGCCGTCGTAGCAGTCCACGATGAGGTTGTACATCAGACGGGTGCGGTCCAGGACGAGGGCTGTCGACTTGAAAACGAGCCACTCCTGATAGTAACCGGCCACCTCGTGCTTCTCCGGGTCGTCCAGTACGATACGGCTCTGCTCAAACTGGTTGGCCTCTTTGGTCATCTTCTGCATGTATTCTCTGACGATGTCCTGAACCTGTGCGGCACTCTTGCCCGGGGCGTCGATGACGGTGTGGAACACCACTCGCCCGTTAACCTCTGGCACGGCACCGGCCAGGTATTTCTGGTCAGGGTTAACACCTGAGTTCTGTTCGGGCATTTCCCACGTATTTTGTGCCGACAATCCCAAGGGCAGGCACAGCATCATTGCAATGAAAAGCTTTTTCATATTTGACATTTTTTGTTTTGTTTCGTCGTTTAACCGGGCAAAATTACAAAATAATCATTGAACATTGAACGTTGAACATTGAACATTATTTTTTTTTAACCCTTCACCTTTTATTTCAATTCTTCCGCTCGGCGCTTGCGACGCTTTGCTTGCAAAGAATTTTTCAATTCTTCAATTCCAGCTCCTGTTGCATCCGCAGAATCTCGTCGCGATACTGAGCAGCCTGCAAGAAGTCGAGCTGGCGTGCAGCCTCCTTCATCAGTCTCGTCGTGTTCTCGATGCTCTTCTCTAACTGCTGGCGCGTCATGCGCTCCACAATCGGGTCGGCAGCCATACCGATGGACGTGTCGGCAGATGCGGCACGCTTCAGCTCCTTGATGTCCGACCGGTCGTCGCGGTGCAATGCTGTCTGTTTCAGCGTCCTGACGATTTGTGTCGGCGTAATGCCGTGCTCCTCGTTGTAGCGCAGCTGTTTGGTACGTCGACGGTTCGTCTCGTCGATGGTGAGCTGCATAGAGGCGGTGATGGTGTCGGCATACATGATGACCTTGCCGTTGACGTTACGGGCAGCACGTCCTGCCGTCTGTGTCAGCGAACGGTGCGACCGCAGGAAACCCTCCTTGTCGGCATCGAGGATGGCCACGAGCGACACCTCGGGCAGGTCGAGGCCTTCGCGCAGCAGGTTGACGCCGACGAGGACGTCGTAGACACCGCTGCGCAGGTCTTCCAGAATCTTTACGCGGTCGAGCGTGGCTACGTCGCTGTGGATATAGGCCGTCTGCACACCGTGGTTCATCAGGTATTCTGTCAGTTCCTCGGCCATGCGTTTCGTCAGCGTTGTCACTAACGTGCGCTCCTTGCGCTCCGTCCGCTGGCGTATCTCCTCCATCAGGTCGTCTATCTGGTTCTCCGTGGGCCGCACCTCTATCTCGGGGTCTAACAGTCCTGTGGGACGTATCACTTGTTCGACGACGACGCCTTCAGCCTCGCTGAGCTCATAGTCGGCAGGCGTGGCACTGACGTAGATGACCTGATGGACCATCTGTTGGAACTCGTCGAACGTCAGCGGACGGTTGTCGAAGGCGGCTGGCAGACGGAAACCGTATTCCACAAGGTTCTGCTTGCGTGAGCGGTCGCCGCCGTACATGGCGCTGATTTGCGGAACGGAGACGTGGCTCTCGTCGACCACCAACAGGAAATCGTCGGGGAAGAAGTCGAGGAGGCAGTAGGGGCGCTCGCCCGCCTGGCGCCCGTCGAAGTAGCGCGAGTAGTTCTCGATGCCCGAGCAATGCCCCAGCTCCTTAATCATCTCCATGTCGTATTCTACGCGTTCCTTAATGCGCTGTGCCTTAATGCCGTCGCCCAGTTCGTTAAAGAATTCCACCTGCTTCATCAGGTCGTCCTGAATCTGCCGGATGGCGATGTTCGTCTGTTCCTCCGACGTGGTGAAAAGGTTGGCGGGATAGAGCTTGTATTCGTCGAAGGTGGCCATACGTTGTAACGTCACGGCGTCGACCTCTTCTATCTGGTCTATCTCGTCGTCCCAGAAGGTCACGCGAAGCACCACCTCGCTGTAGGCCATGAAAATGTCGACGGTGTCGCCCTTCACCCGGAAGTTGCCGCGCCCGAGGTCCAGGTCGTTTCTGGTGTACAGGGCCGACACCAAACGGCGCAGCAGGGCGTTGCGGTCGAGAATCTGGCCGCGGTGCAGTTCGATGACATTCTCCTGTAGTGCCACGGGACTGCCCATACCGTAGATGCAGCTGACGCTCGACACGACGATGACGTCGTTGCGCCCTGACAAGAGGTTCGACACGGCCGACAGCCTCAGACGGTCTATCTCGTCGTTGATGGCCAGGTCTTTCTCAATATAGGTATCGCTGCTGGGCAGGTAGGCCTCCGGCTGGTAGTAGTCGTAGTAGCTGACGTAGTATTCCACGGCGTTGTCAGGGAAGAATCCCTTCATCTCTTCATACAGCTGGGCGGCCAGCGTCTTGTTGTGGCTGAGGATGAGTGTCGGCTTGTTGATATTCGCAATGACGTTGGCCACGGTGAACGTCTTGCCCGAGCCGGTGACACCTAACAGCACCTGCGACCGGTCGCCACGGTTCAGTCCGTCCGTCAACTGGCGGATGGCTTCCGGCTGGTCGCCTGTCGGTTTGTATTTCGATATCAGCTTGAATTCTTTCATAACAAAGTGCAAAGATACTCAATTTTTTGTTCGGAACGGGCTGATTAACACAGATTATTATTAATTTTTTGAAAAAAAGCGTGTCAGACGTCTCGTGCGTGCCTTATTTTTATTAACTTTGCACCTCGAAATGAAGAAAAGATTATTTTTCGTGTCTTGCATAGCGCTCTTTTTGAGCAGTTGTGCCGGTGAATTCACCAAGGTTCTCAAGTCGCCCGACAGCGACTACCGCTATGAGTATGCCAAGCAGTGCTTTGCCGAAGGCAAGTATAGTCGTGCCGTCGTTCTTCTGCAGGATGTCGTAACCGTGATGAAGGGTGGCGACAATGCTCAGGAGAGTCTCTATATGTTGGGTATGGCTCAGTATATGAGCAAGGACTTTGAAAGTGCTTCTGAGACATTCAAGAAGTATGGGACGTCCTATCCCAAGGGCGTGTATGCTGAGAAAGCCTGCTTCTATGTCGGCGAGTCGCTCTACGAGAGTGCCCCTGAGCCGCGTCTCGACCAGACGCCAACCATAGGCGCCATCAATGCCTATCAGCGATTCCTCGACCTCTTTCCCGACTCCAAACTGTTGGGCGTGGCGCAGGATAAACTGTTTGAGCTGCAAGACAAGCTGATCATGAAGGAGTATCTGTCGGCCAAGCTCTATTACAACTTAGGTGGATACTATGGCAATATCAATGCCAACAATGAGAGCAACTACTCGGCCTGCATCATTACGGCTGAGAATGCCCTGAAGACTTACCCGTTCACCAAGCTGCGTGAGGATTTCATGTTGCTGGTCATGAAGAGCAAGTTCCAACTGGCTGAGAACAGCAGCGAGGAGAAGCGGCTCGACCGCTATCGCGACGCCGAAGACGAGTGCTATGGCTTCATCAACGAGTTCCCCGACTCCCGTGAGCGCTCTACCGCTGAGCGTTACATCGCCAAGTGTAAGAAAATAACCAAGGATTAAATAGTAAATAAATAGTAAATTGTAAATCGTCAAATAGTAAATAATTGTAAATCGTCAAATAGTAAATAATTGTAAATCGTCAAATTGTAAATAACAAATATGGATTACAAGAAATCAAAAGCTCCGGTAAACACCGTTACCCGCAACGTTATGGATCTCTGTAAGGACACAGGGAATATCTATGAGAGTGTAGCAATCATCGCCAAGCGCGCCAACCAGATCTCTATTCAGATTAAGGAAGACCTCAGCAAAAAGTTGGCCGAGTTTGCCAGCTATAACGATTCGTTGGAAGAGGTGTTCGAGAATCGTGAGCAGATAGAAATCTCTCGCTACTACGAGAAGCTGCCGAAGCCCACACTGTTGGCAACGCAGGAGTTCATCGAAAATCAGGTGTACTGGCGCGACCCTCAGAAGGACCAGCAGAGAGAGTTTGAACTGACTGAGGCGTAATGTTATGATACAACGTAAGCAGACTGTTTTCCTCTTGCTTGCCTGCATCTTGGCTGTCGTCTGCTTTGCCATGCGGCTCCAATGGATTGACGCTTTGCAGGTGTTGTCGGCAGTATTGTCGGCCTATACCATCTTTCAGTATCGTCGCCGCATCTTCCAAGCGCGGCTTTGCCTGGTAGGCATATTCGTCGTCTTTGCCTGGTATATCGGCGTGGCCGTGTTAGAGGCCAAAGTAGGAATGATTGAGGCTTTACCGATGGTGAACGCCATTCTCATCTTTATGGCCCGCAAAGGAGTCCTGGACGACGAGAAGTTGGTCAGGGCCGCCGACAGAATCAGATAGCATCAAAAAACAAAGTGAAGGCCTTCCCGCAAGAGAAGGCCTTTTAATTTTCAGAGAAAAAAAACAAGATTATGAAGAAGTTTATATTATTCTGTGCGTTGTTAACGGTTTCCGCAGTGGTTACGGCGGGCGAGAAGCTGAACCTGAAGGCTATCACGGCCGGCGAGTTCCGTGCTGAGAGCCTGAACGAGGTGACGCCCCTTGCCGATGGTGAGACCTATGCACAGATAAGTGCCGACGGCCAGCGTATTGTGGCCTATTCCTTCCGCACCGGCAAGCAGACGGCTGTGCTCTTCGATGCAGCCACTGCCCGCGGTCCGAAGGTGAATCAGGTCGACGGCTATATCGTCAGCCCCGACGGTAAGCGTCTGCTCATCCAGACGCAGACGAAGCGCATCTACCGCCGCTCGTTCACCGCCACCTATTATATATATAGCATTCAGAACAACAAGCTGGAGCCTCTCAGCGACGGCGGTCAGCAGCAGACGCCCGTCTTCTCGCCCGACGGCAATGTCATTGCCTTCGTCCGCGACAACAACGTCCACCTCGTCAAGCTGCTCTACGACAATGCCGAGAGCCAGATAACCACCGACGGTAAGCGTAACGAGGTCATCAACGGCATCCCCGACTGGGTGTACGAGGAGGAGTTCAGCTACAACTCGGCGCTGGTCTTCACCGCCAATTCCGAGCAGGTGGTGTGGGTGCGCTTCGACGAGAGTCAGGTGAAGCAGTACTCTATGCAGCTGTTCAAGGGTATGGCTCCCGAGCGTGAGGAGTATCGTGAGTATCCAGGCTTCTATACCTATAAGTACCCCGTGCCCGGTGGTCAGAATTCAAAGGTTTGCGTCATGAGCTACGACATCAAGAGCCACAAGGCGCGTAAGCTTGATCTGCCGTTGGAGGCCGACGGCTATATTCCCCGTATCCTGCCGACGCAAGACCCCACGAAGGTGGCTGTCGTCACGATGAACCGCCATCAGGACCAGTTGCGCATCTATATGTGCAACCCGCTGTCGACCCTCTGCCAGCTTGTTGTCGAGGACAAGGCAGACAAATACATCAAGGAAGAGGTGCTCGGCGGACTTCGGATCACCAGCAGTCATATCCTGCTGCCCAGCGAGCGCGACGGCTACAACCACCTGTATCTCTACAACCTCAACGGACAGCTGATGCGCCAGATAGGCAACGGACAGACCGTCGTCACCGATGTCTATGGCTACGACGAGCTGACGGGCGATGTCTACTACGCAGCCCTCACCGACAGTCCTACCGATCAGAAGGTCTATGTCTCGCATAAGAGCGGCAAGACCGACTGTCTGACGCCGAAGGCCGGCTGGAACACGGCCATCTTTGCGTCCGATTTCAAGAACTTCGTGCTGACCTGGAGCGATATCAACAATCCTGCCGTCTACTCGCTCTGCACAGGGCAGGGCAAGACACTCGCCACGCTCATCGACAACAAGGCACTGGCCGCAATGTACGCCTCCTACGATATGGGACAGAAAGAGTTCTTCACCTTCACCACGGGCGAAGGCGTGAAGCTTAACGGCTGGCTCGTCAAGCCCAAGGACTTCAACCCGCAGAAGAAGTATCCTGTCATCATGTACCAGTACGGCGGCCCCGGCAGCCAGCAGGTGCGTAACGCCTGGAATATCGGTATGTGTGGCAGCGGTGCCGTCCTCGAACAGCTGATGGCGCAGCAGGGCTACATCGTGGCTTGTGTCGACGGTCGCGGTACGGGCGGCCGTGGTGCCGACTTCGAGAAGTGTATCTATCTCAGGTTAGGCGAACTCGAGGCCCGCGACCAGGTGGAGACCGCTCTGTGGCTCGGTCAGCAGCCCTACGTCGACAAGGAGCGCATTGCTATCTGGGGCTGGTCGTACGGTGGCTGGAACACGCTGATGTCGATGTCCGAGGGCCGTCCCGTCTTCCGTTGCGGCATCGCTATCGCACCGCCCACCAACTGGCGCTTCTACGACACCGTCTATACCGAGCGCTATATGCGCACACCGAACGAGAACCAGCGCGGCTACGACGATGTGAACCCCATTGCACGCGCAGGAAAACTGCACGGAGCGTTGCTGCTCTGTCACGGGTTGGCCGACGACAACGTCCACTACCGTAATACGGCCGAATACGTTGAGGCGCTGGTGCAGGCTGACAAGGACTTCCGTCAGCTCGTCTACACCAACCGCAACCACAGCATCTTTGGCGGTAACACCCGCAACCACCTGTTCCGGCAGTGCCTGAACTTCTTCGATAGTGAACTCCGTTCTAAAGAATAGTTGATGATGCGGTCATTGTTTTTCTTACTTTTCTCCATGTTGTTGAGTCCCGCAGGGGCTCAGTCGCTGACCGTAGAGGTGAAAAACCCCACGGCCGACTTCCGCCATGAGGTCGTCGCTGTCAGTGCCGACAGCGTCAGGGCGAGGGTGGGGGACAGCTTCCGTGTGCTCGAAGCGGCTGGGCTCGACGTTCCTTTCCAGCTGTCGTACGACGGGAAGCTGCTTCTCGAGGCTGCCGTCCGTCCGCACGATACTGCCCGCTTCACCATCGTCGCCGGTCAGGCCCCAAAGTTCCCAACTGTTTGTCACGGTGCCCTGCATCCTGAGCGTAAGGACGACTTCGCCTGGGAGAACGACCGTGGCTGCTACCGCGTCTACGGTCCGGCACTGGGACGTACCGGCGAACGCTCCTACGGCATCGACGTCTGGACGAAGAACACGCCCGATCTCGTTGTCGACGACCGTTATTACATTGAGGATGTCGTGATGATGCCGCGTGTCGATTCCTTGCGGCGTGTAGACCGTCATCGTGGCGACTCTCTCTACCGCCTGAACAGCTATCACCACGACCACGGACGGGGCCTCGACCCCTACAGAGTGGGGGCCACCTTAGGTTGCGGCGCTCCCGCCCTGATGCTTGGCGACAGCATCATCATGCCCTATGTCTTCCGCGACTATGAGGTACTCGACGAAGGCCCCCTGCGTCTCACCGTCCGTTTCACCCAGACACCTCTCGTCGTCGAGGGCGACACCGTCACCGAACAGCGTATCATACAGCTTGACAAGCAGTCGAATTTCAACCGCATCACCGTCTCCTACGAGGGGCTGCGCCATGCTGTCAGCTTCTGCTCCGGTGTCGTCATCCAGCGCGAAGACCCTGAGCCGGTCGTCCTCGGCCCTGATTATGTCAGCTACACCGACCCTACCGACCAGCCGCGAGTCCATCAGGCGCCCCTCTATGTGGCAGTCCTTTTCCCTGACGGGCAGGTAGAAACCCGCCGTCATCGTGGCCATGCTCTTGGCATCCTGCCACGTTATGACGGCAGTCCCTACACCTACTATGCCGGCTCGGCATGGTCGAAGTACGATGTCCGTACCCCTGACGAGTGGGCATCGCGCATCCGTTGGTTCCTAAACAGTCAGCGCCAGCCGCTGCAGGTGTCGCTGGGCTGGCGCTGAAAATCGTAGGAACTCCGACGTTAGAACAGCTTGTTGGGATAGACGCCCTCGTCCACCAGCTTCTGGATGCGCTCTACGGTAGCCTGACGGTCGGCGGCGTAGGTGACGCCGAACCACTTCGAGGTGGTGTCGAGCACCTCGCAGGTAGCCGTGCCCTCGGTGATGAGCTTGTTCACCATCAGCGGGATGAAGAATTCAGCTTTCAGGTTCTCCATGTTCTTCGGGTCGCTGAGGAACTCCTTGAAGTAAGCCTCCGAGTAGTCGAAGTAGTCGGGGGTGAAGCCCCACATGTTCATCGACACGGGCACGTTCTCCTCCAGCGGCTGCCATTCGCCCTGTTCGTCCTTGAAGCAGATAGGAAGCAACCCCTCCTCATTCCCCCCGAGGGGGGGTGCCGCAGCGGAAAGCCTCCCCTCGGGGAGGTTGGTGGGGGTCGTTCTCATGATCTCGGTGCGCTCAACGACGTCCGTCAGGTGGCGCTTGTCGTTATAGGCACACACGCCACGGGCCACGGAGCCGTTCTCGCTGAGGGTGTTGCAGCAGCGGAAGCCTACCATCGCATACTGGTTCTTAGACCCCTCGGGCAGTCCGGCCAGGAACTTGCCTATCTGCATGAAGGCGTCGCGGCCGTAGAAGTCGTCGCAGTTGATGACGCAGAACGGCTCACGGATGACGTCCTTGCCCATCAGCACGGCGTGGTTCGTGCCCCAGGGCTTCTGGCGGCCTTCAGGAACGGTGAACCCCTCGGGCAGGGCGTCGAGAGCCTGGAAACAGAGTTCGCAGGGCACCTGTCCCTCGTATTTTGCGAGTATCTGTGTGCGGAACTGCTCCTCGAAATCCTTGCGGATGACCCACACGATTTTTCCGAAGCCGGCCTGTATGGCGTCGTAGATAGAATAATCCATGATGGTTTCGCCGTTGGGACCCAGTCCGTCGAGCTGTTTCAGTCCGCCGTAGCGGCTACCCATACCGGCAGCGAGTAAGAAAAGAGTTGGTTTCATAATCATTATTTTTAGTAGGTTATAATAAGTGACGGCAAAGGTACAGAAAAAAAAAAAGAATGAAGAAATTTTTGAATTAAAAAACTTAAAAGCGCCCATATAAAGTCAGGCGTCCGCCCCGTTAGAACGGATAGCCGACGGCGAAGTGCAGGGCTTGGGCATCGCGGAAGCTGTCGACGTTGAAGTAGCCTGAGCGGTTGGTCTTGTAGGGCATGTGCAGGGCGAGTCCCCAGTCGATGCGGATGACGAGGAACCCGAGGTCGTAGCGCAAGCCGACGCCCGTGCCGAGGGCTATCTGGTCGAAGATGGTAGAGAATCGTGGCGTCCATCCCGAGAACCAGTCGTTCATATAGTCAACGATTTTCTGTCTTTCATCGTCATTAAGCTGGCTATACTCTTCGTCTGTGACCAGCTCTTTGAGGTCGTCTGAAGTGAACACCGGGTCGTTCCACCGCCAGACGTTGCCGGCATCGAGGAAGATGGCGCCGCCGAGGTTGCCGAAGAGCCGTGTGCGGTATTCGAGGTTGGCAACGAACTTGATGTCGCCGTTCTGAACGACGTAGTTGAATTGGCGCTGTTTAGCGACGATGCCGTCCTTTGTGCCGTTGAAAGAGCCGGGGCCTATGCCGCGAACGTTGAAGGCACGTATGCTGTTGGCACCGCCCACATAGAAGAGTTCGCTGAAGGGTGCGTCGTCAATCCCGGTGTTGCCATAGCAGCGCATGATGCCGGCATTGACGTGCCCTACGAGCTGTGCGGTGGCCGAGGTCTGCCAGGTCTTGGTGAAGTCGGTCTCCAAACGGACGAACTGGGCGTAGGGGTTCCTGAAGAATGTCTTGCCGGTGGTGCTCCAGTTGTGGCCTTGTAAGAGCACGTCGTAGAGCGCCATGCCGTTGCCGGCCTCGGCCACTGTGGTTTCCCAGCGGATGGGGTGGCGCTGTTCGGTAGGGCTTGTGTAGGTATAGGTGTAGCGCATCTTGGGAATGAACTGGTCCTCCATTGCCGTGGCCTGGAAAACGTTCTGCGCCATGATGGCGCTGAAGGCTTCGGTCGAGCTGTTGATACGCTGGTATTTCAGTGTCAGTGGCGAGAACTCATGGCGGCTCTGCTCGGTAGGCTGCCAGCGGTAAGTCCACTCACCGGCGGCAATGTGCATACGGTAGTAGTCGGGACGGTTGACGATGTCGAATGACAGCTTTGCCAGCGTGGTGGGCGTCGAGAAGTGGCGTCGCGGGCGCGCCCGTCCGTCCTTGCTGAGCCGGCGGCGGTAGCTGTCGTAGAAGGGTGCGATGAGTCGTGGGAACTCTATGGAGGCGTCGACACCATACTGGTAGGTGTTCATGTTGCCGCCGCCCGAGTTCTTCTGCCATTCGTAGTTGCCGTGCAGGTTGACGTCGAGGTTCTCGCCGCCGTGGAAGGCGTTACGCTTGGTGAAACCCACCTTCACCTCGGGACCGTAGCGGCCGATGGTGCGGGCGTTGAGGTTGGTCTCGAAATAGAAGTCGTAGGGCTTGTCGAAGGTGCAGTTCAGCCTGAGGTCGAGTGTGTCGGCATCGCGTGGTGTAAACTGGAAGTCGACCGACGAGAAGACGCCCGTGGCGTTGATGTTGGCTGCCGTTTCCTGGTATTTCTCGTAGCTGAAGAGCCGTCGTGGGAAGAGCCGCATATCCTTCAGCAGCACGCGTGGGCGGATGGGCGATTTCTCGCCGCTGAAGTGTATGTTCAGATGGCCGCGTTGTAGCGAGTCGGTCAGCTTGTCGGCATACGAGCGGCGCAGGTTGATGTCGATGTTGCCGATATACCACTGGCGCTGCGCTTCGTCGGGCAGGTCGCCGGTAGGTTGTATGCGCATCTGGACACGGTTCCTGACGTTGACGGTGTCGGCCAGGAAGTTGGTGTAGTTGCTGTTGTAATAATAGTAGCCGTTGTTGCGCAGCAGGGCGCTGAGGCGCGAACGTTCGGCCTCAAGCGTATTCACGCTGAAAGGCAGGCCGCGCCTGATATAGGCACCGTCGGTGGTCGAGTCGATGAGCTGTTTTTGCTTCTCGTGGAATCCTATGTAGGCGACGCTGTCGTAGGTGAACAGCGTGTCGAGGCATACGTGGTAGGCAATCTTGCCCTTCTTGGGATTCTTCTGTGTGACGTGTTCATAGGTGACGCTGCCACGGAAGTAGCCGCCCGAGCGCAGCACCGACTGAGCCACCGAGGCGCGCAGGGCAGGGTTCACCTTGCTCATCAGCACGGGCGGTTTGCCGAACGACTTCATCATCCACTTGGCAAACTTCGACTCCTTGCCGCTGAAGCGGTTGTAGACCCATAGCCGCCAGGAGAAGGGCGCATGGTAGTAGCTGCTGCCGAAGATGGCACCGTTGGGCATCGTGGCCAGCGCTGCCTCCACCTCGGCCTTGATGTCGTCCTCGTGATGAGGGGCGAGGGGCGAGGGGCGCGACGGCAGTGTGTCGGTGTCGTAGCTTATTTTCTTCAGGCCGGTGAACAGCTGGTCGCCGTCGGGCACACTCTCTGTGGAGATGCAGGAGGTGAGGAGGAAAAGGAAGAGGCCCACCCCAAAGCCCACCCCCAGCCCCTCCCGAAGGGAGGGGAGTTTAAAATGTTGTTTGATAGAATATAGAACTCTCTTCATTACATTTACTCCTTATTAATACTTAGACTATCCCGACGCTCCTCCCTTTTGGTTGGGGTAGACTTCTCCCCTCCTTCGGAAAGGCTACGGGTAGGCGAGCTTTGCTCGGGAATGGGGTCGGGGGAGGCTTCTCTCCCCTCCCTTTGGGAGGGGTTGGGGGTGGGCCTTGTGTTGGGGGTGGGCTTTTCTTTGCTGAAAATCTTGAAGACATCCCAGAGAGAATCCATCTTCCTGCGCCATGTGAAACCGCCGCCGTAGAGACCGGTGTAGCCGTCGAGCCAGTCGTAGACGTTCTGCTGGTAGAACAGCTTGACGCTCTTCGTGGAGTTCTGGTCGAGGCGGTATTCCATCGTGACGTTGTCGAAGAACGACTGCTTCTGTCCGCCCATGTCGTTGTCGCCGCTCGACACTTTGCCGCCGAGCTGTATCTTCAGCCGGTTGTCGAAGAGACGTTTCGAGAACTTGAACGAGTAGTCAGTGTGCGACTGGCCGGAGGCGTCGGTGGTGTTGTCGAGTCCTACACTCAGGTCGAGTGTCTTCAGTGCCGACCCGGTGATGTTGTTAATCTCGCTCTGCAGGAATGAGCTGAGAGCAGAGTTCATGGAGAAACCGCTGGTGTTGCCGTCGGTAAGGAACATTCCCGTGGTGAGCATCGTGACGGCAATCTTGCCGCGCTCCTCGGTCGACATGGCCTGCAGCTCGCTGTTGATGGTGTTGTCCTCGGGGGCTGAGATGATGAACTGCAGCCCCATGTCGGCCAGCGTCTTGGTGATGACCACGCCGCAGTCGAACACCACCGAGCGGGCCTGTGAGTCATCGCCACTGCCACTGACGGTAGCCTTGGTGCGCTCCGTGGCAGTGATGTTCAGTCGCGGGTTTGCGGGTTCGCCCGTAAACTCCACGTAGCTGCCGTTCTGGATGGTGAAGGTCTTCAGCGGTATGATGGGCAGTGAGTATTTCATTTCGCCGTTGGCCAGGGTGTAGCGGCCGTTCAGCGTCAGTCCGTCGCGGCCGTAGCGCATACGCAGGTCGCCGCCGCCCATCAGGTCGACGTAGTTGGTCTGCTCCTGATTGAGGTTGCAGGTGAAGTGAGCGCCCTGAGCTATGCTCAGCGTCAGGTCCATATCCATGCCCGATGGCGTGGGACGTTTTACGTTGACCACCTCGACGGTGTCGTTGAAGTCGGTGAACTTCACCAGTTCGTCCAGCCGGTTGTCGGTAGACAGAGGTGAGTCGAGCAGCATATAGGTCAGGTCGGTGGACCCCAGCACGTTGAGGCGTCCGCGCATCTTGAGGGCATCCAAAGGTCCGTTGAGGTTGGCAAAGAAGTTGACGAAAGCCTTGCCGAAAGCCACCGACTTGGCTTCCTGGCGGGCATTGATAAGTTGCAGGTTTTGGGCTCTCATTCGCATATCCATCCGGATGTGGTCAAGGTTGGAGAAGTTGATGTCGCCCTGAAGGTTCAGAGGCTCATCATTGTAGGCGTAGAGTCCGAAGTTCTCGAGCAGCAGGTGTGAGCCGACGATGCGTACGGGGTCGTTGTCGAAGCGCATACGGACACCGTAGGGTATACTGACTAAATAGGCTGAGTCTAAGTAAACTTCGCCGTCGACAACGGGTGCTGAGGTTGTGCCCTTAATGGTGAGTTCGCCCTCGCCGAAGCCTTCGAGACCGATAATCTGGTCGGTGACGAATCCGTTGGCTATCGACAGTGGGAAACGCGTCATCTTGAATGTTGCGTCGATGTCGGTCTTTGCCTTGTTGGGCGTGAGATGGCCCTGCAGCAGTCCGAACTCCTCGTCGTCGAGCATCAGACGGGCCTCGACGGCGTGGCCGTCGTCCTCGCGCTGCATGTAGACAAGCTCGGTGCTGAGGTTGCCGATGTGCGACCCCTCGAAGGCCATGTCGCTGATGGCCATGTCGGACACGACGCTGATGTGCTCGTTGCGGTCTATCACGATATGGTAGTCGCCGTCGAGCTTGCCCGCAAGCTTCGGCAGGTAGGGCAGCACCGATGTCACCTCAGCCAGGTCGATGCGGTGGAGCGTGACGGTGAGGTCTTGCAGGTAGTCGTTAGAGTCGCCGGAGTCCTCGGTATAGATCTTGACGCCGGTCTTGTCGTCGGCAATGAGGTCGATCTTGGCCTGCAGACGTCCCGACTTAGGCAGCAGCAGGTAGTTGTCGCTGTTCAGGTTGAACTCCTTGTAGCCGATTGTCGGGCGCTCGGGCATCAGCTGTAGGCGCAGCCCCTCGTCGACCATCGAGGCTGTGGCGCCGAGGCGCACACCCAGGCGGTCGTGGTCGTCGTAGAAGCGCAGGCCCGCTAAGACGCCGTGCTCATGGACGTGGCCGTCGATGAGGGCGTTGAACACGTACTGCGGGTTCCTCCTGTTGTTGCGCACCTGTCCCTGATATGTCATGCGGTCGCCCTTCTGCGTCAGGTTCAGCTTGATGGTGTCTATGCGTGTCGAGTCGTAGTTGAGCGAGAAGAGGTGCATCTGGCCGTTGACGCCCGTCTCGGGCGAGGTGCTGAGGTCGGCATACAGCTCCTTGAAGTCGATGGCCTTCGAGCGCAGCAGGTTGGCAACGGGGTTGTTGCGCTTCGATTCGACGTGCAGCTTCATGGTGGGCAGCAGCCGCTTGATGGCCGGCTGGTCGATGACCTTGTTGTTATACTGCGCCGTGATGGAGTCGAGTAGGGTGGTGCCCTGCTTGATCAGCCGTTCGTAGCCGCTGTTGGCATCGAGCTTCACGATGAAGTCGCCGCTCTGTATGCGGGCCAGCGTCGTGTCGCGGGTGGTGCGCACGAACAGTCCGATATCCTCAGGATGATAGGTCTTCGTGGAGTCTTTCAGGCTGAGGCTGCCCAGTCGTCCTTTCAGCTCGTGGTTGTGTTTCAGGTCGGAGTTGATGGTGACGGCACCGTCCATACCCACCGTCAGCGGTGTGTCCCAGAGGTGAAGACCGTAGAGGTCGGCCTTCTGCAGACGGGGCTTGACGGTGGCTTCCACGCGCTTGGTGCTCAGCAGGGCGTCGATGTCTACCGTACCGTCGAACAGGGCATTATGCCCCGTGATGGTGCCTACGGCGCGACCGTTGCGCAGGGTGGCCTCGGCTGTCATGTCGGCTGTATAGGCGTAGCGGGAGTCGCCGCTCAGGAAGTGGCTCAAGTCCATCTGGCTCATCTTGATGTCGGCCGTATAGGTGGTGATGTCCTCTGGCTTGCGCGTCGACACGATAGCCTTCACCGTGCCTCTGCCTTCATGCAGGGTCAGGTTGGCGTCGTAGCGCTGGCCGTCGGCTGTCACCTTGCCGTCGAGGGTCATGCCCTTCGGCAGTCGTACGCCCTTGGGCAGCATGGGGCTGACGAAGCTGAGGTCGTGGGTCTCGGCTTTGAGGTCTATCTGTCCGCGCAACTGCTCGGGCTTGTCCACGTGATAGGCCACGCCGTCGGCCTTGACGTGGAGTGCCGTCGGCAGACTGACGTCGAGACCCGTGAACTCCAAACGCTGTAGGTTGCCGTTGACGGAACCCTTGACCGATAGCGGGTGGTTGGGGTATTGGCGCACGACCGACTGCGGCAGTGAACCGCCAAAACGCATGATGTCCTGCTTGCCTAACTGGGCGTTGAGCCTGACTTTCATCTTGCCCGGATTCTGTGCGTCGGCCACGTTGAAATCTACGTTGGCCTCGGCCTCAATGTCTGAGTCTGGCGTGCGCAGCGTCAGGTGTGGCACGTCGATGTGGGTGAACGCCGTATCGAGACGGACGCCGCCGCACAGTTCCGTGATGGCCAGTCCGCTCTTCTCCTTCAACGCCGTCTCGCGTATATATAAAGAGGTGCCTTGAGGGCCGTAGTAGATAGAGTCGACGCCTAAGCGTATGTCGCTGACGCCGATATGGTTGTAGTCTAATCCTTCAGTCGGTTGTTCGTTGCTGTTGTCGTAGGTGAGCCGTCCGTCAATCCAGTCAAAACTGCCCACGCGGTAGGTACCCGTGCCGAGGTCGATGTCGGCGTCGCGGGCTACGGTGTGCCCCATATAGGCCGTCACGCCAAGTGTGTCGCCCGGCAGGTGCAGAGCCACTGCCGTGCGGCTGATGCTCAGCGAGTCGGCATTGATGCGCCAGCGTGCTTCAGAGGTGGTCGTGTCGACAGCCGCCGTGTCGCTCAGGGCAATGTCGAGGTCGGCGTCTGCCAGGCGGGCACCGTTCACCTCGACCGTCTCACGGTCTAAGTCGATACCGTTGGAACGGAGCCATAACTCTCCCACGTGGCCTTTCACCCGCAGGTCGCTGATGAAGCCGTTGGTGTTCAGCTTGGCGCGTTCGACAGACAGCTC
The DNA here is from genome assembly GCA_900321965.1 of uncultured Prevotellaceae bacterium. Taxonomy (GTDB): domain Bacteria; phylum Bacteroidota; class Bacteroidia; order Bacteroidales; family Bacteroidaceae; genus Prevotella. The sequence continues at coordinate 46,055 of ONYA01000016.1, forward strand.
GTTGATGACCACGCGCTTGTCGAACAGCGGACGCAGCTGGACGTCCACCGACAGGTGGCCAACGTCGGCCAGGGTGTCGCCCTCGTGGATGGCGCGGAACTCGTCGATGCCTAAGTCCAAGGGCCACTCCAACCTCACGGTGCCCACGCTGATGTCCATCCCCGTCTTCTCGGAGGCAATAGCCGCCACCTTGTCTACCACCCAGTTCTGTACGGGCGGCAGGTAGAGCAGCGCTGCCAATATGAGGAAGAGTAGGACGGGCGTCAGCAGCAAGCCCACCAACCACTTGAGAGCTTTCTTCATGGGTCTTGGGGTTTCAGCGCTTTCCAAAGGTTATCGTCAGGCAGAGGTGCCTCGACGACAATCTGTTCCTTCGAGACGGGGTGAATGAACTCCACACGGCGGGAGAGCAGCGAGATAGAGCCGTCGGGGTTGCTGCGCGGTGCACCGTACTTCAGGTCGCCCTTGATGGGACGCCCCATCTTGGCCAACTGACAGCGAATCTGGTGGTGACGCCCGGTAAGCAGTTGTATCTCTAACAGGTCGTAGCGGTCGCCCTGGCTAATAACCCGATAGCGCAGCTGGGCTTTCTTGGAATGGGGCACCTCGCGGTCGTAAGCGTACGACTTGTTCTGCTTCTCGTTGCGCACGAGGTAATGGGTTAAGAGAATACTCTCATTGGACGGAGGGGCGCCATTACCTCGGGGAAGGGTCTCTACAATAGCCCAGTAGGTCTTGTGTACCTCGCCCTCGGCAAACATACGGTTCAGCCGTGCAAGCGCTTTCGACGTGCGGGCAAAGACAACGAGGCCAGAAACCGGACGGTCCAGGCGATGCACCACGCCGAGGAACACCTCGCCGGGCTTCTGGTACTTCTCCTTGATATACTGCTTCACCAGTTCCGACAGCGGCGTGTCGCCCGTCTTGTCGCCCTGCACAATCTCGCCGCTCGTCTTGGCCACGATGATGATGTGGTTGTCTTCGTAGATGACTTTCATCCTTCTTTTCAAATCAGGTTTACTGACTTGGCTGCAAAGGTACGAAGAAATGATTGAAGAACCAAATTTCTTTAATCATTTATTTCCGCGTCTACCTCGTGACGTCCTAACGGTAAAGGGAAAATACAAAAAAGAGAGGTGTAATACCTCTCTTTGTGATTCCGGCGGGATTCAAACCCACAACCTTCTGATCCGTAGTCAGATGCTCTATTCAGTTGAGCTACGGAACCCTATTTTTTGTTTGATTGGCGAAGCCAACCTGCAAAAGATTCCTCATTTCTGATTTGCGGGTGCAAAGGTACGCACTTTTTTGGAACTGGCCAAATTTTTCGGCAACTTTTTTTCAAAAAAATCTTTTTATTCGAAGAAATGATGATATAAGATAAGTTTTCGTGAGAAAAGTTTGTCTGTATCGATTCTTTTAGCTACCTTTGCCCATGATTTACATTTTAATATCCATAGCATTATGAAGAAAACTGCTTTGACGCTTTTCACAGCTACGACTCTGATGATGTCGAGCTGTATGACAACGGGAGTTGGAACAACATCTACCGGCAATTCAACCGGCGACGTACTGACGAGCGTGCTTGGCGCCGTATTGGGACAAGTGCTGTTAGGAGGAACGACGTATGACCAGTCGGGTATTCTTGGCAATTGGAACTATTACGCTCCAGGTGCCGCCTTTACTACCCAGCAGGCCCTGACCAAGGCTGGAGGTACTGCTACGATTAACAACATGGCCTCGTCGTTGGCAAGCAACTATGGCAACATCGGTATTAATCGTAGCAACACGTCTTTCTCGTTCCTTGCTGGTAACAAGTTCTCGGCTAAGGTAAATGGCATCCCGTTCAGCGGAACCTATACCTATAATGCCCAGAACGGCGAAATCGCACTCAAGACGGCTACCGAGACCATTAAGGGTAACGTCACAAAGACCGAGAAGGGAATGGGTCTGATGTTTGACGCCACGCAGATGACTAACCTCCTTCGGAAAGAAGGCAAAGTAAGTAACGCTGCTGCTGTTCAGGCCGTCAGCAAGCTCGCCAAGAGTACCAACGGTGCACGTGTAGGCTTTGAGCTTACAAAATAAAAGTCCGGCTTTAGGACAACACGCCAAGGGCTCGCACGCCGTATGAAGAAAGTTCTCTTATTCGTTCTTACCATAGCTGCCATAGCTGTGGGAGCGAGTACGCATGTGGATGACGAGCTGAAGTACTACTTCGACCGCCACAACGTGCAGGACGAAGGCTACGAAATGGTGGCCAACTATGCACAGTATGGCGACACGCTGCTGACGAGACTGCCAGAGGCGCCACTGTCGCTGTTCAACGTCGGACGGTGGCGGGGCATCAGTCGGCAAGGAACGGGAATAGAGCGCGACACTACTGGCCGCATCATCGTGGGACACTACGAGGCCGACACGCTGACATCGGGCATACGGCTCGACTCGGCTGAAGTCTATGCCGGCGACTTCAGCGGCACACAGGCTCATGGTCACGGCTGCTGTCTGACCGACGACGGCACTTACTACGAGGGACAATGGGTGAACGACCGGCGACAGGGCTTCGGCTTCGCCATATCGCCGACGACTCACCTGCGCGTGGGGCAATGGAACAACGACCGCTATTTGGGCGAGCGTATGCACTACACCAGCGAGCGCATCTACGGCATCGACATCTCGCGCTACCAGCACGGTCACGGGCGTAAGAAATACCCCATTCTGTGGAACCAGCTGCGCATCTCGTACTTAGGCAACAAGAACCAGAAGAACGCCAAGGGAACGGTCAACTACCCCGTCTCGTTCGTGTTCATCAAGTCGACAGAGAGCACCAACATACGCAACCCCTTCTATGCTCAGGACTACGTGAAAGCCCGTCAGCAGGGCATTCCCATTGGCGCCTATCACTTCTTCTCGTGCAAGGTGTCGGGTAGCGCACAGGCCAGCCACTTCCTGATGAACACGCTCTTCCGTAGCGGCGACCTGCCACCCGTGCTCGACTTGGAGCCTTCTTCCAGTCAGATAGCTGCGATGGGCGGCCCGCAGGTGCTGTTCAAGCATGTGCGCCAATGGTTGCAGGCTGTCGAGCGACGTACGCAGGTGAAGCCCATCCTGTATGTCAGCCAGAATTTCGTGAACAAATATCTGCAGGAGGCTCCCGACTTGAAACGCGACTATCAGGTGTGGATAGCACGCTACGGTGAGTACAAACCCGATGTGAAGCTGGCCGTCTGGCAGTTGACGCCCAACGGACGTGTCGCCGGTATTCACGGCGAGGTAGACATCAACGTGTTCAACGGCTACCAGACGCAATGGGAGGATTTCCTCAAGGAGATGACCATCAAATAGACGAGAAGATGAAGACACTACTGATACTCGTCGGGAAGACCACCGACAAGCACTTTCAGGCGGGCATTGCCGACTACGTGGAGCGCATAGGCCACTACATGCCCTTCGAGCTGGTGACCATTCCCGAACTGAAGAACACCAAGAACCTGACGGAGGAGCAGCAGAAAACGGCCGAGGGCGACCTGATACTGCGTCAGCTGCAGCCGTCGGACACGGTGGTGCTGTTAGACGAGCACGGACGCGAATACCGCAGCCTTGAGTTTGCCCGCTGGATGGAGCAGAAACGAAACACGGCCCGCCGACTGGTGTTTGTTATCGGCGGACCGTATGGGTTTTCTAAAGAGGCATATGCGCGCGCGAACGAACAACTGTCGTTGTCGAAGATGACGTTTTCGCATCAGATGATACGCCTGGTATTCACCGAACAGATTTATCGCGCGTGTACTATAATAAAAGGTGAGCCTTACCACCACGAGTAAGCCTCACCTTTTTAATTCTTCAATTTTTCAATTTTTCAATTCTTACAGGTCGTTATAGTTCTGCACGCTGAAGGTCGACGTACGCATGTCGCCCGTCTCGTAGCCACGACGCAGCCAGCGCTTACGTTGGTCGCTGGTGCCGTGAGTAAACGACTCCGGCGTAGCGCGGCCCTGAGCCTTCTTCTGGAGCCAGTCGTCGCCGATGGCCTTTGCCAGTTCCAAGCCCTTCTCTAAGTCGCCGTACTCCATTGAGTGGTTCATGGCGTCTTCGTAATGTGCCCAGACGCCAGCATAGTAGTCGGCCAATAGTTCCAGACGGACGCTCAGCTGGTTGGCCGTCACCTTGTCTGTCTGATTCATGGCCGAGTGGGCCTTGTTGAGCGTTCCCGTCAGATACTCCACGTGGTGTCCAATCTCGTGGGCAATGACGTAAGCGTAGGCAAAGGTGTTACCCTCGACGCCCAACTGGCGCTTCATCTGCGTGAAGAACGAGAGGTCTACATACAACTTCTGGTCGCCAGAGCAATAGAAAGGACCTACGGCTGCTGTAGCCGAACCACAGGCAGAATTAACCTGATTGGTGAACAGCACCAGCGTGGGGTACTGATACTCGCCCCAGCCGTTCTCCTGGAACACCTTCGTCCACACTTCCTCCGTCGAGGCCAGAATCTGCTTGCACTCAGTAGCCAACTGCTGCTCTTCCTCGGTGAAACTTTCCTCACCGACGGTCTCAGTCGGAGCTTGCATCTGCTGCTGAACGACGTTCTGAACAACGTCACCCAGATTACCACCCTGCATAAACGTCATCAAGGCAATAATCAGAATACCGCCAATACCGCCACCGATGCCTAACTTGGCACCACCGCTCATTCCGCGACGATCTTCCACGTTTGAGCTCTCTCTTCTTCCTGATAATTTCATTGTTTCAAATTAGTTTTATTGGTTATTTGCTTGCAAAGTTAACAAAAAAATAGTAAAACAACAATTTCGAGAGCATTTTCTTTGCCATTCGCGTGGTTTTTTGTACTTTTGCACACAATTTTGAATATTCACTAAAAACGTATACGTAGTTATGTTAACACTGAAACTCATTAATGAGGAGACAGAACGTGTGATTCGTGGTCTCGAAAAGAAGCACTTCAAAGGTGCGCGTGAGGCCATTGACCAGGTACTTGCCGTCGACAAGAAACGCCGTGAAGCCCAGCAGGAACTGGACCAGAACCTGAATGAAGCCAAGAAACTGGCAGCACAGATTGGGGCGCTCATGAAGGAGGGCAAGAAAGACGAGGCCAACGCCATCAAAGAGAAAGTCTCGACGATGAAGGAGACCAACAAGCAGTTGGAGGAAACGATGAACAAGGCTCAGGAGGAGATGACCACCCTGCTCTGCCAGATTCCCAACATTCCCTATGACGAAGTGCCCGAGGGGGCTGCCGCCGAGGACAACCACGTGGTGAAGTCGAACCTGAAGGAGTGCGACGGAACCGACACCGTCGGCAACTGGAACGTCAACCCGAAGTTAGGCATCGAGAATCCCCTGCCTCACTGGGAACTGGCTAAGAAGTACAACCTCATCGATTTCGACCTGGGCGTGAAGATTACGGGAGCTGGTTTCCCTGTCTATATAGGTAAAGGTGCACAGCTGCAGCGCGCACTCATCAACTTCTTCCTGGCCGAGGCCTCGAAGAGCGGCTACACCGAGATTATGCCGCCGACGGTGGTCAACGCAGCCTCTGGCTACGGTACTGGCCAGCTGCCTGACAAGGAGGGCCAGATGTACCACTGCGAGGTTGACGACTTCTACCTCATCCCCACAGCCGAGGTGCCCGTGACCAACATCTATCGCGACGTTATTCTCGACGAGGCTCAGCTGCCCATCAAGAACTGCGCTTACACAGAGTGCTTCCGCCGCGAAGCTGGCTCGTATGGCAAGGACGTGCGCGGACTGAACCGTCTGCACGAATTCTCGAAGATTGAGATTGTACGTATCGACAAGCCTGAGCACTCGAAGGAGAGCCACAAGGAGATGCTGGAGCACGTAGAGGGGCTGCTGAAGAAGTTAGAGCTTCCCTACCGCATTTTGCTGTTATGTGGTGGCGACCAGAGTTTTACGAGTTCTATCTGCTACGACTTTGAGGTTTACTCTGAGGCTCAGGGCCGCTGGTTAGAGGTATCGTCAGTTTCTAACTTCGACACCTATCAGGCCAACCGTCTGAAGTGCCGTTATCGTCGTGCCGACAACAAGAAGACCGAACTCTGCCACACGCTGAATGGTTCGGCGCTGGCTCTGCCCCGTATTGTGGCCGCCCTTTTGGAGAATAATCAAACTGAAAACGGCATCAAGATTCCCGCAGCATTGGTACCATATACCGGCTTCGACATGATCGACTAAAATTATATCAAACACAAAACGTATATGAACAAGATTGTAAAGAAGGAGCAATTCTCTGAGAAGGTTTTCCTCTTCGAGATTGAGGCTCCGCTGATAGCCAAAAGCCGCAAGGCTGGCAACTTCGTCATTGTACGCGTAGACAAGAAGGGTGAGCGTATGCCGCTGACCATTGCCGGCGCCGACATCGAACGCGGTACTATCACGCTGGTGGTACAGATGGTGGGATTGTCGTCGAAGAAACTGTGCGCGCTGAACGAAGGCGAGTACGTGGCCGATGTGGTTGGTCCCTTGGGTAACCCTACTCACATTGAGAAATACGGCACTGTGGTATGTGCCGGTGGCGGATTGGGCGTTGCCCCGATGCTGCCCATCATCCAGGCCCTGAAGAAGGCTGGAAACCGTGTGCTTTCGGTAATGGCCGGACGTTCTAAGGATTTAATTATATTAGAAGATAAGGTGCGCGAGAGTTCCGACGAGGTCATCATCATGACCGATGACGGCTCGTACGGCGAGAAAGGCGTTGTCACCGTTGGTATCGAGAAGTTCATTGAGCAGGAGCACGTCGACAAAGTGTTTGCCATTGGCCCTCCCATCATGATGAAATTCTCGAACCTCACGGCTCAAAAGCACAACATCCCCTGTGAAGTCAGCCTGAACACCATCATGGTCGACGGTACGGGTATGTGTGGTGCCTGCCGACTGACCATTGGCGGCAAGACGAAGTTCGTCTGTATCGATGGTCCCGAGTTCGACGGAGCATTGGTCGACTGGGACGAGATGTTCAAACGCATGGGCACCTTCAAGCGCGCCGAGCAGGAAGAGTTGGAGCACTACGAAGAGCACCTCACGAGCGCCACGACTGTGTCCGACGGTTCCCCCGTCGGAAAGACCACCGATGTCATCATGGACGACGATCCCACCAACGACACCATCGAGGTGTTGACCGACAAGAAAGCCGCATGGCGTCAGGAACTCCGCACATCGATGAAGCCTAAGGACCGTATGGCTATTGAGCGCGTCGTGATGCCCGAACTGGATCCCGAATATCGTGCCACCACGCGTACTGAGGAGGTGAATATCGGCCTGACGAAGGAGATGGCTATGCAGGAGGCAAAACGCTGTCTCGACTGTCCGAAACCTTCTTGTGTCGAAGGTTGTCCTGTCAACATCGATATACCGTCGTTCGTCAAGAACATCGAGCGCGGCCAGTTCTTAGCTGCTGCCAAGGTGCTGAAGAACACATCGGCACTGCCCGCCGTCTGCGGCCGTGTCTGTCCGCAGGAGAAACAGTGCGAGAGCAAGTGCGTCCACCTGAAGAGTGGCGGCAAGGCTGTAGCCATCGGCTATCTGGAGCGTTTCGCTGCCGACTACGAGCGCGAGAGTGGCAACATCAGTCTGCCGGAGATTGCTCCTTCGAACGGTATCAAAGTGGCCGTCGTGGGTTCTGGTCCTGCCGGATTATCGTTTGCTGGCGATATGGTGAAGAAGGGCTACGACGTCTATGTCTTCGAGGCGCTGCACGAGATTGGCGGTGTGCTGAAATATGGTATTCCTGAGTTCCGTCTGCCCAACAAGATTGTGGACGTGGAAATCGAGAATCTTGCCAAGATGGGTGTCCACTTCCAAACCGACGTCATCGTTGGCAAGACCATCAGCGTCGAACAATTAGAGAAGGAAGGCTTCAAGGGTATCTTCGTCGGTTCTGGCGCCGGTCTGCCTAACTTCATGAACATTCCTGGCGAGAACGCCATCAACATCATGTCGTCAAACGAATACCTGACGCGTGTGAACCTGATGGATGCTGCCAACCCCACTACCGATACGCCGATTAACTTCGGCAAGAACGTACTTGTCGTGGGTGGTGGTAACACGGCTATGGACTCATGCCGTACGGCTAAGCGACTGGGCGGCAACGTCACGCTGGTCTACCGCCGTTCGGAGCAGGAGATGCCGGCCCGACTGGAAGAGGTGAAGCACGCCAAGGAGGAGGGTATCAACTTCCTGACGCTCCACAACCCTATCGAGTACATTGCCGACGAGCAGGGTGCTGTCAAGCAGGCTGTGCTACAGGTGATGGAACTGGGTGAGCCCGACGCCTCTGGCCGTCGCAGCCCGGTGCCCGTAGAGGGCAAGACCGTTACACTCGACGTCGACCAGGTGATCGTAGCCGTTGGTGTCAGCCCTAACCCGCTGGTGCCCAAGAGCATCGAGGGACTGGAGCTTGGCCGTAAGAACACCATCGCCGTCAACGAGGGTATGCAGTCGAGCCGACTGGAGATTTTTGCCGGCGGCGACATTGTCCGTGGTGGTGCTACCGTCATTCTCGCTATGGGCGACGGTCGTCGCGCCGCACAAAACATGCACGAATACCTGCAGAAATAATAGTGTGCTTTGCGGTTCACCCGCAAAAAGTAATAAGTAGTGTGCTTTGCGGTTCTCCCGCAAAGAATAATTATGAACGGACTATATACCATCATTTTGCTCATACTAAGCAACGTCTTCATGACGTTGGCTTGGTATGGGCATCTTAAATTATCGGAGTCAGGCGTCAGTTCAAACTGGCCCTTGCTGGGTGTCATCGTATTCTCGTGGGGCATCGCCTTCTTCGAGTACTGTTGTCAAGTGCCTGCCAACCGTCTGGGCTTTATTGAGAACGGCGGTCCCTTTAACCTGATTCAGCTGAAGGTCATTCAGGAGTGTATCTCGCTGGCCGTTTTCTGCGTCATCGCCAACATCATGTTTCAGGGCACTCACCTGCACTGGAACCACATCCTGGCCTTCGTACTCATCATCTGTGCCGTCTATCTGGTCTTTATGAAGTGAATGAAGACAGAACGGGAACTGCTCTTCAAGCGTCTTAACGAGCGCTTTGTACGGGCTTTTGTCACATACAGCCTGTTAGCCGACGGCGACCATGTACTCATCGGGCTGTCGGGCGGCAAAGATTCGTTACTACTTACAGAACTGCTGGCAAAGCGTGCGCGCATCAATCACCCTGCGTTCCGCGTCGATGCCGTTCATGTCAGGATGGAAAACGTCAGCTACGAAACGTCCACAGACTACCTGCAACAGTTTTGCGACAGCCTCGGCGTACCCCTGCACATCGTTACCACCTCTTTCTCGTCCGACCCTTCACCCATCACCCCTCACCCTTCACCCTTCACCCCTCACCCTTCACCCAAAGAAAAGCCCCCTTGCTTCCTCTGTTCCTGGTATCGCCGCAAGGAGCTTTTCAATCTGGCTCAGGAACTTGGCTGCAACAAAATTGCTCTCGGACATCATCGTGACGACATCATCCACACGACGCTGATGAACCTGACGTTTCAAGGACGATTCGGCACGATGCCTGCTCTGCTCCGTATGCGAAAAATGCCACTGACCATCATTCGCCCGCTTTGTCTGATAGACGAGGCTGACATCCGCCATTATGCCACACTCGCCGACTATCAGAAACTACAGAAGCTGTGTCCTTACGAGCATGAGACCAATCGCACGGAGATAGCAAAACTCTACGCCGCAATGGAAAAAATCAACCCAGAAGCTCGCTATTCCATCTGGAAAGCACTCGAAGCAGAAGGAAAATTGACTGAAGAGTATTAAAAACATATAATTATTGGCTTCAGATATGCCATCATTTGATTTTTTTCTGTATCTTTGTCAGACGAATATCACCTTATTATGAGAAAGAGCTGTTTATCTATCATACTGGTTATTGCAATCATTGCACTACCAAGCTATGCACAAAAGAAGAGCACTGTCAAGAAAAAGAGACCTGTAGTAGAAGTACCACAGGAGATAACGAAGTTTGACGAGATGCTGGATGCTACCCAACAGGTAGTCATCGTCGACAGTGTCGTTGTCAGCAAGCAGACGTTTCTGAGCGTTTACAATATCGGTGCTGAGTCGGGGTCTATCTCCACCTACAACCAGTTTTTCAGGACCGACGACCAGCCCTACGCCACCGTATGTGTCAACCAATTAGGCAACAAGTGCTGGTTCTCAAACGATGGAAGGCTCTATACCATCGACAAGTTGGGAGTACAGTGGAGCGAGCCTGTACAATTAGAAGGTCTTGGTCGCTACCAGAGAACGAACTACCCTTTCGTGCTGTCTGACGGCACCACGCTCTACTTCGCCGCCATCAGCGACGAAGGATTGGGCGGACTGGATATCTATGTGTCGCGTTACGACTCAGAGACGGGAAAATATCTGCTGGCTGAAAATATCGGACTGCCTTTTAACTCGGAAGCCAATGACTATATGTATGTTGTTGACGAGTTAAACAACATCGGCTATTTTGCCACCGACCGTCGACAGCCTGACGGCAGCGTCTGCATCTATACATTCATTCCTAACGAGAAGCGACTCACCTATCATGCTGATGAACTGAGTGAAGAACAGATTCGTAGCAGGGCAAGAATCGACTGCATTGCTGATACGTGGGGCGACGGTAATGCTCGCCAGGAGGCTCTCAGCCGTCTACAGGCAATGATGACCACCACGAAGAGAGCCGAGAAACAGGATTTCGTTTTTGTCGTCAATGATGATGTCACATACACCAGCTTGGCCGATTTCCGTAATGCTGACAACCGCGACCGCTACAATGAACTCAGCCAGATGCAGAAACGCTACGAACAGCTTGGCACGGAAATGGATAAGGCACGCCAGTATTATGCCACCAAAGCTGCAGCTATCGAAAAGAAAGGATTAAGGACTGAGATTCTCGAATACGAACAGGAATACTATCAGTTAGAGACAAATATCCGACAATTAGAGAAAATCATCCGCAACTCAGAAATTAAACATCTAAAACCATAAAACTATGAAAACAGAGAGAACTTTCCCAGAATCCGAGCTGATTATCAATGCTGACGGATCGTGCTTCCACCTTCATCTTAAGCCAGAGCAATTGGCAGACCGTGTCATCCTCGTCGGTGACCCTGCCCGTGTGGACACCGTGGCCGCCCACTTCGACACCAAGGAGTGTGAGGTCTCAAGTCGTGAATTCCATACCATCACTGGTACCTACAAAGGCAAACGCATTACCTGCCAGTCACACGGCATCGGATGCGACAATATCGATATCGTTGCCAACGAACTCGACACGTTGGCCAACATTGACTATAGCACCCGTACCGAACGTGAAGAGCATCGCACGCTGACGATGGTGCGCATCGGCACTTGCGGTGGTCTGCAACCGTTTACGCCTACTGGCTGTTTCGTGGCCAGCGTCAAGAGCATCGGCTTCGACGGCCTCCTAAACTACTATGCCGGACGCAATGTCGTCTGCGACATTGAGATGGAAAAGGCCTTCAAGGAACACATGCAGTGGGATCCCATCAAGGGCGCACCCTACGTTGCTGTGGCCAACGAAGAACTGATCAACCAGATAGCACAAGACGACATGGTACGTGGCTACACCGTTGCCTGCGGTGGTTTCTACGGCCCCCAGGGACGCCAACTTCGTGCCGATATTGCCGACCCGGACCAGAACAAGAAGATTGAGTCGTTTGAGTATGAAGGAATGAAGATTTGCAACTTCGAAATGGAATCGTCAGCTCTTGCCGGTCTCGCCTCTCTGCTCGGTCATCGCGCTATGACTTGTTGCATGGTCATCGCCAACCGCTATGCCAAGGAGATGAACACCGAGTACAAGAACTCCATCGACACACTCATTGAGAAAGTGCTTGATCGCATCTAATCAACCAAACCTAAAAACAATATGGACCCAACAACACTTTACATGCTCATCGCAGTAGTCGTGGTACTACTGGTGTTATTTGTCTTTATATCCTACGTCAAGGCACCACCCTCGTTTGCCTTCATTATCTCTGGTCTCTCGAAGGAACCTCGTGTGCTGATAGGCTCCGGCGGTTTCCGTATTCCTTTCTTGGAACGTCTTGACAAGGTGTATCTCGGACAGATTACCGTTGATATCAAGACCGAAGAGAGCGTACCTACCAACGACTTTATCAACGTCGATGTGGACGCTGTAGCTAAGATTCGCGTCACGCCCAACTCTGAGGGAACCCGTCTGGCTGCCAAGAACTTCCTGAACATGGAGCCTACGGAGATTGCCAACCAGCTGCAGGACTCATTACAGGGTAATATGCGTGAAATCATCGGTACGCTCGACCTCCGCTCGCTGAATACTGACCGCGACGGTTTCTCTGACCAAGTGATGCAGAAGGCTCAGCCCGATATGGCCAAGCTGGGTATCGAGATTATCTCGTGCAACATCCAGAACGTCACCGACCGCGAAGGGCTCATCAAGGACCTCGGTGCCGACAATACGGCCAAAATCAAGAAAGACGCCGCCATCAATCGTGCCGTTGCTGAGCGCGACGTGAAGATTGAGGTGTCGAAGGCTGACAAAGAGGCCAACGATGCCCGCGTAGATGCCGATACTGCCATTGCCGTCAAGAACAACGACCTGGCCTTGAAGCGTGCCGCCCTGAAGCGTGAGGCTGATACGGCCCAGGCTGATGCCGATGCCGCCTACGCCATTCAGCAGCAGGAACAGCAGAAGACCATCAACATCAAGACCGTCGAGGCTGAAATTGAGAAGACCAAGCGCGAGCAGATTCTCTCGAAGGAGCAGATTGAAATCAAGATGAACCAACTGGCTGCTGAGGTTGAGAAGAAGGCTGATGCAGACAAATATAAGGTGGAAATCGACGCTCAGGCCGACCTCGAACAGCGCAAGCGCGTGGCCGAGGCTCAGAAATACGAGGCCGAACAGCGTGCTCTGGCTCAGAATGCCGAGTCTGATGCCGCCCGTTACCGCTTAGAGCAGGAGGCCATCGGTATCAAGGCCAAGGGTGAGGCTGAGGCTTACGCCATCCAGAAGAAGGGTGAGGCCGAAGCATTGGCAATGGACAAGAAGGCCGAGGCCTATAAGAAGTACAACAACGCCGCTATCGCCCAGATGATGATTGAGATCCTGCCGCAGATTGTCGAGAACGTCGCTAAGCCCATCTCGGCCATCAAGGACGTCAACATCTACAGCGCCGACGGTGGTGGCGTCAGTTCACTCAGCGGCAACGTGCCCGTAGCCATCAAGCAAGCCTTCGACGTACTCAAGTCAGCCACCGGCGTTGATATGGCCGACATCATGAAGGCTGGCAGCATCGAGGCCGTCACCACGCGTAACGTCAACCTCAACGACAAGGCTGCCGACGCCCTCGGCAACATCGTCAAAGACAAGAAGTAAATGACAAATCCCGTCACCACTCACCACTCACCATTCACGAGTGAAGACATTGTCACTTCACCATTAACGAGTGAAGACACTATCTGCGCCCCCGCCACAGCCGTCGGGGGCGCAATTGCCGTTATCCGCGTCTCTGGTCCCGCTGCCTTCTCCAGCGTCAGCACCCTCTGTTCGCTATGCTGCGGTGCTGCCGCAGCCAACACGGTTCACTTCACCCGCCTCACGGCCCCTTCACAGTGCGATGCGGTTTCCCCGCATCGAGAATTCATCGACGAAGCCCTCGTCACCGTCTTCCGCGCCCCCCACAGCTACACTGGCGAGGACTCCGTGGAAATCTCCTGTCACGGCTCCACCTACATCGTCCGCCGCATCCTCGACCTCCTTGTCCAGCAAGGTTGCCGCATGGCTCGCCCCGGCGAGTTCACCATGCGCGCCTACCTCAACGGCAAGCTCGACCTCAGTCAGGCTGAGGCCGTCGCCGACCTCATCGCCTCCACCAACAAGGCCACCCACGACATCGCCATGAGTCAGCTGCGCGGACATTTCTCCTCCAAACTCAAGACCCTCCGCGACCAGCTCCTCAAGCTCACCTCCCTCCTTGAACTCGAACTCGACTTCTCCGATCACGAAGACCTCGAGTTTGCCGACCGTTCCGAACTTCTCGCACTTGCCCAGAAGATTGATGTTCATATTACCCGTCTTGCCGACTCCTTCGACACTGGCAACGCCATCAAAAACGGTATTCCCGTGGCCATCGTCGGTGCTCCTAACGTTGGCAAGTCAACACTCCTCAACGCGCTCCTTGGAGAAGAACGCGCCATCGTCAGCGACATACAAGGTACCACCCGCGATGCCATCGAAGACACCATCCAACTTGGCGGCATCACCTTCCGCTTCATCGACACCGCCGGCATCCGCCACACCAACGACCAAATAGAACTCATGGGCATCGACCGATCCATTGCAGCCGCCCAGCGTGCGCGCATCATCCTGATGATGACCGAACCAGGCGTTTCCTACCCCGACATCCCCGTTCGCGACGACCAGACCGTCATTCGAATCGAAAACAAGACCGATACATTCCAGGCCAAGTTCGGTATCGGCCTTGAAAACCTGCGCCAGCGCCTGATTGATGCCGCTCCAAAAACTACCGACAACGACGTCATCATAACTAACGCCCGCCATTACGAGGCCCTCACCAATGCCCATACCCACCTTCAGCGCGTCCTCGACGGTCTCAGCATCAACTTATCTGGCGACCTCCTTTCCGAAGACCTCCGCCTCGTCCTCGCCGACCTCTCCGAAATAACTGGCGAAGGACAGATAACCCCCCAAGAAACCCTCAACAACATCTTCTCCCATTTTTGCGTCGGAAAGTAGATTTTGCGTGGGTAAATAGGTTGTAACGTGCCGATTATTAGATAGTTACAATGCTTTATTAGAGTATTTTAACAAATACAATAACTATCTAATTATCAGCTATTTGCAAAAATCTGCAAATAAAAATTATCACATCCTGCGGTAGAAAGTACGAAAAATAGGGGTAAAAATCTGCAAATATCCGATACTCATTTTGAGGGTAGTTGTCACCTGATATTTGCAGATTTTTGTAGATGTTTGCATTGCGCCGATTTCATTATATTATCATGCCTGCACAAAAGCAGGTTTTGATAATATGATATACAATAATAAGAAACACTTCTACGATCCTTACGATAGTTTGGACGCAGAATGGAAAGCAAGACTCTCTCATGAGATGCTTTCCGTAAGAGAAGCGGCTCGCCTTTCTGGATTCAGCCGCCAGTACATCAACAAACTTATTGCAAACGGCGTCATTGACGCTAAAAAGAACAACGATGGGAACTATGTGATTGCTTGGAAAAAGTTCGTCAGATGGTTCTCGGCTCTTCCAATTACACTAACCTCCCCTATCGGTTATGCCAGTTACTCTTTGAAAGAGCTGATGCGCTACACGGGCATGAGCAGATGCTGGGTACTTAAGTTTGCAACACGTAATTCCATCCCTTCATACTATGTTGGTATGTATCGACGTTTCTGCAAGTATGCTTGTGAAGAAGCCTGGAAGCGTGAGTCTATTGCTTTGAAACGATGGCTGACCATTGAAGAAGCATGTACCCTCTTCGATGTTGACGCAGAAGTTATCTTTGCTCTTGCAGCCCTTCATAGGACACGGGTGAAAAGGCAGAACAAAAGCCTATTCTATAACAAGGCAGATATACTGTCCGTCGTTAAGAAAGGAGGTACATTATGTCACGAGTGATTCTAAAGTACAGGAACATTGCACAGGGTAAAATGAAATCCATCTACCTGGAGTTCAATCCTGCGATTCATGACATCAAGGGCAATAGCGTGAGGTACGAATGCTTGAACTTGGAGATATACACTAACCCAGAAAATAGTCAGCAACTCAAACATAACAGAGCTGTGGAAGAGATAGCAGAGACGATTAGATGTGAAAGGTATCTGCAGCTGGTCCGTCACGACTACAGTTTCTTGGCTAAGGCCAGGCTTGACGAAGATTTCTTGGAATATTTCAGAATGAACGGTGATTGTCATGGTGCAAAATACCAAAGCAGCCGACTTCATTTTGAGAGGTTTTGTAAGGGACAATGCAAGTTCAAGGATATAAACGCCAGTCTCTGCGAGCGATTCCGGCTTTACCTGCTTCATGCCAAGGGGCTGCAGCACACCAAGAAAAAGCTATCCAAGAACTCTGCAAGTGCATATTTCAATGCATTCCTTAGCATTGTCCATTTTGCTTATAGAGATAATATTCTTTCTGAAGACTACACAACATGCGTGGAAAAGATAAAATGGAGCCATGACATTCCTAAGGAATACTTATCGAGTGCGGAAATCAAGCAGTTGGCAAGTACACCATATGATGATAATCCAGATGTGTACAGAGCGGGCATGTTTTCTATCTATACAGGATTAAGACGGAGTGACATCCTTGCTCTCAGATGGGAAAATATACATCATGACCGTGGAAGAAAAGCGTATATCAGGTTCCGTATCAAGAAAACGGGCACTTTGATTCAATTGCCCTTGTCTCTTCCAGCCATCAGAGTGTTAGGTGAATCGAAATCAGAAGGAAAGATATTCCCCATGATTACAGAAAGCATTCTTGTAACTCATGTTGATCGATGGATTAGCAAGGCAAAAATCCGCAAGCACATCACCTTCCACTGTTTCCGCCATACCTTTGCTATGCAGTTGCTGGATAAGGGGGTTGACATTTACACCATTGCTGCACTACTCGGACATCGACAGGTATCAAGCACTCAGAACTATGCCAAGATGTCTTCGAAGAAAATGATTGAAGCCATAGTGAAAATGGAATAATAGCGTTTTTTACAACTAGGATAACAGACAACAGATCCTAACATAATAAGAGGTCTCCATCAACTGATGAGGACCTCTAATTTTTGCATCGAACGTTTTGTTTTATATAGAGACTATCATATAGCAACAACAAATCACATTCTCTTATATAGGAAGAACGGAAGATTTTTATTGATGATTGCGAGAATATGCCAACGCCGAGTAACGTAAGCTTTGGATTTCTTCTTCCGAATGGCCGCAATGATTTGACTGGCAACTTTATCAACTGTCATTACCCAAAACAATCCTTCTCCTTTTGCCATAGCTGTATCAACAAGACCTGGACGAATATCTGTAACAATTATATGCCCTCCGTTTTTGAAAGCCTTTTCTTACGCAGGGCTTCCATATAGTTGATTTGATAGGCTTTAGTTGCACTATAGGCAGGTGCCATAGGTTCACCCCGCAGGCCACCTGCAGAAGTAATGGCAACAAGATAGCCGCAGCCTTGTCGTTCGAAAATGTGGTAGAGCATGTCAATGACAAATGTCCAACCTACGACATTAGTATCAATAGTTGGACGCTCCACGGCATAGTCAAGAGTGGCGTTAATCTCACCAGTACCAGCACACGCGATAGCAAGATCAATGTGCCCTAACGTTTCATGGAGAGTACAAATGGCTTGCCCAATCTCTTCCAAGTTGGTAATGTCAGCTTTAGCAGGAATGGCCTTGGATGGATATTTATGATACAATTCGTCAACCAAATGTGCTCGTCGTCCAATAATGCCGATTCTATTGTTCTCATTTGCATATTTCTCGAAAAGAGCTTTACCAATACCCGAGGTGGCTCCGATGATAACGATATTCATATTGTGCTTTTTGTGTACAAAAGTAATAGTTTATTTGTAAGCCTAAGCACAATTGAAAGTAAAAGAAACGTCATTAGGGCAAACTCTCAAAACATTTTGAGAATTTACAGACCAAATGTTATCTCTCTGCGAATGTTGCTGATAGTTGTAGGTGTAACTTTTAGATAAGAGGCTATGTCTTTTAGGTTGATACTTTGTACTATTTCAGGACAACGAAGGAGTAAACGCTTATACCGTTCTCTGGTTGTCATTCGATATGTATCAAGGTATTGTGTATAGACCTGAGAAAAGAGGTTGTCGGATATGGCTAGTTTTAGATCTCTCATACCATCGGAATCTAACTGTCTACATAATTCTTCACTTGTTAATTGATAGATCTTACATGAAGTTCCAGCTACAATAGTCACTTCTGATGTTTTACCTGAAAGACAGTTTGGGTAATCACCCACGAACTCACCCTCAAATGCAAAACCTGTGATATAGTCTTTTCCTTCAGAAGAATTATGTACTTTGTAGTTGAAATATCCACATTCAATATAGGCAATATAGCGAGACTCTTCATCTTCTTTGACAAAATAATCGCCTTTAGCATATTGTTTCAATTGACCGTGATTAATACAATACTCTGTCAATCGCGAAAGGTCAAGACCATTGATGTATGAGTTGAAATCTACCATATCTACAACGTGGTGGCATTAGTTTACATAAAACACAAATATTCCATTTAGATTATTTCATAAATAATAATTATATAGTTAAGTGTTCAACTATCACATAGTTCCTTTATGATTTTTGTTATCAAATCTTTTCTGTCAAAGCTATATGAATTCATAAAATGCTCAAATGATAATTCATATTGTCGATTCTTAGCCATATATCTATTATACTTTTCAAAGTAATATGCAAAACCTTTCTGTCGAAACCTTTTGGCATGTTTTATCAGCGTCATAGGCGTCATCACAATTAAAGGTCTGTTAGCAGCCAAACGCCTAATAGTTTTGTTCTCAAGAGATTTAAGATAGCTATTCCAGATGATGCCATTTAATCCTTCTTGGTTAACGTTTGGGTCTGATAGCACTAGCACTGGGTATACTTTCTTTCCACTCCCAATAGGTGCCCAGTGGAAGTTATTGTTTCTAATGTTATTTAAATGACCTGTAAGTTGCCCAACCCCTTTATGATCATCACTACCAAAGCCTATAATTTTTTCTTTTAGTTCTTGCATGATTAGATTATAGTCCTTTTGTTCTTTCACCCAGCCATTAAGCCTTATATCCTTACATTCAAACAAAATTGCATGTCGATGCGAGATTAAAACAAGATCAGGTGCACCTAATTCATTCTCTTTTTTAACGTAAAGAGCTTCCATCCTAGCTTCTGTATACATTTCATACCCACTATGAATAGATTCCTTGATATATCCATACAATAGTGTGTTTTGAACGAAATCTGTTGTTATTAAATCTTTAATAGAACTAACTCGATTCTGTTTCTCTAGTATTTCCTTATTTATCTTTGGCAAATCAAAATATAGACTGTTATAGACTTTGCCGAGGAAAAGCGGTGATGAATAAAGAATGTAACTATCGCCATCATCAATGATAGGAGATTGACGAAAATAACGATAGTCAGAATTACCTTCCCGATCTTCTTTTGATGAAGAAGCATATTTCATTTCCTTAGATGTATCTAATTTCAAATGATCGAAAACAGATTTCTCCATCAAGTTATCTATATCACATTCCAATGTTTTCTCAAGCCTTCCTGCGTGTTTAATACTTATTGTTCTTGCAGAAATTAAGGTTAAAACATACCTCTTCCAAGAAGTGCCATAATGAATTTCGAATGCATTGAGCAGGTTTTTATTCTGTATGTTAGAATTCTCTAAGTATTTGAAAAAATGATATGCGTAAACGTATTGTTGTATCGCTAATTCCTTCAAATCTTTACCTAAATCCACATAACACAGATTATTCAAATAAATCAGTTCATATTTTTTTATTCCTTCAACAGCATGAAATTTGCAAATTGTTTGTTGATTAATTTGCAATATTGCTCTAAAAAGATTCCATTCAAATTTTGAATATGATTCATCGTCTGATATTTTTTCTGGCATAGAATATGTGTACCTCAACAATTCCAATCCAGATATAAAGCTACAGAAAAAGAAATCAGTATTAGGATATATCGATTGTGATTTGAAAACATGAAATCTTCTCATAATCTCTTGATACTGCCCTTTGTTTCTTTCAGAAAAGAAATGAATACACTTTTCAAACTCACCTTCTCCATAGTAAGTATCTAAAGCTAGTGCAACATTTATCAACGACTTACGGCTATAATGAGACAAAATATCTTTCACATTTATTTCTGGTTCTTCAGGAAACAAATCTTTAAAGGTGACATACAGATGTATTCTGTATTTATATGGAGACATGTATTTATTCATATTAATTATCTGTTATTAAACCTAAACATCAAAGGATCTATCTGACGGATATCGTTAAACTCAAATATACCAACTCGATCACTGGTCGGCAATAATATATGCTTAGCTTCATTCTGTAAATATGCCATACCTTTAACATTAAAAGTAATTGGAAGAACTTCAAGATAAAAAGAATGTCCTAATAACCAGAAATGGTATACACCATATTCCCTCATATCGTCCAATAGTTTATCTGACATCCCCAAATGAGGTCTATCTTGTTCTTTTTCTGCTAGAATGATTTCGTTGAAAGCATAGTACACACGTAAATCGCCATAATTGTAGCGTGCATACTGTCTAACACTATCAAATATTTGGTTGTTACCATCACCTGTTACTTGATGATATTTCTGTAAGAAACATTCATACAACCCTCTCTTCAACTGTCTACAAAGAATATCATTTCTGAAGTTTTGACGTATTTTTATCGAATGAGTACTATGATGATATGAAAAGAACGTTGAGCGTAATTTCTTGTATGAATTCTCGTTAAGATTTTGGCAGAAGAAGCGATATGCATTGAAAATCTCTTTGAAAGTCAAATCAATCGATGGCACTCCATGTACCTTGGTTGTTCCAAAGTAATGATTGCAATCATCGCATACATCTGTACATGTATCCTCACCTCCTAATGCATGAGGAAAAACATGTGGAATGTTGTGAAACGTAGCTCCATTAACAATGGTACGACCACACCATATACATTTGCCTGTAGATATATAATTACCAATAGCCACTATAAAAGAATATATGTACTATAATATTTTATAATTGTTATCTGAAACATACATGTAGACAAAGAGGAGAAGGCTACTCAATCTCTCTACCCTTCATCTTATCTTTTACAAATTCTTTTAGCTTGACAATAAAACTATCAAATGGGATTGCATGCTTTTGTATCACATTCTGTGACACCAGCACCTGATAACCGCCTGCTATGTGCACTTCATTCTCGTCATGTTCTTCCACCGCATCTCGCATACGATCATTTAATACACCAATATTCATGAGAACACTAATATTATCCTTGATGATATCTAGCTCAGGGTATTTATGTTGCTCTACAAGTGATTGATCAAAATGACTCATATCAACAGCACACAAGGCATAATGTTCCTTTTCGCGATAGGATGTTTTATGCTGAAGTGTACTCATAAGCACACTACGATCTGTTTCCCATCGGCTCTTTACCTCAATATAATATATGACCTTATCATTTACTAATACTTTTAAATCTTGACCACCTTGATCATCAATAACAGACACATTCAATTTGTTATCACCTATAATTATATCAAGCTGCTTAAGCAGATATGTCTCAACATACAAGCCCAGTTTTTTCTTAAACTCAAAATCATTTTTATCTCTAATTTCACGATCACGGGCATCTTTACCTAATTGGATAACTCGTTCCAAGTCATCACGCTTTGCCAACTCAGCAATAGCATTCAACTTACAAGAATCCTGAACTTTCATTATCTGGAATATGCTTTCTCGTTTCTGAGGACTATTAATGACACTTAGCATTAAATTTGCTTTGCATTCGTAAATTGCAGGAAAAAGAGTTCTCCATTGTAACCCTTCTACAGGAAGGCTAAATTTCTCAATTATTTCAACATATAACTGCTGATGTGGACTTCTTTCTATTGAGCGAACATCAGATTCTGTAAAAGGTTTTTGGATTTCTTCTGCCAGTTCCTGACCATTAAGTGTGGCAGTTTCGACAAAGTTGTCTTGATAATTTACCGCTACCAGCTGTTCACGAACATCCTTCTCGCAAATTGTATGGTATATTTCTTTCAGTCGTTCTGGCATCATCTGTTGTTTCTTAAGTTGACATGAGTATTTATACACTCCTTTCTGATTAGGATAAACTGTATAATTTCGCAGAAAAGAATTTGCTTCACTGTATTCATTCAGTTCGCGCACCATATTAAATATCCAATCTTCCAGAGAATTCTTATCTTCCATAAGTGTAAAATGAAAAAGAGAATCATTGATAAGCGGTATATAACAGTTTCTTATATCAAAACTTTCTTTTTCAATTCTATCCGTAGTATCAGGATAATAGTGATAAAAATCCTCCAGTAATCTAAACATTCTTGATGTAAATCCTGTTCCATCTAGCGGTAGCAACATTTTATACAAATCCAAGATTGCATGTACAGTTGTTTCATTCAAATATTGTTTCTCGTATTCGATTTTATCAAATACAGAGCTGCTAATAATAGCATTTTTAAGGGCCGAATTGTTATTATTGAGACCAGTTACAAATGCAGTCAAAGCAGTCTTCACTTTTTCGCGATCATATTCATCAGCTTCACTCATGATATCAGTAAAACTATCATGTACAAAACGCTCTACTTCTGTTGGAACGAGAGTTCTCATCACCTCACAGAAAGTCGGATTGAAATTAACTGGTCTTACTAAGTCAACATCTATCAACTTCAAATTTTGATTAGGGACAATGGATTTGAGAGCAACATCATGATGTGGATGTTCCTTTAAATACAGACAAATTGAATGAAGCCAAGATATATCATTAGCACACAATTCCGTACATTTAATCTTATCACATATATCTATAAGTGATATTGTATGTGTATTCTTCTCTCCTTCATACCATTCATTGATGTAACGACTCCAATGAATTAAATCCTGCTTTTCTGGAAGCACTATATGATGTTCTTCTTTACATAATAGCGTATATACTGCATCTAGAAGTAATGAATCATCCCCACAAGCGCCATACATCTCCGTGTCGAGTACTTTAATGTCACATACCTTGATGTATCCATCACCATGTGCGACTAATGGTTGCTGTTCAAAAAAAGACACCCATTCCTTTTGTAATAGAGAGTAATAATTCTTAAGACGCTCTTGCGGAGCAGGCATGAAATGAACTCTTCCGAGATATTTCCTATCATCAATGTTTGATAAACATAATGCAAAATACTCTTTAATCATTCTTCCAGCAAGAGCTATTAGATTTCTATTTTGCTCTGCTTGATAATCGTTATTCTGACCATTCCCAACAAAAAGCAAAGAATCACGAGTGTCTTTATCACAAGTAAATCCAGGAGCATGAATAATGTAATTCCACCCCCAATTTTCTGTACCTAATAAAGGTAAATACAAATACAGCTGTGGTATATCTTCTGTCAATTGATTATAATCTATTGAATTATCAGAAGTAGAAGACCATGGCATGATAACTGTAACTTTACTTTCTTTAGTGGCATCATCAATCTCAATTTTGCTCTTTAACAAATATAAATTTATCTGCTTCGATAGCTCTTTATGAATGATCGATACTTTTTCAAGAACCATGCTATCACTTTCCCAAGTTGTAGTTCTTTCACCTATAGAATAAGACATACAAGTGTGATCTACTTCATCCTCAAACACAATACTGCCTACATATTGATTCAAAGCAAGCACAAATGGAGTAAGCACAGGAGATTTCTCAAATGCATCCTTTACGTTTTGTTTTTCAATTTCATGGTCATGTATGTACGTAAAAACAGTCTTCTTTGCTGGAGTAGAACTTAATTTCGACAAATCTTTTCCCCATGCTTGCTCTATATCAACTTGTTTCTGAATCGCCGAACTTAATTTTCCTCTATCAGTGAACGACCTATCTATAATATATTCTTCTTCATCTTTGCCAAAATTGTAATAGAGGTTTTGATTAGACACCACCTTTAATGCTCCTTCCAATTTGAATCTAAGACCAAATTTATGGGTTGTAAGGAACCCTGTACCATACTGACCAACCTTAACGATGTCATTTCTAACCTTACTACTCGTTTGAATAATAAGAGACTGAATAGACTTGCGATCAAAAGGTTGTCCATTATGCTCAAATACAAATTCATTATCTTTCCGAATAAAGCGTATCTCTGCTTTGCATCCTTCGTAAGAAACATCTCTAGCATTCTGTACCAATTCCCATATAGATCTATTGGCCGGAACTATACTATTATTATTAATACCTGTAATAATATCATTAGCCGGTTTCCCCCATATTGTTTCTGCCAACGTTTCATCGGCTTCAGAATTAATCTGACTTAATAAATTATAATTATTATCCATCATTCTTATTTATATTATTGTACAAGTAAAAAAAACAAATTGTTAATTGTCTTTTTTTTAGTCCTCCTGAAATAAATGAAATAGTTTTTCCGCTTCTTCCTGCAACTTCTGCGGATTCTGCTTGCCGAGTTTCTTCAGATTAAGAAGTTTCCATTGTACAGATGGATAATCCTGGAAGTACTCAAATTCATAGCCATCCCATTCTGGCTGTCCAGATTCGAAAGTAATCAGGAACTTCTTATCCACTTCAGTCATCAACGACTTTACATCATTAATGAGTTTTGAACGGGTTTCTTCAAACTCCTCGTATGTGAAAGGAATATCCGTCATACCTGCAAACTGGTTATCCATTGCCTCGCGCTGGTCAATCAGGCGTGGAGCAAAAGACTCATGGATGGGTCTATCGCTGCCAAGCAAACAGAAGATGAGTCCCTCTCGGCATTCACTCAATGGAATATCCATATACTTCACATCAAACAGATCACGAGGATGCTGACGTGATAACGCTGCTGCGATCTTGCCACCATACAATAGAGTTAGAGGTACAACATTTGCCTCACAAAAGAGAGAAAACTCTTCCTGAGCCTTCTCACTCAATGGTATAGTTTGGACAGCACCGCCTACTATTCCTCTCTTGGTTTGATTGACCTCAATCTTCACCTGTTTGCCTCGATACTCGCACAACAGTTTGCAAGTATTGAAATTGGGAACGATATGCATTCCTTTGAAAGCTTTCTTTGCCTTTTCCGCGATGACATTCAGATGCATATTGATGTCATCCAAACTTGTCTGACGGTCAGCCAATGGGATATAGGTCAAATCAATATCTACAGAATAACGTGGCAAGTCCTTCAAGAAAAAAGATTGATAGCAGTACCACCATGTATGGCAAACACCTCCTCTTCCATCACTATCGGAATTAGACGGAGTAGCAGTTCTACTTTCTGAGCGTAAACACTTGATTTTATATCATTCATATTCTGCAAGTTCTTTGAATAATAAACCTTTTATACACTTCTTGTTACCGAGATTAATAGTTCATAATAATCTCGAGCATTTTCTCTTGATGTTGAACCATATCTTCGACATTCCATTCTAAACCAAATAGACGCTTAATATTTTTGTTCTTAATTCCTGCATCGTAATTATCCTGACATATCTGTAACATAATTCGGAACTTTAAAGAAGCTACACTCACTGGGTTTGACTTTGTATCAAGATAGCGATTCTTTTTATCAATTGGATTCCAATTCGAACCAGAACTATTTGCATCAGACCCTATCATGGCAAAATTGCCAAAGCAATTTATATCTTGCGTACTAATTGGCATATCATCACCAGCCTTGGCTTGTGGATAATAATGTTCCAAACTTTTTCTAGTTCGTGAGAAATAGAAGTTATTGAAAACATCTAACTCAAAGCCATTACAACCTAATGCTTTGAAAAAGTCTATTCTATTACGAGAGTCCTTCTTTGCTTTGTTTCCACGAAGTTCCTCTGCATATTTCTTCCAAATTTTATAATCCGTATAGTTAAATACGTAAAGAGGTATATTGCATGAACCAATAGAATAAATACTATCAAAATCTCGCTCAACATCTTCTAATTCAACGTTTAGTTCACTTCCATTAACCCAACTTTAACGCTTTAAACTTTTTTCAAAAAAGTTACATTTGATTTTCAGCCGGTTAGTCTCTTCAAGATGCCAAAACCCCATTGTAGAACACAGCGGTTAAAAAAATTATGCTTACCTTTGCGGCATGAATTTCACGTCGCAGATGAGATACAACCCTGAGACAGGCGAGTACGGGAAGTACTACCGGCTGAAGGAGTCCTACCGCAATGCCAGCGGCCGGGCCTGCACCCGCATCCTGCTGAACGTCGGGTTCATCCACGGGCTGAAGCCCGAGGAGATCCGCGACATCTCCTGCGGCCTGACCTACAAGTATGAACATCAGGGCGAGCGGGAGCTGTGGCCTGACCAGATGGCTGTGTACAGCGATGTTGTCCGCCAGAAGATAGAGGAGTACTGGCAGCGTCTTGTCGAGGAGAAGAAGCTTGACATCATCCATCAGGCCTTTGAGGCGAGCAAGGCGAAGGCTGAACGCCGTATCGACGTGGACACTCTGGAACACAAGGACGCCCGTGACGTCGGTGCTGAATGGCTTTGCCTTCAGGCCATCCGCCAGATTGGCTTCGACCGTTTCCTGCGTTCTCTTGGATGGAGTGAAGAGCAGGTGAAACTGGCTGTGGGACACCTTATCGTGCGTACGGTATATACTCCTTCTGAGTTGAAGTCGATGCGCATTATGCGCGACAACTCCGGTGTGTGCGAGCTGCTTGACCTTGCCATCGGGTCTGTCACCCAGCGCAAGGTGTACAGCGTGGCCGACCGGTTCCTCAAGGAGAAAGAGAAGATAGAGAGGTATCTGTGCCAGACGACTGACGACCTGTTCCGTCCCACGAACCGCATCATACTCTTCGACCTGACCAACTTCTACTTCGAGGGACGCAAGGACGGGAGCATGAAGGCCAAGTTCGGCCGCTCGAAGGAGAAGCGCTCCGACTGCAAGCTGCTGGTTCTTGCACTTGCCATCAACACAGATGGCTTCATCCGCTACAGCGCCATCCTGGAGGGCAACACAGCCGACCCGAAGTCGCTGCCCGACATGGTGGACAGACTTATTGCGAAGAATCCCGTCGGGTTGTCCGACGACCGGAAGGTGCTCGTGGTGATAGATGCTGGCATCGCCTCGCAGGAGAACCTCGACCTGATAAAGGCCAAGGGCTA
>ONYA01000015.1 GCA_900321965.1 uncultured Prevotellaceae bacterium
AATCTGAGGATAGCCGTTGCCGTCGTAGTCCTTGATGACGCGGTCGTCATGGAACGTCACGGCAGCCTGGGCGTTCAGCACGTACTTACCGTTGGGAACAGTCACCTCCTGGCTCAGGACGAAGGTCGACATGTAAGACTCGGCGCAGTTGTTGATATTGTTACCGCCAGACAGGTTGTAGGCAACGCCCTCGTTGGCCATTGTCCACGCACCGACGTTGCGGTTGTTACGTCCGAAGTTCGGGTCGAGGATAAGGAACGTAGCGTCGACGCCATTGTCCTCGGCTGCTGCGTCGAGCGTAGCCTTCATCTCGTCCTCAGAGAAGATCTGCCACAGGGCGTTGTCGCCCTCGGCGATGCTCTTACCCAGAACGGTTGAAGTGCCGTCGTAGCCGAAGAGGTTGCCGTTAGGATCGGCGATGGTATAGCGGTTCTCACCAGCCTTGTTGATGGTGAGCTTCATCGGGTTGGCGTTATCCATATAGTCGCCCTCGAAATAGTAGGCAGTGCCGCCATTGCTCACCTGCGTCTCCATCTGGAAGGTCTCGTCCTCCTGCGGCAACAGGGTGACGTACTCAGCGTGCTTCAGCAGCGAACCGCGTGTGCCCCAGTCGTTGCCGGCGCCCCAGAACAGGCCGCTGCCCACATTCTTCAGGTAGTACTTGCCTTCAGCGAAGTCGGCCGGAACGGGCTTGGCGACGACGCCCTCCTTAGAGGTGGGCCAGAAGAAGTGTGTGCCCTCGGCGTCGATACCGACGATACCCTCGATGCTCTTGATATACTCTGGCAGCGTGTAGAACACGTTGAAGTGATCCTCAATGCGAATCATGTTGCCAGCAGCGTCGGCGAGCATGCGGAAGCCATACTGGTCCTTGGTGGGCTTGACGTTGTTCAGCGTAGCGAAACGGGCCAAACCCTCCTCTGCCAGTGCCTCCTCGATGGTGATGGGCTTGCTCTGGGCGGTGCCCTTCTCTACCTTGAACTCAGAGTTCTTGGTCTTGGCGCTGCGCGTCAGGACGGGCATTTTCTTGTTGTCCTTGTTCTTACCGATGATGAAGCCGTTAAGCTTCTGACCGACATAGAACTGCATCTGTGTCTCGTAGAAGTCGATAGCGCCAGAAGCATCCTCGACGAAGACGTTATCGCCCTTGATATAGGTGACGACGGCATCGTTGAGCATCAGCGTGTCCTCAACAGCCACCATACCGTCGTAGAGTTTCTTGAACGTAGCGATGTTGCGGGCAAGGTCAAGAGCATTCTTATCCTCGGGCGTGAAGGTGAAGCCGTAGAGGTTCAGCGGCGGTTCGGTGGTCGACAGCAGATAGCTGTGGCCGGCCGTGACAGGAATCTGGATAGAGTCAAGCTTCTGCTCGAAGTCGGTGAAGTCCTTCATAGCCTCACCGTCCTCGGTGACGTTCAGCTTCTGCTTCGGCTGCTTCTCGGTATAGACGGTCAGCACACCGGTCTTCGTAGCCTCGAACTGGTAGTTGTTACCTTCAATCTTGGCTGTGAAGTTCTTCTGCTTATCGCCCTCGCCGACGGTCTTGGCTTCAGCCACGACAGGAGCGTCGGCGGTGGTGTTCATCATGACACCCGTCAGCACCTTCGTCTCACCAGCCTCTATGGTCTCACCTTCCTCCATAACGTCAACCACGTAGTCGGTGACAGAAGCCACATACTCCTGCAGTGAGTCCTCGTGGACGGGAGCTAATAAATACCCATTTTTGTCGTAGAGCACGATACCAGTGAAGAAAGTCAGGTTTTCGGGCACGTTAACACCAGTATCCAGCGCGTCGCGAACGGTGATGGAACCCGTACCGTTAGCGGTCTCAAGCGTGCTGACACCACCCTCGATAGAAATCTTAGAACGTCCCACGCGTACCATACTATATAATAAGTCGGGAGACTTCAGTGTGCTCAGGTCATTATAGACGGTGGGGATGAACACGCCGTCAGCTGACGTATAATCGCTGGCTTCGGTGATGGCCATACCCTGCTTTTCAATACCATTATTGAGGATATCGAGCTGAGCCGAGAAGTAACCATTCAGCTTCTTGCCTGCTGCATCAGTGGTCAATTTATCCTCAACGATGATAGCGCCCGAGGCGTCCTGAATGAAGCTAAAGCCGTCGCCCTTATAGGTGACGTAGGCATCGGCGAGCGTCAGCTGAGCCTGTTCCTTGTCGGCCAGAGCCTTGAAGGCGGCGATGTTGGCAACGGTCTTCAGCTTGTCGGCATTCTCACCTAAAACGATGTCGGCAGCCTTTGTGGGAGCCAGTCCGTCAGCAGTGACGATACCGGCTATCGACTCTAACTGCTTCTTGCCGCTGATAGTAGCGGTGGCGTCGGTAAAGAGGGTGTTGACCACCTTGATAGTCTTACCGCCCTGGTTGACGAAGACGTCATTGCCATCGGTCGTCACAGTGACACCGCTCAAGTTGACGTACATATCCTGCTTGGCCTCGGTCAGAGCCTCAGCAGTAGCAGCTGTCGGGGTAGCGGTGCCAGCGGTCTTAACAACACTGGCTAAGCTGGTCGCAGCGACAGCGCCAGCACCGTCAGCAGTACGTTGCATAACAATGGTTCCGTTGAGCTGGTCGCCCACAGCCAGCAATCCCTCTGCCGGCAACTCAATCTTAATACCTGCTGTAGCATCCTCAATGTATGCAGCCGTACCATTGACGGCAGTCACCTTGACATCCGTCAGCGTGGCCTGAGCTTCAGTACCTGTCGAGAGGGCCTTGAACTCTGCTACGTTAGCTGTAAGGGTAGGCTTAAACTTCAGATAGGACATAACTATAGCAGAAGTACCCGTAATAGTCACATCACCAACAGAAACAGGTATTTCTCCCGTAGTCACATTTAGCTGAGCATCATAAGGAGCATCAGTACCATTATTGGGACGTGATGTCCAATAGTCCGTCTGTACACCATTGACAACAAGATAACGCTTTACAGCTGTTGCAGATGCTCCTGAGCCTGTATCAGAGAACTTAACAATAATAGTTCCTGGTACCGTCGTATTAAATCTCAATGTTCCGTTTTGAGCAAATTTCTTATCATTGCCTCTAAAGGGAAACTCTCCCTTGAAAGCAAGAGCTGTTGCATCAAAAGCAGAAGTAAATGTTAATCCGTCTATATTTGCATAAACGTTTTCAATGCTCTGGGCATCACCTGTAAACTGTTTAGAGCCACTAACGCTAGAAGCAAAATCCCATACCTTTTCTCCACTAATCGACTGAAGAGTCCAAGCCACCACTGTAGCAGAGTAATTAACTGGTACATTCAAATTAACATTTCCTACAGTAGAGGTTATATTTACAGTTTTCTCCGACACGTTCTCTGTAGAGCTATAAGAAACACTAACTGCCTGACTGACCTTACCGTCAGCACCAACAGTGAATGATGTAGGAGACACCGTCAACCCCGTTACCGAAGGTACAGTCAAATTATACGTCCCAGGGGTTAAATTTTGGCCATTGATGGTGAAGCTACTATTAACAGCTACTCCAGACTCCACAGCTTTCAGCGTAATTTGACTTGGCGTGGAAGAAATCGTCGGATCAGTACTGACGCTTGTCGTGAATCGAACGGCATAAAGTGTCATATCTCCGTTAGTACCCTCAATTCTCACCAAATATTTGTTTGATGCACTAAGCCCGTTTGCGGAAATTTTTAATGAGCCATTAGCTGCAGCACTACCTGTTTTGGTAATTTTGTCAGAATTCTGATTGTTCGTAATCGTCACTTTAGCAGTGCGTTCACCACTTCCGTTATTATTAATTACATAGATATCGACTCCTGTTACATTCGTTACACAAAAGTATACAGTCTTTGTATCATTGCTTTCCTTAATATTCAATCCTTCACAAGCAGTTGCAGACACCGTTTCGTCAGTTTCGGGGTTAATGGTGTATTTCTTGTTTGTGACAGATACAAAAGAGCCTCGCCCTCCGCTTTTTCCACAAACAGCCCATCCAGCATTATACCAAGTAGTAGCATTTGATGGTGTTGTCCATAACAATGTAGTTTCTGAAAAAGACTTCGCCGTAAGGTTTGATATGGCAGGATCAGACGGACCTGCGCCCCACGCACTCCCTACTCCAACCAGCATCAGCAGGCTGAGCAGTAGTAATTTAAAATAGTTTGTTTGTTTCATAAATGTTTATTGTTTTAGTTGTTGTTATTCTTTTAAGTACTCGTTTTTACAGTTTTCGCTGCAAAATTACGGAAAAAGAATGAAACGGCCAAATTTTCACGAACTTTTGTGAGCGAATAAAAACATTTAAATACTCTGTCTGCAAGTTTTCTGCAGCAAAACCATTGTCTTTTATCTCCTTCTATCTCCTTTTATCTCCTTTTATCTACAAGGCAAGTGGAGGAGGCCGCGACGTTTTTACGAGAGGCTTATATTTTTTTACGAGAGGCTTATATTTTTTCACGAGCGGCCGTGACGTTTTTCTCTAAGGCCGTGACGTTTTTCTCTAAGGCCGTGAAAATTTCAAGAGCCGCCACAACCTCTTACCTTTTCCCTTTTACCATAGGGATAGTGAAAGCGGAAAACATCCCACCCATGTCGCCCATCCCACCCCTAAGCTTCTTGCCCCCACAAGCCAGCAAAGTAGGAGACAGGAGCGACATGGGCGACATGGGTGGGATGTTTTCCGCTTTCACTATCCATATATACGCGCGCGAAGGCAGGGCAAAGGCGGGAAAAACGATGAAACGGCCAAATTTTCGCCGCTCTTTATGCGCTTATTTGAAAATTATTCGTACCTTTGCCACTGACAATGAATCAGCTGACACGCCTTCTCGTCTGGCTCAGCCGCATCAGCCACTGTCGCGGCTTCGGCATCCAGTCGCCAACAGACTACTGGATGGTACGCTATGTCGTCAATGAGCACTGGCCTTACTACCAGTATAGCGAGACGGGCCGCGGCGACGGATGGCTGCGACGGAAGTTAGGACGGCTCTACTTCAGACTGGCCAACTGGCGGCAGCCACAGACGATTGTCAGCAGCGACTACCACGACTACTGGCGGGCGGGGTGCCGACGGGCCAAGGTCGTCAGCGAGATGACGGGCATCGTAGAGCTGTTGCACGTCGACATCAGCGAGGCCGACGGTCTGCTGGACAGGCTCGAAGGGCGCGTTGACGACCGCTCGGTCATCGTGGTCGAGGGACTATGGCGCGACAAGCAGGCCTGGCGGCGGCTCAAGGCCGACGAGCGGGCAAGGGTGACGTTCGACCTCTATTACTGCGGTCTCGTGCTGACAGACAGCAAACGTGTGAAACAAGACTATATCATTAACTTCTGACCTGAAAACGATATGAAAATAACGAGAGTCTACACCCGGACGGGTGACAAAGGCACGACCAGCCTCGTCGGCGGCGTGCGCATCAAGAAAAGCGACATACGGTTAGAGGCCTACGGCACCGTCGACGAGCTGAGCGCCCACTTAGGACTGCTGGCAGCGATGATGACTGGTGACGACAACCGCCAGACCATCATCCGCATACAGAACAACCTGTTTAACGTCTGCACACACCTGGCCACCGATCAGAGTCAGACGCCGCTCTACCCGTCGGCTCATCTGGCCGAGGGCGAGACGGCATTCTTAGAGCAGGAGGTAGACCGTCTGATGGCACTGCTGCCCGAACGGCAGGGTTTCGTACTGCCCGGCGGCACACAAGCTGCCGCACAGGCCCATGTGGCACGCACTGTCTGCCGACGTGCAGAGCGCCGCATTGCCGCACTGGCCGAGGTGGCCACGGTGGGCGAAGAGATGCAGCAATACGTCAACCGACTGAGCGATTATCTGTTCGTTTTGGCCAAAATAATAAATTTTAACAGCGGCCAAGACGAAATTATATGGAAAAACGCTTGCAAGTAAGAAAAAAATGAGTACTTTTGCGGCCAAATTAAAAAAAGACCGTTTTTGGTAATATAAATTGTAAATTGGACTCGAGCTTGCTCGCTTGTCTTAACAAGAAATCTTTAAATTGTAAATAGCATTATGTATTGGACACTTGAATTAGCATCGAAGTTGGAAGACGCTCCCTGGCCCGCAACCAAGGACGAACTCATTGACTATGCCATCCGCTCGGGTGCCCCGCTCGAAGTGCTGGAGAACCTGCAGGAGATAGAGGACGAGGGCGACATCTACGACAGTATTGAGGACATCTGGCCCGACTACCCCACCAAAGAGGACTTCCTCTTCAACGAGGATGAGTATTGATGAGAAGACACTGCCTCACACTCCTTATCCTGCTTGTGGCAACTGTGACACAAGCACAGACGGCAGGTACTGCCAAGAACCATAATCTTGAGGTGGCCAAAAACTTGGACATCTTCAATCAGTTGTATAAGAACCTCGACTTGTTCTATGTAGACACGCTGAACCCTAATGAGGTAGTTACCACGGGCATCAAAGCCATGCTACGCTCGCTGGATCCATATACGGAATATTATCCGGAGAGCGAGACGAAGAACCTGAAGATGATGCTCACCGGCAAATATGCCGGCATCGGTGCTCTCATACGCTACCACCGCAAACTAAAGCGCATTGTCATTGATGAGCCTTACGAGGGCATGCCTGCCGCAGAAGCGGGGCTCAAGAAAGGCGACATCATTCTAAGCATCGACGACTCGGTGATGACCGACCGCGACGTAAGCTACGTCAGTAGCCGTCTGCGCGGTGATGCCGGCACGCAGTTCGTGCTGAAAGTGCAGCGTCCCTCAACGGGTAAGAAGATGGAGTTCAAGATTACGCGTCGCTCCATCAAGCTGCCCGAACTGCCTTATTACGGACTGTTGGAGGGTAATATCGGCTACATCAACTTGAATCAGTTCACCGAGGGCTGTGCAAGAGAAGTACGCCGTGCCTTTATCGGCCTGAAGCAACAGGGAGCCAAGGCACTGGTGTTCGACCTGCGTAGCAACGGTGGCGGTTCCGAAGCAGAGGCAGTCGATATTGTCAACCTGTGGGTAGGCAAAGACCAGACCATCGTCGAGAACCGCGGCAAAATCAGTCAGGCCAACCACGCGTATAAGACACGCTTGGAACCGGTAGACACCGAGATGCCGTTAGTAGTGCTTGTCAACGGCGAGACAGCATCGGCCAGCGAGATTACCAGTGGTGCACTGCAGGATCTGGACCGCGCAGTCATTTTAGGTACGCGCACCTATGGCAAGGGACTGGTACAGATTCCCCTCGATATGCCATACAACACGAACCTGAAGATGACCACATCAAAATACTATATCCCCAGCGGACGTTGCATACAAGCCATCAACTACCGTCGCAATGGAACAGGCGGCTACCGTGAGCGCGTTGCCGACTCACTGACGCACGTCTTCCACACAGCAGCCGGACGCGAGGTGCGCGACGGAGGCGGTATCACGCCCGACGTAGAGGTGAAGAACGACACGATACCCAACATTGCCTACTACCTGTCAGGGTCAGGCTTGGACTCTACGGAGGTGATGTTCGACTGGGTGGTCGACTACATCACTAAGCATCCGACGATAGCGCCACCACAAGAGTTTCATCTGACCGACGAGGAGTTTGCCGACTTCAAGCAACACGTCATCAAGAGCGGCTTCACTTACGATCCCGTCAGTCAGAAACAGCTAAAAGATCTGGAGAAGACTGCCAAGGCCGAAGGCTATTTCGAACAGGCACGCGAGGCGTTCGAACTGTTGGAAAGCAAACTCAAGCATGACGTGGGAACAGACATCGACAAGCACGAAGCCATCTTGCGACAGGTTCTTGAACTCGACATCATTACCGCCTACTATTATCAGGCCGGCAGCATTCAGGCTGGACTGCAATATGACAAGCAACTCGAAGAAGCCATCCGCCTGCTAAAACAGCCGGAAGCGTATAAAAAATTGCTCACACCGAAAAAATCGGCATAATTTTTTGGCGGTTCGCAAAAATCTTCGTACCTTTGCACCCGTTCAGTGGAATGAGAGGCCCAGCCGGGTCTCTCATTTGCATTATAATTACACAAGATGATAAACAAAGAAGTTTTAAAGACATTGGTGGAAGAGTGGTTGCAGAATGGCGACTACTTCTTAGTAGACATTATTTTTGGTACCGACGACCGCATCGTGATTGAGATTGACCATGCCGACGGCGTATGGATTGAAGACTGCGCTGAGCTGAGCCGTTTCCTGCAGGAGAAGTTGGGCGACGAGTTGGGCGACTACGAGCTGGAGGTCGGCTCTGCCGGACTGGGCCAGCCCTTCAAGGTAGAGCAGCAGTACAAAAACCATATCGGCGACGAGGTGGAGGTGCTGCAGCAGGACGGCGTGAAGCTGAAAGGTATCCTGAAAGCTGTCGACGGTCGCCAGTTCACCATTACCGTGCAGGAGAAACAGCACGTGGAAGGCAAGAAGCGCCCCGTCATCGTCGATGTGGACAAGGCTTACACGATGGACGAGGTGAAGTCGGTGAAGTACTTGCTGGCGTTTAAGTAAGATTGAAAATTGATAATGGATAATGGATAATTGAAAATTGAAAAATTAAAAAAGATACAATGGCAACAAAGAAAGAAGCGAAAGGCCCCTCAATGATTGAGACCTTTCAGGAATTTAAAGAGACGAAGAACATTGACCGTACAACGCTGGTAAGTGTGCTCGAAGAGAGCTTCCGCAATGTGATTGCAAAGATCTTCGGTTCGGACGAGAACTTCGACGTGATTGTGAACCCCGACAAGGGTGACTTCGAGATTCACCGCAACCGTATCGTCGTTGAGGACGGTGAGGTGAAGGACGAGAACAAGGAAATTGCCCTGAGCGAGGCCCAGAAGATTGAGCCCGACTACGAGGTAGGCGAAGAGGTGTCTGAGGAAGTGGACTTCCAGAAGTTTGGCCGCCGTGCCATCCTGAACCTGCGTCAGACGCTGGCTTCAAAGATTCTGGAGCTGGAGCACGACTCGCTCTACCAGAAGTACAAGGACAAGGTTGGCACCGTCGTCAGCGGTGAGGTCTACCAGATGTGGAAGCGCGAAGTGCTGCTGATGGACGACGAGGGCAACGAGCTGCACCTGCCGAAGAGCGAGCAGATTCCTGCCGACAACTACCACAAGGGCGAGACCGTCCGCGCCATCGTCAAGGAGGTGCAGAACGAGAACAACAACCCGCGTATCATCTTGAGCCGTACCAGTCCCGTCTTCTTGGAGCGTCTGTTGGAGGCCGAGGTGCCTGAGATCAACGACGGTCTCATCACCATCAAGCGTGTGGCCCGTATGCCGGGTGAGCGTGCCAAGGTGGCCGTCGAGAGCTACGACGAGCGCATCGACCCCGTAGGAGCTTGCGTCGGTGTCAAGGGTAGCCGCGTCCACGGCATCGTCCGCGAATTAGGCGGCGAGAATATCGACGTCATCAACTTCTCGTCAAACACACAGCTCTTCATCCAGCGTGCCCTCTCGCCCGCTAAGGTGAGCAGCATCACACTCGACGAGGAGAACCACAAGGCAGAAGTCTACCTGCAGCCCGAGGAGGTCAGCCTGGCTATCGGTAAGGGCGGTATGAACATCAAACTGGCTTCGATGCTGACAGAGCACACCATCGACGTATTCCGTGTGGTCAACGACAACGTAGAGGACGAAGACATCTACCTCGACGAGTTTGCCGACGAGATCGACCAGTGGATCATCGACTCTATCAAGGCTATCGGTCTCGACACGGCTAAGGCCGTACTCAACGCACCGCGCGAAATGCTTATCGAGAAGGCCGACCTTGAGGAAGAGACCGTCGACGAAGTGCTGAGCATTCTCCGTGCGGAGTTTGAATAATTTCAATGCGAAAATCGTAAATTGTAAATCGTCAAATAGTAAAATACGTAGATGGGAGTAAGATTAAATAAAGTTTTATCGGAACTGAACATAGGACTTCAAACGGCAGTTGATTTCCTGAAGAAGAAGAACAGCCTCGGCGAGGTGAAGGAAGACGCCACCCCGAACACGAAGATCAGCGACGAGCAATACGAGGCGCTGGTCAACGAGTTCAACCGCGACAAAGCCATCAAGAAGCAGGCCGAGATGATCTTCCCGAAGAAAAAGGAGAAAGAGAAGGAGAAGAAAAAGGAGGAAGAGACGATTAAGACAGAGGTGCGCCAGCAGTTCAAGCCTTTAGGCAAGATTGACCTGGACAGCCTCAACAAGCGTCCTGCCGCCCCCGCTCCGAAAGAGACTCCTAAACCTGAGCCTACTGCCGAGAAACCAGTAAAGGAGGAAGTCGTCGAGGAGGAAAAGCCCGTTGTAACGACTGTGACAGATACTCCCGAACCGGAGCCGAAGGTTCAGGCTCCTCAGCCCGAAGAGCCCCAGCTGCCGGAGGAGCCGGAAGAGCCTGAACAGCCCGAACAGCAGGAACAGCCTGAACCGGTAGAACAGCCCGAACAGACGGCTCCTGCAGATGCAGAGTCGAAGGTGTTCAAACTGAAGACCGAGCAGAAGGCAATGCCCAACCTGAATGTCGTCGGCAAGATTGACCTTGACGCCCTGAACCAGAGTACCCGCCCGAAGAAGAAGTCGAAGGAGGAGAAGAAGAAGGAGCGCGAGGAGAAGTTGGCCCAGCAGCGCAGCGAGAAGAAGAAGCGCGTGCGTATCGGCAAGGAGCGCGTCGACATCGAGGCTGAGGCCAAGAGCGACAATCAAAACAAGAACAAGAATAAGAACAAACAGAAAGGCGGCAACCAGAACTTCAACGACAACCAGCAGCAACAGCAGGGTGGCGGTAAGAACAAGAAGAACAAGAACCGCCAGGCGCAGAAGCCGTTGGAGGTTGACGACGAGGCCGTAGCACGTCAGGTGAAGGAGACGCTGGCTCGTCTGACGACGAAGAACCAGAACAAGAAGGGTGCCAAGTACCGCCGCGAGAAGCGCGACGCCGTCGCCGAGCGCATGCAGGA
This sequence comes from uncultured Prevotellaceae bacterium, assembly GCA_900321965.1. Classification (GTDB taxonomy): domain Bacteria; phylum Bacteroidota; class Bacteroidia; order Bacteroidales; family Bacteroidaceae; genus Prevotella. The sequence continues at coordinate 10,922 of ONYA01000015.1, forward strand.
GGAGATGGCAGCCGAGGCAGCACAGTCGAAGGTACTGAAGCTGACGGAGTTCGTCACGGTGTCAGAGTTAGCTACGATGATGAACGTCGGCGTCAACCAGGTCATCGGCACCTGTATGTCGATCGGCATCATGGTGTCTATCAACCAGCGCCTTGATGCTGAGACCATCAACATCGTGGCCGAGGAGTTCGGATTCACCACCGAGTACGTCAGTGCTGAGGTGCAGAACGCCATCACCGAGGAGGAGGACGACGAGAACGACCTCATCAGCCGCGCTCCGATTGTCACCGTCATGGGTCATGTAGACCACGGTAAGACCTCGTTGCTCGACCATATCCGCAATACCAACGTCATTGCCGGTGAGGCCGGCGGCATCACACAGCACATCGGTGCCTACAACGTGAAACTGAAGGACGGCCGACAGATTACGTTCCTCGACACACCGGGTCACGAAGCCTTCACCGCCATGCGTGCCCGTGGTGCTCAGGTGACGGATATCGCCATCATCATCGTGGCTGCCGACGACTCGGTGATGCCTACTACCAAGGAGGCCATCGCCCACGCCCAGGCAGCTAACGTACCGATGGTATTCGCTATCAACAAGATTGATAAGCCCGGTGCTAACCCCGATAAGATACGTGAAGACCTGGCCAACATGAACCTGCTCGTCGAGGAGTGGGGCGGTAAGTACCAGTGTCAGGAGATCTCGGCCAAGAAGGGTCTCGGCGTTGACGAACTGTTAGAGAAGGTACTGCTCGAGGCTGAGATGCTCGACCTGAAGGCCAACCCCAACCGCAAGGCTACGGGTAGCATCATCGAGTCGTCACTGGACAAGGGGCGTGGCTATGTATCGACGGTGCTTGTGTCGAACGGCACGCTGAAGCAGGGCGACATCGTCGTCGCCGGCACCAGCTACGGTAAGATCAAGGCTATGTTCAACGAGCGTAACCAGCGCATAGAGACGGCCGGTCCTGCCGAGCCCGCCATCATCCTCGGACTGAACGGTGCTCCGACGGCCGGCGACTCGTTCCACGTCATGGAGACGGAGCAGGAGGCTCGCGACATCACCAACAAGCGTGTGCAGCTGCAGCGCGAACAGAGCCTGCGCACCACGACGAAACTCGGTCTCGACGAGCTGTCGCACCGCATCGCACTGGGTGAGTTCCATGAGTTGAACATCATCGTCAAGGGCGACACCGACGGTTCTATCGAAGCGCTCTCCGACTCGTTCATCAAACTCTCTACCGAGAAGGTGCAGGTCAACGTCATCTCGAAGGCCGTGGGTCAGATTTCGGAGAACGACGTCATGCTGGCATCGGCTTCCGAGGCTATCATCGTCGGCTTCCAGGTACGTCCCAGCAGTGAGGCGCGCCGTCTGGCCGAGCGCGAGGGTGTGGAAATCAACACCTACTCTATCATCTACGACGCCATCGACGAGGTGAAGTCTACGATGCAGGGTATGCTCGACAAGGTGAAGAAGGAGATCGTCACCGGCGAGATTGAGGTCAAACAGGTGTTCAAGATTTCGAAGGTCGGCACCGTGGCCGGCGGTCTGGTCACCGAGGGCAAGGTCCACAACAAGGACAAGGCTCGTGTCATCCGCGACGGTATCGTTATCCATACCGCCAACATCGACGCTCTGAAGCGTTACAAGGACGACGCCAAGGAGGTGGCTACCGGTCTGGAGTGCGGTATCTCACTCGTCAACTGGGGCGACATCGAGGTCGGCGACATCATCGAGACGTTCACTGAGATTGAGGTAGAACAGAAACTTTAAAAGTGAAGAGTGAAGAGTGAAGAGTGAAGAATTTGCTTCCGCACAGAATGTAAATAACGAGTTTGTCCGTCAGGTAGCCGAACAGAAGTACGAGTTCGGTTTCACGACGGACGTACATACGGAAATCATTGAGAAAGGGCTGAACGAGGACGTCGTTCGGCTCATCTCTGCTAAGAAGGGGGAACCAGAGTGGATGCTTGAGTTCCGCCTGAAGGCTTTTCGCTACTGGCGGGAGCAGACGGCGCCGACATGGGGTCACGTCCACGTGCCCCCCGTCGACTACCAGGCCATCTCCTACTACGCCGACCCCACCGCCCAGAAGCCCGCGTCCAGCGGTTCCCCCGCTGGCATCGACCCCGAACTGGAAAAGACTTTCGACAAGTTAGGCATCCCCCTCGAAGAGCGCTTGGCCTTATCCGGCAACACTGCCGTCGACGCTATCATGGACTCCGTCAGCGTCAAGACGACGTTCAAGGAGAAACTTCGCGAGAAGGGCGTCATCTTCTGCTCTATCGGCGAGGCTATCAAGGAGCACGGCGACCTGGTACGCCAGTACTTAGGCTCGGTGGTGCCCTACCGCGACAATTTCTATGCCGCCCTCAACTCGGCGGTATTCTCTGACGGCTCGTTCGTCTACATCCCCAAGGGTGTGCGCTGTCCGATGGAGCTGAGCAGCTACTTCCGCATCAACGCACGCAACACCGGCCAGTTCGAGCGCACGCTGATTATTGCTGACGACGACAGCTACGTCAGCTATCTCGAAGGCTGTACGGCACCGATGCGCGACGAGAACCAGCTGCACGCTGCCATCGTAGAGATTATCGTCATGAACCGTGCCGAGGTGAAGTACTCCACAGTACAGAATTGGTATCCCGGCGACGAGAACGGCAAGGGGGGCGTACTGAACCTTGTGACGAAGCGTGGCGACCTGCGCGGCGTCGACTCGAAACTATCCTGGACACAGGTGGAGACAGGGTCTGCCATCACGTGGAAGTACCCGTCGTGCATCCTGCGCGGCGACAACAGCGTGGCAGAGTTCTATTCCGTGGCCGTCACCAACAACTACCAGGAGGCCGACACGGGTACCAAGATGATTCACATCGGACGGAACACCAAGTCGACCATCATCTCGAAGGGTATCTCTGCCGGACATTCGCAGAACTCCTACCGAGGACTGGTACGTGCTGCCGCCACGGCTGAGAACGCCCGCAACTACTCGTCGTGCGACTCGCTGCTGTTAGGCAGCCAGTGTGGCGCACACACCTTCCCTTATATGGATGTACACAACGACACCGCCATCTTCGAACACGAAGCTACGACCTCGAAGATTTCCGAGGACCAGCTCTTCTACTGCAACCAGCGTGGCATTGCCACCGAACAGGCCGTAGGTCTCATCGTCAACGGCTACGCGAAGGAAGTGCTGCAGAAGCTCCCCATGGAGTTTGCCGTCGAGGCGCAAAAGCTACTCAGTGTATCACTCGAAGGAACCGTCGGATAAAAATATGGACAACAAAGAACAGACATACCGTCTGCTCACAGAGCAGATTCAGGCATTGACAGAGGGCGAGACAGACGGCGTAGCCGTGATGGCCAACGTCTGTGCCGCCATTCATGAAACCATGGGATTCTTCTGGACGGGATTTTACCGAGTGAAGAACGGCGAGTTGGTGTTAGGGCCGTTTCAGGGACCCGTAGCCTGTATGCACATCGGTTTCGGCCGCGGCGTTTGCGGCACAGCCTGGAAACAGCGCGAGACCATCGTTGTGCCCGACGTAGAACAGTTCCCCGGCCACATCGCATGTAGCAGTCTCTCACGCTCGGAGATTGTCGTCCCCGTCTTCTCTAAGGACGGTGACGTGCTTGCCGTGCTCGACATCGACAGCAAGGAGCTCGCCACTTTCGACGACACCGACCGTCGCTATCTGGAACAAATCTGCAAGCTGGTGAACGTAGAATGACAAAACTGTTTTACATATCTTTTCGGCATAATAAAAGAAACAAAAGATGTTAGAGGTAAAGAACTTACACGCCAAGATTGGCGAGAAAGAGATATTGAAGGGCATCGACCTCGTGATTAACGACGGCGAGACCCATGCCATCATGGGGCCTAACGGCTCGGGCAAGTCGACGCTGTCGGCAGTCCTCGTGGGTAACCCGCTCTACGAGGTGACGGAGGGCGAAGCATGGTTCAACGGCAAGAATCTTCTGGAGATGAAGCCCGAAGACCGCGCACACGAGGGGCTGTTCCTGTCGTTCCAATACCCCGTAGAGATACCGGGAGTATCGATGACCAACTTCATGAAGGCGGCCATCAACGAGAAGCGCAAGTACCAAGGACTGGCCCCGATGAACGCCGCAGAGTTCCTGAAGCTGATGCGCGAGAAGCGGAAGGTGGTGGAGCTCGACTCGAAGCTGGCCAACCGTTCCGTCAACGAGGGTTTCAGCGGCGGCGAGAAGAAGCGCAACGAGATTTTCCAGATGGCTATGCTGGAGCCGAAGCTGAGCATCCTCGACGAGACAGACTCCGGTCTGGATGTCGACGCCATGCGCATCGTGGCCGAGGGTGTCAACAAGCTGCAGACGCCCGAGACGTCGTGTATCGTCATCACCCACTACGACCGTCTGTTGGAGATGATTCGTCCACAGTTCGTACACGTATTATATAAAGGTAGGATTGTGAAGACCGGCGGTCCGGAGTTGGCCAAGGAGATACAGGAGCACGGCTACGACTGGATAAAAGAAGAAATCGGCGAAGAGTAAGATAATTAGTAATTAGAAATGAGGAATTAGTAATTATGATTACTTCAAGCGAGCAGCAATATATCAATCTCTACGAGCAGTGCCGCACGATGATTCACGAGCATAGCAGCGACGTGATGAACAGCGTGCGCGATGAGGCGTTCGAGGCTTTCAAGGCTCAGGGATTCCCGTCAAAGAAGGTGGAGCGCTATAAGTACACTGACATGGCGAAGCTCTTCGAACCAGACTACGGCCTGAACCTCAACCGTCTCGAGATTCCTGTCGACCCCTATGCCGCCTTCCGCTGCGACGTGCCCAATCTCTCGACGAACCTATACTTCGTGGTGAACGACAGACCCCTCCTAACCTCCCCTGCAGGGGAGGAAAAGAATGACATCAGGGGGAATGTCGTTTCAAAAGCGAAACTGCCTGACGGCGTTATTATTGGTAATCTCTCCTCCCCTATAGGGGAGGCTGGGAGGGGTCGTTACCACCAGTTGGCCGGCAAGGATGACGACGCCGTTACCCAACTCAACACCATGCTGGCGCAGGACGGCCTGCTGGTCTACGTGCCAAAGAACGTGAAGGTCGACCGCGCCATCCAGGTCATCAACATCCTCAAGTCGGATGTCGACTTGATGGTCAACCGCCGCGTACTCATCATCGTCGAAGAAGGGGCAGAAGTAAAGCTCCTATTCTGCGACCATGCTGCCGACGACCGCCAGTTCCTGACGACGCAGGTCATTGAGGCTTTTGTCGGCGAGCGCGCCCATCTGGGACTGTACTGCCTGGAAGAGACCCACGCTAAGAACGTCCGCGTGAGCAACGTCTACATCGACCAGCAGCGCGACAGTCACGTCTGCCACAACATCATCACCCTGCATAACGGCTCGACACGCAACAAGCTCGACGTCACACTCAGCGGTGAGGGCGCTGACTGCGAGTGCTACGGCTGCGTCATTGCCGACAAGGAGCAGCACGTAGACAACAACACGCTCATCGTCCATAAGGCAACCCACTGCACGTCGAACGAGCTTTACAAATACGTGCTTAACGACCGCGCCACAGGTGCCTTTGCCGGACGCGTCCTTGTGGAACCGGGTGCCCAGAAGACCTCCTCGCAGATGACGAACCAGAATCTGTGTGCCTCGCGCGAGGCAAGGATGTACACCCAGCCGATGTTGGAGATTTACGCCGACGACGTGAAGTGCGCCCACGGCTCTACCGTCGGACAACTGAACGACGCTGCCCTATTCTATATGCGACAGCGTGGCATCAGCGAGGCCGAGGCAAAGACGCTCTTACAGCAGGCTTTCGTCGGCGAGGTCGTCGACCGCATCGACCTGCAACCGCTGCGCGACCGTCTGCACCACCTCGTCGACATGCGCTTCCGAGGCCGCCTCAGCAAGTGCGAAGGCTGCGGACTCTGCAAATGAAAAATCCTCCCTACTAGGGAGGATTTTTCATTATTTCTTGTTCTTAATCTTCCATTCGCCCTTGTCATTCTTCACCAGGTCGATGGGATTGTTTTGTTCCTTACCTTCGCCGTCAACCATCTTGATGGTGATGCGTGCGGTGCCAGCCTCCTCGTCGACCTGTTCGTCGACCACCTCGAAGCTCTTGATGTCGAAAGCCTCGGGTTTCTTGCTGGCCTTCTCCTGCAACATTGCGACGTAAGTCGTCTTCTGTTCGTCGGTGGCATCCGGCAGGTTGAGCAGGTCGACATAGCCCTTGAAGTCTTTCTGTTGCATACACTTGACGGCCTGAATGGCGACGCCCTTGGGACTGTTGTCACTACAGCTGGACATAACCATAGCCATGCAGCCGATAACGAACGCTACTAAAATCTTTTTCATGTTCTTGTTGTTTTAGGGTTATTAAAATGTTATAAGGGATTCCAGTTGCCTGGAGTTTCTAATGTCAGAAGGAAAGATGCAGTCGGCCGTCAGCATAGGCAGCCGCACCTCGTGGCGGGCGCTCCCCACCAACGGCAAGCCGGCCCGTGCATAGGCATGGACAATCAGTTCGGTGCAGTACATACGCACAGTATCATGGTCGTCATAGTCGTGGTCGAAGAGGGTATGACGGCGATAGACGGCCATCGCCACCTGTGCCGCCTGACGCGCCGCAGCGCTGTCCTTCGCACGGCAGACCTCACCGATGGAGGTGTACTGCGACGAGAAGAAATGTTCCGGACGGTCCATCTTCACGCGGTCGGGGTCGCCCTCGAAGTCGGGCTCGCCGGGCACGGCATGAACCACCATCGGCACACCGGCAGAATCGACGACGATACCCACATGCGAGTAGTTTCCCTCACGGTCGGCAGCCACCACGACATGGCTCACCATGCCCCCACCCCGACGGAACACCACATCGCCCTCGCGCAGCTGCAGGCCTTCGGGCAGTATGCTGTGGTAGGCCGGCTTCTCCTGGACGTACTCCATCAGCACGTCCCAGACGGCCACGATGTGACACACCGAACCCGCCAGGACGAAGAAGTGGAAGATGCTATGCATGTATTTCCGCTTGTTCAGCGAGTAGAACAGCGCACCGGTGATATAGCACACACCCTCGGCGACTATCCATACCACGGCAGCCGTCGAGACGCTGTCGAGGAGCGGTTTGAAGGCCACTAATACCGACAGTCCCATACCGATGAAGCAGAGCGTCTCCAAGTTGGAGTGCTCCTTCAGGCGGATGAAGCTGACGATGGTGCCGGCGACGGCACACGCCCAGACGAAGGTGAAGAGTCCCCAGCCCCAATAGCCATGTTCGCGCAGGGCAACGAGCGTCAGCGGCGAGTACGAGCCGGCGATATGCCAGTAGATGGCGGCATGGTCCCAGCGGCGTAGCCGTTCCTTCCACGGCGAGTGGTGCTTCATGGCGTGGTAGAGTGTCGAGGCGACGTACGAGCCTAACATGCCGAAGAGATAGAGGATGACCCCTACCCTCGCCCAGTCGTTATTGCCTCGAAACACCCATACCAGGAAGATGATGCCGATGACCACCCCCAATAGGATACCGCCGCCGTGCGACGCCGAGTTCCAGATTTCTTCTTTCTTTGTATAGCGGATCAAGGTTTTTCGGGTTTTTCGGGTTTTCGTTTTTTCGTTTATTCGTTTAAACGTTTAATCGTTTTTTCGATTATCCGTTTAATCGATTAATCGGTTAATCGGTTCCTCACTTTTCTTAATCACCGTCAGTCCGTCGCGCAGGGGCAGGATGACCTGTTCCGTGCGCGGGTCCTGAGCCACATAGTCGTTAAAGCGTTCGATACCCTGCGTCTGCTGGTCGTGGGCGTAGGCAGGGTCTACGACATGACCGTCCCAAAGCGTGTTGTCGGCAATGATAAAACCGCCAGGGCGCAGCACGTCGAGCACCATGTCGTAGCACTCGCAGTAGGTACGCTTGTCGCCGTCGATAAAAGCCATGTCGAACGTCACACCCAATCGCGGGGCCTCCACCATCGCGTCGCCGATGATAAAGGTTATCTTGTCGGCCACGGGCGACCCTTCTATCCACGGCCGCGTAAAGTCCTCCATCTCGTCGTTGATCTCAAACGTATAGAGGCGCCCGCCGTCCTCCAGCCCTTCGGCCATCGAGAGCGCCGAGTAGCCGCTGAACGTCCCCACCTCCAAGATGGTCTGCGGACGGATCATCCTGACCAGCATCTTCAGCAGCCGTCCCTGCAGGTGGCCGCTGACCATACGTCCGTGGATGGTATGGATGTTCGTTGCCCGCCAGAGTCGGTACAGGTACTCAGGCTCTGGCTCTATGTGCTGCAATATGTAGTCGTCGACGGTCAATGTTTCAGAAGCGCTTCTATGGCCAGACGATAGGAATCCAGGCCGAAACCACAGATGACGCCTAAGCAGGCGCACGAGATCAGCGAGCGGTGGCGGAACTCCTCACGCGTGTGTACATTAGAGATATGTACCTCGACGACGGGGCAGTGCAGCGAGCGGATGCAGTCCTGCAACGCCACGCTGGTATGGGTATAGGCTCCGGCGTTGAGCACGATGCCGTCGTAGCCGCCGTAGAACCCCGTCTCCTGCATCTTGTTGATCAGCTCACCCTCGACATTGCTCTGGTAATAGTCTATCTCAACATCGGGGTAATTAGTCCGCAGCTGCTCTAAGTAGCCGTCGAACGACTCGCTGCCGTAGATGCCCGGCTCACGCTGTCCGAGCAGGTTCAGGTTGGGGCCGTTGATAATCTGTATCTTCATCTTTTTAATAGTTTTGGTTACTTTCAGGCCACAAAGATAGACAAAAAAGCCGAAAGCACAAAACTTTCGGCTTCTTTCTTTATACGGGATTTCTCAACTTCAAACTTTTTCTATAAAAAAACACTTTCTTTTGGTTTTTCACTAAATATGCGCTACCTTTGCAACGTCAAAACAAAGACAAGACGAAACGTTATGAGACTATTAATGATACTGGCCGTCATGCTGATAACAGGCACGGCGGGTGCACAAAACGACAGTACGGCTGTCAAGAAGGAGAGAAAGAAAGTGGGTGTTGTGCTCAGCGGCGGCGGTGCCAAGGGCATGGCCCACGTAGGTGTGCTGAAGGTACTGGAACGCGCGGGCATCCCCATCGACATCATCACGGGCACGTCAATAGGCAGCATCGTCGGCGGACTCTACTCCATCGGCTACAACGCCCATTCGCTGGACTCGCTGGTAAAGGGACTCGACTGGGGTTTCGTGATTACCGACAAGGAGGACCTCAGCCGCCAGAGCCTCAGCGACCGTAAGAAGCAGAACACCTATCTCTTCACGACGGGCATGACCATCGGCAAGCGCGACCTGAACGCCGGCGGCATCATCAAGGGCAAGAATCTGGCCGAGCTGTTCCAGCAGCTGTGTACGGGCTATACTGACTCCATCAACTTCTCGCGCGACCTGAAGATTCCCTTTGCCTGTGTGGCCACGAACATCATGGACAACAGCGAGGTGGTGTTCCACAGCGGCCGGCTGCCGCAGGCCATGCGCGCCTCGATGGCCATCCCCGCCGCCTTCTCACCGGTGAGAATCGGCGACAAGGTGCTGGTCGACGGCGGTCTGAAGAACAACTACCCCGTGGACGTGGCCCGTGCGATGGGTGCCGACATCGTCATCGGCATCACGCTCTCGGGAAAGTCTAAGACGGCACAGGACATCGGAGGCACGATGAGCATCGTGGGACAGATCATCGACGTGAACTGCGTCAACAAATACGAAGAGAACAAGGCCATCACCGACCTGTGGATGAACGTCGACCCTCACGGCTACTCGACGGCGAGCTTCACGACGGCAGCCGTTGACTCACTGGTGCGCTACGGCGAGGAGGAGGCCATGCGCCACTGGGACGAGATCATCGCCCTGAAGCAGCGCATAGGCATCGACAGTACGTTCCACCCGGTCATCCACCAGCCGCTGCGGCCGAACGTGATGACGGAGCGCCAGCGCGTCACCGGCTTCGCTTTCGAAAACATGACAGCACCGGCAGAACGATTCCTCAAACAGAAGTTCCACCTGAATAGCATTGACAGCATCGACGCGAAACTGGAACAGGAGCTGACAACGTCGATGCGCGTAGACCTGTTCTACCAGACGGCAGAGTGCCGCCTGATGCCCGAGGGCAAGGGTGTGCGCGTCATACTCTCGGCAGGCAACCGCAAGACGATGCAGCTACATGCCGGCGTGCGCTACGACACAGAGGAGTATGCCGCTGTACAGTTAGGTCTCGACATTCCGCTGAAGACGGCCATTCCCGTCAATACCGACATCACCCTGCGCTTAGGCAAACGACTGATGGTGGGCGGCGAGATTACCATCCATCCGCGCAGCTTCACACGGCCGACACTGAGCTATAGCTTCCGACGCAACGACGTCGACATCTACGCCGACGGCGACCTCGACTACAACATCCGCTACAACCAGTCGCAGGCGGAGTTCCTGCCCATCAACCTCAACCTGCGCCACTTCAACCTGCAGATGGGTATGCGCTGGGACTATATGCACTACCGCAACAAGCTCGGCTCGGAAACGGCCAGGCAGGTGACACTCGGAAACGAACACTTCTTCAGCTACCGCGCCCGACTGAACTACAACAGCGAGGACAACTGGAACTTCCCCACACGCGGCGCGCGCTTCAAGGCGGAATATGCCTACGTCACCAACGACCTGGCCAGGCTCAACGTCAACATGCCTGACGGCACTTCTGACGGGAAGACAGCGGGCATGAGCGACATCAGCGCCAACTGGCGAATGTCGTTCTCGTTCAACAGCCGCTTCACCCTCCAGCCCATGCTCTACGGACGCCTGCTCTTCGGAGCCGTCGTCCCCGCTGTCTTCGGCAACACCATCGGAGGCGAGTGGTTCGGACACTTCGTCGAGCAGCAGATGCCCTTTGCCGGCATTGGCGACATGGAGTATGTAGACCACCAGTTAGTGGCAGCACAGCTGCAGGCACAACAGCGCATCGGCAGCAACAGCTACGTCCTGCTCCGACTGGCTGGTGCACAGGAGGCCAACAAGCCGAAGGAGATATTCGACAACGGCACCCTGCTGGGCGTGCAGGGAGCCTATTACTACAACACGATTTTCGGACCTGTAGGCGCTACCCTCGGTTACAGCAACCGTACGAAGTCGCCCTATCTCTACCTGAATTTGGGGTACGAGTTCTAATCACCGTAACACGCACGCTTCAGACTAAGCCATTTCGTCACCCGAAATAAGCCATTTCGTGTGGCGAAATGGCTTATTTTGTATTGTAAAGTCGCAATGCTTATAAAAAATGCCCCCGCCCATCACCGGATGAGCGGGGGCGTTTCTTTTGGCTTAAATTATCCTAAATAGCAGGATGCTTTTTTGGAGATTTATGACAATTCGCTTACTTTTGCCACTCAATAGTCAACGTCAATGGAGCAGCAAGAAACGATTGTCAAGCGGTACGTGCGCTACCTGAAACTGGAGCGGGGCCTGTCAGCCAACACGCTGGAGGCTTACCAGCGCGACTTGGAAAAACTGCTGACATACCTGAAGCGGACGGAGAAGCACGTCGTCGACGTACAGTTGGAAGACCTGCAGGCGTTTGCCGCTGGGCTGCACGACATCGGCATAGGGCCGCGGTCGCAGTGCCGCATCCTGAGCGGTGTGCGCTCGTTCTACCATTTCATGATGGTCGACGGCTACCGCGACGACGACCCGACGGAACTGTTAGAGTCGCCGACATTAGGCGAGCATCTGCCAGAGGTGCTGTCGACTGCCGAGGTTGACATGCTGGAGGCATCGATAGACCTGTCGAAATGGGAGGGCCACCGCAACCGCGCCATCATCGAAGTGTTGTTCTCGTGCGGTCTGCGGGTGAGCGAGCTTGTGACACTACGCCTGTCGAACCTCTACCGCGACGAGGGTTTCGTACGCATCAACGGCAAAGGGTCGAAGGAACGGTTGGTGCCCATCTCCGGACGAGCCCTCAAGGAGCTGGACTACTGGTTTGACGACCGCCAACGGATGACCATCAAAGCGGGAGAGGAGGACTACGTCTTCCTGAACCGTCGAGGCGCACACCTGACACGCACGATGATTCTGATTATGATTAAGCAACAGGCCGAGGCGGCGGGCATCCAGAAGACCATCTCGCCCCACACGCTACGCCACTCGTTTGCTACGGCGCTGTTGGAGGGCGGCGCCGACCTGCGTGCCATCCAGGCGATGTTAGGCCACGAGTCGATAGGGACGACAGAGATTTACACCCATATCGACATGACGACGCTGCGTAAGGAAATCTTAGAGCATCATCCGCGAAATATGAAGAAAGCCGCCCCTTGACGGGAGCGGCTTTCCTGTATACTCATATATTATCGGACTGCTGTCCAAAATCCACTTGTCATAATGAATTAAATGCTACCCAAGACTGCTGTAAACGTCTTGTCGGCACGTACCTTACCATCCTTCGATACCACAGTAACGTGAATGAGGTGTGGCCTACCATCGAGCTTATCCCTGATATTGGCGAAGCGGATGATGTAAGAGTGCTGCATAGCACCAGTCACAGGCAGACTACTCAGCGTTATGCCCGAGAAGCTGGAATTAGTATAGAGGGTCGTACCACCTGTATATTCAGAAATGAGCCAGGGCTGTTCTTCATCACCAATTCTGTTGTAAGTGAACTTCGAGCCACTGAATACGGTGTGTACCGTACCCTGTGCTGCCGCCCAGTTTGACTGGCTTTTAAAGAACTCCACAGAGTAATTAGTGTTATTGTTCGGCTGATTGGGTTCGTCAGTAAAATTCACATAAATACGGTTTGCACCCGAACGGAACGAGAAATATTTATCGGCAAACTCAATGCCCATAGCACCACACTCGTTAGTAGAGACACTACTGCTGGCATGGGGGAAACTGTTGGCGTAAGTCTGTAGTAGCGAGGCATTGGCGCCACCGAAATGCTGGGTACGGCGGACACCAGTGGCTTCATCCAGATAAGCACTCATATTATCTACCGTGGTCAGATCGATAGCGCCATCGACATATCCGCCATAACCGACGACACCGAAACGGATATCAATGCCTGAGTTAGAGAGCTGCTGAGCCCAACTCTTAATATCGCGGGCAACGGCATCGGCCTCCTCACTCATACTTCCAGAATTATCAATCGTAAATACGAGGTCTACCTTAACCGAACTACTCTGGTCGTCCTCATTATTGATAACAAGGATACCCTTGGCTATGCCATCGACTTCAACCCACACATTCTGTTCAGCGTGTCCCGTTCCATAGAGTCGCAGCCAGTTAAAATCACTGTCGCTGATACCCGTCATATCGATACGGATAATAGCTTCACCACCTGTTGACTCAAGTGTAGTCTGGATGTTAGGAATATTGGCGTTAGGGCTGGGAACACTAGGGTTAGGCGTGGCCTGCGAATCACTGGGAATACCACTTAGGAATTCCTCTAATACGATAGTCTCTTCGTCATTGTTCAGACAAGACGTCATGGCCATCGGCGCCAGCATCAAGCCTGCCAGCATGAGGCTGTTAAAAACATTCTTTCTCATAGTTATTCAATGATTAAATTGGTTATTACTTCTTAAACTCAAACTCTACACGGCGGTTCGTGGTACGACCCTCTTCGGTGTCGTTGTCCGTCAGCGGCTGGCTGGCGCCATAGTAGCTGTACGACAGGTTATTGGGATTCACACCCAAGCGGATGAGGTAGTCGTGAACAGCCTTGGCACGCTTACGCGAGAGATCCATGTTATAGTCATCGCTACCCACGTTGTCGGTATGGCCCTTGACCTCGACCTTGGCATCGGTGCGGGTGAGAGTCTTTGCCAGACGCTGCAGGTAAGGATAGGACTCGCGCTTGATGGTGGCCTTGTTGAAATCGAAGTTAATGATATCGACAGCACAGATGGTCTTACCGATGACGCTCTCACGGCGGTTGATCATATCGTCGATCTCCTCAAGGGTGTAGCAAGCCTTCTTCTTCACCACGGGACGCGGACGAACGACAACGGGAGCGGGAGCTACGGGCTTCGGCTCCACCTTCTTCTCTGCAATATGGAGAGGAATACCAACGGTAGCATTCAGCTCGAAGCCCTGGAACTTACGGGTGCCTGCCAAAGGATATTTAGCTCCGCCCATCACGTCGACAGCGTCGCCATCCTTCTCCTTGCCATAGGTATCGGTCAGACCAATCTCGTAGCTGGCCTCCAGTCCGAGGAAGCAAGCGTTAGCCAGGCCACGGACAGGGAAGTGAATCTTGATACCCACCATCGGTGCCACTGCGAAATAGGTAGAGGCCATATTGGCCTGGTTCAGCTCCAGGTGATAACCTGCGACAGCCATATTCTTACCCCATATAGCCATGTCGATGTCGCCACCAGTGGAGAAGCCCACGATGGGAGCCACACCCACATAAGGGCGGACGGGGAACTCGTCAGTACCTATCTGGAAGAGGACTGGCATACGGAAATCGAGGAAGCCGGAGTTGAGCTTGTAATAGCAGTCCTTGACGGTGTTGGTCCACTCATACTTCTCAATGTCCTTGAGCGTGCCGCCACGGCGCAGATAAGAGAATTGCGGACGAACAGCCAGCATGTGGTTGGGCAGGAAGTCAATCTCGGCAAACAACGACAGCACGCCACTGTTCAGGTTCTCGCTGGTGGGGAACCGTGTCTCGTTGAGGTCAGAGTACTTCATCTGGTTGGAATGGAAACCCGTTCCGAGACCGAAGTAGATGTTCGGTCCCTGTGCTGCTGCCGTTATACTGACAGCAACCATAGCCATCGACATGGCCAGTTTTTTCATCGAATTTGCTTTCATAGATTTGATATCAATTAGTAATAAGAGTCTCTATAGGACAACAAAATTATATTATTTTTATGAAAACACATTATTTATGCAGCATCTTTTATTATTCTTTAACTAAAAGACGGCACCTCAACAAAATTTACAGATAAGATTTGTCTGTTCAGACAATTCTTTGTAACTTTGCAGGCTGAAAACCAAATAAAAAGAAATGACCTACATTAAAAATTTACTCTTTGTCCTGGCACTGCTAATGGTCGGGATTGTTACGGCAACGGCACAGATGCCGCAGATTCCAGTTGACCCCGATGTACGCATCGGTAAGCTGGACAACGGACTAACCTATTACATCCGTCACAACAACTGGCCGGAGAACCGTGCCGAGTTCTACATTGCCCAGAAGGTGGGTTCCATCCAGGAGGACGACAACCAGCGCGGACTGGCACATTTCCTGGAGCACATGGCTTTCAACGGCTCGAAACACTTCAAGGGCAACGAGCTGCTGCGCTGGTGCGAAAGTATCGGTGTGAAGTTCGGTACAGACTTGAACGCCTACACGTCGATAGACCAGACAGTCTATAATATAAGTAATGTACCCACGACGCGCGAGTCGATCGTCGACTCCTGTCTGATGATCCTGTGGGACTGGGCCGACGGTCTGCTGTTGGAGCAGGAAGAGATTGAGAAGGAGCGCGGCGTCATCCACGAGGAATGGCGACTGAGGTCTAGTGCCCAGCAGCGTATGCTGGAGCGCGACCTGCCAAAGCTCTATCCCGGTTCGAAATACGGCTACCGTATGCCTATCGGTCTGATGGAGATTATCGACAATTTCGAGCGTCCGTTCCTGCAGCAGTACTACGAGAAGTGGTACCGTCCCGACAACCAGGGCATCATCGTCGTCGGCGACATCAATGTCGACCAGGTGGAGCAGAAGATCAAGACGATGTTCTCGCAGATTGCCAAGCCGGGAGCCGATGCTGCCAAGCTTGAGCGTGTGGAAGTGCCCGACAATGCCGATCCTATCGTCGTCATCGACAAGGACAAGGAGCAGCGCATCAATTTCGTGGAAGTCATGGTTAAGCACGAGGCCATTCCCGACTCCGTGAAGGGATCGTTAGAGTATCTCGTGGCCAACTATATGAAGAGCGTAGCCACCGGCATGCTGAACAGTCGTTTTGGTGAGATTGTCCAGCAGGCCGACTGCCCGTTCCTGCAAGCCGGAGTCAGCGACGGCACCTACCTGCTGTCGAAGACCAAGGACGCACTCGACCTGAGCGTCGTGCCCAAGGAGGGTAAGATGAACGAAGCCCTGAAAGCCGCCTACACAGAGGTTCGCCGCGCTGCAGAGTATGGCTTTACCGCCACAGAGTACGGCCGTTCGAAGGCCAACACGCTGAGTTCGCTCGACAAGCAGTACTCGAACAAGGACAAGCGTTACAACTCGCAGTTCGTCAACCAGTACGTGCGCCATTTCCTCGCTAACGAGCCCATCCCCTCCATCGACGACTACTATCAGATGATGAAGCAACTGGTGCCCGCCATCCCGCTTGAAGCCATTAACGAGGTGATGAAGCAGCTCGTGCCGAAGAACGACTCCAACTTCGTGGTCATCAGCTTCAACCAGGAGAAGGAGGATGCTACCTACCCCAAAGAGGATGAACTCTTAGCCGCCATCAAGGATGCCAAAGCCGAACAGCTGACAGCATGGGTCGACAACGTGAAGGACGAGCCCTTGATGACCACGCTGCCCAAGCCTGGCAAGATTGTGAAGGAGGTGAAGTACGACAAGTTCATCACCGAGACGACTGATGGCGTAAAGAGCGGCTACTCTGAGCTGACGCTGTCGAACGGTGTGAAGGTCGTGCTGAAGCATACCGACCTGAAGAAAGATCAGGTAATACTCAGCGGCGAAGGATGGGGCGGCAATGCCCTCTACGGCGAAAAGGACTTTATCAATATGAAGCTGTTCAACGACGTGGTGGAAGCCAGCGGACTGGGCAACTTCTCGCACACGGAACTGGGCAAGGCCCTGGCCGGAAAGATTGCCGGTGCCTCGCTGTCGATGAACGAGCAGCGCACCAACATCAGCGGCTCGTCGACGCCTACCGACGTGGAGACCATGATGCAACTGGTGTACCTCTATATGACAGGCAACATCAAGAAAGACCAGCAGTCGTTCGACCAGCTGATGAAGACCACCGAACTACAGCTGAAGAACCGCCTGCTGCAGCCTGAGGCCGTCTTCTCAGACTCGCTGAGCCTCTCGCTGACCACGCACAACCCGCGCTACAAGCCGATGAATGTAGAAGACCTTGCCAAGGTGGACTACGACCGCATACTCGCGATGGCCAAGGAACGCACGGCCAACGCCGCCGCCTTTACCTTTACCATCATCGGCAACTACAACGACTCGACCATCCGTCCGATGATCGAGCAATATCTCGGCTCACTGCCCGTCCAGAAGAAGATTGTAAAGGGTAAGGACGTGTCGACAGACTATACGGGTAAGATAGTGAACAACTTCAAGCACAAGGCTGAGACGCCGAAGGCCATTGCCGTGCTGCACTGGTACTCGAAGAAGGTGCCCTACAACTTGGAAAACGTTATCCGCGCCCAGGCTGTCGGACAGGTGCTGCAGATGGTCTACCTGAAGGAGATCCGTGAGGAGGCCAGTGCCGCCTACACCGCCGCAGGCCAAGCCGGCATCAGCCGTAACGACTTCGGTGACGAGGCGAACATTCTGGGCTACTGCCCGATGAAGCCCGAGAAAGCTGACACCGCCATCTTCATCCTGCGCCGTGCCGTACAAGACATGGCTGCCGGCAAGTGCGATGCCGACATGGTGACGAAGGTGAAGGAATATATGATTAAAGCTCACGGCGACCAGTTGAAGACCAACGGCTATTGGAACGGCCGCATCAATAACTGGCGCAAATGGAAGCTTGACTTCCATACCGACTATGAGAAGACCGTCCTGGCACTCACGCCCGAGAGTCTGTGCGCCTTTGTTAAGGAGGTGCTGAAGTCGGGCAACGAGGCAGAGATAGTGATGCTGCCCGCAGAGTGAAATAGTAAATTGTCAAATAGTAAATAGTAAATCGTCAAATAGTAAATAGCTATGAGTTATTTCTTTTCATCGGAATCCGTATCAGAAGGACATCCCGACAAGGTGGCCGACCAGATTAGTGACGCTATCCTCGACCAGTTCTTGGCCTACGACCCACACGCCCACGTGGCTTGCGAGACGTTTGTCACCACAGGACAGGTCGTGCTGATGGGTGAGGTTAGCAGTGAAGCCTATATCGACCTGCAGACAGTGGCCCGCAACACCATTAACAAGATAGGTTATACAAAGGCAGAATACCAGTTCGATGGCAATTCGTGCGGCATCCTCAGTGCCATCCACGAGCAGAGCCAGGACATCAACCGAGGTGTCGACCGCGCCGACGAGGAAGAACAGGGTGCTGGCGACCAGGGTATGATGTTCGGCTATGCCACTAACGAGACAGAGTCATATATGCCCGTCTCACTCGACTTGTCACACCTCATTGTCCGCACACTGGCCGACATCCGTAGGGAGGGTAAGGAAATGACATACCTGAGACCCGACTCGAAAAGCCAGGTCACCGTACAGTATAGCGACGAAGGCATCCCCGAGCGCATCGACACCATCGTCGTCTCCACGCAGCACGACGAGTTTGACGAGGACGAGAGGATGCTGGCCAAGATCAAGGACGACGTCATCAACATCCTTATACCTCGTGTCAAACAGCAGATACACTCGCAGAAAGTACTCGACCTCTTCGGACTCGACATCAAGTATTATGTCAACCCGACGGGTAAGTTCGTTATCGGCGGTCCTCACGGCGACACCGGTCTGACAGGCCGAAAGATTATCGTCGACACCTACGGCGGTAAGGGTGCCCACGGCGGCGGTGCTTTCTCGGGCAAGGACTCGTCGAAGGTTGACCGTTCGGCAGCTTACGCCGCGCGCCACATTGCCAAGAACATGGTGGCTGCTGGCGTGGCCGACGAGATGCTGGTACAGGTGGCCTACGCTATCGGCGTGGCTCGTCCTATGAATATCTATGTCAACACCTATGGCCGTTCGCGAGTCAATATGAGCGACAGCGAGATTGCCAAAAAAGTAGAGCAACTCTTCGACCTCCGTCCGAAAGCTATCGAGCGCACGCTGAAGCTCCGTCAGCCCATGTATCTTGAGACAGCTGCCTACGGCCATATGGGCCGCAAGTCAGAGGTGGTGAAGAAAGTCTTCACAAGCCACTACCACGAGACCAAGGAGATGGAGGTAGAGCTGTTCACCTGGGAGAAGCTCGACCGTGTAGACGACATCAAGCAGGCTTTCGGCTTATAAAGAATCCATGCATCCGCAAGACTCCATAGCAAGCGAACCAATTGTGTCGGCCATCATAGCCGACACAATTGTTCACAGACCCACACGGCCTCAGACACCCTATCAGGTGCTGAGGCTGTTGCCTAAGGATGCCACGCCTGCCCAGCAGGACTCTGCTATTCAGGCATGGTTCAAGCCTGGCGAGGTTCGCTATAGCGAACAGCCTGACACCCTGCACCTGCCAGGACACGGCATTGGCCGCAGCCCCAAGGACGTCAACCTGCCGCAATACTATCGTGAGTCCTTCTTTGCCAAAGACACACTACTCCACCCTGAACTGACAGGCGGACGTTACGGTGTTGCCGGTGACCCAGTGGCCTATACCGTCCGCAACGACGACGCCATCACCTGTATACTGCTTTTCTGCTTCATGTTGGCCATCGTGGTGTTCTCCTATTCACGCCACATCATCACCCACCAGCTGAAGGCCTTCTTCCATCCCATGAGGAACGACAGCACGACATTCACCACCAGCAGGTTCATGTATTTCCTCGGCATCCAGACCTGTCTACTGATAGGTATTTCGTATTACTTCTATACCATCCATTTTGTCACAGACGACCTATTGATAGACACACCCTATATACTGATAGGTTTGTTCTCCGTCGTCTGCTTCATGTATATTATCGGGAAACAGCTTGTCTATCATCTGGTCAACACCGTCTTCTTCGATAGTAAAAGAAACGGACACTGGACGTGGACACTGGCCTTCATCACAGCCCTTGAAGGCATCGCTTTGTTCCCTGCCGTCATATTACAAGTTTACTTCACGCCTTCCTTCCAAAATATCCTATTTTATATCGTATTTGTCATCATTTTGGCCAAAATACTGACATTTTACAAGTGTTGGAACATCTTTTTCAGGCAAAAAAGAGTTTATTTGCAAATAATTTTGTACCTTTGTGCCCTCGAAATCGTACCGATGCTTGTCCTTTGGGGCGTGCTCGTGATGATAACCAACGAATTAAAAGTAATATTTTAGGACATAACTGAGATGATTAAGAAAATTCTGGTGTCGCAGCCGAAGCCTGCGAGTGAGAAGTCGCCATACTTTGATATTGCGAGCAAATTCGATGTTGAGCTGGTGTTCCGACCATTTATTAAGGTGGAGAGCATGTCGGCCAAAGAGTTCCGCACTCAGAAAGTCAGCATCTTAGACTATACCGCCATCGTCTTTACCTCACGTCACGCTATCGATCATTTCTTCACGCTGGCCAAAGAACTGCGTGTCACCATCCCCGAGGATATGAAGTACTTCTGTGTCACGGAGACCATTGCACTCTACATTCAAAAGTATGTGCAGTACCGTAAGCGCAAGGTGTTCTTCGGCACGACCGGACGTGTGGACGACCTCATCCCCACGATGGTGAAGCACAAGACAGAGAAATATCTGGTTCCCATGAGTGACGTCCACAACGACTCCCTCACCGTGCTGCTTGACTCCAAGAAGCTGAACCACAAGGAAGTGGTGATGTACCGCACGGTAAGCAACGATTTCACGGAGGAAGAGGTCAAGAACTTCGACTACGATATGCTGTTGTTCTTCAGCCCTTCGGGTATCGAGTCGCTGACTAAAAACTTCCCTGACTTTGAGCAGGGAGAGATTGCTATTGGCACTTTCGGTCCTGCTACAGCCAAGGCCGCCAAGGATGCCGGTCTGCGTCTCGACATTGAAGCACCCACTGAGAAATACCCGTCGATGACGGGCGCCCTGCAGCACTACCTCTTTGAAGTAATGGATTAAGAGCGGTGGACGGCGGAAGGTTTCCTAAAAGGGAGCATATCTGCAGCACTCGACTGATAGATCAGCTCTTCGGTAGCGGCAGCCAATGGATGGCCGCCTATCCGCTGAGAGCCGTCTTCCACAAGACAGACCGCCAGCAGACTGGTGTTCCTGTTCAGGTTCTCATCAGCGTCCCCAAGAAGCACTTCAAGCATGCCGTCGACCGCAACCGCGTGAAACGACAGGTGCGCGAAGCCTACCGTCAGCAGAAACAGCCGCTCTGCGACGCCATACCGGCAGAGGAGAGTCTACTAATAGGTTTTATATGGGTCTCCGACGAACTGGCACCGTCTAACATCGTAAACGAGCGCATCCAAAAGCTTCTCACGCGTATCAAAGAAAAGATATGAAGACGATTGTCCGTTTCCTGTCATGGCTACTGGTACTGCCCATCCGCTTCTACCAGTTATACATATCACCACTACTCGGACCGTCATGCCGCTTTACTCCCACCTGCTCTGAGTATGCCCGCCAAGCCATCTTAAAACACGGTCCCATCAAAGGCCTCGGCCTTGCCATCTGGCGGATCTTGCGTTGCAATCCTTGGGGCGGCTCCGGCTACGACCCAGTACCATAAGCATCAAGAAAAAAACAATATAAACAATGAGAAAGAACTTTGTTGAAGAACTCCGCTGGCGCGGAATGTTGGCACAGATGATGCCAGGAACGGAAGAACTCCTGCAGAAGGAGATGGTAACGGCCTACCTGGGTACCGACCCGACGGCTGATTCACTACATATCGGCCACCTCTGTGGCATCATGATGCTGCGTCACCTGCAGCGCTGCGGCCATAAGCCTATCATCCTCGTCGGCGGTGCCACGGGTATGATCGGCGACCCCAGCGGTAAGTCACAGGAGCGCAACCTGCTGAACGACGAGACGCTGCGTCACAACCAGGAGTGCATTAAGGCTCAGGTGGCTAAGTTCCTCGACTTCGAGGCCGAAGGTCCCAACGCTGCCGAGATGGTGAACAACTACGACTGGATGAAGGACTTTACTTTCCTTGACTTCGCCCGTGAGGTTGGCAAGCATATCACCGTCAACTATATGATGGCTAAGGAGAGCGTGCAGCAGCGTCTGAACGGTACGGCCCGCGACGGTCTGTCGTTCACCGAGTTCACCTACCAGCTGTTGCAGGGCTATGACTTCTTGTATCTCTACCAGCACAAAGGTGTGAAGCTGCAGTTGGGCGGCAACGACCAGTGGGGCAACATGACCACCGGTACCGAGCTGATCCGCCGCACCTTGGGCAACGAGGTGGAGACATTCGCCCTGACCTGTCCGCTCATCACGAAGAGCGACGGTAAGAAGTTCGGCAAGACCGAGTCAGGCAACATCTGGCTCGACCCGAAGCGCACCACGCCGTACAAGTTCTACCAGTTCTGGCTGAACGTCAGCGACGAGGATGCCGAGCGCTACATCAAGATCTTCACGTCATTAGAGAAGGACGTTATCGACGCCCTCATCGAAGAGCACAAGCAGGATCCCGGTCGCCGCGTGCTGCAGCGCCGTCTGGCCGAGGAGGTCACGGTGATGGTTCACTCGCAGGCCGACCTCGACACAGCCATCGAAGCCTCGAACATCCTGTTCGGCAAGGCAACAAAGGAAGCTTTGGAGAAGCTGGACGAACAGACCTTCCTCGATGTCTTCGAAGGCGTGGAGCACTACGAAGTGAGCAAGGACCAATTAGGACAGGCAGCCATCGAACTGTTTACCACCGCCGCGCCCGTCTTCCCCTCGAAGGGCGAGATGCGCAAGATGGTACAGGGCGGCGGCGTCAGCCTGAACAAGGAGAAGCTAACCGACCCGCAGCGTCCTGTCACTGCCGATGATCTCATCGACGGCAAGTACCTGCTGGCACAGAAGGGCAAGAAGAACTACTACTTGCTCATCGTAAAGTAAATATTTGGCTGCAAATTTTGGTACTTCAATTTATTTTCGTACCTTTGCAGCCGCATTGGACGATGGTGTAATGGTAACACTACAGGTTTTGGTTCTGTCATTCCCGGTTCGAATCCGAGTCGTCCAACCAGAAAAGTACCCGAAATGGGTACTTTTATTTTTTTTAAGCATTCAGATTTTGCTATCCGTATTATAATTGCTATCTTTGCAGACAAACTTACTGATTTACAATTAAAACAAACAAAAATTATGGCAAATTTATTTTCATTAGAAGGAAAGAACGCCTGGATTACCGGCGCATCCTATGGTATCGGTTTCAACATCGCCAAGGCTTTTGTAGCCGCTGGTGCTAAGACCATCATCTTCAACGACATCAACGACGACGCCCTGCAGCGCGGTCTGGCCAACTACAAGGAGGCAGGCATTACAAACGTCAAGGGATATGTTTGCGACGTTACTAACGAGGACGCCGTGAAGGATCTGGTCAACAAGATACACGAGGAAGTGGGACAGATTGACATCCTGGTGAACAACGCCGGCATCATCAAGCGTATCCCCATGCATGAGATGAAGCGTGCTGAGTTCCAGCAGGTCATCGACATCGACCTCGTTGGTCCGTTCATCTGCTCAAGTGCTGTCATCCCCGAGATGATGGAGCGCCGCGAAGGTAAGATCATCAACATCTGCTCGATGATGTCTGAGCTCGGCCGTGAAACCGTATCGGCCTACGCCGCTGCCAAGGGCGGTCTGAAGATGCTCACCCGCAACATCTGCTCGGAGTATGGCGAATACAACATCCAGTGTAACGGCATTGGCCCGGGCTACATCGCCACACCGCAGACCGCTCCGTTGCGCGAGCGTCAGGCAGACGGCAGCCGTCATCCCTTCGATTCATTCATCTGCGCCAAGACGCCCGCCGGTCGCTGGCTCGACCCGTCGGAACTGGGTGGCCCCGCCGTGTTCTTGGCCTCACACGCCTCTGACGCTGTCAACGGCCATGTGCTCTACGTCGACGGTGGCATCCTGGCCTACATCGGCAAGCAGCCTAAGTAACACAGTATGTACGACATCAAAAAGATACGCGAAGATTTCCCCATCCTGTCGAGGGAGGTGTACGGTAGGCCGTTAGTCTATTTGGACAATGCCGCCACCACACAGAAGCCGCTACAGGTACTCGACGCTATGCGTGACGAATATCTCAACGTCAACGCCAACGTCCATCGCGGTGTCCACTATCTCAGTCAGCAGGCCACTGACCTGCATGAGGCAGCCCGCGAGAAGGTACGGCAGTTTATCAATGCCCGCAAGACGGAGGAAATCATCTTTACTCGAGGAACGACGGAGGCCATCAACCTGGTGGCCTCCTCGTTCTGCTTTTCACAGATGCAGCCCGGTGACGAGGTGATCGTCAGCGAGATGGAGCATCACTCCAACATTGTCCCCTGGCAACTGCAGGCCATGCAGCGCGGCATCGTCGTCCGCCATCTGCCCATTACTGACGATGGTCGTTTAGTATGTTGCGAGGACATCGCGACATACATCACAGAGAGGACACGACTGGTGAGCATCGCCCATGTCAGCAACGTCCTCGGTACTATCAACCCCGTGGCCGAGATCATCAAAATGGCCCATGAGCGTAACATCCCCGTGTTGGTCGATGCTGCGCAGAGCGCACCCCACATGGCACTTGACGTACAGCAGCTGGATTGCGACTTCCTGGCCTTCAGCGGCCATAAGATGTACGGCCCGACGGGCATCGGTGTGCTCTACGGCAAGGAGGAGTGGTTAGAGAAACTGCCACCCTACCAAGGTGGCGGCGAGATGATCGACCGCGTCAGTTGGGAGAAGACCACCTTCGAACGCCTGCCCTTCAAGTTCGAGGCCGGCACCCCCGACTACGTAGCCACCCACGGCTTAGCCACCGCCATCGACTACCTCACAAGTGTAGGTCTCGACTCTGTCGAGGCTCACGAGAAGGAACTGACCCGCTACTGTATGGAGCAGCTGCGTACCATCGACGGTGTGACGATCTATGGCCCCGACGAGCCCCACGACGCTGTTGTCTCATTCAATGTCGACGGCATCCACCACTTAGACATCGGCACCCTGCTCGACCGTCTCGGTATCGCCGTACGCACCGGCCATCACTGCGCCCAACCGCTGATGACACGTCTCGGCATACAGGGAACCGTCCGCGCCTCATTCGCCCTATATAATACTAAGGAAGAGATTGATGTGCTGGTCGAGGGCTTACGCCGCGTGATGCAGATGTTTTAAGACCAAGACCAACAGACCCACAGACCCACAGACCCTCCCCCGGCCCCTCCCTGTGAGGGAGGGGAGTAGATACCAAAGCGATGAAAGAGAGAAAAGATAGCGCAAAAGATAGCGCAAAAGATAGCGCAAATGATAGCGTAAGAGTAATTACTCCCCTCCCTCACAGGGAGGGGGCGGGGGTGGGTCACGGTCTCCTCCTTCCTTACTACTATAAAGGAATGATAGAAGCAGGCTGCGACGAGGCTGGCCGCGGCTGCTTAGCCGGCAGTGTCTACGCTGCTGCCGTCATCCTGCCTGACGACTACGACAATACGCTGCTTAACGACTCCAAGCAACTCACAGAGAAACGGCGCTACGAACTGCGCACCATCATCGAGCGTGATGCCATTGCATGGGCTGTAGGCATCGTTACACCTGAAGAAATAGACCGCATCAACATCCTTAACGCCTCGATATTGGCTATGCACCGAGCCTTAGACCAGCTCAAGGTGTGCCCACAGGCCGTCATCGTCGACGGCAACCGCTTCAAACCCTATAGCCGTGTGGTTGACGGTTCACCCGTCAACATTCCCCACACCACCATCGTTAAAGGCGACGGCAAATACATGGCCATCGCTGCAGCCTCCATCTTAGCCAAGACCTACCGCGACGACTATATGAACCAGTTAGCTGAGGAATACCCGCAATACGACTGGCAGAAGAACAAAGGCTACCCGACGAAGAAGCACCGCGAGGCTATCCGCCAGTATGGCACGACACCCTACCACCGCATGAGCTACAACCTGCTGGGGAGCGGTGAACTCTCACTTCCATTTGAAGATATCTAACAATAACCATAAAGCAATGAAAAAGACAAAATCATTCTTGGTGGCAGCAGCCACCGCTTTGCTGACTGCCTGCGGCACTATGGGTCAGGCAGGCAGCGGCAACTCGACATCAGGTAATATCCTTGGTGCTGTCCTCACCGACGTATTGCAGGGGGGCACTCTCGGCAATGTCATCACCAGCGTCATCGGCGCCCAGAAGGTTACAGCTGCCGACCTCATCGGCTCTTGGACCTACAGTGGCCCCGGCTGCGCTTTCACCAGCGAACAGCTGTTAGCGAAGGCTGGTGGCGAGGTGGTTGCCGGACAGATCAAGGCAAAGGTGCTACCCTACTATCAGCAGATAGGCATCAGTTCTTCAAACACCGCCATCACCTTCAATCAGGATGGCACCTACTCTGCTTCTTTCCGCGGTACGCCTATGAGTGGCAAGTGGACCTACGACGAGGCCAACAGCCGCGTAAACCTGCAGGGTCTGCTACTCAGTCTGAACTGCTACGCCAAGCGTAACATAAACGGTATCGCCTTATTGTTCGATGCTTCTAAATTGCTGACAGTCCTACAGACGGCAGCTGCCATGAGTGGCAACAGCAACATCCAGGCTGTGGGCGAAATTAGTAAGAGCTATGATGGTGTACGTCTGGGATTTGACTTCAGTAAATAACCAAAATTCGGCCAGTGAGGTTTTGGGTAAAAAAAAACCTTGGACCTCACGGCCGAAGGTTTATGGTCAATTTTTCGGGCTCTCTTACTTCCCTCACGGGAATTGGGAGGATTTACATTTAACACTAATCCTTGGAAACATCCAAGGCAAAAAAAACTATAGATAATCTTTCAACATAAATTCGAGTGCAAAGATACGGTTTATTTTTGGAATAATCGTCAAATAAACACTTAAAAAGTGTTATTGAAAAGTAAAAATAAATGAAAATATGATAAAACGAAGCATTTCTGTACTACTAATTTCAATTTTTGGCCTTTTCTGCACGGTAAATACCGTGTTTGGCAAGTCTGGTAACTTCACTGTCGGTGACAAGACATTCCTACTCAACGGCCAGCCGTTCGTAGTGAAGGCAGCCGAAGTACACTATCCCCGCATTCCCCGCCCCTACTGGGATCATCGCATCAAGATGTGCAAGGCTTTAGGCATGAACACACTCTGCCTCTATGTTTTCTGGAACATCCATGAACAGCGCGAGGGTGTGTTCGACTTCACCGGCAATAACGACGTGGCCGAGTTCTGCCGACTGGCACAGAAGAACGGCATGTACGTTATCGTACGCCCTGGCCCCTACGTCTGCGCCGAATGGGAAATGGGTGGTCTGCCCTGGTGGCTCTTAAAGAAAAAGGATATACGCCTGCGCGAGCGCGATCCTTATTTTATGGAGCGTGTTAAAATCTTTGAGCAGAAGGTGGGCGAGCAGCTGAAGCCGCTGACCATCCAGAACGGTGGTCCCATCATCATGATTCAGGTGGAGAACGAGTACGGCTCGTATGGCGAGGATAAGCCATACGTCTCGGAGATTCGCGATTGTCTGCGCGAGATTTACGACCAAGCCCCCTCGGGGGCAGAAGGGGGGGCTTCTATCCTCTTGTTCCAGTGCGACTGGTCTTCCAACTTCGAGAAGAACGGCCTCGACGACCTGACGTGGACGATGAACTTCGGTACGGGTGCCAACATCGACGACCAGTTCCGCCGCCTCGGCGAGTTGCGTCCCAATGATCCGAAGATGTGCTCCGAGTTCTGGAGCGGCTGGTTTGACAAGTGGGGTGCCCGCCACGAGACACGCCCCGCCAAGGATATGGTCGAAGGTATGGACGAAATGCTGTCGAAGGGCATCTCGTTCTCGCTCTACATGACCCACGGCGGCACGTCGTTCGGTCACTGGGCTGGTGCCAACTCGCCCGGCTTCGCCCCCGACGTCACCTCCTACGACTACGACGCCCCCATCAACGAGTGGGGCCTTGCCACCCCGAAGTTCTGGGAACTGCGCAAGATGATGGAGAAGTACGACGCCAACGGTTTCCCCCTCGGGGGACGGAAGGGGGGGTTGCCCGCCGTTCCCAAGGCGCCCATGCCGATTATCACCGTACCTAAGTTCGAACTGAAGGAATTCCAGCCTCTGCTGATGGGTGGTGCAGGAGAAGGCGAAAGCCGCATCATGACCTTCGAAGAGGTAGACATGGGCTGGGGCATGATGATGTACTCCACCGCCCTGCCCGAAATTCCCGTAAAGAGTCTGCTGACGGCCGATGTACACGACTTCGCACAGGTGTTTATTGACGGCAAGTACATTGGCAAGATTGACCGTGTGAAGAACGAGAGATCGCTCCTGCTGCCGGCTGTCAAGAAGAACGCCCAGATTGACATCCTCGTCGAAGGTATGGGACGTATCAACTTCGGACGTGCTATCAAGGACTACAAGGGTATTGTCGGACAGGTGACCTTGTCGGCAGAGATAGACAACAATGAGGTGGTGTGGACGCCACGCATCTGGAACAACGTCATGATTCCCGACAGCTACGAGAATGCTGTCACAGCCCTTGGCTATGAGAAGATAAACATAGAGAACCCGACCGACCTCGACACCAAGCGCGGTTACTACCGCGGCTACTTCAACCTCTCGAAGGTAGGCGACACCTTCCTCAACTTCGAGACATGGGGCAAGGGACAGGTCTACGTCAACGGCCACGCTATGGGCCGCTTCTGGTCTATTGGTCCGCAACAGACGCTCTACGTTCCCGGCTGCTGGCTGAAGAAAGGCAAAAACGAGATCATCGTCCTCGACATCGTCGGCCCGCGTGAGGCCGTCGTTTGGGGACAGGCTGAGCCTGAGCTGAACAAGCTACAGTTAGAGAAGTCGAACAAGCACAATAACATCGGCGACAAGCCCGACCTGAACAGTGCCACACCCGTCATGACGGGCAGTTTCAAACCCGGCAACGGCTGGCAGACGGCTTTCTTCAAAGACGACGCCGAAGGCCGCTACCTCGCCATCGAAATACTATCCACACAGAAGGAGGGTGAGCGCGCTGCCATCGCCGAGCTCTACCTGCAGAATCCTGGCGGCCGTCGCATCAGCCGCGAGACGTGGACCACGAAATACGCCAACTCCGAGGAAGAGGACGGCAACCATACCGGCGACAAGGTCTTCGACCTGCAGGAGTCAACCTATTGGCAGACAGAGAAGTCGGCCACGACTCCCCACCTGCTTGTCATCGACCTCGGTGCCGTTGAGACCATTTCTGGCATTGAGTATCTGCCGCGCGCTGAACAGGGTGCTCCGGGCAGCATCAAGGACTTCCGCATCTACGTGCTGAAATAAATTCCGCGACCTACGCTGTCTGTACCTTATATGAAACGCATACGACAGCAGCTGCGCGATACCTGCCGCCACTATGGCATCAGATTCTGGCAGTCGAATCTCTTAACTATCTGTAGACGTCTGCCTTCTTCAGCTCGACGATCTTGCCGAAGCGGGCGAGGGCTTTCATGTCTGTCAGTTTCTTGTCGCCGATGACCATCCAGACGCGATGCTGGTTGCCGGCAACAAACTGCTGATGGAACGTCACGACGTCCTGCGTGGTGACGGCAGGCAGCAGCCGCGCCAACTCGGCGTTGGGGTCGGCGGTGTAGCCGTCCATGCGTTCATCGGCCACGTACTGGGCCACCTTGCGGAAGGTGGGATAGTGGTTCTGTATGTCGTTCAGCACGCTCTGACGGGCAGCCTCCAGATTCTCCTCCTTCATCGGCATCTGACGCAGCAGCGAGTCGATGGTAGCGACGGCCTCAAGCGTCTTGTCGGCCTGAGTACCGGTGACGGTGACGTAGCCGAGCGGTTCGTTGGCGTGCGTAGCCAGACTGGTCTTGGCACTGATGCCGTTGGTGGAATAGGCTAACGAGCGGAACTCGCGGACGTTCTGGAAGAGTACCGACGACATGCCGCCACCGAAGTACTCGTCCCACAACGTCATGACGGCGCGCTGCTTAGCGGTAGGCTGCGGGCTGACGGCATCATAGCTGAGGACATAGTTCTGGCGCGACTTCGGCACGTTGTAGAAGAAGACGGTAGGCTCCGTATACTGCTGCAACGGGCGGTAGGTGTCGGCCTGAGGCTTGGCGGCCTGCGCTAAGGGAAGGGCTTGTTGCGATAACATCGCAACATACTCGACGGGCTGGCGACCGCAGTAGAACAGCTCGCAGTCATACTGCTGCAACTCGCGGAACAGAGCGAGCAGATCGCTGCTCTTCAGAGCCTTGATTTCCTGCTTCGACAACTGGAGCAGGTTCGTCGATTTCTGGCCGAACAGGACGCGCTGGAGTAACGGTTTCAACACGTCGTCCTTCTGCTTGCCAAAGCCCTTACGGTCGACCTTATCGGCATCCTTTGCCTCCTTCAGTGCCTCGTCGTCACCCTTGGCGGAGCGCATGAAATGAGCTAACAGCTCAAGGGCCGGTTTCAGCTGACTGTCGGGGCCCGTCAGGCTGAGGCTGAAGGTCTTGTTATCGACATCAATGGTCATCGTCGTACTGATGCGCTGCCAGGCCTGCTCCAACTGCTGCTTCTTCAGCGAGTCGGTGCCGAGGGCGCTCAGGTATGGTGCCAACACCGCCAAGGCGGGGGTGTGGAGCTTGCCCTCCTTGTAGCGCAGGGTGAAGGTGAAGATGTCGTTGATGGGGTTTGGGGTGTAGTAGAGGATGGGACCTATAGGACTTATAGGACTTATAGGACCTATAGGTCTCATAGGACCCATAGCCTTTACCGCCACATCCTGCTCAAAGTCGACGGTGCGGATGGCGGTCTGCCGGACGGGCATCTGCTCTAACTGCGCGGCAAAGGCCGACTTCGCATCCATGTTCTTGGGAGCGACGGGCTTATAGCCAGGCTGTTTCAGCGTCTCCTTGTCGGGGGTGCCGTATTTCTTCGTCAGGGTGATATAGTTGGCTCCGTAGTATTTCTTGGCAGCGGCCACGACATCGGCCTTCTTCAGGCGCTTAATCTTATCAATCCTGTCGAGGACATCTTGCCACGAACGGCCTTTCGAGAAGATGTCCACCAGTTTCTGCGCCCGCTGGTTGATGGTCTCCAACTCCCGTTGCGCGTCCATCACCATCTCCTGCTTCAGGGTCTCTATCTGCTGGTCGCTGAAATGGCCGTCCATCACCTGACGCACCTGTTCCAGGACGTAGCCCTCGGCGGTCTTCATCTTTCCGAAGAGTTTCGGGACGATGAGGATTCCCGAACAGGCGGCATCGTCGAAGCCGAAGCTCTTGCCGACAGTCAGCATCACCTTATGTTCATTGACCAACGAGTCAAGCAGTCCGGCCTTGCCGTTCGACAGCAGGGTGTTGGCCATCTCCAAGGCTACAGCGTCGGCCTCATACTCCGTAGGTGCCTTATAGACCAGCGCCTCGATGCCAAGGAGCGGTACGGGCAGCTTGACCTGGTATTTCTCGCCCGCCGCGATGTCGGGCATAGGACTGTAGCCGCGCTCCGGAACCGGTCCCGTCTGCACACGTCCGAAAGTCTGTTCCAACAGGGCCGTCAACGTGGAGTCGGGTGTGATGTCGCCGCAGAGAATCAGGCCCATGTTCGACGCCACATAGTATTTCTTGAAAAACGCCGCCATATCCGACAGGCGCGGATTCTTCAGGTTCTCCGTCGAACCGATGATGGGATAGGCATACGGCTGCTGCTTGAACACCGCGCCGAGGACTTTCTCCTGCACATCGCCGAAGCCGTCGGCAGAGCGGTTCTTCTCTTCGTAGACGTTCTCCAACTCACCTTGGAAGCCTCGGAACACAGGCTTCATCAGGCGCTCGGAGTTCAGCCAGCACCACTGCTCCATAAACTGCGGCAGGAAGGAGTTGTAGTAGTAGGTCATGTCGTAACTGGTGCCAGCATTGAGGCCGCTGCCGCCATATTTCGAGATAAGACGGCTGTACTCGTTGGGAATGGCGTAGTCAGCTGCCTTCAGACTCAGCTCGTTGATATGCTGCTGGATACGCTTGCGCTCAGTCTCGACCTTGGTCTGCGAGAGCAGGTCGTACTGCGCCGAGATGCTGTCGAGCCACGGTTTTTCTTTCTCGTAGTCGATGGTACCTAAGCGGTCGGTACCCTTGAACATGATATGCTCAAAGTAATGGGCAATACCCGTGTTCGGGCAGTCCTTGGCACCCGCCTTCACGACCACAGCACCGAAGACCTTCGGCTGCGAGTGGTCCTCGTTGAGCCAGACGGTCATGCCGTTACTGAGTTTCAGTTCCTGAACCTGCAGCTGTGCGCTGACAGCCGAGGCCGTCAGCGCAGCAAGAAGAAGTAGCCCGATACGTCTCATCACGTTCTTATTGCTTTAAGAGATTCAACTTGACCTTCGGTGCTAAGGCGTTGTTCACCTTCTCCGTGTATTTGGCGATGTTGGCGGTAGCGGAGCAACGAATGTCGCGGCTCGAAGCGCCGATGCTGAAGGTGTACTGTCCGCCATCGGTCAGCCACTGGCTGCCAGCCTCGTCGAACGAAGCGAGCATACGGACGGGAATCTGCATCGTCAGCACCTGCTGCTCGCCGGGCTTCAGCTCGCGGGTCTTGGCGAAGGCCTTCAGCTCCTGAGCAGGTTTTTCGAGGCTACCCTTCGGCGCGGTGACGTAGACCTGTGCCACCTCCTTGCCGGCGACCGAACCGGTGTTCTTGACGGTGACTTGTACGGTGGCCGAACCGCCGCGTACACTGACCTTCGGCTTAGAGAACTCAAAGCTGGTATAGCTCAGACCATAGCCGAAGGGATAGGCCACCTCTTTCTTAAAGGTGTCGAAGTAACGGTAGCCCACGTAGATATCCTCCTCGTGGTTGGTGTAGTCGCGTCCTTTCAAGGGAGAGCCCCACCCTATCTGTTCGCGATATGAATACATATCCATGTCCTGCGGGAAGTTCTTGGTCGACGGGTGGTCGGTGGCCGAGATGGGCCAGGTCATGGTGAGGCGGCCACTGGGGTTCACCTTGCCCGTCAGCACGTCGGCCACGGAGTTGCCGCCCTCCATGCCGGGTTGCCAGGCACAGAGGATGGCGTCGGCGCGGTCGCGCCAAGAGACGGTCTCCATCACGCTGCCGCTGTTGAGGATGACGATGACGGGCTTGCCGGCAGCATGGAACTGGTCGCTGACGCGGAAGATCATGTCTTTCTCCTGCTGCGTCAGGTTGAACTCACCCTCAATCTGGCGGTCCATACCCTCACCAGCCTGACGGCCAATGGTGATGATGGCGGCATCAGCCTCCCCTATTTCATGAGCCACGCAACGCTCGGAGATTTCTATCTCGTCGAGCTTCGGCTGTCCCTGGTTGAGGAACCACATCATCGGGTTCTTGTCGGCCTTCAGCTTGGCCTTGGCGTAAGGCACGTATTTCTGGTAGATGTCCGTCAGCAGGGGCGTGGTCTTCACGCCGATATTCTTCAGTCCCTGCACCATATCGACCACGTAAGGCACGTTGACGCAGCCCGAGCCGAGACCGCCCGAGAAGAAGTCATAGGAATTGACGCCAAACAGGGCCACCGTCTTCAGGTTGCGGATGGGCAGCGTGCCGTTGTTCTTCAGCAGCACCATACCCTCGGCAGCACTCTGCCGCGTCACGGCGGCGTGAGCCTTCATGTCGGGCTTACTTGTATACTTATAGCCTTTGAAGCGTGGTGTCCTGACGATATACTCCAGCATGCGGCGCACGTTACGGTCAACGTCCTTGATGTCAAGACGTCCGGCCTTCACGGCCTCAACGATGTCCGTCACCTGAGCAGGATAGCCGGGCATCATCAGGTCGCCGCCAGCCTGCACCTCCTGTTCGGTGGGCAGCGCACCGCGCTTGCCTATCCAGTCGGTCATCACGATACCGTCGAACCCCCACTCATCGCGCAGGATCGTTGTCAGCAGGTCCTTCGAACCTTGGGCATACTGACCGTTGATGATGTTATACGACGACATCACCGTCCACGGCTTGGAGTCGCGCACCATCATCTCGAAGCCGCGCAGGTAGAGTTCGCGCAGGGCACGCTGCGACAGGCGCTCGTCCACACGGGTGCGGTCGCTCTCCTGGGAGTTCACGGCAAAATGCTTCGCCGACACGCCAACGCCTAAGCTCTGGATGCCGTTCACCATAGCCGTGCCGATGGCACCGGTGATGAAGGGGTCTTCGGAGTAGTATTCGAAGTTACGGCCGCAGAGCGGATTACGGTGCAGGTTCATGCCAGGGCCGAGGATGACGTCGACGCCAAACTCTAACGTCTCGTTGCCGATGGCCTCGCCAATCTGACGTACCAGTTCCGTGTTCCACGTCGAGGCGATACAGGTGCCTATGGGGAAGCCCGTTGCCGAATAGTCGTTAGGGTCGTTCTTGCGCTTCGTGTCGATATGAACGCCGGCAGGACCGTCAGCCACGCACGTCTCAGGAATACCCAGTCGGGGGATGCCTACCGTCGTTCCGGCGGCACCGGCCACAATCTTCTCCTGATGTCCCAGCATGGCGCCGGAACCTACAAAGCCGCTGTTACCACCGCCCACCAAGAGCTGGGCTTTTTCTTCCAAAGTCATGGCCGCTATCACCTCGTCGATGTTCGTAGCCGTCAGTTTCGGTTGAGCATTCATTGTCGTTGTACAGATTAAGGCAGCAAGGCCTATTAGGATGGATGTTTTTGTCATAGCTATTAATTATTGGATTTGGGCTACAAAGATACAATATTTTATCGGAACGGCCATCGTTCTACCAGAAAATATAAGCCGCGCGTAAAAAAATATCGGCCTCTCGTGAAAAAATATCGGCCTCTCGTAAAAAAATATAAGCCTCTCGTGAAAAAATATAAGCCGCACGCACCTCGCACCCGTATCTCACACTACCTCTCACTTCTCACCTCTCAGTTCTCAGTTCTCACTTTGTCTGTTATTCTCATTTTGTCTTGTATATATATGGTAGGCTAACAAGAAAACACCCCACCCATGTCGCCCATGTCGCTCCTACGCTACGGGTGGGATGGGCGACATGGGTGGGATGTTTTTCGGTTTCGCTATCATAATACGCGCACAAGAGATAACTTATTTTAACGTTTCACGGTGCAAGATTCCGGTCTTTTTGGATTTAATCTATAGAAATAATACTAATTTTGCACCATTATGAAAAGAACTATGATGTGGGCCATCATCGCCCTAACGATGATTACAACCCAGTGGGCATGCAGTAGCGACTCGGACGAGATGACTGAGCCGACACCAACGATATGCCCGGTAGAACCTGCTGACACTGTAGCCATTCCAACCACGCTGACCCTGACCCGCAGCGAACAGGAGATGGTCAACCAGAGTAACCAATTCGCGTTCAGACTGTTCGAGCGGATAACCGACCCGGGGTGCTTCGGCACCTACAATGGCACCAAGGGCATCATCATCTCGCCCCTCAGCATCACCTATGCCCTTGGTATGCTTAACAACGGGGCGGCTGGCGAGACACAGCAGCAAATCAACGAGGTGTTAGGCTTCGGAAGCCAGGGTGCCGACAGCATCAACGCTTTTTGCCACAAGATGCTGAAGAGGGGGCCAATGATAGACTCGTTGACAAAAGTGCTGATTTCAAATACCATCTTCCTGAACAAAGACTATACGCTGAAAACCGACTTCATCAACAAGGCAAGGCAATTTTACGAGGCTGAGCCCGAAACCCGCGACTTCCGCGACGGCAACACGCTGAACGTCATCAACAAGTGGGCAGCCGACCATACGGAGCAGATGATTCAGAAGGTGCTTGACGAGAGTGAATTCAATCCTGAAGCCGTCAGCTACTT
This sequence comes from uncultured Prevotellaceae bacterium, assembly GCA_900321965.1. Taxonomy (GTDB): domain Bacteria; phylum Bacteroidota; class Bacteroidia; order Bacteroidales; family Bacteroidaceae; genus Prevotella. Next base: position 46,760 of record ONYA01000015.1, read on the forward strand.
GCTGAATGCCATCTACTTCAAGGGGGCATGGACCTGCAAGTTTGACAAGGCAGAAACCGTACAAGAGCCCTTTAAACATATTGGCAACACTGAAGACATGACGTACTGTCAGATGATGCACCAAAGGAGAACATTCAACTACGGCGAGACCGACGACTACCAGATACTGCAACTGCCCTATGGCAACCAGTCTTTCAACATGACCATCTTACTGCCTAAAGGCGAGACAAACAGCATGCCCAAGATTCCGACAGCAGAGCAGTGGACGGAACTCAATCGCAGACTGTTCGCTCAACTGGTTGATGTCAAACTCCCATGTTTCGAGAGTGAGACCGAATTGCGCCTAAATGATATTATGTGCGATCTTGGTATGCCCAATGCCTTTTCTGATCGCAAAGCAGATTTTCGTTATTTCGCAGACCGGCCGACCTTTATCGGCCTTATGAAACAGGCGGCAAAGATCAAGGTCAATGAGCAGGGCACAGAGGCAGCAGCTGTCACCGTTATAGGAGCATTTGATGGTTCAGTGGAGCCGCTGCACGACGAGTATATAACGTTCCACGCCAACCACCCGTTCCTTTATGTCATTAGCGAAAAGACGACGGGGGCCGTCTACTTTATCGGAGTATATACGGGCTATTAACAGCGGGTGTATTCTATAGGGACACAAGAACAGCGCTTGGTCAAGCGCCTGCAGGACGGCGAGAAGGGTGCCGCCCGCGAATTCTATTCCCTATATGCCGACTACTTGGCAGGCGTCTGCTCCCGATACATCGTCGATGAGGACGATCAGAAGGATGTGTTTCAAGACGCTCTCGTTCACATCCTCTCCCACATCGGCGATTTCCAGTATCGCGGGGCAGGCTCCCTGCCGGCTTGGGCCACACGGGTGGTCGTCAACCAGTCGCTGAAATTCCTGCGAAGCAACCAGCGGCATGAGTTTGCACCACTCTGTGACGACATTGCCGACGAGCCAGAGACGGACGACCCACCCATCAGCGACGTTCCGCCCGACGCCATCCACCAGATGGTGAGCCGACTGCCGACAGGCTACCGCACGGTGTTTAACCTCTACGTCTTCGAAGACCACAGCCACAAGGAGATTGCCCGCCTGCTCGGCATCAGCGAGCGCACTTCGGCCTCGCAGCTACACAGAGCCAAGAACCTGCTTGCGAAGATGATTCAACAGTACCACAACGACAAAAGCCCACGACGATGACAGAACAATGGAGACAGCAGATGCGCGAGAAGATGGCAGACTACCGAAAGCCTGCCCCAGAAGTGGCGTGGGATGAGATAGAACAGGCAGTGGCCGCCTCGCGGCACGTCGCCTCGACAAGATGGCTGCGCCGCGTGGCAGCGGCGGCCCTTGTTCTGTTGTTGGCAGGAGCAGGAGGCTATTGGGCGCTCACGACAGAGCAGACGGAAGAGGCGTCCAACCCGTGTCTTGTCGTACGGACCGTGTGTCCTATGGAAAAGCCGGTTTGCGATACGGTGGCACCAGAGCCTCAGCAGGCTGTAAAGCCTCGCCTGTCGAGAACGACCGTCCGTCAAGTTGAGTCGCATAGCGTGGCTGTGGCTGAGCCCGAAGAGGAACTTCCCGTTGCCGATACGGCAGTCGTCGCTCCCGCGAAAGTTCCTGAAAAACGGGCAATGCCACGCAGACATCAAAATGTCAAGGTCGTCTATCCTTCCAATCTGCATCGTTCTTCTACCAATCGGCTGACGGCAAAGGTCTATATGGCCAATATCATGGCAAACAGCCGTAGCGAAACATCATCCCGCCGAATAATACCAACGACGACCATCTACGAAACGACGGTGACAGAAGATGGGACTGGATCTGGAGTTGATTTTGATGGTACTGTTACAGAATGGGATGGAGAAGGGGAAAACCCTAACGATAATCCCCCCGCCCCCCCTCCCGATGTGACTCCCCCCCATACCTATACAAAGTATGACACCATTACCACCTACAAAGAACTACAGGAGGGTGAGACTGTCCGCCACTATCAGCCCGTCCGCTTCGGCGTGTCGTTGCGCTACCAGTTGGACGACCGGTGGAGTTTGGAGGCCGGTCTGTCGTACACCCGCCTGACCTCAGAAATCACCAAGAACGTCAACAACGTCTTCACCACGACGAAAATACATACAGACTACATCGGTATTCCCATGAACGTCGCCTACCACCTTTGGGCCACCCGCTATCTGGGCGTCTACACGTCGGCAGGCGGCACGGTGGAGAAAGCAACAGAGGGTAGCCTGTGGCAGTTCTCGCTGAACGGCGCTGTCGGCGTAGAGTTGAAGTTGGCCCGTTTGTTCAGCCTTTATGCAGAACCGGGACTGGGCTATTTCTTCGACAACGGCAGTTCGGTACCAACGCTCTACCAGGAGAAGCCGCTGAACTTCAACTTGGGCTTTGGTCTGCGGCTACACCTCAAATAGACGCGTGCGGGGTAAAAAACAGACTGCCGACCACGCGTTATGGTGGTCGTCGAAAGAAGGCATCGACCACATCGTGAACGTCATGATGTAATCCAAAAGAGGGGGGACGACCTGTTGGCCGCCCCCCCTCTTCTTTTTAATGTTGAAAGATTGTTTTTAGGATTATTTAAGGTTATCGCCAAGGATTCTCAAAGCCTACGGGACCGTTCTCGAGCTTCTGGCACACCACCTCGACTTCCTCGAAGTGCTCCTGGCCGTCTTCCCACTTCTCCTTGTAGTTCACGCAGTAGCAGGCCGTGCCTTTCAGCTCCTTCATCGTC
>ONYA01000013.1 GCA_900321965.1 uncultured Prevotellaceae bacterium
CGTCCATTGTCAGCGGACGATTTACAAAACAGCATCATTCCTGTAGGCGACAAAGGACATATCGAAATTCGTCCATTGACAACGGACGAATTACCTCCAAGGTATACTTCCTGAACCAGAGGAGTTGAGAAAACTTATGTGAGTGTAGCCAATGTGTGCGATACGTCACAGATATTGAGTAATAGGACGTAGCCTAATACGCACCTTTCTGGCAGAAATAAATTTGGTGTTTTGCTCACTTATTCGTAACTTTGCACCCGATGATGAGTCATAGTACGGTTGCTGGCTCAGCATCGGGTGTTCTTTGATGCAGTTTATAGTAGAATGTGGAATTGAGTACGGTCTCCAATTCGTCGCTCGGCTTTGCCGCTTGCCTAAGCAAGAACCCAATTTTCCTTCAATTCCCCAGACTGCCTTTATACAAAGAAAAGCTGAGAAATCTTACAAAGTTACAAAAAAAATGCGTATCTTTGCACGCAAAAACTAAAAAAGAGAAGAAAAATGGGAAAAGTTATACTCACTGGCGACCGTCCTACGGGTAAGCTCCACCTGGGGCACTACGTGGGATCGCTGCGCCGTCGCGTAGAGCTGCAGAACGCAGGCGACTACGACCGTATGTTTGTTTTCATGGCCGACGTACAGGCACTGACCGACAATGCCGACAACCCCGAGAAACTGCGTCAGAGCATCATCCAGGTGGCCCTCGACTACCTGAGTGCTGGTCTCGACCCCGAGAAGTGCATCATCTTCATACAGAGCTACATACCCGAACTGGCCGAGCTGACGGTCTACCTCATGAACCTCATCTCCGTCAGCCGCGTACAGCGCAACCCGACGGTGAAGACGGAGATTAAGATGCGCGGCTTCGAGGGCGAGAGCATACCCCTCGGCTTCTTCTGCTACCCCGTCAGCCAGGCTGCCGACATCACGCTGTTCAAGGCCACGACGGTGCCCGCCGGCGAGGACCAGGAGCCGATGCTCGAGGTGACGCGCGAGCTGGTGAACCGCTTCAACAACACCTACGCCCCCGTACTGGTGGAGCCAAGCATCCTGCTGCCCGAGAACATGACGGCGCGCCGGCTGCCGGGAACCGACGGTAAGGAGAAGATGTCGAAGTCGCTCGGCAACTGCATCTATCTCAGCGACTCGAAGGACGAGGTGTGGCAGAAGGTGCGCTCGATGTACACCGACCCCACCCACCTGAACGTCAGCGACCCGGGGCACGTCGAGGGCAACGCCGTCTTTACCTATCTCGACGCTTTCTCCACCGACCAGGACTTTGCCGACTTCTGGCCCGAGTACCAGAACCTCGACGAGCTGAAGGAGCACTACCAGCGCGGCGGACTGGGCGACATGAAGTGCAAGAAGTTCCTCAACGAGGTGCTCAACAAGTTCCTCGACCCCATGCGTCAGCGTCGCGCCGAACTGGAACAGGACATCCCCGAAATCTGCAACATACTGAAGAAGGGCACGGAGCAGGCCCGCGAGGTAGCCGCCCAGACCATGGACGAGGTACGTCGCGCCATGCGCATCAACTATTTCAACGATGCAGAGTTGTGGAAGATTTAAGAAGTTAGAGAAGTTAGGGAAGTTAGAGAATAAATGAGTGGTGAAGAGTGTGAGACGCTTCTTGCGTCTCATCATATCAAGCCGACGGCAAACCGCATTGTCGTGGCTAAGACATTGGCCGCCGCTGAGCGGCCAATGTCGTTATCGGAGCTGGAATACAAGATCCTGTCGATAGACAAGTCGAGCGTATTCCGGGTGCTGACGCTGTTCCGCGAGCACCATCTGGTACACGTCATCGAGGACGGCGGCGACGGCGTGCGCTACGAGCTGTGCCACAGCCACGACGGCCACGCCGAGGACGACGACCAGCACGTACACTTCTACTGCGAGCGCTGCCACCGCACCTTCTGTCTGCACGACACCCCCATCCCCGCCGTCGCGCTGCCCGAGGGCTACCGTCTGACAGGCATCAACTATATGGTAAAAGGTCTGTGTCCGGAATGCAGGTGACACCATCAATACGTTAATATGTGTTAATGAACGGAAGATATTGTCGGTTATTCTACCACATTATCGGTCTTTTTTGTATCTTTGCTCCGAAAAGAATTATTGATAATCATAAATACAGGTAAAAATGAAACACTATTTCCTTATTTCGATGCTTGCCTTAAGTAGTGCAACAGCATTGACGTCGTGTTCGAATAATGACGTCGATCTCTTTGATCCTGCCCAGATTGAGGCCGACCAGAAGCAGAAATACAGTGACAACTTCGTGGCTAAGTATGGCGAGATCAGTCCTACAAAGAAGTGGGACTTCACCACTGGCGAGGTTCAGTTGACCCGTGGCTTCACGTCCATCAGCGTCCAGGTTCTTGACCAAGGTATCGATTGGGGCGACGTGTCGAAAATCAAGACCACCGTTAAGGACTCAAGATGGCTGTATTCCGAGATTCAGATTCCCGGTGGTGTCGAGAAGAACGCCCAACTGCTTGACGCGATGGTTCAGACGCTGCCTGAAAAGAAGAAGCAGACGGGTAAGCCTGCCGTGCTGGTGGCTCCGGCCAGCGGCTTCTACATCTTCCCTCTGTTCAGCGGTGGCTGTCTGACCTTCGACCTGAAGGTGAAGGTGGGCGACCAGGAGCCTGTCCTCGTGTTCAGCAAGGATTGGGTTAACTTCCAGACCATCAACGGCATGGCGAAGGATAATGTCTACGCCGACGGCAGTCCTATCAACATGAAGGGTGTCTATATCCAGGCGCCGGTGGGTACGCCCGTCGAGGTCTATATCGACAACATCTACGATCACACCCCCGTCAGTGCATCTAAAGGCCGTGCCTTCCCGTCGCCCTGCGGCACCACCAACGGCCGTGCCGTCTATGTCGATATTCCTGAAGGCATCAAGCCCGAGTTGAACGGCATCGAACTGAAAGAGAATGCCGTGGTGAAATACATCGGCATTGAGGACATCACAAATCCTGCTCCGCAGACTGGCGATGACGACTTTAACGACGTCGTGCTGGCTGTCGTCGGCAATCCCGACATCCCTCAGGAGTCAATCATCACCCAGGACAAGTACGACGTGCCCACCACGCGTATCAAGCGTTATATGATTGAAGACCTTGGTGCCATCGACGACTTCGACTTCAACGACGTCGTGGTTGACGTCGAAGAGAATACCGTCACCACGCATACCGTCACTTATGAGAACGGCGTGCTGAAGACCGACGTCGTGTCAAACGTGACCTCAGCTCCTGGCAAGGCCATTATCCGTTGCATGGGCGGTACGCTCGACTTCGAATTGACCATCGGCAACACCACGTGGGTGAAGAGCGAGAATGGCTTCGATGCCACCAAGATGTACAACTCTAAGGGAGCCATCGACTACGACGCAAAGCTGGCTGAGTTTGAGGTGACGGGGTGGAACTACGATGACAACAACGTGAGTATGAAGGCAAACGGTCAGAACGGCCAGGTCTACAATATCACCTTCCCCAGAGCTGGCACGGCCCCGATGATTATTGCCGTCGACCCCACGCAGCAGTGGATGACCGAGCGCACCTGCGTGCCACGTGACTGGTTCTACGAATAGCATTCTTGATTTTTGAGGCTAAGTCGCACCAAGAGGTGACGCCAAGGCGCTCGGCGACGCAAGGAGACGCATTCTTTGCAAGCAAAGCGTCGCAAGCGCCGAGCGGCCAAGAAAAAGGCAAGAATATCGGCCGACCGTGAAACATTCACGAGCGGCCGATATTTTTTTACGAGAGGCTTATATTTTTTTACGAGAGGCTTATATTTTTTCACGAGCGGCCGTGACATTTCATACTTCTTACTTCTTACTTCCTCCCTCTTACCTCAACAAAGTCTCACTTTGTCTGTGATTCTCATTTTGTCTGGTCTCTATATATGGTAGTCTTAACAGGAAAACATCCCACCCATGTCGCCCATGTCGCTCCTATGTTACGGGTGGGATGGGCGACATGGGTGGGATGTTTTCCGCTTTCCTATCCATATATACGCGCGCGTACACGCGTACGCACATTTACAACTGATCTTGTTTATTTGATGTATTCTGCGAAGTCGGTGAGCTTCATGTCGCCCTTGCGAGCCAGCGTGTCGTGCATAGCAAAGGCAGCAGGCAGGTTGTGGCGCGTCTGTCCCATCTTCGAGATCTTGAGGTAGTCCCAGAGCAGCTGCTTGTAGTCGGGGTGAGCACAATTCTCGATGATGCACTCGGCGCGCTGTGCCGGCGACTTGCCACGCAGGTCGGCAACGCCCTGCTCAGTGACAATGATGTTGACATCGTGCTCCGAGCTGTCCTGATGAGAGACGAAGGGAACAATCGACGAGATGACGCCACCCTTGGCCACCGACGGACACGTAAATATAGAAAGGTACGCGTTACGGATGAAGTCGCCGCTGCCGCCGATACCGTTCATCATCTTCGTACCGCTGATGTGGGTAGAGTTGACGTTGCCGTAGAGGTCGGCCTCGATGGCGGTGTTGATGGCGATGACGCCTAAGCGGCGGATAATCTCCGGCGAGTTGGAAATCTCGCTCTGGCGCAGGGTCAGGTGCTGCTTCATATAGTCCATATTGTCGTAGACCTGCATCAGGCACTCGTTAGAGACGGTGAGCGAGCAGGCCGAAGCGTCCTTCACACGACCGTTGAGCATCATTTCGATGACGGAGTTCTGAATAACCTCGGTATAGATGTTGAAGTCGGGCACGTGCTTGTCCTCGCCTAAAGCGCCGAGGATAGCGTTGGCCGTCGAGCCGACACCACTCTGCAGGGGCAGGAACTCGCGGGGAATGCGGCCCTTGTGCATCTCCTCAACCAGGAACTCAGCGGTAAGGAAACCAATCTTGTCGGTCACGGGGTCGCTGTCCTTGAAGGCACGGGCCTCATCGGGGATGTTACACTCCACGACGCCTGCCACCTTCTCCTTGGGAATCGATACGTAGGGCTTACCGATACGGTCGCCGACGTGCTCAATGGGGATAGCCTTGCGATAAGGGGGATCGAGGGGTTCATACACGTCGTGGATGAACTTGGCGTTGGGGTTGTGGAACGAGTTCAGCTCCAGAATGACCTTCTTAGCCAGACGGGCAGCCGTGGGCGAAATGCCACCGGCAGCAGTCAAATAGACATGGTAGTCGTTACCCACCTCCTCGATGTCGCACACCTCGAGGATAGCCCAGTCGACATCGTCGTAGAAGCCGTAGCGCAGTTCCTGTGCCATGTGGCTCAGGTGCAGGTCGTTGTAGGGAATCTCACCCAGATTGACATGCTTGCGGAAGTCAGGGTTCGTCGTGTAAGGCGCCCGGTAGAGAATTGCCTGTGCATTGGCCAGGTCGCCGTCGGTCGACTGTCCTGTAGAGGCACCCGTGAAAATAGCTACCTTGAACTCGCGGCCAGCCTCGTGCTCAGCCACTGCAATTTTTGCCAACTCCTTGGTCGTAGCCTTGGCCACGCCGGCAGGAGTAAAGCCACTCATGGCGATATGGTCGCCATTCTTGATAAGCGCTGCCGCCTCGGCAGCCGTCATACGTGTATAAGCCATTTTTTAGTCAAATTAAAAAATTTGGCTGCAAAGTTACGAAAAATTATCAATTTTCATTGTCAATTTACATTAATTTTGTATCTTTGCCCCGTAATACCTATTTTATACTAACCTTTTAACACCAATTTGATATGATGGAAGAAACTATTAAGAAAAACTATTTTGTACAGTTACAGTTCTGTGCATTGCTATTGGCCTGCTCACTTCTGCCAGACTTCGGTTCAGTCATTAGCTCTGCCCTCGGCTTGGGTGGACTGAGTATCACGGTCATCATTGCGCGTGTCATTGGTCTCGCCGGGGCCGGATGGGCCTGTTTCAAACTCTATGACGGCATGAAAGGCCAGATACCTGTGCCCTATCTCTGTGTATTGGGAGGTGCACTCGGCCTGACGCTCATCACGCTGTTCCCCGGTACCCCCATCTGGCTCGACTACATTGCCATGATACTGATGTTCGTCGCCATCTATATGGGCAAGGACAGCCTGGGCATCAACTGGAAGACGGAAAGCACTCAGGGAGCCTATCTCATCCTGCTGACGACCCTTGTACACTTCTACTATAATATCGACGGAAAGATCTCGACAGCCATCGCTGGTCTCGTGGCTTTGATTATCTTCATGATAGCTTTAGGCAAGTTTGGTCGCTCACTCGACGCAGCAGGTCAGAGTGGTGTCTCGAAGCTGAAGATTGCCGCATGGATAGGCATCATCGGCTTTGCCATCAAGGTGCTGCTTGGCTGGATTCCACTCATCGGCTTCGTCCTCGGCATCCTCATCGGCATTGCCAACATCGTTGCCTTCATTCTCGAGTTTATCGGCTATGGCAACCTCACGCGCTCAGCAACCGTCGGATTGGAAGGTCAGGCTGGTGCCGGTAAGCTGCGTACCAGCATGATTCTGGTTATCGTCGCTTTTATCATCGGACTCATTCCCGTTATCGGCTTAGTAGGTGGCCTGTTGACCATCGTCGCTCTGTGGTTCGTCTTCAGCGGCTGGGGCATGATATTGCGCGGACTGGAAAGCTAAGGCTCACCTTCCTCATCATAAAGGAAAAGAGGCGGCTCCGCAGGAACCGCCTCTTTTCTTTTGATTTTTTATTACAAAAATTAGTTCAGAGCGTCAGCCAGCTCAGCACCAGCCTTAAACTTAGCAACCTTCTTGGCAGCGATGGTAATCTTCTGCTTGGTAGCGGGGTTGATACCCTCACGAGCGGGGCGCTCGCTAACAGCGAATGTACCGAAACCAACGAGGGCAATCTTGTCACCTGCTACGAGGGCGTCCTTGATAGCTGCTACAGTAGCGTCCAGAGCCTTCTTTGCGTCAACCTTTGAGAGACCAGCACCAGCTGCAATCTTCTCTACTAATTCTGTTTTGTTCATAATTTGTTATTAATTTAATGATTTATAAATAATAAAATTGCTTTAAGTTCTGAATTTCACCGCAAATATAAGGAAACTATTCAATAAAACAACAAAAAAATGGAAAAAAATAATTTTTTAGTGAAAAAAAATGTGTTCTATCCCGTTTTTGTAGCTAAAAACAGATATTTTTAGTAATTTTGCGCCCGGATTTCTGCAATAGCAGTACCGAAAGAATTAAACAACAAACAAAAAACTACAAAAAGAATTTTCCGACCGTGTTTCGCAATATACCCACAGTCACCAAAAATCTGCTCATTGTCAATTTCTTGGCATTTGTAGCTACTTGGATTCTCCAAATGCGTGGAATCGATTTGGCCAATATCGGTGGTCTACACTTCTTTATGGCCAGCGACTTCCACCTGTTCCAGTTTGTCACCTACATGTTTCTGCACGCCAATCTCACGCATATATTCTTTAATATGTTTGCGCTATGGATGTTCGGCTGTGTAGTGGAGAATGTATGGGGACCGAAGAAATTCCTTTTTTATTACATTTCATGTGGTATCGGTGCTGGACTGATGCAAGAAATCGTACAGTTCTTCGACTTCTATTTCCGCATCACGTCACAGGAGCCAAGCGTCACCTTCTCCGAGCTTTTTGTCATCGGACAGCAGCTCAGCCAACAACTTAACGGCTGGACGACCATCGGTGCCTCGGGAGCAACCTACGCCGTACTCTTAGCTTTTGGCATGATCTTCCCCAACGAGCGCATCTTCATATTCCCCCTGCCCATACCCATCAAGGCCAAGTGGTTCGTTTGCGGCTATGCGGCCATCGAGCTGTTCATGGCCATGAGTTCATCGGGCGACGGCGTCGCTCACATGGCGCACTTGGGCGGTATGCTGTTCGGTTTCCTGATGATACGCTACTGGAACCGTCACCCCGACTCTAACTTCAACCGCTCGGGCGGTCAGGAGTTCTTCGACCGTCTGAAGCAGAATTTCGAGCGACGGCACGGCAACACGAACATGCATGTAGAGCAGGGCGGTGCCACCCCCAAGGACGATATGGAGTACAACGCCCGCAAGAAGCAGAACCAGGACGAGATTGACGCCATTCTCGACAAGATTCGCAAGAGCGGTTATGACAGCCTGACTAAGGAAGAGAAGCAGAAGCTCTTTGAAGCCAGCCGGAATTCATGATTAAACAAGTCAAACATTTTGCGCTTAACTTGATAGCCGGCGCCAATGTGGCGACGGTACTCATCATGTTGGCTACTGGCTATGCCGACCGTCTGTACCCTCCTAACCATCCGCTGCTGTCTGTACTCGGTCTGACATTCCCGCTATTCCTGCTTTTAAATCTTTTGTTCCTGCTGTTCTGGCTCATCTTTAATTGGAGGCGGCTGTGGATTCCCATATTGGGCTATCTGCTGGCATACGCCCCCATTTCAACTTACCTGCCATTGAACCCGCGTCAGGAAATACCCGATGGCAGCATCAAGGTGGTGACCTATAACGTATGCTCCTATGGCGGCAACTACAAATATGAAGACGCTTTCGAACGCATTGTCGACTATCTGGGCCAACAGCAGGCCGACATCGTTTGTCTGCAGGAAGATGTCGACACGTGGCGACGCTATGCCTTTCTGCGTTTCGAGAAATATTTTCCTTACAACGACACCACTGTCATCTGTAACACATCGGAATCATTTAACGCCTTGGGCATACATAGCCGCTATCCTATTCTGCGCAAAGAGCGTATCGAGTACCCATCATCGGCGAACGGCTCCGTAGCCTATTTCCTGCTGCGCGGTGCCGACACGCTGTTAGTCGTCAACAACCACTTAGAGAGTTCTCACCTGACAACAGAGGACCGCACCCGCTATAAGGATCTGTTACGAGGCGATATGGACAGCGACACCGCCCGGGCAGAGTCGATGCAGCTTATCGACAAGTTAGGAGAGGCAGCTGTCCTTCGAGCCAACGGTGTTGACAATATTATCCGCTACATTGAAGACCATAGTCAATACCCTACCATTGTCTGCGGCGACTTCAACGATACCCCCATTTCCTATACTCGCCACGCCCTGACACAACACCTGACCGACTGCTTCAAGCAATCAGGCCGGGGAGTCGGTTTGTCATATAATCAGAAAGGATTTTGGGTACGTATTGACCACATTTTATGCTCTTCTCACTTTACACCATACAATTGTGAAATAGACTCAGAAATTGACTTCAGTGACCACTATCCTATGGTTTGTTCGTTAAAAATGAAGGATAAATAGCGATTTTTTGCTGAAAAAAGCCAATAAATTTTCCCAACCATAAAAAAATGTGTATATTTGCAGGCTCAAATGCGCGTATAAATAAATAATTATTATAAATAACAAAAATGCAAAACAAAGGAATTGTAAAGTTTATTGCAGTGCTTCTGGTGCTGGTATGCTGCTTCTACCTCTCCTTCTCATTTGTGACACGCCACTACGAGAGTAAGGCTGCCGCTATGGGCGAGGAGGCTGGTCAGGAGTATCTCGACAGCATCATGAACGAGAAAGTCTACATGGGCATTTACTCGTTGAAGCAGTGCCGTGAGATGGAGATTGGCCTGGGTCTTGACCTGAAAGGCGGTATGAACGTGATTCTTGAGGTGTCGGTGCCCGACGTCGTTGACGTGCTGGCCGACCACAAGCAGGATGCCGCCTACAAGAAGTCGATGGAGCAGGCTAAGAAGGAAGAGGAGACCAGTCAGGACGACTTCCTCTCGCTCTTCATCAAGTATTGGAAACAGAATTCGAACGGTCGTCCCTTGGCCGCCATCTTCGCTACCCAGCAGATGAAGGGCAAGGTGAGCACACAGTCTACCGACTCTGAGGTAGAGACTGCTTTACGCGCAGAGATCCAGTCGGCCGTCGATAACTCGTTCAACGTGGTCCGTAACCGTATCGACAAGTTCGGCGTCGTACAGCCCAACATCCAGAAGCTGGAGGGACAGTCAGGCCGTATCATGGTCGAGATGCCTGGTATCAAGGAGCCCGAGCGTGTCCGTAAGCTCCTCCAGGGTTCGGCAAACCTCGAGTTCTGGGAGACCTACAACTCGCAGGAGATCGTTCCCCTGTTGGCTACGCTGAACCAGAAGTACGCTGCCCTCGGTGGCAACGCTGCTGCTAACGACACCGTAGCAACAGACACAACGGCTGTTGCCGAGGCTGCTGCCGACACCACGAAAGCCGCTGCTACCGACCTGGCCGCCAAGCTGGCCAAGAAAGGTACTGCCGACAAGGGTGTAGAGGCTCAGGTTCGTGAGCAGATGAAGCAGCAGAACCCGCTGTTTGCCATCTTCCAGCCCGTACAGGGTCAGGGACTGGCTATCGTTGGTTATGCTAACGCCCGCGATACCGCTGACGTCAACAAGGTCATCTACTCTGAGATTGCCGCTCAGGTGCTGCCTGCCGAGTGTAAGCTGCGCTGGGGTGCCAAGGCCGAGGACTTCGGCGGCGAGAACACCCGTGGCGACATCTTCGCCCTCTACGCCTTGAAGATTACCGAGCCTAACGGCCGTGCTCCGTTAGAGGGTGACGTCATCACCAACTCTAAGGACGACTTCGACCAGATGGGTCACCCCTCTGTGTCCATGCAGATGAACTCTGACGGCGCCCGCCGCTGGAGCCAGATTACCAAGCAGAACATCGGCCGCGGCGTAGCCATCGTGCTCGACGACGCCGTCTACTCTGCTCCCCGTATCCTCACCCAGATTGACGGTGGTAACTCGCAGATTACGGGTAACTTCACCATCGAGGACACCAAGGACTTGGCTAACACACTGAACTCTGGTAAGATGCCGGCTCCTACGCGCATCGTACAAGAAGAGGTGGTAGGTCCGTCGCTCGGTGCACAGTCTATCCAGCAGGGTATCATCTCGTTCATCGTGGCCTTCGTGCTGCTGATGATCTACATGATCATGCTGTACGGTCCGGTTCCCGGTCTGATGGCTGACTGCGCTCTGCTGTTCAACCTGTTCTTCACCTTAGGTATCCTGACCTCGTTCCAGGCCGCTCTGACCATGCCTGGTATCGCCGGTATCGTGCTGACACTCGGTACTGCCGTCGACGCCAACGTGCTGATCTACGAGCGTACCAAGGAGGAGCTGCGCAAGGGTCTGAACGTGAAGGAGGCTCTGAACAAGGGTTACTCGAACGCCTTCTCGGCTATCTTCGACTCGAACGTCACTTCGTTGATTACCGGCTTCATCCTGCTGTTCTTCGGTACAGGTCCTGTCAAGGGCTTCGCCACCACCTGGATCATCGGTATCTTCTGCTCGTTCTTCACTGCCGTGTTCCTGACCCGTCTGGTCTATGAGCACATGCTGAAGAAGGACAAGTGGACCAAGCTCACCTTCGTTACCGCCTACTCGAAGAACATGATGCAGAACGCCCACTTCAACTTCATGGGTGCCTATAAGAAGTCATTCATCATCTGGGGCGCTGCCGCTGTCATCTTCTGCGTCTCGTTTGCCGTTCGCGGCCTGAGCCAGAGCATCGACTTCACCGGTGGCCGTAACTACGTTGTCGTGCTCGACAAGGAGACGCCCGTAGAGACTGTCCGTCAGGCACTGGCAGGCGCTTTCATCAACACCATTGGTGAGAAGGCCAACCAGGAGGCGAACACCAGCGTTATCGCTCTCGGTACCGACGGCAAGACCGTCCGTATCTCTACCAACTGGGATATCGAGTCGAACAACCCCGAGGTGGACGACAAGGCTGAGACCATCCTGTACAACGCCCTGAAGAAGGCCAGCCTCATCAATCAGGCTGAGGTCAGCGCTTTCAAGAACCCCGACATCCGCGAGGGTGGTTCTATCATCAGCTCGGCAAAGGTTGGTCCGTCGGTGGCTAAGGACATCACCTACGGCGCTATCATCAGCGTCATCATCGCCCTAATCGCCATCTTCGTCTACATCCTCATCCGTTTCCGCAACGTCGCCTTCTCAGTCGGCTCTACCGTCGCTCTGTTCTTCGACGCCCTCGTGGTCATCGGCTTCTACAGCGTACTGTGGGGCTGGGTACCCATGTCGCTCGAGATCGACCAGACGTTCATCGGTGCTATCCTGACGGTGATCGGTTACTCTATTAATGATAAGGTGGTGGTCTTCGACCGCGTCCGTGAGAACATCCAGCTCTTCGGCAAGCGCGACCGCCAGACGCTGTTCAACGACTCGCTGAACCAGACGTTGGCCCGTACCATCAACACCTCTGTGACGACCCTGATTGTGCTGCTCTGTATCTTCATCCTCGGTGGTGACAGCATCCGCAGCTTCTCGTTCGCCATGATCCTCGGTGTTATCTTCGGTACACTGTCGTCGCTCTTCATCGCTGCTCCTGTGGCTTACCTCACCATGGGTAAGACCATCCGCGAAGACGAGACTGCTGTGGCTGAAGCCAAGTAACCTTTATATAAAGACAAAAATAACGGCCAGGCTCTTAGAGCTTGGCCGTTATTTTTTGATTAACTAAAAATTTGCAGGCTGTTCAAAGGTCATCCGCTCTCCTGTTGCGGGATGAGTCAGTTCTAAGCGTTCGGCGTGGAGGTAGAGCCGGTCGGCGGACCGGCCGTAGAGTTCGTCGCCACGGATAGGACAACCGAGCCCGTCGGGGTGGGCACAGTGCATACGCAACTGGTGGGTGCGGCCAGTGTGGGGATAGAGTCGGACGCGTCCGTTGCCAATGAATTCGTAATCTGTGACAGCTGTCTTACCGCGTTCGTAGTCGACGACCTGACGGGGGCGGTTGATAGGATCGCAGAGCAGAGGCAGGCTGATGGTGCCCTTCGTGGGGCGTGGGGCAGAAGGCGACGAATAAGATGTGTCAAGCTGTGCGACGTAGGTCTTACGGATGGTGTGGTCAGAGAACTGTTGCTGCAATTGTCGGTAGGCGTCACGAGTCTTGGCAGCCACCATCAGTCCGCTGGTGCCCATATCGAGACGGTGAGCCAGCAGCGTACCGGGATAGCGCTGACTGAGGATGATTGCTACCGAGTAGCTGCCAATGCGTCCGGGAACACTGAGCAGCCCCGACGGCTTGCTGATGACAATCAGCGTGTCGTCTTCATAGACGACGGTGATGTCGAGCTGTGGCGGCGAGGCTATTTCCTCTGGGTTCGGGTCAACGTCAAGTCCCTGGAGCATCCACGTCAGCACGGGCTTGCACTTTCCTCGGCAGGCGGGATAGAACTGTCCATGCTGGCGAACTTCAGTCTTCGGCGACGGTCCCCACCAGAACTCGGCCATACACAACGGCTTCAGCCCTTCTTGGTAGGCATACTGCAGCAGCTTCGGGGCACAGCAGTCGCCAGTGCCGCCGGGTGGTAGCGGATATTTGCGGCGGATGCGCTCCGAGCAGTGGTAGTCTTGCCACACATCAACCAGTCGCCGACGCTCGCCTCGGGCATTCAGGAAGCGGTATTGGTCGAAGAGCCATAGCTGCAACTGCTGCGACCGCTGGCGACGCTCCTCTTTCTGACTGTCGTCACGCATGGCTGAAATCAGGCGCTCTTCCTGCTTGAAATGACCGTCGGGCTGTTGGGCGTCATAGACAGGTGGCACGAAGTAGGGCCAGTCATTACGTCCCTCAAGCAGTCCTGAATAGGCAGCGACAAAGCCTAACTCGTCGTTACAGTCAGCCACGACCAGCACACCGAACATTTTGCCTTCTGTCAGCGTCATGCGTCCGAGTTCCTGCTGCACCTCCTGGGCAGCTAAGAGACAGAGCGGATGCGGCTCATAGCAGAAGGGATAGGTGAATCGCGCCGGGCGTTCGATGTCGGTATGTAGCGGATGATACTTCATCATAAAAAATGAGGGATGCACCTGACGGCACGTCCCTCATAAGTATAGTTCATAAATTACGACTTAGTCGGCAACGAGCGTGAAGCGCTTGAAAGCGACAATCTTCAGCTCCTTGTCCTGCTTGGCCAGCCACTGCTCGACAGTAGCCTTATCACCGTCGCCGAACTGGAACTCCTGGTCAACGAGGCAGTTCTCCTTCAGGAACTTCTGCACACGACCCTTGGCGATGTTCTCAATCATAGGCTTCTTCAGCTGAGCCTCGCCCTCGACCTTTGCCTCGGCAATGATCTTGCGGGCCTCGTCAGCCTGAGCCTGTGTCAGCCAACCCTTAGCCATGTTCGACTCGATGTGGTCTTCGCTGTCGACGAGGTTGGGGTTGATGCCAGCCTTCTTGATCTTCATCTCCACGAACTTCTCGACCTGCTCGAGCTTGGTCTTCTCGACGGCAGTCTTGTACTCCTCGTCCAGAATCTTCTGCTCAACGCTCTCCTTGTTGAGAGCAACAGGCTTCATGGCAGCCACCTGCATAGCCACGAGGTGACCCTGCTCGGCAGCGGGCTTGTTGGTCTGTACCATGGTGCACAGGGTGTGCTTGCCCATGTGGTCGTAAACCTCGATGTTATCGCCCTCGAGCGTCAGGTAGCCGTCGAGTTCCATCTTCTCACCGGTGATACCCGAACGCTGTGTAACAGCCTCCTGAGCAGTCTGACCGTTGATGTCGAGAGCCTTTACAGCCTCGATGTCCTGAGCCTTAGCAGCGATAGCAGCATCGAGGATGCTCTGTGTCAGAGCGATGAAGTCAGCACCGTTAGCCACGAAGTCGGTCTCGCACTTCAAGGCGAGCATAGCGGCAAAGCCGTCCACCTTCTTGACGAGTACACAACCATTAGAGGTCTCACGGTCGCTACGCTTGGCAGCGATGGCCAGGCCACGCTCACGGAGCAGCTCCTTAGCCTTGTCGAAGTCGCCCTCAGCCTCGGTCAGAGCCTTCTTAACGTCAGCCAGACCAGCGCCGGTCATAGCGCGAAGCTTCTTAATATCATCAATTGAAATTGCCATTTTGATTTACAATTTTACTATTTACTATTTACTGTTTATTACTCAGCGGCGGGAGCCTCTTCCTCAGCGGCGGGAGCCTCCTCAGCCTTAGGAGCCTTGCGGGCGGGGCGCTTTGCTGCCTTCTCCTCGGCCTCAGCCTCTTCCTGTGCGTCGGCAGCCTTCTCGTCGGCCTTCTCTACCTTACGCTCCTCGACACCCTCGGCGATAGCGGCGCAGCAAGCATTGAGAATCACCTCAACACTGTCCTTAGCGTCGTCGTTGGCGGGAATAACGAAGTCGATGTTCTTCGGGTCGCTGTTGGTATCAACGATAGCGAAGACGGGGATACCCAGGCGGTTAGCCTCCTTCACAGCAATCTGCTCCTTCAGCACGTCGATAACGAACAGAGCGCTGGGCAGACGGGTCAGGTCAGCGATAGAACCGAGGTTCTTCTCGAGCTTGGCACGCTGACGGGTCACCTGCAGCAGCTCGCGCTTTGACAGGTTGCCGTATGTACCGTCGTTCATCAGCTTGTCGATATTGGCCATTTTCTTCACAGCCTTACGGATGGTGGGGAAGTTGGTGAGCATACCGCCCGGCCAACGCTCAATCACGTAGGGCATGTTGACGCTGGCTGCCTTCTCGGCAATCACGTCCTTAGTCTGTTTTTTAGTTCCCACGAAGAGAATCTTCTTGCCGCTCTTGGCAATCTGCTTCAGGGCATCAGCAGCCTCGTCAATCTTGGCCACTGTCTTATGCAGGTCGATGATATGGATACCGTTACGCTCGGTGTAGATATAGGGAGCCATAGCGGGGTTCCACTTACGCTTCAGGTGGCCGAAGTGGCAGCCAGCCTGCAGCAACTGATCAAAATTTGTTCTTGACATTTTGCTAAATACTTTTTTAATTGTTTACTTTCTTTTTTAATTCTTTTAGTCGCTACGCTTGGTAAAAGCGCTAAAGCGATTACTTTTTAGAATCAGCCCTTGAGTAATTGAGAACTGAGAAGTGAGAGTTGAGAGGTATGATTACCATAATACTCCCATTACATATACTTCCAATACAGCCACCAAGTCTCATGGGTTTAGATGCTAAACTGTTCAGTTTCTTGCTTCGAGTCTCCTCCAGAGCAAAGGTAATCATACCTCTCAGTTCTCCGTTCTCAACTCTCAGTTCAAGATTAACGCTTACTGAACTGGAAGCGACGACGAGCCTTCGGCTGACCCGGCTTCTTACGCTCAACCTCACGGCTATCACGTGTCAGGAAACCAGCGTCCTTCAGCTTCTTCTTATCCTCTTCGTTCACCTTGACGAGGGCACGGGCGATAGCCATGCGCAGAGCCTGGCTCTGACCAGTGAAACCACCACCGTCGAGGTTCACCTTGATGTCGTACTTCTCAGCCACCTCGAGCAGGTTCAGCGGCTGCTTAACCACGTACTGCAGGATGGCAGAGGGGAAATAAACTTCGATATCCTTCTTGTTGATCGTAATCTTACCAGAACCTTCCTGGAGATACACACGAGCTACCGAGCTCTTGCGACGACCGATTGCATTTATTACTTCCATTGCTTACCTTATCTATTATTTATACTGGTTAATATCAATTGCCTTGGGCTTCTGAGCCTCGTGGGGATGCTCGGTACCCTCATAGATGTAGAGGTTGTTCATCAGCGAACGGCCGAGGGGACCCTTCGGCAGCATACCCTTCACAGCGTGACGCAGAATCTTGTCGATACCGTCCTTGCGCTGGCGCAGCTGGGCAGGCGTGTTGAAACGCTGGCCACCGGGATAGCCCGTATAGCGGGTGTAGACCTTGTCAGTCTCCTTCTTACCAGTGAATACCACCTTATCGGCGTTGATAAGGATAACATTGTCACCGCAGTCAACGTGCGGCGTGAAAGTTGGCTTGTACTTTCCGCGAATCAGCTTGGCAACCTTCGAGCAGAGACGGCCCACCACCTGATCGGTAGCGTCGATGACCACCCACTCTTTCTTTGCGGTCTCCTTGTTGACGGAAAGCGTCTTGTAACTTAAAGTGTTCATTTCTCTTTTTTGGTTTACTAAAAAACAGTTATACATTAAATTATTTGCACACACAAAACCCACATCTGGGGTTAGTCACCCAGGTGCAAGTCTAACGTCTGCTGAAACACTGATTCACGAACCGCTTCGTCCGGCCAAAGACGCCGCTATTCACACAGCATTTCCGGGGATTCTAAGTCTCTCCCCAATAATCGGACTGCAAAGGTACTGCTTTTTCTTCGTATGAAAGACATATTTTGAGCCCGTAGTCACACTTTTACGATTATTTAACGTTTTGACTTGAACAAACGACACAATCGATATTTGAAATACAGTAAAATGGTAATGGCCATCTTCCCAGCAAAGAGGAAATTGTTCTTCGGCCACGTCAAGCGGAAAGTGGCTTTGGCAATACCCTTCGAAGAATAAGGTTCCCAGTCTACGGGTTCCTCAAACGTCAGAGCATCACTTATTGGTTGTTGTGCAATGGATTCATCCACCCTACAATTCACCCCAGACCCATCATTTCCCCAGTTGCGAACTAATGATACCGCAGGACGTACTTGGAATGAACCATTCACTATATTATTCTGAGTTCGAATGACATCACCCCACGTTTTTCCTTGTGATACCATCTTTATGAGCATACGGAAACAGGCAGGATAGATTCGAAAACTCTTCATCGATAGTGTCAGTGAGTTAAGAACGCCATAGGCCGTTGCGTTGCGGATAATAGCATCGCCATACTTATCGCGCCAACAACCATAGCCCCAGGCATTATTCTCTTTGGTAAACACCAAATTTGTTTCAGAATATCCAGAAAACATCACTGGCAAATGGCCACTGACTGTTGCGATACGGCTATCGTCATGATAATGGTTGAGCATCTTATTCATGTAATCAAGGAAACAAGGTGAAAATTCATTATCATCTTCGGTGGCAATGACAGCATCGTAATGGGCAAAGACATAACTTATCAAATCGGCATTATTCCTAACTGGTCCCCAATTCTCCGTACGCTCAAAGACTGTCACTTTGGCAAACCCCGTAATCGTAGGCAGGTACTCTTTAATCAGCTTATAGCCTTTCTCATATTTCTCAGCAGGGGGATAATCGAGCCCGATAACCAACTCCGTCTGATTGGCATAAGCATTATGAGCCAGCGATTCCACACAGCGCCGGAAATGCTCATATCTATTTAAGGTGGGAATAACAACGGGATAATATGTCATTTCACTATGTTATTATACAATCTGAATATGGTCTCTTCGTTCAATACTACAGGGTTATTCCTAAGACGCACCGGATTAACTGAGGAACTGAGGACTTTGAGGTCTTGCATCCGGCATTCCTTGTCAGAAACAGGATTCACCAAAGTGAGTTCTTGAAGCATCCTATCAAATGCGTGGATTGCATCAAGCGGATTTTTGCAGCCCATTGCTGTAGAAATGTCATTGAAGATCTGTTCAAGATAATCTGTTCCGCGAACATCAATACACTCATCCAGATGCTCCACCATATACTTCCAAATCTCTGGCAGACAGACAGCAACGGCATGACCATGCGGCAAGCCATACATTGACGTTATCTTATAGCTGAAGGCATGGGGCGCCGTTGTCTGCGTGATGCAGATGGCGCGCCCTGCATAGTTGGCGGCAGCCATAATCTGTGCCGCAGCCTCATCCGTATTGTCAAAGATATATTCTCGCCACCATGTTATGATGGTTTCCACAGCCAGCTTTGAATAGCCTTTGCTTTCGTCTGTGCTGTTTACCGACCACCACGACTCAATGCCTTGACACAAAGCATCCATCATCGTACATTTTTTCTGATAGACGGGCAGCGTCCTAAGCACCTGAGGTTCCAAGACGACAACGTTGGGGATGACACTCTCATGCGTCACACTCTGTTTCTTGCCGTCGTAATAAATGACGGCATAGCGCGTTGATTCGCTCCCAGTACCGGCTGTCGTAGGCACGGCTATCAGCTTGACGCCCGTATCCTTGTACTCCTGTTCCAAGTATAATTTGTCTGTCGACATCCGACAATAGAGTTTGATACACTTTGCCACATCTATGGTACTGCCGCCACCAACTGCAAGAATCGTATCACATTGTTCGCTCTGGAACAATTCCACCCCTTTACAGACATCTTCATACAAAGGGTTAGGCGTAAACTGGTCAAATACCACGTACGGCATCTTCATAGCCTCTATCTCGCCCTTGATGGTCAGATAAGGGAATGAACTGTCGCAGACTAACAACACTTTCCTGCTGCCCGTCAGTACATCATCCAGATAACGGATATCATTTATTACCAGTTGTGCCATCATTCAATCTTTTAAAAAACCCATCAGCGCTTCCTTATTTTGAACAGGGGTAGTCGTCGGACGTCCCAGATCTTTACGGTTTCCTTTCTTCACACAAACCTGTAACAGCATCGGCCCCTCCTGCCGCTCGACATCTGCCAAGAAACTTGTCAGTTCATCCTTAGAGCTGACGCTGGCCACCTGACGATAACCTACAGCACGGGCTACGGCAGGTAAGTCGATTTCAAGCCCCACTGTTGGTTGACCGCCAACTGAGTCGTGCGCGCCATTATTGAATATCACGTGCATAAAATTCTGCGGATGCTTGCTTGCCACAATAGCCATACTACCCATGTGCATAATAGCAGCGCCGTCACCATCAAAGCACCACACCTTGCGTTCCGGCTTTGCCATTGCAATACCAAGGGCAATCTGAGAGGCATGCCCCATAGAACCGACTGTCAGGAAGTCGCGTTCGTGTCCTTGATTCATCGCAGCACGGTACTCAAACAGTTCGCGACTAATCATACCGGTGGTAGAGACAATGCAGTCTCTCTCACCAAGTGCTGCAGCCACTGTCTGGATAGCCTCCTCACGGCTCATTGTGAGATCGTTCTGGTCTACGTTCTGGAGCTTATAATCCTCGAAAGTGTCTTTTTCAATAACCAAGGCAAAGACTTCTTTCTTATGGAGTGCTGCCACCGCTTTGTCAATTTGCTTGGCGGCTTTGTCTTCCTCCTTGGAAAGTACCTCATAATTAATGCCCATGACGTTCAACAGGCCTGTCGTCACCTTGCCTTGCTTGACATGCTGCGGTTCGTCATGTACACCGGGACGTCCTCGCCACCCAATCAGCAGCAGTACAGGGATATGATAAACTTCCGGGTCGGTAAGAGAGGCTAACGGATTAATGATATTACCTTCGCCACTGTTTTGCATATACACACAGGCGGGTTGGCCTATTGCCAGATAATGACCAGCAGCCAAACCAATAGCGCCACCTTCGTTGGCTGCTATGATGTTGTGAGCTACATCTGCATGTTCTGTGATATAAGCACAAAGATTCTTTAGCAACGAATCAGGTACGCCAGCATAGAAATCAATGCCATAACTGGCCAATGTGTCATAAAAGAATTTCGGAGAAATCATATCTTTATCTTCTTAAACACGAATTACCATTAATTATCCACAAATTTATTCTTCGGGAATCAGTGTGATGATTTCCTTAATGCTCATGCACTTGTCGTCACACTCCTTGGCACGATGATTCTCAAGGATAGTACGAGCAGCATCCTGCATAGCAGGGAAACCGGTACGGGTAAGCTGATTGGCATAGATAACCACATTGACTCCGCGCTCCTTGAATTCCTGTTCAGTGACAGTATTGAAGGAAGTTGGGACTACTACGATAGGGGTAGTGGCGTTTTTCTCACGGAACCTCGAAACAAACTCAAAGATCTCTGCAGGATCTTTCTTGCGGGAGTGTATCATGATAGCGTCTGCTCCTGCTTCAGTGAAAGCGAAAGCACGTTCCAAAGCGTCTTCCATACCCTGCTCTAAGATCAGGCTTTCAATACGAGCACATATCATAAACTCCTTCGTCTTCTGAGCTTTCTTTCCTGCACGAATCTTTTCACAGAAATCTGGTATGGCAGCTTGGGTTTGCTTCACCTCGGTACCAAAGAGGGAGTTTTTCTTCAGTCCTGTCTTATCTTCAATGATGATCATAGAAACACCCATGCGTTCCAAAGAGCGAACTGTATAGACAAAGTGCTCGGTCAGCCCACCCGTATCACCATCAAAGATGATGGGCTTGGTGGTGACTTCCATGATGTCATCAATGGTACGGAAACGTGAAGTCATATCAACAAGTTCTATATCAGGCTTGCCCTTAGCGGTGGAATCGCAGAGTGAGCTGATCCACATGGCATCAAACTGATAGGTCTTCCCGTCTTGTAGCACTTTCGTGTTCTCCACAATAAGGCCGGTAATACCGCTATGTGCCTCCATAGCTGTAACCAATCCTTTCATGTTGATTAACTTGCGTAAACGTCCTCTCCGGATATCAGGCATACTGGCTTCTGAACGGTGGTTGGCATCCAGCTCTTTGTACTTGGGGTTGTCACTGTATGGATATTCTATCAATTGGCCTCCATATTCAGCCAAAACGTCACAAACTTCCTGTCGGATAGGCTTCTGGAAGCCATCCTTCCAGTCATCGCCATGAACGACATAGGTAGGCTTTAGTTCACGAAGGTTATTTGCATAGGAAAGTGTGTCTTGTGCAACAACACGCTCTACGCCTGCGATGTTCTCAATAAGTGCTTTGCGCTCCTCAAACGGAATCAATGGGAAACGCTTATAACTTGACACCGCTTCGTCAGAAAGGACACCAATTATCAGTCGGCCAAGCCGACGCGCCTTATTGATAATAGCTACATGACCACTGTGAATATACTCCGTAGAGAAACACATATAGACAGTACGTTCGTTCACTTCTGCCACCTTACTGCTCACCACCTTCAGGTCTTCGGGAGTGTCAATCTCTGCGCACAGCATATCCTGTATGTCGCAAGGATAAATCCTGCACTTGTCACTTACCTCATTGAATGCGTTCTCAGCATAGCACTTGCGATTGTCAGACTGACAATACTTTTCAATATTGCTTAACCAAACAATCCAGTCCTCTTTCTTGATTTTGTAAAGAGGCTGAGCTGCCATAGCGTTATCAAAGAACTCAATGCCCACCTTCTCAATGCGACCGTCTTTGATAACGGCTTTGAAGTCCTTTTCAGGAAGCGGCTGGGTACTACTTACTGCCATGCTGCTGTTCACGTTGTCGATGACAGCCTCCATGACGCGACTCTCAAACACCAAGTCTCCATGCATCAAGATGATGTCGTCATCTTTCAGTGCGTCTTTGGCGCAATAGATGCTATAGATGTAGTTGGTCTTGTCGTAGAGCGGGTTGTTTACGAAGGTGTACTTCAGAGGGAAGTGAAGGGCGTTGCAATAGTCCACCAACACTTTGTCATAGTAGCCAGTGGTCATGACAACCTCTTTTACCCCAAAAGAAGCCAGCATTCGGAGTTGCCTGCTTAAAATGGTGTTATGGGCCGAAATCTCTGTCATACACTTAGGATGCTCATTGGTAATGACACCCATTCTATGACCAAGACCACTATTTAGTATTAATGCTTTCATATTTAAACATCTCTTATTTATTCACACATATCACCTCTCACGCGACCTTAGACGCTCTAACGATTTCAGGTATGGCACATCGGGAGAAAAATAATTCATATTATGCCACGAGCCTCTTTCTTCTTTAGGAGGAAGACTCATATAGTCTCCGTAAGTAGTACTTAGGATACTATCATAGTTGCGAGGTATTTTTATTTTGTGCCCATAAAAGTCACAATCTATCGTATCAAGTACGTCTGCCCAACGATAAATTTGTCTTGAAGCCCGATAAGCGGTTATGGTAGACACTATACCATATTCTGTTTCTCTGTCGTTATATTGAGTAACTATAGAATTTAATTCTTTCAAAGCATCATATCCATCACGCATTGGGTATTGCTTCATCCTTGCAATATCGTTTTCTGAAGGAGTCAGGAGAGATCTTCTCATATTGGCGCTTTGCTGCAGATTCAGGTAGTTGACACGTTCCCAATTAACATCTGCTTCTTCAGGAACACAATTATCAATGGGGAAAATATCAAGAGCTATTCCCTGGTTAAACTCTTCATATACAAATGGAATACTTATTCCACTTGTGTTGCTGTTTCTTATTTTTGCATATGAAAAGAAATAGCCTTTGTCTTCGCCAGGATATTGAAGGAAATAAGGTTGAGTAAATTCATCACGGTATAATTGCCATAGCTTTTCGTAGTCTTCGCGAGGCATGCAAACGTCCAAATCGTCATCCCACGGAATAAAACCTTGATGACGTATGGCTCCCAGCAATGCGCCAAAAGCCGTAAAATACCTTAATCCGTGTTTAGTACAAATTCTATCAAAGAAAATAAGCATATCAAGTGATATTGCCCAGATTTTCTTTCGTTCTTCCGTAACACGGAAATCACATATTATTTCTTCTTTAAAAAAACTTTCTGGCAATATTCCGTCACTAATTATTCTTTCACATTCTGTCATAGCTGTCATTTTATTATTTTTTTCATATATGAGGATTGTGTGCTTGCAGCGCCTTCTCTCAAGAATCCCTGTTTCTGATAAGCTAATTGAGCACACATATTATCATCAGCCACTTCAAGTTTTATCTCACTGAATCCCCTTTCTTGCACATATTCCTCAATGACCTTAAGCATCCGTGAAAACAAGCCGGTCTTTCGATAATCCAGAGAGACAAAGACATGTGGTATATAGGCGAAATCTGCCCCTTGACCATTGGCATAGAAAGCAATCATACCAACCAATTCCCCATTATCACGACAAAGACAGAATTCTGCATTTTGATGGAGCTTTGCCGCAAACGCCTGTAACCGTTCCTCGTCTTTCAGCGACGGGAAAGCCCCTTCTGCCTGTTGACGCATATACGTCAGCAGTTCGTTGTAGGATATTGGCTCAATATGACAAGTAATCATTGCTGCTATTTAACCTTAATCTTTACGTACTTATCCATATTCTCAATGATGTCGTTCATCTGCTCTGCGCTGTCGTACTTCAACAACAGTTCACCTACGCAGTCTTGGGCATCACGATACTTGTGAACGGGATCGCCCTCCTTGGTGTCAGTCACGAAATCGACCAAGTTGTTCTTTCTGAACTCTTCATCGTATTCGATACCGGCATACTTTCCTGTCTCGTTAGCATGTGCCATATAGTTCGACCAACAGCCCTTTACTGGAGCCATCTTCAAGTCAGAGCAATCCTCGCCAAGTGCAGCCTTGATAACGTATGGAACCATATCTACACCCGTTGCCAAGGCCGTTATCTGGGGAATCAGACTACCACCGCTTCGAGCTCCGAGTTCCAGAATATAAACCTTGCCGTCAGTGCCATAGATGGCCTCCACATTATAGGCTGTTGACTTCATGCCAAGACTTGATATCAGTCTCTGCAGGTCTTCTGCCAATGTATCTATCACCTCTTGAGGCATCACCGTTGGCCAGCACTCGCCAAGAGGCGCGAAATCCTTATCAACTTTCGTGCTATAGAACTCATTCCCCAAGCAATGGAACACCAGTTTTCCGTCTACTGAGAAAGCATCGCCGGAAATCTGCGGACCATTCTTGACAATAAACTCCTCTATCAGGAAAATCTTGTCACGAGAGTATGACAGGGCATCCTCTACAAATGCTTTCAGTTGAGACTTGTCGGTCAGTTTGTTGATACCCTTGCTACCCGAAGAGTCAACGGGCTTCACCATGACGGGCAAGGTGAAGTTATCTATATCAGCCACAGCTTCTTCATAGGTCTTATAACTCTTTGCCTTAGGCACGTTAAAACCATGTTCCGTAAGGTACTGACGGAAGAGATGCTTTTTAGACAGAATCTCCACTGACTGATATGGACTGGTTGGCAAACCCAATTTCTCGCAGACGTATGCTGCCGTTGGTGCGGCCGGATCAGAAGCGTATGCCACCACACCATCTACCTTCAGCTCTTTGGCCAAAGCCAATACAGCTTCTTTATCTGTCGTACTGACATTATGGTATTCGTGGGCATACTGATGGCCGGGATTATCAGGAAGATAATCACAGGTGATGACATAGTATCCCATCTCCCTTGCCGCTTTGATAGCGTAGGTCTGATAGATGCTGCCACCAAGCATTAATACTCTTTTCATAATTACAATGTATTAACAAATTCTGTGATTCTACGTACGCCTTCCTTGATCTTCCCAATATCAAGCGTAAAAGCAATTCGGATATAGTTGTTACAACACTTGCCATATGTTACACCTGGCACCGCGGCGACATGGGCACCACGCAGCAATGCATAGCAAAAATCGATGGAGTTCATACCTGTCTTGGAGATATCCACCATCATATAGAAGGTAGCTTCGGGTGCCTTGACGCTAAGCTTTTCTATTTTGCTCAAACCCTCATAAAGCACATTACGACGCTCTGTGAAAATGTCGACCATGTTCTTGGAGTAGTCTTCCTCGCCACCCAAAGCCTTGATGGCCGCATGCTGGGATGGCAGTGGAGCGCAGGCTGCCACATTCTCCTGTAGCTTAGTCATAGCAGCCACAATTTCCTCAGGAGCCAAAACATAGCCGATGCGATAGCCCGTCATGCAGAACTCCTTAGACAAGGAGTTTATCAGAATGGTTCGTTCGCGCATACCTTCTATGGACACGATACTCTTAAAGGGTACATTGTCATATATCAGGCATTTATAGACTTCGTCGGAAACAACCACCAGGTCGTGTTTCTTTGCCAATTCTGCTATACCTACTATCTTCTCCCATGGGATAATACGTCCAGAGGGATTTGACGGGGTGTTGATCATGATAGCACGAGTCTTTGGTGTGATGGCCTTTTCTATGTCTTCAACATCGAAACTCAGGTCAGTGCGTTCGGGATTATCAATAATCACAGGAACAGCATGGCACATATGTACCATCTGGGTATAGTTGACATAGTAGGGAGCTGGTATGATAACCTCATCGCCAGGGTTTAGCATGGAGATTAAAGCCAGGTAGAGACCTTCCATAGCTCCTACTGTTACCACGACTTCCGTCACCGGATCATATTTGAAGCCCTCACGACGTTCATAGTACTTGCTGATGGTTTGACGAAGTTCCAGCAGTCCTGCATTCTGGGAATAGCGGGTCTTACCTTGCTGGATGGCCTCACATGCTGCATCCTTAATGGCCTGATGTGTTTGCACATCAGGGTCGCCAAGTGTGAAGTCAATCACATCGTCATACTTCTTTGCCTCGTTGAAAAGGCTGCGCACCAATGACAGTTTTATGTTGTCGGCAACGATTGATGTCTTTATCATAAGTTTTTCTTAATAATGCAATTAAGTATGCGTTCAATGTCTGCGTCACTCAATGCGTGATGCATTGGCAAGCAGATGACTTCGTCAGCCATCTTCGTAGCCACGGGCAGGTTCTCGGGCTTAGCACTATCCAGTCCACGATATGTAGAGAAAGTGCTGATGAGCGGATAGAAATAACGACGGCCCAGCACGCCCTGTTCCTTCATGCGGAAATAGAGTTCATCGCGACTCATGCCATACTTGGCGGCATCGACGAAGATGGGGAAATAGGAGTAATTATGCTTCACACCCGGCATATCATCCCAGAAGGTGATGCCTTCAACGTCACGCAATGCCTCACGGTAGCGGATAGCAACCTGATGGCGGGCCTCAATGGCGTCATCTACCTGTCGCAGATTCAGCAGACCGTAGGCAGAGCGTACTTCGTCCATCTTCGAGTTGATGCCCGGTGCCACCACCTCTGTCTCGCCGGCGAAACCGAAGTTCTTCAAATAGTCGATACGTTTCTTCGTGGCTTCGTCGTGCATCACCATGGCGCCACCTTCAATGGTGTTGAACACCTTTGTAGCATGGAAACTCAGTGTCGACATGTCGCCAGCGTTAAGTACGCTCTGGCCGTCGACCTCCACGCCGAAAGCATGGGCAGCGTCGTAAATGACCTTCAATCCATATTTGTCGGCTATCTGCTGAATCGCGTCAATGTCACAAGGCTTGCCATAGACATGGACAGGCATGATGGCCGTTGTCCTCGGCGTGATGGCAGCCTCAATTTTATTAGGGTCAAGACACCCGTTTTTAGGGTCGATATCGACAAACACTGGCTTGATGCCGTTCCACCACAAGGCGTGGGTCGTGGCCACAAAAGAATAGGGTGTGGTGATGACTTCGCCTGAAATACGCAGAGCCTGCAATGCCGTGATGAGAGGCAACGTACCATTTGTAAAGAGGCTCACATAGGGCACCTTCAGGTA
Source organism: uncultured Prevotellaceae bacterium (assembly GCA_900321965.1). GTDB lineage: Bacteria > Bacteroidota > Bacteroidia > Bacteroidales > Bacteroidaceae > Prevotella. The sequence goes on from ONYA01000013.1 coordinate 27,092, forward strand.
TTCCGCCAACGCCTTCTCCAACTGTTTGTGGAACGAGCCGTTGTTGGTTATCCACTTGCTGTTCCAGATGTCCTTAAGCAGTTCATAAAACTCTTCCAGGTCGGGCAATAAAGGTGATGTAACTGTTATGATATCTTTGTTCATCTTTTTCAGTATGACTATCGCCTGCAAAGGTACGCTTTTTTTATTGATTCACAAAGAAAACGACGGATTATTTGCCTTTTATAGGCAATCATCGGATCAATCTTTACATCACAAGCACGAACAACGAACATGTACGATGACATGGTCAGGTCGCTCAACATATAGGTCCTTTTTCACGTGCGCACGCGCACGCCTACATACAGGACTGCCGTCTGGTGACACCTCTAACACCTACCACTGATTATCAGCAGTTTACAGAAAAGTTTACCCGCACCAATGGTCGCACCAGTGGTCGCACCAAGTGGCGCACCAATGTTTCACGGCAAAGGCCGGAAACGTACAAGCCTCTCATAAAAATTTCACGGCCATTCGTAAAAACGTCACGGCCTCTCGTAAATGTTTCACGGTCGGGCATAATACCTTGGTGTCACCTCTGGTGCGCCTTTAGGTGTCACTTAACCAAAGACGGTAGGTGTTGATTTTCAAGTAGTTAAGTGCCAGGTGTAAGAGGTGTCACCTATTATTTCTTGAAACGGTATAGATATATTTACACCCTACCTTTTTATTCTAACAAATGATGATGCCTATCCCCTTCCGAACAGCCATTTCTTGAAGAAGGGACTGACGCGCAGGATGTTTGAGGCGATGATGCTGAAGGCGATGACAACCAAGGCTATCAGTATGCTGAGCGTCGTGTCGATAGCGAAGTTATGACGGTACTGGTTAAAGTAGTTGCCAATGGTAGGTAGGTTAGGCATGAAGAGGTAGTGAATCAGATAGATGTCGAGCGTACGGCGCCCGATGTACTGCAGGCTGGCACCGATGACCGTCCGCTGGGTGAAGTACTGCTGGTAATAGCGGAAGTACATGAAGACGATGGTCAGCAGCGTAAAGCGTGCCAAGGTCAACGGCAGGGTGGCCCAGGCCATTCGCAGCCAGTGCCACTTCTGGGAGTCGAGCCAGGCGTAGAGTGCCACACAGAACAGGATAGGGAAAAACCACTTGGCATCCATGATACGCTGTGCCTGCTCCCAGTATCGCCTGACCATATTGCCATAGAGGAAGAAGGGGAAGTACAGAAACAACTGGCCGAAGCTGCTATATATCATAAAGTCATTGGGGGCGCCCTTGTATCCTGCTGCCCAAGAAAAATACCGGGGCTGGTAGCAGGTGTCGTAGCAGCACAGCGAGATGACAAACAAGATGGCGATAGGCAGCCACGACGGCATCTTCGGGAACCACTTCTTCAACCTCTCCTCGACGAAACAGAACAGGTAGTAGACAATGAACATATAGAGCAGCACGATGGTGAACCAGTAACCACCCTTGGTCGGCGAATAGAGCCACCTCATGGTCGTCGGCCAGAAATAGCCTCCCAAGATGGCAACTCCTAAGAAGAAGAATACCACCGTCGGTACCGTCTGCACGCGGATTTTCTTAGCCAGCAACGTGCCGAGCGTCTTCCCGTTCCACACCAGTCCAGCCTTATAGGCTAAGAACCCGCTGACAAAGAAGAACAGCGGCATGCGGAACAGAACCAGGAAACGCATAGACGATGACAGCTTGCTCTGCTCACCAAAACCAATCATGGCGACATGGAAGGCGACAACAAGAATCATAGTAAAGCCTCTCAGCGCGTCGAGCCACTCTAAGCGCGGCTTTTTGCCAGTATTTTCCATAGGCAAAAAAGATATATTTTTCGTTAATTTGCTGCAAAGATACAAAATTATTCGAGATATTTGCCTATCTTTGCGAAATATTTGAGATTCACTATGGAGAATTTGAAGATTGCACTTCTGAAGCAGGATATCTATCAGGACTTATACGTGTGTCCTGTCTCTGAGAAATCTGCTGCTAACATTTTGTTCAGTTCAATGATGCGCGTAGGGCCGATTGGTCTGATGAGCGACCTGAACGCCGACTTCTACATCGTCAAGGAAGAGCCGGCGCCAGAGACACATAATATATAATAAGGTATAAACCGCTGCAAAGATAGTGCATTTTTACGGATTGGCAAAATAAAAAAAGATATTTGTTTCATTGACAGGCATCTACGGCTGCTTTCAGCTCTTCACGACTGCCTGCATAAAGAGTGTACAGCAGCTTGCTGTTACGCTCACACTGCTCTCGTGTAAAGTCATTGTTCCACAGACGCATACCGCCGGCCGTCAGACTGCGGAATCCCGCATCGTAAAGACCGACTTGCAGCCCATTGAGCCACGCACGGGCACACAGCTCATAGTCGTCGAACTGGAACGGGGCAAACCGGAAGTCAATATGGCGCAGATGCTGCATAAACAGGTCACGCCGAATCCACATGGGGGCACGGTTGACTGCCGTTACGAATCGGAACTCACTTCCGCTGATGGGCTTGCCGCCGCGTGTCTGCCTGGTTTGGTCATCGAAGATAATGTCGAGTCCGCCCTTTCCGCCGAGGATTACCATTTTCGGATGCTGCTCAAACAGGCTGACGGCCCGTTCTGCCCAGCCCGTGCCGTCGAAGTCGTCATCATCCTGCATCAGCGCAATATACTTGCCGCCCGCCAGGCGGATGGCCCTGTCGTAAGTAACGTTCTCAAACAGGTCGTTGGCACGCAGCAGAAACTCGTTGGCCCCGGTCAGGGCGTTGGCCAGCCGCTGGGTGTGCTCCAGCTTCGAACCGTCGTCGATGACGATGATTTCCGCATCCTCATACTGCCGCAGCTTGGGCAGTACATGGCATATCTGCAGACTCTTGTCGTGCGACTGGAGTATAAACGTGACCGTCGGCTCCTGCCGGTAGCCCTTGGCCACCCATGAGGCATAGCTCTTTTTCTGCTGAGCTAAGCCGGAACGTTTCTGTAGTGCTAACTTGATTTTCTCTATGAGCAGTTTCATCTTTTTCTTAATTTTCTGCAAAAGTAGGAGACACACTCCTCGAATATCCTGACGCGAGCCAGCTTCATGATGCCGATATAGAGCGTGGCGGTAATGACTATGCGCAGCACAATCCTGACGACGGGCTGGCCGACGGTGCGGGTTGCCAGACAGGCCAGGCCCACGCAGGCGAGTGCCGACAGCAGGAACGGCAGGAGGTCTTTCAGGAAGTCGGCAAAGCGCAGCCCTATCAGTCTGCTGGCCATCACCTGCCACACCGCCGTCCACATGATGAGCATCGTGGCATAGGCCATGACCATGGTCTGGATGCCCCAGGGGCTGAAGGCCAGGATGACACCGATTTGCACGACAATCTGGGCCGCCGAGCACCACATATAGGAGTCGGAGCGCCCGTGGCTGATAAACAGGTTCTGGTAGAGTGTATGAATGGGCAGGAAGGCCCCGCTGACGCAGAGCGTGCGCAGCAGGACAACGCTGCCGGCCCACTTCGCGCCTAACAGCAGGACGATGAAGTCGGCTATCAGGGCCAGGCCCAGCATGGCAGGCATGCTGAGAAAAGCCGTGAAGCGCAGCATCTTGCGGAACACGTTAAGCTGCCGCCCCTCGCCATCCTTGTTGATGGAGGCCAGCACGGGCTGGGCCACCTGACTGATGGTGCCGGAGATGAGCGAGTAGCCCATCTGGTTCCACTTGGCTGCCTGGGTATAGTTGCCCACGGCCTTTGCGCTGAACAGCCGGCCAAAGATGAACGACAGCACGTTGTTGCTCACTTGGTTGATGATGTTCGTTACCAGAATCTTGCTGCTGAAGCCGAACATCTCGCGGATGGGCGACATATCAATCCGCAGCGTCGGCAGCCAGCGTACATAGTACAGGCGGCACAGGTCTACCACACACATATAGGCAAACTGCTGCCAGGCCAGGCTCCAGTAGGAGTAGCCCAGCAGGGCCAGCGTGATGCCTACGCTGCCGCTGCCCAGCAGGGCCAGCGCGTTCATGACGGCCTTCTCGCGGTTCATCATGTTGCGGAACATATAGGCTGAATGGGCTGTGCCGATGCCTGCCAGCACGAAGGAGGCAAACACCAGACGCGACAGGCTGACCAGCTCAGGCTGGTGGAAGTAGCCGGCAATGAGCGGAGCTGCGAAATAGAGCAGCACGTAAAGGCTAAGCGCCATACTGGTGCTGAACCAAAACACTGCATTATACTCGCGGTGGGTGGCCTGCTTCAGATTGGTGAGGGCTGCCGTGAAGCCGCTGTCCTGCAGCGAACCGGCAATGGCCGAGAAAATGGCCAGCATACCCACTAGCCCATATTCGGCGGGCGAGAGCAGCCGGCCCAGCACAATGCCTATCAGTGCGCTGAGCAGCTGGGTCGCTATGTTGCCCACTGCCCCCCACAGCAGCCCCGTGGCCGTCTTCTCCTTTAGTGATTTCTCGCTCATTTGGGCGCAAAGTTACGAAATAATTTATAATTACTAATTTATAATTACTAATTTTTTCGTTTTTTTGCCCCAAAAACAGAGATACAATGGACGCTAACACACAACCGACAAAGAAAACACGCCTGGAATGGCTCGATGCACTCCGTGGGTTCACCATGATTCTGGTGGTGGCCTTCCACGTGAGCCAGTCAGGCTTAGAACATACACCACTCCTCGTCGCCGCCCTTCCTTGTGCTGTTCCGCATGCCGCTGTTCTTCTTCGTCAGCGGCTTCCTGGCCTACAAGTCCAGCCTGGTGTGGGACTTCCCCACGCTAAGGACGCTGCTGGCCAAGAAGGTGCGCGTGCAGACGGTGCCCACCGTCATCTTCTTCCTCTTTGCCATGGCCGTGTTGGGCAGCTCGTTCTACCCCACAGAACCTGCAGAGCGTGACGAAGGGCGGCTACTGGTTCACCATCGTCCTGCCCTATATGTTCATCGTCTATTACCTCTTCTGCTTTCTTGAAAGTCGCCTGCGGGCACGCTTCCCCCGGTTGCCGTCGTGGCTGCCCATAGCCCTCCTGTTCCTCATATCGCTGTGCTTCTACGACACGTGCTACCAGCCCAAGTACTTCTCCTGGGCATCAGGCCACCGGGGCGGCCCCAGCCTGTTTATGCGCTACAGCAGCCTGGGCCAGCTGTTTATGTACTTCCCGTTCTTCCTCTACGGCAACATCGTGCGCCGCTACTGGGGCCAGGCCCAGCGGCTGATGGACACGCGCTACTTCTACCCCGTCATCGTGACCCTGGTCATCTTCGCTGCCTTAGACTGCCTCAAGTGGCACACCCTGCACCTGGCGTGGGCACCTTCTTCTCCACCTACCGCCACAACTTCGTGCTCGACGTGACGCTCTCCGTCTTTATCGGTCTCATCGTGATAGGCTTCTGCTGCATCACCAGCAACATCCTCCGTGTCAGCCCGTTCTTCAAGAAGTGGCTCTTCGGCCGGTCATAAAGATTGAAAAATGAAAATTGAGAACTGAAGATTGGCTACGCCCCATTGCCGCATCCAATTTTCAATTCTCAATTTTCAATTATCAATGCCCTATTATCCCACCTGACTGCCGGGCTTGACGTCCTTGGTGGTCGTCACCACGCTCAGGCTCTCATCGGCATCGACGGCCGAGAGAATCATGCCCTGGCTCTCGATGCCCATCATCGTGCGCGGCGCGAAGTTGGCCACAAAGAGGATGCGCTTGCCAATCAGCTCCTCGGGATTCTCGTAGAAGGCGGCGATACCTGAGCAGATGGTGCGGTCGGTACCTGAGCCGTCGTCGATGGTGAACTGCAGGAGCTTCTTCGACTTCTTCACCTTCTGGCAGTCCTTCACCAGACCGACGCGGATGTCGAGCTTCTCGAAGTCCTCGAACGAGACGGTGTCCTTGATGGGCGCAGCCTGGTATGCGGCAGCCTGGTTGGCTTTCTTCGTTGCTTCAAGCTTGTCGAGCTGTTTCTGAATCACCTCGTCCTCAATCTTCTCGAACAGCAGGGCGGGTTCGCCAAGCTGATGACCAGCCGTCAGCAGTTCGGTAGAGCCGAGCTGTTCCCACTCGAACGACTCGATGTTGAGCATTTCGCGGAGTTTCTTCGACGAGAACGGCAGGAACGGCTCGAAGGCAATGGCGAGGTTGGCCGTCAGCTGCAGGCAGATATTGAGGATGGTCTCGCAGCGCTTGGAATCCTGCTTCCAGACCTTCCACGGTTCGCAGTCGGTGATGTATTTGTTGCCGATACGGGCAAGGTTCATAGCCTCGAACTGTGCGTCGCGGAACTTGAACTGCTCCAACAGGCGCTCCACCTTCTCCTTCACGTCCTTGAACTCATCTAATGCTTGACGGTCAACGTCCGTCAGCTCGCCGCAGGCGGGAACGATACCGTTCCAGTATTTCTTCGTCAGCTGCAGGGCGCGATTGACAAAATTGCCGTAGACGGCTACCAGCTCGTTGTTATTGCGGTCCTGGAAATCCTTCCAGGTGAAGTTGTTGTCCTTCGTTTCCGGAGCATTGGCGGTCAGCACGTAGCGCAGCACGTCCTGCTTGCCGGGCATGTCGACGAGGTACTCGTGCAGCCAGACGGCCCAGTTGCGCGAAGTGGAGATCTTGTCGTTCTCAAGGTTCAGGAACTCATTAGCGGGCACGTTGTCAGGCATGATGAAGCCTCCCCCGCCCCCTTTAAAGGAGGGGTGTCCGTTAGCCTCGTTCCATGCTTTCATCATCGTGGGGAAGATGATGCAGTGGAAGACGATGTTGTCCTTGCCGATAAAGTGAACGAGACGGGTGTCTTCGTCCTGCCACCATTTCTCCCAGTTGCCCCACTTTTCCGGCTCTTTGGCGCACAGTTCGACGGTGTTCGAGACATAGCCAATAGGCGCGTCGAACCACACGTAGAGCACCTTGCCGTCGGCTCCTTCCACGGGCACGGGGATACCCCAGTCCAGGTCTCGCGTCATGGCGCGGGGCTGCAGATCCATGTCGAGCCACGACTTGCACTGGCCGTAGACATTCGGACGCCACTCCTTGTGCTCCTCCAGAATCCACTGCTTCAGCCAATCCTGATACTCGTTCAGCGGCAGATACCAGTTCTTTGTCTTCTTCAGCACGGGTGTCGAGCCGCTGATGGTCGACTTCGGGTTGATCAACTCCGTGGGCGAGAGGTCGCGACCGCACTTCTCGCACTGGTCGCCGTAAGCCCCTTCGTTGTGGCAGTGGGGACATTCGCCCACGACATAGCGGTCGGCGAGGAACTGCTTGGCCTCCTCGTCATACAGCTGCTCGGTGGTCTCTTCCACCAGCTTGCCCTCGTCGTAGAGCTTGCGGAACCACTCGGCGGCAAACTTGTGATGCGTCTCACTGGTGGTGCGGCTATAGATGTCGAACGAGATGCCGAACTCCTCGAACGAGTCCTTGATCATCTTGTGGTAGCGGTCTACCACGTCCTGCGGTGTGATACCCTCCTTGCGGGCACGGACGGTGATGGGCACACCATGCTCGTCAGAGCCGCCAATGAAAAGGACCTCGCGCTTCTTCAGACGAAGATAGCGCACATAGATATCGGCCGGCACATAGACACCAGCCAGGTGACCGATATGCACCCCGCCATTGGCATACGGCAGGGCCGACGTCACGGTTATTCGCTTATACTGTTTCTGTTCCATGATATTGTTTTTTTAATTTTGGCTGCAAAATTACTAAATAATTTGCAGTAATTCGCCAAAATGACTGATTTTCTTCATTCGTTCGTGCTCAAAGTCCTCGAACGTCTCTAACTGCCACGTCACGTGGAAGGGAATGTGGATGGCCCAGGCCCCGATAGCCAGGGCCGGAGCGATGTCACTCTTCAGCGAGTTACCTACCATCAACAGTTCCGAGGGGTGGCAGTGCTGGTGCTCGCAGAGAGCTAAGAACTCCTTCTGCCCCTTGTCGCTAGTGATTTCCACATCGTCGAAATACTTCAGCAGGCCCGAGCGGCGCAGCTTATTCTCCTGATCTTGCAGTTCACCTTTGGTGAAACACACCTTGCGGTAGCCGTCGATAGCGGCCAGCGTCTGCTCCACTTCCGGCAATGGCGTGGCGGGCAGCTGCAATAGTTTCTTGCAGTGGCTGAGCAACGTCGACAGCTCCTCGCTGCTGATATGGCTTCCCCCTACCCTTAGTGCCGTCTCAATAATAGAGATGGTGAAGGCTTTACAGCCGTAACCCAGGTCGGCCATGTTGCCGCTCTCGGTCTTGAACAGTTCCCGTGCAGGGTCGTCGCAGTAGGGAGCAATCAGCTCGTAGAGACGGTTCTCCACCGCCTCGAAATACGACTGACAGTCCCACAGCGTGTCGTCAGCGTCGAACGCAATAATCTTAATCTTTCTCACCGCTCACTTCCAGAATAGCCTCGCCGATACATGCATTGGGCTGCTGGATGTGCAACATCTGGCAGACGGTGGCGGCAATGTCGGTGATATGCACCTCGCGCGAGGTAGCGCCGTGATCGACCTTCCACCCGTAGAAGAGCAAGGGGATATGGGCATCGTAGGGATTCCACTCGCCATGAGTGGTGCCTACGGGCGACGACGTCTTGCCAAAGCTGTAATAGCCCGGCTCGGGCACCACCAGGATGTCGCCCGAGCGGCGGTAGTGATAGCCTAACAAGGCACGGTCGCGAATGACGGCGGGCAGACTCTGACTTGCGGCATGCTCGAAATCGACGACGAAGCTGACGTGCGGCGACTGCCGCAGGTATTCAATGGCGATGGCCTTCACCTGCTCGTAGTCGAGACCTTGCTCACTGATGGCCTGACGGTCGAAGAAGTATCGGCAGTCCAGCTCGTCGGCCACCACCGGACGGCTGTTGCCCAGTTTCTTGGCAATAGCAGCGTCCATACCGTTCTGCATATCGGGGTTGAGCCATTTGCCCGCTGGCAGCTTGTGGTCTTGCATGAACTGGAAGTTATGGGCAGCACCGTGGTCGGCGGTCAGGAACAACAGATAGTTGCCACGCCCCACCTGCTCGTCGAGTGCCGTCAGCAGACGGCCCAGATCCTTGTCCAACTGCAGGTAGGCTGCGTCGGTACGCTCACCGCGCGTGCTCCACTTGTGGCCGATGACGTCGGTCTGCGAGTAGCTCACGCAGAGCATGTCGGTGACATCGCCCTTGCCTAACTGCTCACCCTTCAAGGCGGCGATGGCCATGTCGGTAGTGACTGTGCCGCAGAGGGGAGAGAGGCCGATGTCGCCGTTGGCTTTCTTGATGGCCTTCACCTCTTTATCGGCATCCATCTTCTTGTTAAAGTCGCGTACCCACGATGGCAGCTCCGTCATATAATAGGTACTGGTGATAAACTGTAAGTTCTTCGTGTCGAGCCAGTAGGCAGCCGTTGCCGAGTGGCCGGCAGGGAGGATGGCGGCACGGTCTTTATAGCTCACGCCGATGACCTTCGACTTGAAGTCGGTATGCAGGCGCAGCTGGTCGCCGATGGTTGTGGCCAGCATATTGCGCGGCGACATCTGGCCCTTCTTCTGGTTGTCGGTACCGACGACGTTGACCGTAGAGTCGTCGGTGCAGTAGATCTTACGGCCGTCTTTGAAGAAGTTGTTGCCGCAGATGCCGTGGAACGCCGGCGTGGTGCCGGTATAGATGGACGTGTGGCCTATCGCCGTTACCGTCGGGATATAGTTGATCAGGCAGTTGTCGCAGGAAAAGCCCTGACCTATCAGCCGCCGGAAGCCGTCGTTGGTAAACTGGTGGTAGTAACGCGACAGGTAGTCCCAGCGCATTTGGTCTACGACGACGCCTACTACTAACTTCGGCTGTTCGCCGAACTGGGGCTGAGCGAAGGCCGGTGTCAAGCAGCCCAGCAACAGCACTAAAAGCAATAATTTCTTCTTCATTTTCAAGTCGTTTTGAGGTTACGGTTGCAAATATAGCACATTTTTTCGTTCTGTGCAACATTTTCCGTATCAACCTGCCAATTTATGGCAAAAAAACTACTTACGAATGTGAGTGTTCATGATGTCACACCCACAATCACGCGGTAGATGGTCGGAGTGCCGAACGGCGATGCAAAGATACGGGCTCTTCGCGTGCGCGTGCGCGCGCTCCAACCGAAATGGCGAAAGTTGGTGACACCCAGCGCACCTGATACTGATTATCAAGCAGTTGCAGCGGTGGGTAGTCGCACCAGTGCCCACACCAATGGTCGCACCAAGTGTCGCACCAACCCTTTCCGCCAATGTTTCACGCCAAAAGCCAGAAACGTACAAGCCTCTCGTAAAAATTTCGCGGCCTCTCAGAAAAATTTCGCGGCCTCTCGTAAATGTTTCACGGCCTGCCATGATCCGTTGGTGTCACCTTTGGTGCGACTATAGGTGTCACCAAACTCGAAAAGACGCCCCCTGATTTCCAGACTGTTAAGTGCCAGGTGTAAGAGGTGTCACCTATTGTTTCTTGAACCCATATATCATTTCCTTCATTGCTTCTTTCCTCCGCGTTTGGCTTTCTTCTCAATGTCTTTGATACTTTCCAGATAGGCTTGTTCAACAGGTGAGAGAGTCCTTACTTGATACTTGCGGTATTCTGCCACAGCCTTGTCCATAGCCTCTTCGTGACTAACTTTACCACCATCTGTCAATAGTCCTTCGCCATTAGCCAAAAGAATGTTATCAAGCTGACGGACATAGTCATCCATATACATCGGCTTATGACGTAAGGCCTGTATTTCAGCAAAGTCGAAGTATCCAGAAACAAGGTTGTTCAGAATCTTCAGTTCATCAGCAGACAGATAGTTCTTGGCTATCTTCACTTCATTTAGGCAAGGCAGTTCACCTTTGAAGGTCGTCAATCCCATGAATGGCTTGTCAGCATCAGCACGCTCATAAATCACCTCTGCTGCCGTATGCCCGTGAGCGGCATAGTGTAGCTTATTCTGAACAATCTTAAAGAACAGTCGTGAGGCCTCAGAACGTGGATCATAATCAACAGCGGTTGCATAGAGGTCGAGCACCTGCCGATAAAGCACCTTCTCAGAAGAACGGATGTCACGGATACGGTCGAGCAGTTCCTTCCAATAACTTCCTCCACCAAGATTCTTCAATCGCTCATCATCCAAGGCAAAGCCCTTCACGATGTATTCATGCAGCCGTTCCGTTGCCCATTGGCGGAAACGTGTGGCAATGATAGATCGGATACGATAACCAACTGAGATAATCATGTCAAGATTATAATATGGTATCTCACGAGTTACTTCTCTATTGCCTTCCTGGCGAACCTGTCGGAATTTCCGACAAGTTGCTTCTTCGTTCAGTTCTTCATCCTCATAGATATGCTTGATATGTTCCACCACATTGGTTCGTGAAGAACCAAAGAGGTCAGCCATCTGCTGTTGTGTCAACCAAACTGTCTTGTCTTCTAATCTAACATCCAGCCGAACCACACCGTCTTCCGACTGATAGATGATTATGTTTCCTTGTTCGTCCATACCTTATTTTTATATTAACCGCGAACCTATAAATATTTGTGAGTTAAATCCCTTTGAGAGCCAAAGTGGATCTTTGGAGCCTTCCCCTATTTCTTACAAAGAATTACTTACTTTTCCATTCATTTAAAGGCAAATTATCGCATTTTAGGTATAATTTAAAATCCGAACACCTTCTTCTTAGGTCAAGCCAGTATTCCCGTGATGGTAGATCAAACTCCAATTGAGTGAGTGTGTTCAATTTCCTTACGAATTCAAGTGCTTCTATGTAATCTACACTAAACACAATAGGATGTTGTTCATTAGGATATTCATGCATGACCATTTTCCAAAAAGCACTTGTAACAGCTGTTTCTCCATAGAAATGAATATAATTTCCAGATATCTTAGACTTAAAACTTCTCAGGTTATAATCAACATTTCCTATGGAAATACTTAGGATTCCTACATTATCTTTTTCTGAAAAAGATATATTAACCTTAGGTTCCCAAGAAGGAATTGTTGTTTTGCACAACCAGATAGGATTAACAGACCCATAATTCCCATAAAAGCCTTCAATATTTATGTCCTCCAAAAGACCGTAATAATATACGTATTTTAAATTAATACATCTATAGAAAGCATTACAACCAATATATTTAACGAATTTAGGAATATGAATACTCTCAATATTATGACAGTCCTTAAAAGCAAACTTCGTTATACCTATAACCCTTCTATATCCTATTTTACTTGGAATGGAAAAATCTTTGGCATGCATATTCGGATACGCTACTAGTTCACATTCTCCATCACCAACAGTTCTGTAAAGTACACCTTCATGACTAAAATAGGCTATGTCTTTGTGCTTATGCACATCGCGCACCTTTATTTTTATTTCTTTAAGGTTAGGGCAATTCCAAAAACTCCAGTTAAATGTTCTCAACTCATCTGGTAAAGAAACAGACTCAACTTCATTACAGTTATTAAAGAAGCCTTCACTAATATCTATTACATCCCAGTTGTGAGACATCCAATATATTGAAAAGGGAATATCTATAACTCTATCTTTTGTTAAACAACTTTTATTGTCATAGTAGTTTACCTTATCTCCAAAAACTCCTTTAAACTTTGTTAGTTTAACACTGCCGAATTCTTCTATTTCACAAGAACAAATACCATCACCAATTTTTATATCAAAGCATCTTAAACTGTCTATATCAAAATTTAAGATAGTTTTTAAATCAACTATTAACACCTCCTGAGCTTGTGCTTGCTCTCCTGTAGTGAGATCACTATGCCAAACATTCCACAGGCAGTGTTTACCAACAAGAGAACGAATGTAATCGTTCCTGTTAAATGAATTGATAGCCATTTCCTTACACTCTTCAAGTGATTCTAAATCTTCATGAAAGTGAAGACTTGTAATGTAGCTATCGTGCAACTCCGTATTGATTATGAAAGGCCCTCTATTGTTATTTGTCAACCAATGTAGATGTAATAGGCGAGCTGCGTAATCATCGAAGCTAATTTTTTTATAAGGAAAGGCTACTGGCGGATCCTGCCTGTTCCAGACAGTGTCTTCAACGATTCTTAAGTGCTTACTTAAAAAATCTTTGTTGACTATTTCAAGATGCTCTTTTATAAGAGTAACTATCTCTGTATTTTTTTTAATAATTTGTGTTACTTTATCCATAGCTCATTTGCTAATTATCGTTGTGAGTTCACTTCATAAATGCACTTAGGAACATGTCATATCCCCCTCTCTGCCCAGTCGCCGCGGTCGAGGCTGCGATAGCCGATGGCCTTGGAGATATGTTGGCTTCCCTCATGATGAACCTCCGTTCTTGTCACTGTTGATAATACTCTTCTCCAAATCCTCCAATATCTTTAAGTCCTCTGCATCTGCTTCTTGGGCTTCAAGTTGTTTGCGTCTTGCATTAAAGATATCATATACCTGTTTGACCGTTGCCTCTGCCTCAGCATTGGAAATGGAGCCGTGTCCTTGCAAAATATCCTTCTCTTGGAATATCAGCAGATTGTCTACATTCTTTCGCCAGTAATCAAGCGTCAAATCACGACGGCCTTTTACGCGCTCCTCCGCACTGGTAAGGAAGATGTCAACGAGGCGGTCTAAAGAGTCTATCTCATCATTTTGAAGATAATTTTTGGCAATGATGACATCGCCCTTGCGTACTACACTTCCTTTCCATGTGGTCAATCCCATGTTAGGCAGCTCAGCTTTGGCACGGGCAACTATCAGTTCAGCAGCAGTCTGATGAGTGACGGCATATAGCAATTTGTTCTGAGTCTCAGCAAAAAACATCTGTGTTGCTTTGTCGGTCTTATCATAGTCGCTGCTGAGTTTAAACAGGTCGCGCACTTTCTGGTAAAACCGTTTCTCTGATGCCCTAATGTCGCGGATGCGAGCCAATAACTCATCAAAATAGTCAGGACGTCCATCAGGATTCTTCAGTCGCTCATCATCCATCGTGAAGCCCTTGACAAGGTATTCCGTCAAGTGCTCTGTTGCCCACTGTCTGAACTGCGTTCCCCTCAATCCACGAACACGATAACCTACTGCAATTATCATCTCTAATGAATAGAAAACAACGTTGTAATTCTTGCCGTCAGCGGCAGTAGTTAAGAAATTCTTAACAACTGAAATTTCGTTTAACTCCTTTTCTTTCAGTATATTAGCTATGTGCATACTGATATTTGGCTTCGAGGTGGCAAAAAGTTCAGCCATCTGTTGTTGGTTCAGCCAAATCTTCCCATCCTTGGCATATAGTGCTACCGATGCACGTCCGTCAGCGGTTCGGTAAATGATGATATTCTGTTGCTCGTCCATATTCCTTCTACCTTTTATATATTATATCCCACGCTCTGCCCAGTCGCCACGGTCGAGGTTACGATACCCGATAGCTTCGGCAATGTGATGGCTCTGCACACGCTCGCTGCCTTCGAGGTCGGCAATGGTGCGGGCCACCTTCAGGATGCGGCTGTAGGCACGGGCGGAGAGCTTCAGGCGTTCCATGGCCATACGGAGCATGTCGAGGCTGGCGGCATCGGGTTCTGCAAACTCGTGGAGCATGCGCTCGGTCATTTGGGCATTGCAGTGGACGACCCCCACCCCGGCCCTCCCCGAGGGGAGGGAGCGGAAACGAGCCTCTTGGATTTGTCGGGCCTTGATGACCCGCTCGCGAATCTTCGCGCTGGGTTCTCCTGGCTTCATTTCGCTCAAGGCGGCAAAAGGCACGGCCTGTATCTCACAATGGATGTCAATACGGTCCAACAGCGGACCACTTATCTTGTTCATATAGCGCTGTATCTGACCCGGGGTGCATACACAATGGTGGGTCGGATCTCCATAGAACCCGCACGGACAGGGGTTCATAGATGCTAAGAAAGTCACGGAGCAAGGATACTCAACCGAGTATTTCACCCTACTGACAGTGATTTTCCTATCCTCCAAAGGCTGGCGCATCACTTCCAATACCGAGCGGGAAAATTCCGGTAGTTCGTCAAGGAACAAAACACCGTTATGGGCCAAGCTTATTTCTCCTGGCTGCGGATTAGTACCGCCACCGGCCAAAGCCACCTGAGATATAGAATGGTGCGGACTTCTGAAGGGACGCTGCGATATCAACGAAGTTCCCTTACTCAGCTTACCTGCTACGGAATGGATCTGTGTCGTTTCGAGGCTTTCGGCTAATGTTAGCGGGGGCAAAATGGACGGCAGGCGCTTGGCCATCATCGACTTTCCGCTGCCCGGCGGACCTATCATGATCAGGTTATGACCACCAGCCGCCGCCACCTCCAAGGCACGTTTCACACTCTCCTGCCCTTTCACGTCGGCAAAGTCAAGCTCGAAGTCGTATTGATGTTCGTAAAACTCCTTTCGTGTGTCGATTTTGGTCGGCTCAAACGTTTGGTCCCCATTGAAGAACTGAATGACGTCCATCAAAGACTCCATGCCGTACACATCCAAGTTATTGACGACGGCAGCTTCACGGATATTCTGGACGGGTACAATCAGTCCCTTGAACTTTTCCTTTCTGGCCCGAATGGCTATCGGGAGCGCACCACGAACAGGCTGTAGCTTACCGTCAAGTCCTATCTCACCGACAAGCATATACTCTGACAGACGCGAACTGTCAATCTTATTGTTGACAGCGAGGATTCCGACAGCCAGAGGCAGGTCATAGCCCGACCCCTCTTTTCTGATGTCTGCCGGCGAAAGATTGACCGTCAGGTCAGCAACAGGCATTTTGAAGCCATTATTCTGTATGGCAGCTTTGATGCGGTCATAACTCTCTTTGACAGCCGTATCAGCCAAACCTGTCAAATGGAGCATAACGCCTCGTGTCATACTTATCTCAATGGTAACGGTGACAGCATCCAGTCCCATGACAGCTGCACAATAGGTTTTTACTAACATGCTCTAACAGATTTAAGTGATAAACAACGTACAAAAGTACACAATCTTTCCCTATTGAGCAATCATATTGTGTTAAAATTCATAAACAGAAGTGCGTCACATTCCTGTTTCCGGAATGTGACGCACATAGACCCACCCTTTTTGGGGAAGGCGATTATTTTAGTTGCTTCTCTATCTCGTCATAAAGAGCATTGCCAGCCAACTGGCGGACAATGATACGACCATTTCGGTCGGCTATGACGACATCGGGAACAGTAAAGAAACCTAACTGCTTGACAAACGGCGTGTCCCACATCTGGCCGCTGCACACAACCGGCCACGACAGGGAGTCGCGGCGGGCGGTCTGACGACAGTCGGCAATATTACCATCAAGGCTGATACTGATCAGCTGGAGCCGATTGCCGTACTTATTCTTCAGACGATGCAACTGGCGCTGAATACTCTGCGACTCATAGTTCCAAGTAGACCAGAGGGTGATAACGTTAACGTCGCCCTTCAGGTCGGTCGTGCTGACGGTACCACCCGTAATGGTCTTAGCTGAAACCTTCGGCAGACGGTCGCCAATCTTGATGCCTTTGAGACCGGCCAACTGCTGGTATAGCTGAGACGTGAGACGGCGGGGTGCCGCAGCCTGCATCTTCGACAGCAGGTTATATGCTTTGCCATAGGGGGCATTGGCTCTCAGCAGGAAGTACTTGTTAAGGACATAAATACAGGCGGGCGACCCAGGATGGTCTGTAATAAAAGCGGCGGCAGTGTTCTCTACCTCGGGCGGCGTCACTTCGTTGATATGCAGGCGGAACTCAGTAAGCACGTGGTTATCGTCGTCGCCCTCGACCTTTACCTCGCGCAGGTGTGAAGCATCACCCTGCATGGTGACAGAGCCTCCTGGAGCAGCAATGACGGGAATCTCGGAGTAGTTGGGAAAGACGACCGACAATAGGAGGGTATCTTCGATGGGCACCTCGTAATTAAACCGTCCCTCGGTGAGCTTGATGGTGTCGATACGGCCCTTACCCATCAGGCTATAGACAAGAAGTTCACCCTGATTGAAGTTCTTGAACTTCCCCTTCATGCGGAACGTACCGCCTGAAGTGGAGCATGAGACTACAATCAGGGTGAACAGCAGATATCCGAGTGCTTTCTTCATCAGGGATGATTACTTAGCCACCTTCTGCAACTCCAGGTCGGTAGCAGCATACTTGGCATAGGCAGCATCCTTGGCGATGGCTGCGCGGAGAGCGTCGGCAGCGTCGCTGTTGTTGCCCATACGGGCAGCAAGGATAGCCTTCAGATAGTCAGTGGTGGCATCGGGGTTCTTGACGTACTTCAGCGTGACAGCAGCCGAAGCGTAATTCTTGTTCAGGATCTGAGCCAGGGCAGCGCTGTTGGAATAAACATCGCCGAAGTCCTGCTCAGCCTGAGCGTAGTTGCCCTTGGCGAGGTTGAGGTTACCCAATATCTCGCTTAAGCCGTTGGCCCCAGTTGCCTGGCTAATATAATTCTCGGCAGCCTGCAAATCGCCGTTGGCCAGGGCAATCATGCCAAGGTTGGCGGCAGCCTCAGGCAGCTGAGCACTGACCTGCTGAGCCTGCTCAATATATTTCTTGGCAGCATCCAGATTACCCTTGGCAAACTCCATCGTGGCAATATTGTTGAAAGCGCGTGCATCGGCGGGATAGACCTCGGTGGTGAGCTTGTAGATATCCTCCTTGGCATCGACGTCCTCGGTCAGCGTAGCAGCATACAGCATCTCCTCAACATTGAGTTTTGTGGGGTCAGCCTTCAGCTGCTGCTGAATCTGCTCGTCGCTACGACCAACAGTCTCGTAGTTGATAATCATACGCGAACGGCGGAGCTGAGGCAAAATGCCGTCAGCCAACTCGCGGAAGGCGCTGGAGATATTCTTAATCTGCTGCTCGCGCTCCTGCGGATCCTTATACATAGAGAGGACACGGAGGATGACATCCTTGTCCTGGATGTTTGAAGCCTTGACAAGCTCCTGAAAACCATCCCAGTCCTCAGCGGTGTACTTGGCATCAACGGCAGCATCACCCAACTTGGCTTTTTTCAACTGCTGCTGAACGTACTGCTCGGTAGCCTTCTGGCGCTGGGCTGCCAGCTTGTCATTGAGGTCGAAGCCACCGTCGGGTGAAGCGTATGCCGACACCTCAACATCCTTCAGGCTCAGGCCCTCGCGGTCGTTGTTGATCTTCTCCAACAGCTTGACGAACTCCTGAACGGAGTTATTCTTCAGCTCACTCTGGCGCAAAGTAGCCTGCTGGATGAGGAACTTGATATTGGCTTCCTGCTTCTGTGCGTTGATACGCTGGAAGGCATCGGGACTGACGGCAGCCTGAGCAGTCTTGAGCGTCTGCTTATAGAGCTCGCTGGTAGCCAAGATACCGGTAGCCACCTTCACGGCAGGAATATACATAGGCTTAGAACCGACACGTGCCACGAAAGACATATACATATCAGCCTTATTGCAGTCGAGATAATCGAACTGGGTCTTGATGTTGTAACGTCCGCCAACCTGATAGAGGATTGTCTGATTGTTGCCATAGACTTTTTCGCCCTGGAAAGTTGTGGGTTCGCCCTTAGCCACCTGCCCGTCGGCATAACGCAGTTCAGGCGTAACAGTAACAACGGCCTTCTTCTTCATATACTTCTCGGGGAAGGTTCCGTTGACGGTAGCAGTCACTTTTCCGGCTTGTGTCTCAAGCGGGTTAGGGTTCACCGTAAAATTATCGGCTGAGAGGGCTCCTAACTTGCCGGAGCATGACGTCAGGAGCAGAAGTGCTGCGGCTGACGAAAGAACAAAATAACGTTTTTGCATCTTTACTAAAAATATTTTTAGGATAATTTTCTCTCGTGCCGCGAGCGGGACTCGAACCCGCACGACCATCACTGGCCAAGGGATTTTAAGTCCCTCGTGTCTACCAATTCCACCATTGCGGCTAAAATCGTGTGCAAAGTTACGCTTTATTTATGGAACTGCCAAAACTTTTACACAATTTAAGATAACAGTTTAGTTCCAAGCCCGCAGGATGGCACCATCAAAGGCAGCGTTATAGGTGTAGAGCTGCCGTCCCGCATCACCTGAGGCCACGACACCGTTATTGACGTCATAATATCGTTTACAGCGTGCGCAGGTGAGCTGCTGACCGTTCTGCGTCCACGTCAGCGGATGATTAGTGCCCCCGTAGTTATCGAGGCAGTTAGCACATTGTCCCTCGTAGGCTACGAGTAAGCCCGTATAACTGCTGCGCCCGATAATGATGGCCCCTCCGGCGCCTAACTCGCAGCTCGTCTGTGTCTCTTTGACGGTCGACAGGGTGACATCCTCCGTTGCCTGGTCGTAGTTACGGGTGGTCATGATATGTCGCACACCCTGTGCCATACGGGTCTTGACGATGAGGAAATGCCCAGGATTGCCCAAAGCCGCCGTCAGGTGACAGGGTGCCGGGTGCAGGGTCGTGTCGAAAATGAAGTAACACCTATGTCCACGATAGATGCTGTCTTCGGCATCGTCACAGGCAAAAAAAAGTGAAGAGTGAAGAATGAAGAGTGAAAAATTTGCTACCGCGATGAGGATGGCGACTATTTTCTTTCTCATAAGATGATACGTTTTATTATTCTTCACTCTTCACCCTTCACCCCTCACCCTTCACGAAGCAAAGCCTTCTCTGCCTTGACGACACGCTCGAAGGCGAAACCGTCGAGCACATTGTTCATCAGGGCTACAATCTGGTCGTTGCAGAGGTTGCCGATGCTGCCTTCGTGGGTGTGGTGGATATTCTTGTCGGGCGTGAACTGTCCAGCCTCGATGTCCAGTCCCACCTTCTTGTAGGCATCGCGGAAAGGCATACCATTGGCAGCCAAGCGATTAACTTCTTCGACGGAGAACATCGGGTCGTACATCGGGTTATCGAGGATATGCTCGTTCACCTCTATTTTATTAATAATGTAAGCGGCCATCTGCAGACAGTCCTTCAGCTCGTCGAAGGCGGGCAGGAAGACTTCCTTGATAATCTGCAGGTCGCGGAAGTAGCCCACGGGCAGGTTGTTCATGATAAGCATCACCTGCTGCGGCAGCGACTGCAGCTTGTTGGACTTGGCGCGGATGAGTTCGAAGACGTCGGGGTTCTTCTTGTGCGGCATGATGCTCGAACCCGTGGTACACTCTTTCGGCAACTTGACGAACGAGAAGTTCTGCGAATTGAACATACAGGCATCGAAGGCCAGCTTAGCTAAGGTGCCGGCGATAGTGGCGATGGCGAAACCTACGTTACGCTCCATCTTGCCGCGCCCCATCTGGGCGTAGACCACGTTATAGTCCATCGA
This sequence comes from uncultured Prevotellaceae bacterium, assembly GCA_900321965.1. GTDB lineage: Bacteria > Bacteroidota > Bacteroidia > Bacteroidales > Bacteroidaceae > Prevotella. The sequence continues at coordinate 47,324 of ONYA01000013.1, forward strand.
GTCGAAGCCTAACAACTCCGTCGTCATCGTACGATTCAGGGGAAACGACGAGCCATAGCCAGCGGCCGACCCCAAGGGGTTGCGGTTGGTCATCTTGTAGGCGGCCTGCAGGAAGAGCATGTCGTCCGTCAGACTCTCGGCATAGGCGCCGAACCACAGACCGAACGAGCTGGGCATAGCCACCTGCAGGTGGGTATAGCCCGGCATCAGCACATCCTTGTACTGCTCCGACTTCTGTATCAGCTCGTCGAACAGCACCTTGACTTCCTCGGCAATCTCCATCAGCTGGTGACGGGTGAAGAGTTTCAGGTCTACCAGCACCTGGTCGTTACGCGAACGACCGGAGTGGATCTTCTTGCCCATATCGCCCAACTTGCGGGTCAACAGCATCTCGACCTGTGAGTGGACATCCTCTACGCCGTCCTCAATGACGAACTCGCCACGGTCGGCCAGCGCGTAGATATTCTTCAGTTCGTTGAGCAGCACCGGCAGCTCATCTTTACCTATCAGTCCGATAGACTCGAGCATCGTGATGTGAGCCATCGAGCCGAGCACGTCGTACTTGGCCAAATAGAGGTCCATCTCGCGGTCGCGGCCTACGGTAAACCGCTCTATCTCCTTGTTGACCTCAAAGTTCTTTTCCCAAAGTTTCATTAATTATTTTTCGTTATCACGTTATAACGTTATTTCGTTATACATATTCTATTTTTGAAAGTGCATCGGCTATCTTCTCCACGCCATCCTGCAGCGGACCGCTGACTATACCCTTGATAAAGGGATTTAACTCGGCCTTCACCGTGACCTTCATCTTCGAAGTCGTCTCGGTAACGGGGAGCACCTGAATCCACACATTAAAGGGTACAGGCGACTGGGCCGTCTCGAACTTCACGCATTTCGGCTCGTCGCGCTCAATGACACGCAACTTCAACTCACCTACCGGCGGAACGTTCAGAGAAACGGTATCCTCGTCGAACGAAAAATCGCTCACACGGTCTGCAGGCACGCGGTCGCGTACCTTCTCTAAATTGCTTAAGTCGCTGATATTCCGATAGACAGCCTCCTGTGAGTAGGGAATCTGCTTCACGCTACTCTCAAACTTCGTACTGTTGTCAAATAATCCCATTTTTTCTAATTGATAATTGACAATTGATAATTGACAATTGATAATTATTGCTTCCACGTTGACGGCGACTTGCGCCACTCAGCCAGGACGGCCTTCTCATCTTCCTTGATATAGCCCGTCTCAGCGGCCGCCTCAATGACAGCATCGTAGTTCGACAGCGTGACGAGTTTGACACCAGCGGCGGCAAAAGCCTCTTCGGCCACGGGGAAACCATAAGTGAACGAAGCCACCATACCAATCACCTCGACACCATACTGGCGCAGGGCTTCAACAGCCTTCAGCGACGAGCCGCCGGTAGAAATAAGGTCCTCGACGACCACCACCTTGCAGCCTTTCTTGAGTTCGCCTTCCACCTGGTTGCCCATGCCGTGGTCTTTCGGCTTCGGACGCACGTAGCAATACGGCAGTCCTAACTCCTCGGCCACGAGTGCACCCTGTGCAATGGCTCCCGTAGCCACACCGGCTACGGCCTCAGCCTCGGGGAACTGCTCCTGGATGATGTGGCACAGTTCTAACTTGACGAATGAGCGCAGACGGGGGAATCCCAGTGTCTTGCGGTTGTCGGTATAGATGGGTGACTTCCAGCCACTGGCCCATGTAAACGGCTCCTGCGGCTGCAGCTTGATGGCCTGAATCTCCATCAGTTTTCGTGCAAATTGATGCTTTATTTCCATAGTTTCAATCGTTAATTTGGCTGCAAAGTTACAAAAAATATTCTATTCCCTTGATAGAAATGAAAAAAAATCGTAATTTTGCAGCCGATTTGACACATATAATTATATAGAGATGAAAAGAAAAGTCTTTGTAATGGCTCTTCTGACCGTTATGACGGTTACAACAGCCAACGCCCAGAAAGATGATAGTCAATGGACGCTGAACACCCGTGCTTGGAGTACGAACTATTTCACAACGATGATTGGCGCTGCCGCCAACATGCTGATTACCGACGTCATCCTCGACTCACACGGTCCCGACTCAGTGACCGTCGACCGCATTTTGCCCTTCCCCAGCCTGGTGTTCCCCGTCGGCATGAAGAAGGACGGCTTCGATGATCCGTACGATATTTACGGCCCCTACCACCGCGCTTTCAGCAATCCGTTCAAGCACATCGGCGACTATGCTGTCGGCCTCGACATCTCATGGCAGCCTTCAGTCATCGGGTTCTATGCCGGTGCCTATTTCAAGAGTCAGGAGATTGTCTACAAGAACGAGCCCCGAGACGGTGACAACATCCGCGGTTTCTACTTCCAGCCACGTGCCGGACTTAGCTTCGGAGGTGCGAAGAGTACGTTCGAGGTGGGTGTCTTCTACGATATTCCCACTGGCTGCACCTCAACAAGCCTGGCCAACCCCGACAAGGACATCCTCAAGGAAGGCTTAGGACTTGACTTCGCCTTTACCAATTTCGACAAGGGCGACCCCACGTCGATGACCCTGCAGTTCTCCATGCCCCTCCACGATATGTTTAAGGAGAATCGCGGCCCCGGCCTTGGCAAGCGTCGCGTCGGCTACATCATGCTGACACGCCGCATCAAACTGTAAGACTTTCAAGCATCAAGATTTAGCAAAGCCGAGGGCGAGCAGACTGACTCTGACGCCCTCGGTTTTCAGTATCTCACGGGCACAGGCCGTCATCGTGGCACCTGTCGTGACGACATCGTCGACAAGGAGGATATGGCGCCCACGGATGGCATTGAGGTCTTTAGCCTCGAAGACATCGGCGACGTTCTCCATTCGCTCCTGACGTCCCATCTGCGTCTGACTTTTCACGAAGCGGGTGCGGCGGACAATCTGGTTGTAGATGGGCAGCCCCGTCACCTCGCTGATACCGCGTGCCAGTTCCATACTCTGATTGTAGCCACGCTGTCGCTGCCGCTTCTTGGCTAACGGTACGGGCACAATGAGGTCGATACCGTCGAAGAAGTCTGCGGCCATGAACTCACGGGCCATCAGCCGTCCCATCTCACGCCCTATCTCCGGGTGGTCGTGGTATTTCAGGTCGTACAGGATATTGCTGGTACGCGAGCTGGCTTCATAATAAAAGAGAGCCGCCACCCGTTCTACGGGGATGATGCCCCAGAAGAGTCGGGCCATCGGGTTGTCGTAGGCACTAAGCTGATAGCCTGTGCGTGGCAGATGCAGGTTGCAAACGGCACAAATCACCCGCTCCGACGGCGCCAACCGTCTACCGCAGACCACACAGAGGCGTGGGGCGATGAGGTCGAGCAGGCGTTGCCCGATGCTAATCTTCTTCATACACTTCGTCAACATCGCCGTCGACACACTGGCGGATGATGTCGTAGGTAAAACCTCGGCTGAGGGCAAACTTCACTAACTTCTGATTCAGTTCGTAGTCGCTGGCAGCCTTGATGCTGCGCCGCTTCTGCTTGAGCAACGGACGGAGCACGCTGACGTATTGTTCGTCGTCAACCTCAGCGAGCACCGCTGTGCGGATATCGTCGCTGATGCGCTTCGTCCACAGCGCCTGTTCCACCTTGCGCCGTCCCCATTTGTTATAGAGAATCTTGTCCTTGACAAAGGCGCGGGCGTAACGCTCGTCGTCGACATAGCGCTCACTGACGAGGCGCTGCATGACGCGGGCCTGAGCCTCGTCTGTCATACCCCACCGCCGCATCTTCTCCGTCAGGTCGTGCTGGCAGTGCTCGCTCCGGGCACAAAGCTGTGCTAATTGCAGGTAGGCTCCTTGTTCGGTTACTTCTTTCATCGTGTGGCTTTTATCATTCGTGGTTTGCCGAATTGGTCGTTCCTTATTTCGATGTCGTGATACGACATCGCACTGAGCAAGGCTGACAACTCGGTGGCGTAGAGAGGATTGATTTCAAAGAAGAGACTGCCGCCAGGTGTCAACGCGTGGCTGCCATACTGGGCAATAGCGCGGTAGAACAGCAGCGGGTCGTCATCTGGCACGAAGAGGGCCAGGTGTGGCTCGTGGTCGAGCACGTGGCGCTCCATCGTCGCCTGCTCCTTCTGACAGATGTAGGGCGGGTTGCTGACGATAACCTGATACCGGTTCTGGGGTGAAGCGGCAATGAGACGAGGGTCAAGGATGTCCACCTGTTCGAACAACACATGGACCTGGGTACGCCGGGCGTTCTCGCGGGCGATGGCTAACGCCTCCTCGGAAATGTCCCATGCCGTCACCTCAGCCTCAGGCAGTTCGGCAGCCAGGGTGCAGGCTATACAGCCGCTCCCCGTGCCTATATCGAGAATCCTCTCCTCTTTCTCTCCTCTCTCCTCTCTCCTCTCTCCTCTATTCCTCACCCACTGACATAGCTCATACGTCTCCGGACGTGGTATCAGTACCCCTGGTGCCACGCAGAACCGTCGCCCACCAAACTCTGCTTCGCCAATAACATACTGCACCGGCTCGCCGGCCAACAGTCGCTGCTGAATCTGTCGCAGTTCGCGTTCGTCAGGCATCTGTCCGCAGAGCACCTCAGCCATCGTCAGACCAAAGTGCACCTCCAACACCATCCGGGCAACGGCCTGCGCTTCCCGTTCGTCATACACCGCCGTCAGCGGTCGCCATAATTCCTGATTTGTCATAGTTTTGCTGCAAAGGTAACAATAATTTCTCATTTCTCATTTCTCATTTCTCATTTTTTTTGTAACTTTGCAGCCAAAATCTGAATGAATATGAATATCGAAGCATTGATAAGCAAGGCTGCCGGCGAGGCTGTGAAGACGCTCTACGGCATGGATGCAACCGAAAAGATGTTGCAGCTACAGAAGACAAGGAGTGAGTTTGAGGGCAACCTGACGCTCGTGGTCTTCCCGTTTGTGAAGGCCGCCAAGAAGAGTCCGGAACAGACTGCTCAGGAGATTGGCGAGTATCTGGTGCAGAACTGCACGGCCATCGACAAGTTCAACGTGGTGAAAGGCTTCCTGAACCTGAGTATCGGCGACGGCGCCTGGCTGGAACTGCTCAAGGCCATTGACCAGGACGACCACTTCGGCACAAAAAGTGTGGACGAGGGTTCCCCCCTCGTCATGATCGAATATAGCTCGCCCAACACCAACAAGCCCCTCCACCTCGGCCACGTCCGCAACAACCTGCTCGGCTGGTCGTTAGCTCAGATCATGGAGGCCAACGGCAACCGCGTGGTGAAGACGAACATCGTCAACGACCGCGGCATCCACATCTGCAAGTCGATGCTGGCCTGGCAGAAATGGGGCAACGGCGAGACACCGGAGTCGAGCGGCAAGAAGGGCGACCACCTCATCGGCGACTACTACGTGGCCTTCGACAAGCACTACCGTGAGGAGCAGGCACAGCTTCAGGCACAGCTCGTGGAGGCTGGTATGGCACCCGACGAGGCTGCCAAGCGGGCCAAGGACGAGGCTCCACTCATCAAGGAGGCTCACGAGATGCTGGTGAAGTGGGAACAGGGCGACCCCGAGGTGCGCGCCCTGTGGGAGAAGATGAACTCGTGGGTGTATGCCGGCTTCGACGAGACCTACAAGAAGATGGGCGTCTCGTTCGACAAGATATATTACGAATCACAGACCTATCTCAAGGGTAAGGCTAAGGTAGAGGAAGGACTCGCCAAGGGTCTCTTCGAGCGCCACGACGACGGCTCCGTATGGGCCGACCTCACCAACGAGGGCCTCGACCAGAAGCTGCTGCTGCGCTCCGACGGCACCTCCGTCTACATGACGCAGGACATCGGCACCGCAGAGATGCGCTTCCAGGACTACCCCATCGACAAGATGATCTACGTCGTGGGCAACGAACAGAACTACCACTTCCAGGTGCTCTCTATCCTGCTCGACCGCCTCGGCTTCAAATGGGGCAAGGAGCTCACACACTTCTCTTACGGTATGGTAGAGCTGCCCAACGGCAAGATGAAGAGTCGCGAGGGAACGGTTGTCGATGCTGACGACCTGATGGCACTGATGGTTGAAGACGCCTACAAAACCTCGATGGAATTGGGCAAATTTGACGATATGACCGAAGAGGAGCGTCGCGAGATTGCCCGCATCGTCGGCATGGGCGCCCTGAAGTATTTCATACTGAAGGTCGACGCGCGTAAGAACATGCTCTTCAACCCCGAGGAGTCCATCGACTTCAACGGCAACACGGGACCATTCATCCAGTACACCTACGCCCGTATCCGCTCTATCCTGCGGAAAGCCCCCCTTTCGTCCCCCGAGGGGGACACGATTGCCTCTGCCCTTAAAACTATAGAAGCCCCCTCGGGGGCCGTAGGGGGGGCTTCCCTTTCTGACAAGGAGATTGAGCTCATTCAGAAGATGAACGAGTTCGGCGCCGCCGTGGAGCAGGCCGGCAAGGACTACAGTCCCTCGGGCATCGCCAACTACTGCTACGAGCTGACGAAGGTCTTCAACCAGTTCTACCACGACTACTCGATTCTCAACGAGCCCGACGCCGACAAGCGTGCCGTCCGCCTCATGCTGGCCAAGAACGTTGCCAAGATCATCAAGAGCGGTATGGCCCTCTTAGGCATCGAAGTTCCCGAGCGCATGTAATTTTGATTCATACAAATACAAAAAGAGGGTGTGTCAGCGTGACACATCCTCTTTTTATATAGGAAGGACTCACGAGAACGCACTTTTATCCAAAAAGTGACAACCTTTTTCAGTTGAGGTCACTCCGATAGAGCAGATTTAACTCTTCTAACTCTTGTTTTCTTCCAATGACAACACTCATAATCGCCTAATTTTGCCGCAAAGATAGCAAAAATGCCGCAATCGGCAGAATAAATAATAACATATTCTGCCGAATTGACCTTTTTAACACTAAACATAGAGATGATTACTCAATTATACAAATTTGCGTAACGCCTTTTTGTATAATAATTCAATGATTGTATCAACCTCGACGAAAAGGACAGAAAAGGACTTGCACGGATAGCCTTTTCATTCTAATTTTGTGGCCATAAGTAAAAAAATCGGCTCACAATGTTGCAACTTTCAAAATTAATGCTTATCTTTGCCCCGTCGCTGAGAGAAAACGGCGACGTACATCGAGGAGAGCTATTATGCTTTTTCAAGTAGGCTTCTCTTTGCAAACGATAAAACATTTTAATTATGTCGAAAGAACAGTCTAACATCGTCGAATATCTGGTATGTGTCATCGGAGCCTTTGCTAAACAGTTCTCGATGACAAATGCCAAGGCCTACCAGTATTTACTCCAATACAAGGGGTTAGACTTTCTGACTAAGCACTATGGCGTAGAACATACACAGTCGATAGAAGATGCGGTTGAGGATATAACAATCGTATGTAATCGTCATGGAGGGGCGTTGGTCTTATGAAACTATATCATGGGTCAAATGTCAGTATTGAGGCCATCGATTTGAAACGAGGTCGCAAAGGAAAGGACTTCGGCCAGGGATTCTATTTAAGTGCAGACCGCAACCAAGCACAAATGATGGCAGAGCGAACCGTAGACAGAGAAGAGGCCGGTAAAGCTACACTGACGACATATGAGTTTGACGAAAACATTCTTAAGAATCCTACCACGATGAAAGTCAAGGTGTTTGAAGGTTATTCGAAAGAATGGGCAGAGTTTATTATGATGAACAGGAAGAACAAGACTGATCAACAAGCCCACGACTATGATATCGTATATGGACCAATAGCCGACGACAAGGTCGGCCTGCAAATCAGCCGCTACCAATTGCAATATATCCAAATGGACGAGTTGATTAGGCAATTGTCTTTTATTCGTCCTACTTTTCAGTTTTTCTTTGGAACAAAGCAGGCTATCAGATTACTTAACAAAATTGAAAACGATGAATAAACAGGAAGAACAAGATATACAATTTCAAATTGAATGTTTGACGAACGAGTTGATAATCATGCTAATGGATGATTATGGACTATCTATGGAACATGCCTTAGATACTGTATATGGTTCGAATACCTATAAAAAAATTGAAAGACCCAGTACCGGCTTATATTATCAAGGAGCTGTCTATGCAATGGACATGCTTAAAGAAGAGTTGAGCTCACAACGGTGACAGTCCTCGACTCCTGTTATCATTTTAATCAGTCCACTTATTTTCCAAACCGCCAAATTATTTAGTGTTTTTGTGGCCGTTCGCTTGGTAACTATGTGGCATTTCACTTGGCAAATTTGTGGCATTTTTGCTTTTTGTGGCAGTTTGCATTCTCTGTCTGGACAGTCCCCGTTGTGACAAGGATGGTGTTCTTTTCTGTAACTAACGTAAGGAATATATGGAAAATATTCGTATGCGTATAATGAAAGCCTTCAGAAGAGTTAACACTGCAAGTTTTGATAGATATTTAGAAATACATCTAGTAGTCTGTAAAGTCTAAAAGTTGACTAAAGTTCTCTATTATGCGCGTCAATCAGGCTCCATGTCTTGAGCAAAACAGAATTGGCTTAACCTGTTGATTATCAGTCAAATAACTTGCATATGTCAGATATT
>ONYA01000006.1 GCA_900321965.1 uncultured Prevotellaceae bacterium
ACCTCCCGCACCTAAGGCGGGTGTGAGAGGTGCGAGAGGTGAGGGTTCATTTACGGTTATAACAATTATATATTTACAAGCATGATGAGACAAATCATAAAACGAATTTTGACGTGGCTGATGGGAATGATCCGTCAGAACGCCCACCGAAAAACGTCACGGCCGCTCGTGAAAAAATACCGGCCTCTCGTAAAAACGTCACGGCCTCTCGTAAAAAAATACCGGCCTCTCGTAAAAACGTCACGGCCTCTCAACCTCCTTACCTCTTACCTTTTCCATCTTCCATTTCCTATAGGCATAGCTTAACAGAAAAACACACCACACTCGTCACACTTCCCACACCCAGATACTGACTTTACCCGTTTCGACACATCTTTTATGTTTTTTTCTATATTATCGGCCTTTCTTGAAAATTTATTAAAAATTATTTTGGCTGTTTCGAAATTATTCGTATCTTTGCACCGCCTACCATTAAAATGGCTGGTGGCCGAAAGGCCGAGGCCGAAACCCGAATCACCACTGAAAAGTGCGGCGGAGGCAGGGCGGGAGCTTCTTTCGTGGGATAAATAATGAAGCGTTGTGCTTCTTTCTTGTGACTTGAAATCTGGTAAATTTCAAAAAGTGTAAAAACAAGATGGAGTAACAATGGTTCGCGTGTATAACGTGGACTTGTTATGTCTGTATCTTTTTTTACGGGTTTACCAGAGCCTCAAGTCAGGGATGTGGAACAATAGCAATTCCACGTTTCTGCGTATATACGCGTATGTGCTGGTCAAATCGGACACTATATAATTAATATTTCAATAACCAATTTAAAACTTAAAACAATGATGAAAAAAAACAGTATTTTTTGGAGCCTGCTGACAATGATAATGGTCGGCATGATGAGTGTTGCATTTGTAGCGTGCAGTGATGACAAGGATGATCCTGACTCCGTGATTGCAAATCCAACTTCAGTAAGTTTTAGCTCCAGCGGTGGCTCGCAAGTAGTATCGGTGACAAGTAACCGTGACTGGATCGTTACTAACGCTCCCAGCTGGCTGACAGCATCCAAGGTGGGAACAAGCTCACTTTCTCTCAACGCCAACTCCAATACCGAGTCCTCTTCACGGTCGTGTACTCTTCTTCTGACTGCAGGTACTGCCACCGCCACCGTCAATGTCAGCCAGTCAGGCGTGGTAGCCCCAACGCAGGTGACGATAACGAACAGCAGCACCTATACGCTTCCCCGTTTCCGCGTGGTATTTCTCAATGCCCGTAGCGAGAGTCTCGTTGACCAAGACTATGGCACATTGTCACCAGGACGCACTATTCATGCCGATATTCCCACGGCAGCCAAGGAGTACTATATGGCTACATATATGAACAGCAAGTGGTTCTTCTCGCCGAACTATGACATATCGTACACCACCCTCAATCTCTCTACCGCCGAGGTTGGTGGTTGGTCAAGCAATTCATCATCAAGCAGACGATAAGAAAAAAATCATTAACAGATTAGCTGAGAGGCCGCAAGGAATCTATTGTGGCCTCTCTTTATTAGGGATGAACAAAGTTTTGAGATTTACATTTTTCCTCTGTATTTCTTGGGGTGTAGGCTTGTCGATAAAGGGAATACCCGCCTATCCTAAAAAGACAACAGTCTGTATTGATGGAAAAGTGTTCAACATCCGCATCTTTGGCGACGAGTATTGCAAGTTCGCTGAGACAGAGGATGGATATACGATACTTCAAAAGTCAGGGAAGTGGTTTTTTGCTTCGAAAGACAGTACGGGGCGGCTTACCTCAACTTCATTTCAGCTGAAGGATCGTACCGAAGAGGAAACTCGACGGTATCTTCAGATGGTCGGTCGTCATTTGCGCCCCAGTGAAAAGGCAATGGACGTACGGCGATCAATGCGACAGTCATCGGCAAAACGCCAAGAAAGTGCCATTGGAATGAGGAAAGTGCTGGTTATTCTGATGCAATATAAGGATCTTTCGCTCAAGAAGAATAAAAGTGATTTCGAGAAACTCTTCAACGGTGTGGGCTACTCTGAGGATGGTGCTCAAGGTAGTGTCAGAGATTTCTATAGCGACGTATCTTATGGGCAGTTACAGCTGACGTGTGATGTGCTGGGACCTTATACGGCGAAGCATTCTCGGGCATATTATGGAGAAAACGACCGTCGAGGTGATGACAGCCGTCCGGAAGAACTTTTTGAAGAGGCCATAGAATATGCAATAGAGCATGTCTCTTTAGCTGATTATGATGCTGACAAGGATGGCTATGTGGACAATGTTCATATCATATTTGCTGGTCATGGTGAAGAAGCGGGGGCTTCTGATGATGCCATTTGGTCACATGAAGCGACCTTCTATCAACCGTTTACAATTCAGGGAATGAACATAGACCGATACTCTTGTGCGCCGGAATTGCGCGGAAATAGTGGTTCAGGCATATCGCGTATTGGTCCGCATTGTCATGAGATAGGCCATGCTCTTGGCGCTATGGATTACTATGATACCGATTATGAAGAAAATGGCGGCTTTGAAGGTACGGGGCAATGGGACATAATGGCTGGAGGCAGTTGGAACAACGATGGTATCACACCTGCCGATTTCAACCCTTATGTCAAAGCTTTCGACTTTGGTTGGGTAAGTCCCAACCCACTTCCTGTTGGCGAGGTCGTTTTGTCGCCATCTTGTCACAGTGCCGAGAACTACTATATTGCACAATCTGGCGACGACGGTGATTACTATTTGTTGGAAAATAGAAATTCAGAGAAGTGGGGTGTTGGTGTGCCTGGCGAGGGACTGCTTATATTCCATATTCATCCCGACATAGCTTCGTCAGGAAACCAAATTAATGCCGCAGCTCCTCAGAAGTGCTATATTGTATGTGCAGCCTCCAGATCGCAACGACCAGGTAGCAATTTCACATCTTATGGCGACATTAATTCTAAAGGCTGCCCATATCCAGGCACTTCTGGCAATCATCATTTCGGACAATCCTCTACGCCAAGGGCTTTTTGTTGGAGTGACTATGAGTGTGCAGTTGAAATTAATGACATCTATTTAAATGCAGACGGAACGATACGCTTGGTGAATAACGGATCTTCAAGTGATTTGCCAGATGTAACGCGTAGCCGATTGTTTTACGAGGACTTCGAGACAGGCCAGACAAAAGTCAGCGTTGAAGATGTTGACGACATAGCCCCCCGATGGAGCATTGTCGCAAACCCGGAGGCACCATCGAAGTTCATAAAAGCCCCTTATGCTTATTCCGGAACTCATAGCATGCAGCTCTCTGCACGTCATGCCTCGGAGAAGGTTGCCAGTAAACTTACTTTCTCCACCGAAGAGCCAGCAGCGACTGCTACACTGAAGATAAAACTGTATCATGCGACATTAAATCCGGTGTCGAACACACCAAATGTTTTGAACGTCGGTTATAAGACTATTGAGACTGATGAATGGCATTATATTACGGTGGAGTCATCAGAGAATAACCGCTGGCGTCAGTCAATTATCAGTCTGCCAGAAGGCGCTCGTCTAACATTCTGCCTTGAAGGTATTGCACAGCCAGGTAGTATACTCGCTATCGACAATCTGGAGGTAGAACAGGAAATACAACAAGAAGAGACTATGGTCTATGATAAAGCTAAGCCTAATAACGGCATATCGTCTATTTATAGTATAACAGGCCAGAAAAGGTTGGGCTTAGTATCAGGACTGAACATTGTCAATAATGGAACAATCAAAAAAATAATTGTAAAATGAAAAAGACAAAAAATGATTACGAGTGGCACAGACTGAGCCATTAGTACAATTACCGAGAGCTGGCTTTCAGCGTCGCCTATTAGTGGACATAGCAATGCTAAGTTTACCCCATGTTTGTCATGCTTGCCCCGCGCGAAGGAGAAAGAAAAAAAGGGAAAGTTTTGTGCTTTCGTTTTTTTTATGTAATTTTGCCCGCGTAAAAACGACAGAACCATGAGATTCATGGCATCATTAGCAAAACAGAAATGAGTCTAACAACGATAGCAGGGAAGATATTCCTGCCCCGGCAGAAAAAGCTGGAACGACATAACACAGAGGCTGAAGCCATGCAGCGCGAGGTGCTGAGACACCTCATCCAACGGGCCAAAGGCACGGAATATGGACGGCAACACGACTTTGACACGATTGCCGACTATGAGGCGTTTGCCCGACGAGTGCCCGTGAACACCTACGAGGAGCTGAAGGGACAGATTGACCGTATGCGCCACGGCGAGCAGGACGTGCTGTGGCCAGGGCGCACGCGGTGGTACGCCAAGTCAAGCGGTACGACAAACGACAAGTCGAAATTCATTCCCGTCACTAACGAGGGTTTGAAGCGTATACACTACGCCGGCCCGTATGACTCAGTAGCCTTTTACCTGCAGAACAATCCGCAGAGCCGCCTTTTCGACGGCCGCGCCATGATTCTCGGCGGCAGTCATGCCCCGAACTACAACCTACCCGGCTCGTTGGTGGGCGACCTGAGCGCCATCCTCATTGAGAACATCAACCCGCTGGCTAACCTTGTGCGTGTGCCTAAGAAGCAGACGGCACTGCTGAGCGACTTCGAGGTGAAGCGCGACCGTATAGCCCGCGAGGCGATGACGAAGAACGTGACGAACCTGAGCGGCGTACCCTCGTGGATGCTGTCAGTTCTCGACCGCGTGATGGAACTGAGCGGCAAAACGCATTTGGAGGAGGTGTGGCCCAATCTGGAGGTCTTTTTCCACGGCGGGGTGGCCTTCACACCCTACCGCCAGCAGTACGAGCGGCTCATCACCAGTCCGAAGATGCACTATATGGAGACGTATAATGCCAGCGAGGGTTTCTTCGGGATCCAGAACGACCCGACGGACAAAGCGATGCTGCTGATGCTCGACTACGACGTTTTCTACGAATTTCAGGAGATGGGAACGGATACCATTGTTCCCGTCTGGGGCGTTGAGCCTGGCAAGAACTACGCCATGCTCATCACAACGTCGTGCGGGCTGTGGCGCTATAAGATAGGTGACACCGTGCGATTCACGCAGACGAATCCTTATAAGTTCGTCATCTCTGGCCGTACAAAGTCGTTTATCAATGCCTTTGGCGAAGAGTTGATTGTCGACAATGCCGAACAGGGACTGCAGTATGCCTGCCAAGAAACGGGCGCCGAGGTGCTGGAATACACTGCTGCACCGGTATTTATGGACGAACATGGAAAGTGCCGCCACCAGTGGCTCATCGAGTTCAATCGTCAGCCACAGGACCTGGCGCTGTTTGCCCGCCTACTGGACGAGCACCTGCAAACGATAAACAGCGATTACGAGGCGAAGCGCTACAAGGACATCACGCTGCAGCCGTTAGAGATTGTCATGGCCCGTCAGGGACTGTTTAACGACTGGCTGAAGCAAAACGGCAAGCTCGGCGGGCAGCACAAGGTGCCGCGGCTGAGTAACTCGCGCGAACATATTGAACAATTGTTAAAGCTGAACGAATGAAGAAACTACTATATCTGCTGGCTATTAGCAGCTGTTTGTTGGCTATTAGCTGCGCTCGCATGGGTAACCCTGACGGCGGATGGTACGACGATACGCCGCCTTACGTCGTCAACTCCTCACCCACGGATATGGCTACTGACGTTAAGCCGAAGCGTATCAGCATCTATTTCAACGAGTTCATCAAGTTGGAGGATGCCCAGAACAAGGTCATCATCTCGCCGCCACAGTTGGAGATGCCCGAGATCAAGGCCAGCGGCAAGCGCGTCATCGTAGATCTGAAGGATACGCTGAAGGAGAACACCACCTACACCATTGACTTCGGCGACGCCATCAGCGACTTTACCGAGGGCAACCCTATGGGCAACTACGCCTTCACGTTCTCTACGGGCAGCGTGATAGACACGTTGCAGGTGTCTGGCTACGTGCTCAATGCCGAAAACCTGGAACCTATCAAGGGCATCCAGGTGGGCTTGTATGACGACCTCTCAGACACGGCATTCCTGAAAAAGCCCATGATACGCATCTCGCGTACCGACAGCCGCGGACACTTCATTATCAAGGGTGTCGCTCCAGGCACCTATCGCTGCTATGCCCTTCAGGACGCCGACAACGACTACATCTACAACCAGAAGGGCGAAATGGTGGGCTTCAGCCACGACACCTTCGAACCGTCGTGGAAGCCCGACACCAGACAGGACACCATCTGGCGCGACTCCCTGCACATTGAAAATATTGTACGTGTACCATATACCCATTTCCTACCCGACGACATCACCCTGCTGGCATTTACGGCCGAGCAAGACAACCGCTACCTGCTGAAGACCGAACGCATAGAGCCCCATAAAATAGGTTTTTACTTCACATACGGCGACTCGGTGCCACCCACCATCCGCGGCCTGAACTTCGATTCCGACAGTGCCTTCATCGTGGAGCCGTCGCTCAAAAATGATACCGTCTACTACTGGCTGCGCGACACAGCACTCGTCAATCAGGACACACTTCGCATGGAGGTGCAATATATGATGACAGACACCACCAACCTGCTGGTGAGCAAAACCGACACACTGGAGATAACGCCAAAGGAGTCTTACGAGAAACGCATGAAGGCCAAGCAGAAGGAAATAGAAAAGTGGGAAAAAGAGCAGGAGAAGAAGAAGAAACGCGGCGAGCCCTACGACTCGATTATGCCCACTGAAATGCTACGATTGAAGATAGATCCCTCTGGCAGCCTCTCACCGGTAAGCGTCATCACTATCGAGTCGCCCACACCTCTGCTGCGTATCGACACGACAGCCATACATCTTTACACGAAAGTCGACTCATTATGGTATGACGCCGAATATGTCTTCAAACCATCACCGTATAACATCAGGTGCTACACCCTGACCGCCGACTGGAAACCGGAGACGGAATACAGCTTAGAGATTGACTCGGCAGCCATCGAAGACATCTATGGACTAGTTATCGGACCTGTCAAGCAGGGACTGAAGGTGAAATCGGAAGACGACTACTCGACGCTGACCATCAACTTGAGCGGCATACAGGACACGGCCATCATCGTGCAACTGCTAAGTAGCTCTGAAAAAGTGGTCACGCAAGTTAAGGCAAAGAACGGAACGGCCGAATTCTACTATGTCAACCCTGGCAAGTACTACCTGCGCGCCTTTGTCGACAGCAACGGCAACGGGCAGTGGGACACCGGCGACTACTATGCCGACCGGCAGGCAGAAGCCGTCTACTATTACTCCGAAGAGACAGAGTGCAAAGCCAAGTGGGACGTTACCCGCAACTGGAATTTGACAGCCCGGAGGCGCTTCGAACAGAAGCCTGCAGCCATTGTCAAGCAGAAACCCGATAAGGAGAAGAAGCTGAAGAACCGCAATCTGGAGCGCGCCAAAGAGCTCGGCAAGGAATATGTTGAGAAGAAGACGGGCGTGAGACTGTAACGGCCTTCGGCCTAAAGAAGAAAGTACAAAGAATAAAGTATTAAGTATTATGAAAAAGAAATGGAGAAGAAATAAGTTATCAGAATACGGCCACAGAGCCCTGTTCTTTATTCTTTTTTCTTTATTATTTAGCCCCGCAGGGGCGCAAAGCCAGTGTGGCATCCAGAACACCGCTTTCAAGAGCGGCGAACGCCTGACATATAACCTCTACTTCAACTGGAAGTTCGTTTGGTTCAAAGTGGGTATCGCTACTATGAATACCGACTTCACTACCTTTGAAGGAAAGCAGGCCTGGCGTTCAAGTTTGGTGACAGGTGGCAACAAGCGGCTTGACAAGTTCTTCATCATGCGTGACACGTTGCTCTCATACTGCAACTCTGACCTGTCGCCACTCTATTTCCGTAAAGGGTCGCATGAAGGCAAGCGCTACTATGTCGACGAAATATGGTACAGCTACCCACGTGGCAACTGCCACCTGAAGAAGCACGCTATCACGTCGAGCGGTGAGCATCTGTGGAGTGAGAACACATATAAGC
Source organism: uncultured Prevotellaceae bacterium (assembly GCA_900321965.1). Lineage (GTDB taxonomy): Bacteria > Bacteroidota > Bacteroidia > Bacteroidales > Bacteroidaceae > Prevotella. The sequence goes on from ONYA01000006.1 coordinate 7,981, forward strand.
AATGTATCTACGACATGATGTCAATCTTCCTTCGTGCCCGCAACTTCGACGCTGCGGGAATGAAAGAAGGCGATATCATCCAGCTGCCTATCAGCGACGCAAGCCACCTGAACAACGCCTGGCTACAGTTCCGTGGCCACGAGACGTTCAAGGTTGAGGACACTAAAGAGAAGTTCCGCTGTCTGGTCTTCTCGTTCTTCGAGCGTGAGAACGGCAAGAACCACGAGCTGATACGCTTCTTCGTCACCGACGACAAAAACCATATCCCCGTGCGCCTCGATATGAACCTCTCGTTCGGCTCTGCCAAGGCCTACCTGAAGAGTTATAAAGGCATACGCGGCGAAATGACATCTAAGCTAAATTAGCTGTTTGTCACGATTTTATATGCGTATTAATAATTATTAACACCACAATGGGGACACTTAACAGAAAATTTACTACTTTTGCATTTACTGCGATATTTTTGACACTAAAACCAAAACAACTACCAATATGAAACAAGGAGAAACTTTAGTCAACGGGAACATGAACAGCGGCAACAACCCTTACGCTCGTTCTGAAAAAAGATCAACTGGTAACGAAACTTACGTGCCGGGTATGCAACAAAATGCACCAGGCGTCAGCGAAAGTAAGACGATGAACCGCCAACAGGACACAACACCTGTGGTGGGATTCCTCTATTCTATCTCGCGAAAGGGCATTGGCGAATACTGGCCCCTGCATTTGGGCACCAACACCATCGGCCGTTCCAATGAGTGTGACATCGTGCTGCGCGAGCGTTCCATCTCAGAACGTCACGCTACGTTGAGCATCAAACAGATGAAGACCACTCACAAACTGATTGCCAGCATCCGTGATACCGGTTCAAAGAACGGTATGTACCTCAATGAAGAGGAGCTAGACTACGACAATCACACTTGTAAGAACAACGACATCATTACCGTCGGCACAAGCTATAAGCTGCTGCTGTTGCTTATTGATGCCGAACAGTATGGATTGAGCGTTTCGGAAGACTTCGTTCCAGTAGAAGAGGAAGAGAATGAGTTCTTTGCCGCTACAAACAACTTTGGCGACGACACACGTAATAACTTCAATCCTTATAATGCCGACAACCGCAATGTGGACACTGGCACCGTCGATCTGAATGGGGCACAGTTCACCAAACCAGGCGAAACAAAAGTCTTGTAAATTATAACTGAAAATGTCGATAATCAGAATTCAAGGGGAGGACGAAAAGCGACGGAACATACACTATGAAGTAGACACCAGCCTGCCATCGCTTGGCGAGGGCGGCATGGGTCAGGTGTTGCGCGGCGTACGGGTCAACGAAAGGAACGGGCTACGACAAGATGTAGCTATTAAGTTCTTGTTTGAGGACCTGCCTGCTCATGCCGTGGAACGGGCTAAGCGCGAAGCATCCATACAGATTAGCAATGAGAATCTGGTCGAGATGTTCGGCTTCATCGAAGTTGTCGAGCCACGAGCCGGCCGGGAACCCTTGCGACGCTATCACGTTGTGAGCGAGTTGCTGCAAGGTGTCATGCTTTTCGACCTGCTCAATGGCAAGACCACCGATAAGTATGGCAACGAGGTGCCCTATGCCCAGGAGCTATACAGCAAATATCAGAACGACAAGTTCGGATTTGCTGTGCTTATCGTGAAGAACATCCTCTCCGGACTGATGGCATTGCATGACAAGGGTTACATCCACCGCGACCTGGATCCCAGCAACATTATGATTACCGTCGACCGGAAAATCAAGATTATCGACTTCGGCATTGCCAAGCAGTTAGACAGCCTCAACACTCAGGATCAACAACTGACCAGCACCGGACAGTTCATAGGCAAGGCCGCCTATGCGGCTCCGGAACTGGTGCTCGGCGATGTGCATCATCAGGACAAGACTACCGACATCTATGCCGTAGGCATCATGCTCTACCAATTTATTGTAGGTAGTATGCCGTTTGAGGGCACAATGGCCGAACTCATCAAGCACCAGCTGAACGACAAGATTCCCTTAAAGGCAGTACCTTACAAAGCCATCCGCCGCATCATCAGCAAGGCTACGGCCAAAAGTCAGCGGGATCGTTATCAGTCAGCAGCAGAAATGCGTGTTGATTTAGAGCACCTGACGAAAGCCGATGCCACACCGTCGAAGACAGTTATTGACGGAGTAACAACCCAAATGGCAGAAATCGGTGGCAACAAGAAGCGCATAGGTATTATTGGCGCCGTCGCTGCCGCCATTGTGGCTGTGGCAGTTATAGTGCCCATAGCCCTGTCTGGCAACAATGATGATAGCCAATCGGCAGAACAGCCTGTTGCTGTCAAGGTGGTTAACACGCAGCCACAGCCAAAGCCAGAGGTCAGCATTGCTGAACTTTCTGACAAGGCTATGGCCATGCTCACTGCCAATGCCGATTCGGCACAATTGCAGGAAGGCGTTGAGCAGCTACAGAAGATTGCTGCCAAATATAGCGGTGAGAAAGATGCTGCCAAATCTATTGCTATGCTGGCAGCACTCACACAGCCGAATGATGTAACCATCAGCACAGAGCGCATCAAATCGCTGCGCGAATTGACGGCTGACCTGATGAGCAGAGATGCTACCAAGGGCCACGAACTGGCACTACAGGCCACAGAAGCCGACCCTACATGCTATCAGGCATTGTTCGAGTTGGCTACCGACTATGCCGCTGCTGATAAGCGTATCAAGAAGGGACAGGATTCTGATTTCAAGAAAGCTCTGGAATTGTATCGGAAAGGACAGCAATATGCCCGCCAGTCGAATGACAGCGAGTATGTCAAACTGTTCCAGCAGCGTATTGATCAGGTCGTTCCCCTGATTGAAGATACGAATGAGTCAGATGAATAAAAAAATAACGTATGGTTGGACAAGTAACAAGACGCGGACCTATTGTCTATCTGGCCATTGGCAACCAATGGTATGAGTACGACGAACGACGACAGTTGGGCGCTGGAGCTATGGGTGTTGTCTACAAAGGACGTGACAGCAAGACGGGAGCCGCAGTGGCCGTGAAGCGTGTCGTTGACCGTTACGCCAACAACCCGGAAATACGCCGTCGTGCCCGCCAAGAAGCCGAACTGATGTTCCGTCACCCCAATCTGGTGGAGATGCTTGGCTGTTGCGAGATGGCTCCAAACAGCGGACCGATTTTCATCGTCAGCCGTTTCGTCAAGGGCGAGAACATCGATACCTTTATCAATAACAATGTACGCGCGCTGCCCAATGCAGAACACCGCATCTGTGAACTGTTCTTCCCCGTACTTGATGCCCTATCGTATATTCATCAGAAAGGTATCATACACATGGACATCAAGCCGTCGAACATCATGATGGAACAGGGACGCAACGTGAGACTGATGGACCTCGGCATTGCCGATATTACCGACACCGTCAACTCGGCCACGTCGGGCATGATGGGAACACCCAAATATGCCGCTCCAGAACAGTTCTCGGACAAGGAGACAAAACCGCAACTGACGGCGGCTACTGATATCTACGAGGCTGGTGTTACGCTCTACGAGCTGCTCACCGCCTACAATCCCTTTAACGCCAACACCGTGGCCGAAGCCAAGGAGATGCACCAAGAAACCATTTTGGAGAAAAGAGGCGGTATGTCAGATGCCGTCTATGCCGTTATCCGCAAAGCAACTGCCATTAATCCGAAAGAGCGCTATCAGCATGCTTCAGAAATGAAGATGGATTTGAAACAGGCACTTATGGCTCCTCCGCCAGCCGACCATAAATGGTTGTATATTGCCGGTGCCGTGGCAGGCGTTATTATGCTTATCGTAATCATCCTATTGTTAATACTATAACACATGAAACCGATAAAGACATCCTTACCCATCATCGGATACTGGGACACCCGTCAAGGAGGGCGTCCTGAGAATCAGGACTCGTGCGGATTCATCGACACAGAGTTAGGGTTCATTGCTTTGGTATGCGATGGTATGGGGGGAGGCCCAGCAGGACAGTTAGCGTCAAGTACTGCCGTACAGAAAATCGTAGAATACATCGTTAATGCCCCAGAGGGCATCACACGATTGGAGGCCCTGAAAAACGCTATCGATTATGCCCATAAAGCTATCATTGAGAAAGGCAACGAGAATCCGTCACTACAGGGCATGGGAACAACCGTCACTGCGCTGCTTATCAATAAGCAGTCGGCCATCGTTGCGCATGTGGGAGACAGCCGTATCTATCAGTTCCGTCGCGGCCACAAAATCTTCCGTACCGCCGACCACTCTATGGTGGCAGAGTTGGTACGTAACGGTACGCTGACAGAAGAACAGGCACGTTTGTCGTCACAGTCAAATATTATCACCCGCGCTTTAGGCGGACAGGCAGAACAGCTGGCCGAAGCCTATGAGTTACCTTACGAAAAGGGCGACCGTTTCCTACTGTGTACCGATGGCATATGGGGTATGCTGCCCGAAAAGGAACTTATTCGCAAGACTGCTAAGACGGCCTCTCTTTCGGGTGCCGTCGACGCTACTGTCATCGAAGTCGACGAGATTGGCCGTAACAACGGAAATACTCACGACAACCTCACTATGGCATTAATAGAAACAAAACAAGATTCTATACTGAAAGAAAAAATGAGCAAGAGAACGATACTAATCCTATGCGCGATGGCTGCCGCTCTGCTTGTCAGCCTTATCGCCAACGGCCTGTTGGCCAGCAAAATGTTAGGTGAAAACTCCCAAGGTCAGGAAATCGAGCAGCTGAACAGACAGCTGGAACAGAAAGACAAACAGATTGCTGACCTACAAGGGCAGGTGCAGAAACTGAACCACGACGTGGCAAACTCAAAGCAGGAAACCGCCGACGCCATGAAGGATGCTGCTAAAGCACAGATGGATGCTGCTAAACAGAAGGAGGAGGCTGCTCAAAAAGCACAGAAGGAAGCTGAGAAAAAAGCTCAGGAAGCCAGAGATGCAGCCGATCAGGCTAAGAAATCTGCCGATCAAGCTCAGAAAGCCGCAAGCGAAGCGTCTAAAATCCGAGAAGCTATTATTGCCTCACTAACTAAAGCTAGCACACTGAAAGAAGGCAAGGAGCGCCAAGAAATCCGCAATCATGCCATCAGCAGTCTGAAGAATCTGATGGCTAAAGATTCTAGGAACAAGTCTGTCTATTATGAAATCATCAAGCGATTAGGCGATAGGATTGCCACCAGTAATTCTGACCAGGCTAAAGGCCATTATATCACACTTGTTAATAAACTGAAGAATCTAAAATAAAATAAGTATATTATGAAGACAATCACTATTGGTCGCGGAGACGGTTGCCAGATTTTCATCGATGATGATTTGATAAGCCGTCGCCATGCTATTCTGAAGATTTCCACCTTCGGTAAGATGGAAATTGTCGATATGGGTAAAAATGGCACATTTGTTAATGGCATCAGACTGCGCCCCAACGTCCCCGTTCCCGTCAAGCGCAAGGATGTGGTCAGCTTTGCCAACGTCAGCCAGCTCGACTGGAAGCAGGTGCCCAATCCTGGTATCTATTACAAGATTGGTGCCATCGTTTTAGGTGTATTACTCCTACTGTTAGTGGGACTTATTGTCTATCGCAATGTGATCGACACACCTAAACCGAAGCCTGCTACTAACTATGAATACTACGAGGAGTCGGTACCAACAACATCGAACACTCCAGAGAGCAAGAGTCCTGCTCAGGATTCAACCGACACCCAGAAGCCTAAGGACAACGACAGGGATGAGGGTGACACAGACAAGAAAAAAGATAAAGAAGATGACCTTAAGGGCAAGTCTGTTAAAGATCTGGAGTTTGCCCCAACTCCAAAACCCGCTGCGCCCAAAACTCCAGAAAAGAAGGACAAGAACACTTCTAAGGATACTGGCAAAAAGAAATCAGAACAAAAGAAGCCAGAACAAAAGAAGCCGGAACAAGAGCCCCAAAAGCCTGCACAAAAAAATAAGAATCAAAACGTCATTATCTAAAACCTAAGACATATGAAGTTATTAAAAATTGGCAGTTCGCAGTCATGCGACATCGTACTTAACAGCCAGTACGTCAGTTCTCTCCATGCAGAGATGACCATCCTCGACGATGGACAGATTATTCTTGAAGACAAGAACAGTAAGAACGGTACCGTCGTGGGCAACAAGAAGATTGAGCCCGGACAGGAGGTGACCATCCAGCGCGGAGATCGCGTAAACTTTGCCGACGAGGCGCTCGTCTGGGCACGCGTACCAGCAGCCGAGAAATTGTCTGCCTACAAGGCCGTCTACAACATCGGTTCCAACTTCCGCAATGAGATTATCCTCAACAGCCCCGCCGTTAGCCGTTTCCACGCTTCACTGCGTATCGGTAAGGACGGTAAGGCTTATATCCGCGACAACGGAAGCCGCAACGGCACCATGGTAAACGGCATTAAGATTGCTCCCAACAAGGACGTACGCATTAAGAAAGGTGACAACATCCTTTGCGGTACCGAGGACATCACTGATCAGATTGCTCCACAGATTCCTGGCAGCGGCGCAGGCAAGATTGCCGGCATTATTGGCGGTCTAGTCGCACTGGCAGCTATCGTCGTGGCAGGCATTCTCTACTTACCTGGCCTGCTTAATCCTAAACCAGATGAACCAGACAATGTTGACCCGCAGCAATACCGCCCTGCCGTTGTCTATGTACGTGCCAGTTACCACTATGTCATAGAATTTGAGGATAATCCCATGCCAGGACAGTGGGATGGCAAGCTGTCGTTCAACGACCAGATTTACTATCAGGCTACCGCCTTCTTCCTCGATTCATTAGGCCGTATGGGCACCAACCGCCACGTAGCAGTACCCTGGGAGTATGTTACCAAGGAAGATGAGGACAACATCCGTCAGGACATTGAAGACCTTCTGCCCCGTAGCCGCGAAGACAGTGAGATCAATAAGTTTTTAGAGACAGGATTCGGTCAGACCGTTCTTAAATATGCTTATTCGAAGAGTATCACCCGTGATGCCTTTGTTAAGAAGGTGTACGACATCTGCGACCGTATACGTAAATCACACTATACCATTGGTGGCACTCTGAACTTCATCACTCTTGGTTATCCTGGCAACTACTACACACACGAAGATGAGTTCCAGCGCTGCAACGTGCTAAAGGTTTCTGATACCAAGGATATTGATTTGGCTATTCTTCAGCTTAATAACAAGAAGACTCCGAAAGAAATCAGCTACCTGTTCACACCCGAGAACTATTTTACCGACCGTTTGGATCCGTTGAAGGACCAACTCTACGTCATCGGCTATCCAGCAGGTATCACATGGGGTATGGATGACAAGTCGAAGTCACTTGAGCCAACAATTCGTGAGACCAAGTGCAGTAAAGAACCCGGTAAGTTCGACTTCGAATTTCAGGCTAATTCTGTCGGCGGTAGCAGCGGCTCACCTGTCTTTAATACCAAGGGACAGCTCGTGGGCGTACTCTGGGGCGGTTCCACCATCGCTGGAGCAGCAACAAAAGCCGTTCATGCTAAGTTCTTAAAGAAGATGTATGAGGAAGAAACAGGCCTCTAAAAGATAAAGGATGAAACAAAAGAAACTGCAAATAACACTAACCGCTGTCTGCGCCTTCCTGACTCTGTCGGGCACGGCGCAGACAGTCAGTTGGCTATCCCGACCGGAGTTTTTGTCAGTCATGCCCTTCAGCAATAAGCTTTATAAGGTAAATACTTATAACTATCAAGCCGTTGTCAACGGCAGGGGCAAGACGGTTACGACTGCCGACTCCATTACCTTTCTGACAAACGGCTATGCATTAGCACTGGCACAGTTCGGCGACCGATACCTGCTCAAAGGCATTATCAACCGTGAGGGAGGCTTCACGCAGTTTCGGGGCGAATACTATGCCACAGAGAAGTCCTTTTTCTCGGAGGACAAATGTCTCGTCGTCAACAAAAAAGGCAAATTCGGCTATATAGATCCTGCCGGCAATGTTATTATCAATTGTAACTACCAGTCAGCAGAACCATTCCGAGGCGGTGCTGCTTATGTGATGAAGCCCAAGAAAGGCGGACTTATCAAAGTCACTTACGAAGAAGGCTATATCAATGCCCGTGGCGAGGACCATAAAGCCCCGTCGCCCGATGCTCCCGATCCCATCTTGACAGCCAACAAACCATTTAAGCCGACATATAACACAACTTATTCTGTGTATGAAGAAAATGGTAAAAAAGGTTATATGGTGAACGGTGACATTCTTCTGCCAGCACAGTTAGAAGAGGCAGGCCTCTTTGCCGACGGTCAAGCTATTGTCAAAATGGGCGGCAAGTATGGTATTCTACAATACCTAAGCGGCAGCATCGACTGTAAAGTCATTGAAAACAGCGGACGTCTTGACGTCTCAGCTATCATTCCTCCTGCATGGGACGATAAAGAAGCACGTTTCGTACGCATCAGCAAAAATGGTCAGCGCCTGAGTCTGTCGATGGTAGGCCTGCGTAGTATGCGTAGCCTGACGGCTGATGTGCCTATTGAAGATGGCAGCCATCAATATGAGTTGTCAGTTGACGGACTAACCATTTGGAAAGGCCAAGTTACCAGCAGTAAGACTGGAAAGACTGAGCCGAGAGAAACAAAAGGCAGAAAGAGGTCTGGCAATAAAGATAACGATAAATCCACTAAGAAAGACACTAAGAAGGACAAAGGAGACAAAGGCTCCAAGAAGGGAATAGATTTGTAATCCTAACACATACGCTATGAAGATTATCAAGACCGCCATCGCCCTGATGGCACTCACTTTTGGATTCACCACAGTTCAAGCGGAGATTTACGACCGCTTGGTGCTGAAGAACGGCAAGGTGGTGGCTGGGTATATTGCCGGTCAGCAACCCGGACAGTGCATCAAGTTTTATGCCGAAGATATCAATGGTGGATCGACACGTCGTACCACAATTGATGCCGACGAGCTTATCCCGACCTCCAATGCTGACAATGGGCAATTCGATGATATTAACACTATCAGCGTTGCTGATGGACTGCCACATACCTACACCTTCAGCATAGGAGACGTTACTAAGATTGAGCGTGAGCTACGCCCCGAAGGCCAAACCTTTGGTATCGTCGACGTCATAACAACACGGTCAGGCGATATTTATGAAGGTCAGGTCATCGGCCAGACGTTAGGATCATCCATCCAGATATGGGATGGCAGGAACACACAGACAATCTACAATAACAACCTGGCCTGTCAGGAGAAGCGTCCGCTTGATGCCTCAAAAGACATTATAAAGCAGTCACCTTTCCTTGACATCGTTGTCACCCAGCGTGTCACATACCGCGGTATCATTATCATGCAGAATTATGGCAACGAACAACAGAAAAGTTTCCTAAGAATTCAGGAAGAAAACGGACAAATCAGTCGCGTAGATATTAGCCAGATTACGGAATTACTACGTGAGGTCAACGATCAGTACAGCACCACTACCAGTGGAACAGACTTTGTGCCTGAGCCTGGCGTCATCTATTTCAACAGTCAGGCAGTCAAATCTATCCCCACAGAGAAAGACGATGGTAACTTCATTCTCAACGCGGATGACATTGATGGTTCACTCCTGTTACCATTAGAGAACGGACGGCTGACGATCACTATGGACGACAATGCTGACAATCGCAATACTATTTTACTGCCCATCGAACAGCAAAAGATTGGCCGTAAAAAGATGTTTGCTTTTAGCTATGAAGATATTGTCGACAAGGCTGTTATGTACGACTCGTCAAGCAGCGAGAACGGAATCCTGCGCAGAGAGTTTTCCATACATACAGGTTTTTATGTACTCTATCATCGTGAGTCTGGCAAAGTCAACTTCTGCGAATTTCAATAAACCATTATAATAAACGAGGAGCCTTAAAGCTCCTCGTTTTCGAATGGGTCTGCACCCACACATTTCAGGTTCTTTTCTAACTGCTGCGTCGAGCTAGCACCGACAAGCACCGAGGTGACGCCTGCCTGATGCAGTATCCAAGCCAGAGCCATCTCTGCCAAGGTCTCACCACGCCTCTGCGCAACAACGTTCCAACGGCGTATCTTTTCAAGTGTATCGTCAGTTAGCATCTCAGGTTTCAAGAACTTGCCTTTAGACATACGTGAATCTTCAGGAATGCCGTTAAGATAGCGGTCGGTTAGTAAACCCTGTGCTAATGGTGAGAACGAGATAAAACCCACTCCAGCCTCACGACAGAGGTCAAGAATGCCTGTCTCCTGTGGTTCACGGTCCAACATATTCAGACGTCCCTGATAGATAAGGCATGGCACGTCATGCTGTTTCAAGTAGTCGAAAGCAAAACGCGTCGCTTCCAATGGCCAACGCGAGATGCCGATATAAAGCGCCTTGCCGGCACGCACCACGTCAACCAAAGCCTGCAATGTCTCCTCCAGCGGTGTCACTGGATCATAGCGGTGACTATAGAAGAGGTCAACATAGTCCAAGTGCATACGCTTCAACGACTGGTCGAGACTTGCCACCAGATATTTACGGGAGCCCCAATTGCCGTAAGGGCCTGCCCACATATCATAACCCGCTTTTGTTGAGATAAAAAGCTCGTCACGATAAGGGCGGAAACTGTCTTCCATCAGACGGCCCATCGTCTCTTCAGCCGATCCATAGGGCGGGCCATAGTTATTAGCCAAATCGAAATGAGTAACGCCGTGGTCAAAAGCATAGTGGGTTATCTCACGGCTACGTTCGTAAGGGTCGATACTGCCAAAGTTATGCCAAAATCCTAACGACACTTTCGGCAGCAGGACGCCTGAACGTCCGCACCGCTGATATTGCATACCATTATCATAGCGCTGTGGTTCAGCAAAATAATTCTCCATCATCTGACAGGTTAATATTAGTTTGTGAGCACAAAGGTAGGAAATTATTTAAATATACAAGCCACCTTTCACATTTTTTTCGTAATTTTGCGCCATGACCATTGACGAACTGTACGAACGATGCACAGAATTGGCGCTGACAGAACCTTCGGCAGCGGCACTGCGCTTTATGCACGAAACGCTGGTACTCTGTTGTGCCGAAGGGCTGAAGACTGTGGGTACGGGCTTCGGCAGTCTTTTCTCGCAGGTGGATTTCCTGACGAAGCATAGCGGTATGACGGTGGCCGAGCGCATAGAGATACAGGCTGTGAGGCGACGCTCGAACCATACTGAGGTGCCTCCCCGTGAACAGTGGCTGCAAGATGTGCGGACGCTGGCACGCTTCATCTCGGCAGTGTTCAAGACCAGCGTGCCCGACGGGCTGACGCAGCTGATACCCCATTCGCCACAGACGCCTGAACACGTCGCGCCCACCATCAACCTCCGCTACCTGAGATGTATTGTCAGCACGTGGAATGAGCAGACGATAGAGGCAGACACGGCTGACGGCGCACACATCACCATTGACTACACGGAACAGGCTTACCTGAACAAGGTATTACGCGAGGGCATGCAACTGAACCTGCTCGACTGTCATGTGGAACACGACACGCACATACAGCCAGGCTTAGTGGTAGTAGAGCCCGACTTCCTGATAGACATCTCGACGCTGGCCCGCTGCTTCCAAGCGGAATACGGTCATCACCCCCTGCTCTACACCATCGAACGGCTGAAGCCGCGTGCCAACTCACAGGCCATTCTCCTTGGTAACTTTGCCGGCACAGCGTTAGACAATATCATCAACCAGGCCGACCACCGCATCAGCGACAGCATCAGCCAGTCGTTTCGTGAACAGGCCCTGCAGTTTTGTACCTGCGAAGACTTCAACCCAGCAACCTTCGTCGCCGCCGCACAGCAGCAATGCCAGAACATCAGCGAGGCGGTAACGGCACTCTTCACCGAAGCAGGCTACGACCGCTCGAAAGCCTTGCTGGAACCGTCGTTCGTCTGCGAACGCTTAGGTCTGCAGGGACGTGTCGACCTGATGACGAGCGACATGCGGCTATTGGTAGAACAGAAGTCGGGCAAGAACTATAGCATCGAGCGGCCGACAGCCAACATCCAGCACAAGGAAGACCACTACGTTCAGCTGCTGCTCTATTACGGCATCCTGCGCTACAACTTCGGACGGTCAGACAGTCAGGTAGACATCCGCCTGCTCTACTCGCGCTATCCTGCCACACAGGGTCTGCTCTACGTCAACTTCTACCGCGAGCTGTTCCGAGAAGCCATCCGGCTACGCAATAAGATCGTGGCCACAGAACTGCTAATGGCCCGCGAGGGCTTCGGGCGCATCCTGCCGCTGCTGCAGCCAGCCGTCGTCTACAAGGAGGCTAAGAAGGACGGTTTTTACTACCGCTACATCGAACCCCACCTCTCAGTTCTCAGTTCTCAGTTCTCACCTCTCAGTTCGACCGAGCGCGCCTACTTCGAGCGCATGATGACCTTCGTCTATCGTGAACAGCTACTGCAGAAGGTGGGGCGGCAGGAAGGCCAGGGCAGCGCGGTGAGCGACCTCTGGAACATGCCGCTGACAGAGAAGATAGAAACGGGCAATATCATCACCGAGCTGTCGGGTACTGACTTAGCCAACTTCCGACGGGGCGACATGGTGTACGTCTACAACTACGAGCAAGAGCCCGACGTACGCAACGCCATATTATATAAAGGTACGATAGAAGAGATAGGCAACGGCGGCGTGAAAGTGCGGCTGAACGACGAGCAGCAAGGCTTCGACCCCATGAACGAGCCGCATTGGGCCATCGAGCACGCCAGCAGCGACCAGAACACCACCAGCGCCATCAAGGGTCTGTATCAGTTTGTCACGGCCAGTACCGACAAGCGCACCCTGCTCTTAGGACAGCGGACACCACGCGTCGACACCAGTCTGCAGCTGTCGCACAGCTATCACCCCCATTACGACGACATCCTGCTGCGAGCCAAGCAGGCGCGCGACTACTTCCTGCTTGTCGGTCCTCCGGGTACAGGCAAGACGTCGATGGCACTCCGATTCCTGGTGGAAGAAGAACAATCCTCTCTCCTCTTATTGTCCTACACCAACCGTGCTGTGGACGAGATCTGTGCCATGCTGGAAGATGCCGGCAAGAACTACCTGCGCATTGCCAACGAAACATCGTGCGACCCGCGCTTCAAAGGGCGGCTCTTAGAGACCATGCTCGAACAGCATGCGAAGCTCGACGATATTCGGCAGCGTATCATAGAGACACCCATCATCGTAGGTACCACCTCCATCATGCAGGCACGGCCCTACATCTTCGCATTGAAGCATTTCTCGCTCTGCATTGTCGACGAGGCCTCGCAGATTCTGGAGCCAGGACTTGTCGGCTTGCTCAGCAGCGACCGCATCGATCGCTTTATCCTGATAGGCGACCATAAACAGCTGCCGGCTGTCGTACAGCAGACAGAGGAGGAGTCGCGGGTAGACGACCCGCTTCTCAACGACATCGGCATCACCGACTGTCGGCAGTCGCTCTTCGAACGGCTACTCAACTGGGAGCGCCACTGCGGACGAACGGCATTGACGGGCATTCTGCGAAAGCAAGGCCGTATGCACCCCGACATAGCACAATTCCCTAACCGTATGTTCTACCACGACGAGCTATTGGAGCCGGTGCCGTTGGAGCACCAGTTGGACACGTCGCTACACTACGACCTGCCGTCAGAGGATGCTACCGACGACCTGCTGAAACAACGGCGCGTGGTGTTTTTTGATAATAGGTCCTATAAGCCCCATGAGTTCTCTGACAAGAGCAACCCCGCTGAAGCCCGCATCGTGGCCGACCTTCTGCGGCGCATCCATCGCTTCTACGGCCCGCGTTTCGACTGTGCCAAGACGGTGGGCGTCATCGTGCCCTATCGCAACCAGATAGCTACCATCCGCAGCGAGATAGAGCGATTAGGTATCGACAGTCTACGGCACATCTCCATCGACACCGTCGAGCGCTATCAAGGCTCACAACGCGACGTTATCATCTACTCGTTCACCGTCAGCCGCCCCTACCAGCTTGACTTCCTCACCTCGAACTGTTTCGAAGAGAACGGTCGCACCATCGACCGCAAGTTGAATGTTGCCATCACTCGCGCCCGCAAACAACTGCTGATGACGGGCAACGCAGCACTCCTCAGCCGCAACCCCGTCTTCAAGCAGCTTATCGAGTCGGCAGACGCAAAATAAAAGAAAATCGTCAAATTATTTGGTGATAAGTAGAAAAGTGCTTATCTTTGCAGCCTTATGAATAAAGACTGTGTTGAACTACGCCAACTGAGCATCGGCTACCAAACCAAGAAAAACACCAAAGTGGTGGCCGACGGCATTAACGCTACCATCCACGAGGGTGAACTGACCTGTCTGCTCGGTGCTAACGGTGTAGGCAAGTCAACACTGTTGCGCACGTTGTCGGCCTTCCAGCCCAAGTTAGGGGGCAGTATTGTCATCGATGGCCGCGAGATTGACGACTATACAGCCGCAGAACTGAGTCGTGCGGTTGGCGTGGTACTGACGGAGAAACCCGACGTGCGCAATATGACCGTCGACGAACTGGTCAGCTTAGGGCGCTCGCCTTACACTGGGTTCTGGGGCACCTATTCTGACGACGACCGGCGCATCGTCAGCAAGGCCATCGAGCAGGTAGGCATCGCCAATCTTCAAGACAGGTTGGTAGACACCCTGTCTGACGGTGAGCGCCAGAAGGTGATGATAGCAAAGGCACTGGCCCAGCAGACGCCTGTCATCTACTTAGACGAGCCGACAGCATTCCTCGACTTCCCCAGTAAGGTGGAGGTGATGTTGCTGCTCAGACAAATCTGTCAGCAGGCACGGAAGATTATCTTTCTGTCGACACACGATCTGGAACTGGCCCTACAGGTGGCTGATCGCATCTGGCTGATGGACCGCTCAGAGGGACTCTGCATCGGCACCCCGCATGAGTTAGCCGGTAATGGTGTACTGAGCCGGTTCATAGAGCGGCGCGGCATACGTTTCGACAGCGACACACTAACAATTAAAATAGACAAGACAGCATGATACATGGACACGGCGACGACGCCTTCCGCTACGACGCCATCAAAATGAACTTCAGCTCAAACCTGCCGGGTTTCGCAGACCTGACAGCACTGAAAGCACATCTGGCCACCAAGCTCGATGTCGTCGGCGCCTATCCAGAGCCTGAAGCCACCACATTGGAGGCCATGCTGGCTGAAGAACTGAACATTCCCCAGTCCCATATCTTAGTGACTTCGGGTGCTACAGAGGCCATCTATCTCATTGCACAGCTCTATCGCGGCTATGCTTCGGTCATTCCACAGCCAACGTTCAGCGAATATGAGGATGCCTGCCGCATAAACGGCCATATCGTATCCTATTACGACAACGACGACATGGAAGTGTTGCCAGACAACCGCGTCTACTGGCTCTGCAACCCCAACAACCCGACAGGTAACGTGATGCTGAAGGCACTGATGAGCCACGTCATCCGCGAGCAGCGAGCCTATACCTTCGTCGTCGACCAGTCGTATGAGGGCTATACGATGAAGTCGATGCTTGTTCCCAACGAGATGCTCGACTGTCACAACCTCATCTTGCTCCACTCGATGACGAAACAGTATTGCATTCCCGGCCTGCGCTTAGGCTACGTCACGGCCTCGCCTATCATCATCGACCGTCTGCGCCTGCTGCGCCAGCCCTGGACGGTCAATGCCTTAGCTATCGAAGCAGGCAAGTTCCTGATAGAAAACCATATTGAGGTGATTCCCGACAAGCAGGCCTATCTGAACGAAGCCCGCAGGCTACACACAGCATTAAGCCAGCTGCCGGGACTGATGCTCATGGATAGCGATACCAATTTTATGCTCTGCTATCTTGAAAGGAGCCATTCGGCCCACCTGAAACAGTGGCTCATCGACAACTATGGCATCCTGGTTCGCGATGCCTCCAACTTCCACGGGCTTGACAATCATTGTTTCCGTGTATCAGCACAGACGCCAAAAGAAAATGAGGCACTCATTGATGCTATCAAAGAGTACCTCAGAAACTATTGATTCTTTTTTTTCAGCCTTCAGCAAAGGCGGCAGCCTCAGCTGCAGCGATAATATCCTCGCGCGACCGCTCTTGCGGCGTAGCCGTGATGTCGCTTAGGTCAAACTCGTCGGTGGTCTCATCATGGGTCTTATGGGTCTCATAGGACTTATGGGTCTCATTGGTCCCAGTCCCCTCTTCCTCAGTCTCCGGCTGATGAATGACAAAGTCCTGTTCCTGCTCTGTCGAGGGAACAGCCATCGTAGGCATCTCCTCCATCTTCGTGCGCTCTGACTTGGCATTGAAGATGGCATCGATGAACTGCGGTTCGCGCTTGAGACGCTTCAATGTAGCCTCTGACGCCAACTGCTGTGCTTCCTTTTTTGAGAAGCCCTGGCCACTCTCACCGGCAACGCCCTCCATAAAGACCTGGAACTTGAAGATTGGCGACCCGCTTTCCTTGTCCTTATCCTGCTTCTGCATACGGAATTCCATGTGTACGCGGTTCTTCTGACTCCACTCCAAGAGCTTCGACTTGAAGTTCACCTCCTTGTAAGCCACCTTGTCGATATTGATGACGCGGGCCAGGATACGTTTCTTCATAAACCGCATGACGGCATCGTAGCCCTGATCCAGATAGATAGCTCCCACCAATGCCTCGAAAGCGTTGCCAGCCATATAGCTGTTGTGTGAGTTGCTGTGTCCGCTACTGAGAATCAGGCGCGTCAGCCCCATCTCCTCAGCCAGCTTGCCCAACGTGTCGCGACTGACGAGCTTCGAGCGGGTGTTGGTGAGAAAACCCTCACGCTTGCCGGGGAAATGGTCGTAGACGATATGGCCGACAACGGCATCAAGCAGTGCATCGCCTAAGAATTCCAAACGCTCGTTGTTCAGCGGACGGCCCTTGTCGTTGCGACGGCCAATACTCTTGTGCATCAGCGCCTGCTTATAATAGCTGATGTCGTGGGGATAGAACCCCATAATACCGTAAAGAGAAGAAAAAAGCTCCTTCTCCTCGCGGAAAGGGAGCTTTAAACGTGCGATAATATCACTAAGCCTCATACTTCTTAAATACAACACAGGCATTGTGTCCACCGAAGCCGAACGTGTTACTGAGTCCGGCACGGACGGTACGCTTCTGAGCCTTATTGAAAGTGAAGTTCAGATTATAGTCAATCTCAGGATCGTCATCGCCTTCCTCGTGGTTGATGGTCGGCGGCACGATGTCGTTCTGCACGGCCAGCACGGTGACCATAGCTTCGACAGCACCGGCAGCACCAAGCAAGTGACCCGTCATAGACTTCGTCGACGAGATGTTCAGCTTGAAGGCAGCATCGCCAAATACCTCCTTGATGGCCTTGGCCTCAGAGATGTCGCCCACGTGGGTTGACGTACCGTGAACATTGATATAGTCGATGTCTTCGGGATTCAGCTCGGCATCCTCCAATGCGTTCTGCATGACGAGCTTGGCACCTAAGCCCTCGGGGTGCGAGGCCGTGATGTGGTGAGCATCGGCACTCATGCCGGCACCAACCATCTCGGCATAGATTTTGGCACCACGGGCCTTGGCGTGCTCCAGCTCCTCGAGAATGAGACAGCCGGCACCCTCGGCCATGATGAATCCGTCGCGGCTGGCGCTGAACGGACGGCTGGCCTTCTCAGGCTCGTCGTTACGGGTCGACAGGGCGTGCATGGCATTGAAACCGCCTACGCCACAGGCACAGATGGCAGCCTCAGCACCACCGGCAACGATAGCGTTGGCCTTGCCTAAACGAATCAGGTTGAAGGCGTCTGCTAAGGCATTCGACGATGAAGCACAAGCCGAAGCGGTGATATAGTTAGGACCATGGAAACCGTACATGATACTGATCTGTCCGGCAGCGATGTCGGCAATCATCTTCGGAATGAAGAACGGATTGAACTTCGGACCGTCGGCCTCATGTACACCATAGTACTTCACCTCGTCCTCGAAGGTCTTGATACCGCCAATGCCCACACCGAAGACCACGCCAATGCGATTCTTGTCCTCGGTTTCCAGATCCATCGAGCTGTCCTCTACAGCCTGCTTGGCTGCAATGAGTGCCAGCTGTGTGTAACGGTCCATCTTACGGGCCTCCTTACGGTCCAGATAGTCGTTCACATTGAGGTTCTTCACCTCACAGGCAAACTTCGTCTTAAATAAGGTTGTATCGAAACTTGTAATAGGTGCGGCACCACTGACTCCTGCCAAGAGGTTCTCCCACATCTCTTTAGGAGTGTTGCCGACGGGCGTAACAGCGCCCAAGCCTGTTACAACTACTCTTTTTAATTCCATAAATATAAAATTGAAAAATTGAAAAATTGAAAAATTGAAGAATGAATCCAGGATGAAGCCTGAACTTCAATTCTTCAATTCTTCAATCCTTCAATCCTAAATTGATTATTTTTGATTCTCCTCGATATAAGAAATGGCATCGCCAACAGTGGCAATCTTCTCAGCCTTATCGTCGGGAATTGAAATACCAAACTCCTTCTCAAACTCCATGATGAGCTCAACAGTATCTAATGAATCAGCACCGAGGTCGTTGGTGAAACTTGCTTCGGGCTTTACTTCAGCCTCGTCAACACCCAGTTTGTCTACAATAATTGCCTTTACTTTGCTTTCAATTTCTGACATAATTTTTAATACTTTAAATGTTAATAATGATTTTGCTATCTTGAATTTTTTACGGCCTTTCACCGTTTGCGGGTGCAAAGTAACACATTTTCCGTCAGTTACGCAAATTTTTTCGGGAAAAAGTGATGTCAACTTGCACACGGAGGGGGTGATTGTGCAAGAAAAAAGGGTTTTTTCGTGTATTTTTTACCATTATTTTGCAAATTTAATTGAAAAACTTGCTTTTTAGTTGCAGATGTCGAAAAGTTTCTGTAGCTTTGTAGCCTAAAACAGCAGAGACATGACTTTTACAGAAAACGCAAACAAAATTTTCAATCAGGCAATCAATGATTATCACGTGACGGACAACGTTGACACACCCGTCAAAAATCCGTACCAGGAAGGCTCTATTGAGAACGCCCTCTACCAGAAGTGCTGGATTGATACCGTTCAGTGGCATTTCGAGGATATCATTCGCGACCCCGACATTAATCCTGTTGAAGCATTGACACTGAAGCGTCGTATCGACAAGTCCAATCAAGATCGTACAGACCTGGTAGAACAGATTGATTCCTACTTCCGCCAGACCTACAGCGAAGTGAAGCCACTACAGACAGCTCGCCTCAACACCGAGAGTCCGGCGTGGGCCGTCGATCGCCTAAGCATCCTCGCCCTGAAAATCTATCACATGCAGGAACAGGTAGCGCGCACTGACGCCTCTGCTGAGCACCTCCAGCGCTGTCAGGCCAAGCTCGACGTTCTTTTAGAACAGCAAGTAGACCTCTCTGCGGCTATCGACCAACTGCTTGAAGACATTGCTGCCGGGCGCATCTATATGAAGGTATATCGTCAAATGAAGATGTATAACGATCCTTCAACTAACCCCATCCTTTATCAGAAAAAGTGAAGAAAGAGCATATTCTCATCATACGCTTCTCAGCGATAGGTGACGTGGCAATGGCGGTGCCGGTGGTCTACTCTTTAGCCACGCAGTATCCCAATATACGAATCACCGTGCTCAGCCGCAAATTTGCTCGACCTTTCTTTGAAGACCTGGCGCCTAATGTCAACTTCATGGAAGCTGATCTGAAACGCGAGTATCATGGTGTGAAAGGTCTCAATGCTCTTTACCGCCGACTGACATCCAAACAGTTTACCAAGATAGCCGACTTCCACAATGTGTTGCGATCGGAATATCTGCGTATGCGCTTCAATATAGGTCATTATCGCGTAGAACACATCAACAAGCACCGCCGTGAGCGGCGACGCCTTGTTGCTACAAAAAACAAAGTCAGGACGCCACTACCCACGCCCTTTGAAAACTATGCTGATGTACTGGCTAAGTTAGGCTATCCCGTCAAAGTGGAGTTCCACTCGCTCTTCCCGCCCGAAGGCGGCAACCTCAACCTGCTGCCCGCCATCATTGGCCCGAAAAAGAATTTCGAACAGTGGATTGGCGTGGCTCCCACGGCTGCCCATCCCGGAAAGGAATATCCTACCGACCGTACTCGTCAGGTCATCGAGCAACTCCTTCAGCGGCATCCCAGGGCTCGCATCTTCCTCTTCGGCAAAGGTAAACAAGAAGATGAGCTGTTCACAGAGTGGTGTCGCGACCTTTCACAATGCGTCTACGTCAGCCAACATCTTGAGAATATGCATCAGGAACTGATTCTGATGAGTCACCTCGACGTGATGTTCTCTATGGATTCGTCGAATATGCACATGGCCTCACTCACGGCTACACCTGTTGTCAGCGTCTGGGGAGCCACGCATCCGTATGGCGGCTTTATGGGTTGGAAACAGAAAACCGAGAATGTCATCCAAGCTGACCTCGACTGCCGTCCTTGCAGCATCTACGGCAACCGTCCCTGCCGTCGCGGCGATATGGCCTGTATGAACCTTATTAAACCAGAACAGATTATCGAGAAAATCGAACAGATTATTAACCCTCAAACAACAACAAGTTTATGAAAAAGTATGTATGCAATGTATGCGGTTACGTGTACGACCCTGCTGCTGGTGATCCTGACAGCGGCATCCAGCCCGGCACTGACTTTGAAGACATTCCTGAAGATTGGGTTTGCCCTCTCTGCGGTGTAGGTAAGGACGACTTTGAACCTGCTGAAGACTAAAAAGAATCTTTAATAAGGTGGCTCGAGAGCCACCTTATTTTATAATAGAAGTTGCTCAGCAAACTTGAAAATAACGATTCCTGCAGTCACCGAAACATTCATCGAGTGCTTCGTGCCCAACTGCGGTATCTCTAAACAACCATCACTGGCGTCTACCACATCCTGGTGGACGCCTTTTACTTCATTGCCAAACACTACTGCATATCGACATGCCGCCTCTGCTTGAAAGTACTGCAGCTTCGTGGAATGCTCTACTTGTTCCACACTATACACCGTATAGCCGTCCTCCTTCAGTTGGTTTACGGCGTCTAATGCCGTTTCGAAATAGCGCCAACTGACGCTGTCCTCCGCACCAAGCGCCGTCTTGTGAATCTCAGCCATTGGCGGCGTCGATGTGATGCCACACAGATAGACAGCCTCCACCCGGAAAGTGTCTGCCGTACGGAACACACTACCCACATTGTGCATTGACCTCACATCGTCGAGCACCACTACCAACGGCAACTTCTCAGCTTCGCGGAACTCCTCAACACTAAGCCGCTGCATTTCTATCGTCCTTACCTTTCTCATTGTGGATGCAAAAGTAACGAAAAAAAATATAAATGCGAAGCTAACGGCAAAAAAAATTTCGTATTCTTGCTCTGGCAAGCGAACAAGTTCGAGCGGTTACAATTGTCACAGACAATACATGACGGAGAAAAACGGTGGATAACTCTGTGGATAAGTGTGTGGAAAACGATGGAATAACTACGGCACTTATCACACGACAGATTCGAGTGAGGGATATCCACACTGTTATTTAGGGGTTTTTAGAAAGATTTCCACGTTTTTTTGCAGGAAAAAGATATAAACTTATTAATTTTGCACCAAAATTAGAAATTGTGGATAAATAGTGAAGTGTGCAACTGCTCAATGAGTTAGTATTAACAATAAGTGTGAATAATACAATTTCCTAAGTGGAAAAAAAAACGACCAAGGTTTTCGCTTAAAAGTTCTGCACTTATCAACGGCATATCATCCTATTCATTCTATTTTTTAAAAAAGAAAAAGAAAAAATAATAAAAATATAATGTGATGTTGACAAACGAGGAATTAAAGGCTGAGATTCGTAAGATGTGCCGCGAGAAAGATGCTATCATCTTGGCACATTACTATACGATAGGTGACATACAAGATATTGCCGACTTCGTTGGCGATTCGTTGGCTTTGGCACGAAAGGCTGCCGAGACGGATGCACGGATGATGGTCATGTGTGGTGTTCATTTTATGGCTGAGACGTGTAAACTGCTCTCGCCAGAGAAGACCGTATTGTGTCCCGATTTGGAAGCCGGCTGTTCGTTGGCTGACTCGTGTAAGGCTGAGGACTTGAAGAAGTTCAAGGACGAGCATCCTGGCTATCAGGTGATTTCATATGTCAATACGACAGCAGCTGTGAAGGCATTGACAGACGTGGTCGTCACTTCTGGTAATGCCAAGAAGGTAGTTGACCAGCTGCCGAAGGATGCCAAGCTGATTTTTGGTCCTGACTACAATCTGGGTAATTATATTAATGAGGTGACAGGTCGCGAGATGTTGCTGTGGAATGGTGGCTGTCATGTTCACGAGCGTTTCTCAGTAGAAAAGATTGTGGAGCTGAAACGCCAGTATCCTAAGGCTGTGGTGATGGCTCATTTGGAGTGTAAGGCACCTGTGTTGGCGCTGGCTGATGTGAAGGGTAGTACGGCGGATATGCTAAAATTCGCACGGGAAAACCGTGCGACACAGTATATCGTGGCGACAGAGGCAGGTATTCTGCACGAATTGCAGCGTACGTGTCCTGATAAGGAGTTTATACCTGTGCCGCCAGAGATTTCTGAAAGTGGGCTGGAATGCAGTTGTAACGAATGTCAATATATGAAGCTTAACACGTTACAAAAAGTGTATGACTGTCTGAAGAACGAGTCGCCTGCGATTGAGATTGATCCAGAGATAGCCAAAGAGGCCGTGAAGCCTATTGAGCGGATGTTAGCGTTGAGTTAAACGATTTTCCGTCTGAGCATAGGCTTCTCTATCATATACCATGATATGACGGCCAGTGTTACTGTTATGAGCAACGACAATATAAAGGTCAAGTAAATATTGTATTGGTGCAGTTTATACTGTACCAATACTTGTATAACAGGGAAATGGTAGAGATAGAGTCCGTATGATATATTGTCGTAACGTTGCAGGAAATTGAGCGGTTTACAGTAGTAAGCTACGGCAACGATGATAGCCGAGAATACGAGCGGTTCGATATAATATAGGAAAGCATAGTCATAAAATAGCGTGAGGCAGAAATGGAGTATGCAACACGGAAAGATCCATTTGACATGCTTACAGAACCTGTCGAAATACAATAAGATGGCAGTACCACTAAAGAAATAGATAATGGTACACATACTGTTGTCGTGATACTGGTTATAGATGGTCAGTATGATAAAAACAACTGCTAATACGTAAATCTTACGGACTTTGCGCATCAAGAATATCATAAACGGTACTGCTATATAGAACAGCACTTCGTACTTCATCGACCATAGCGAACCATTGACAAACGAACCATAACAATTGTTGGTAAACAAACCAGGCAGAGATGGTTCGATGAAGTTCATGAACGAGAGGTTAGCCGCGAGGTATTTCAGCGATTGTTGTGATAGGAAATACTCTTTTATTGAAGCTGTTGAGAAGAAGAATCCTATGAAGAAACAGAACAGTATGGTGACGACATAAGCTGGAACAATTCGATAGACGCGCTTCCAGCAATAGACTTTCAGACTATTCCGCCTCAGAAAACTGTAGACCACCAAGAAACCGGTAATGGTAAAGAAGGCTTTGACACGCATCTGTCCTGTAACAAACCAGAACTGCTCCTGATTTGTCAGCGTACAGAAATGCACGAGAATGAGGGAGAAAGCAAAGAAGTAACGCAGAAAATCGAAACAATTATCGCGCTTCACACGTTCTGTAGTCTCTTGGCTAATCAGATCCTTCATTGGCTTACTTATTTTTGTTATAGAACGCGAAAAAGCGCTGACCTAAATAGTTGAAGACGACGAAGAGACACATACCCAGCATCATCGAAACATTTTCCTGGACGGTGATGCTGAAGCCTGAGAGTATCCACTGCATGACGGGTTTGGCTATGCCGTAGGCAAGCAGATAGCAGGTGAGGATGTTGAGCGTGAAGCGCAGTAATGACCAGAGTCCGCGTTCGCGGAATCGGAAGGTGAAGTTCTTGTTGAGCAGGTAGCTGACGATGCTGCCAAAGAAGTAGTTTGAAGCCGAAGAGACCCAATAGCTGAGGTGAAACACGTTGTAGAACACAAACATGATGGTTGTGCCTACAATGGTATTCACGACGCCTACCATGATGAACTTCAGGAAAGTCCAGTCTGTGAATAGGCTGATATAGTCCTTAATATGCTTCATCATTCTATCCTGATATCTTTAATGCGTCGTTTGATGTTGCTTGGCGGAATGGTCATCACTAAATAGAGTCTGCCGCAAATACTGACGACTTCGTGGTTGAAATCATCGAGTACGTATTCGTTGCCTTGATAGGACAGTATACGCTGATAGAACCTCAAGGGAACCTCGTCGCCTAACAAGAAGGTTACTTGATGAACCTCTTTGTCGTCTTGTAACGATTGAATGTACAGTTGGCCATGTACATCAGGTTCCCAATGCGTATAGGCTGTACTGTCACGTTCTATTTTGTTGATGACGTCTTCTGGCAGCATCGTGACCGTATCTTGATGGTAGAGTTGTGCGACTGCCATAGAATTGATGTCCTGGCTATCGAAAGCCATGTAGCAGCTGAAGAATCCGAATTCTATGGTAGGGTTTACGTAACGCTCAATCACCTGCTTTTCAAACCAACTGACGTCCCCGCTGATCTGTCGGACTTTAATGAGTGACTGATGCTGCAGTTGCGAATGGTGGTACAGATAGTTGTCGTAGTTCTGTTTGCTATAGGCGATAGCAGGAACAGAGACGATGATAGCCGCTACCAGCAGGCTATTAATAATGGTATATTGTTGCTTTAGTAGCCTTTCGCTTTGCCAGATCTGTAGTACGATGAGAAGGGATTGGAAGTCGGCACAGATGGCTACCCGTTCCAGCGTTGTACCACAGAGGAACACAATGCCAAGCGCCATGATCCAGGCGAACAGCAAATAGCCATATCGTTTAAGTATATCGATGAATCTCTTGTAGTTGATAATGAGCGTCAGTAGCAGGATCCAAGAGATTCTGACGTTTAGTGCCATATTGATACAGCCTGACAATAGCCGCTGTAGAGGTGTGATGCCTTCGATGTCGGCCCTCATCCAGAGCGACGGCGACGTGAGAATCATCAGCATACCTAACATATAGGCTAAGATGCAGTAGGTGTTGGCGCGAAACAGCAGTCCTTTATGATTGATGACGAGATACAGCAGGCAAGATAATGTGATGGGAAGTGCTATGGCTTCGTGTGACCATCCTAATATAAAAGAAATAGGTACGAATGGCAGCAGTCTCCAACTGATACGTCTGTCGCCCAGTTTTCTCAGCAGGCATAGGAAACACATGGTAAACACCAATGCCCATACGTAGGTATAAGAGCCTAACAACCACAGAAAAGCAGTATCAAAGCCTTTCATCACGAGGAATATCAATCCAAAGGCAAGCACACCGTTGACGAGCCTGAATCCTTTCTTGCGGGCTGTATAGACGATGATGAGCCATAGGAGCAAGCCGAACATACCTATGTTGATGAGTTTGGCTACGGCCGGAGGTATCAGGTTAAGGGCTATCTGAGCCAAAGAATGGGTGATGCTGCGTCCGTTGACAATCTGATAGTGTACCAGCTGCGACTGAACGACGTCGCCCAAAGATGTGATACGCTCAAAAGGTATGTGCCATTCCCATTGCCATTTGAACAAGTATATCACGTCGTCTGACATCGTGGGTGTGGCATACCAATTCAGTAAGCTGATGATGACGAGCACCACACTACAGCTGCCGACGATATATATCTTGCTCTTCAAGCTAGCTGACATACCTTATTTAATGATGGCTATTTTGCAGACCGTTCCCTTTTTGCCGTCGTTAGTAGCTGTGACGACCATATAGACGCCTGAGGCTACGCGGTTGCCATCGCGGTCACAGCCGTCCCAGGTAAAGGTGCCGCCGTTGCTGCGGCCTTCAGCAACGAGTTTGCCGCTCGACGAGAGAATCTTCACGTCGGCATTGAGGGTGAGTCCTACGACGGTGATAAGGCCGGAGTAGTCGGGTGTGACAGGATTGGGATAGGCGTAGACATTATCCTTCGTCATCTCTGTTGCTGTGGTGGTGGCGTCGCTGATGTATGAACAGAGTCCCTTGTCGGTCAGGAAGAACACTTCGCCCGTCTGCTGGTTGAGGGCTATTGACATGACGGTGTTCGACAGTAGCTTGGAATTGTCGGCGGTGAAGTATTGCAGCTGCGTCATGTTGTCGGCACTTACTAGGAAGGCGCCGGCACCGTTAGTGCCGAACCACTTGCGGCCGCCGCCGTCGATGGCGATGAAGTTGATGTTGACACCTGCCAACAGATAGTCGGCAAAGTTACTGCCGTCGTTGCGTGGCACCTTAATCTGCTGGAAGGTGATGTTCTCCTGTCCTGCTTCGCTCTTCTGTATCATAAACGGTCCCTGGTTGGTGCCCGTCCAGATGTTGCCTTCTAAGTCTTCGCAGACGCAGTTCACAGTACCTACGCTGTTCTGTGTGCCGTCCTGGTTGGTGAAGTTGTTGTATCTGATGAGTTTGTTCGTGTCAATGTTATAGCAGAACAGAGCCGGCGTCGTCCAGTGTGAGTTGACAAACCAGAGGAGTCCGCGGCTGTCGATGAACATCTGCTTCAGTCCCGGCATACTGACGCCGTCTTTCTCGTTGAGGAGGCTCTGAGTCATATTCTTCCACTGTCCGTCGTTGGTAAGCTTCAGCAGGTTGGAGCCTTTCGCCTGACTGTTGAGCACCCACAGATGGCCGTTGCTGTCGAATTTGACGCCGTGAATGAGGTTGTAGTTGTCAGGCAGTTCAGTATTTCCAGACATAGCACCTCGTATAGGGCTGTTCTGCTGGTTGTGGTATTTCAGGAGCTGTCCGTCCTTGAACTCGTAGAGTCCGCAGCGTCCGCCGACGGCAACATGGCTGGCATCTGTCGGGTCGATGTCAATACAGTTGTTGTCCACATATTCGTAGCCGGTGATGGCGGCCAGCCCGTCTTGGAAGACTGTCCAGTCATTGCCGTCCCATACCTGAACGGTGCCCGGACGGTTGAACTCTGCCGTTCCGGAGAGGAAGTAGCCGCCGGTGGTATAGAGCTTGCCGTCCTTGAAGACTGACTCCTGGAAGAAGTTATACTTTGGTCCGCCGGGCTTGAGCGTCTTGACGACGTCGATATATTGCGCCCAGTCGTTATTGGCGTATGCAGGCAGCGACGTGGGGTAGTCGGGGTGGTTCTTCGTGTAGGTATCGCTGATTTCCGCCCGTTTCATGTCTACCTTGACGATACCGAGGCGGGCGTAGAGATAGGCATATTGTGCATCGATGGTAAGGCTGTCGATGGTCTTGTCCTCTGTTGTAGCCTTGCGGTACAGGGAGGAGATGTTGGTGATATTGCCTGCCGTGTCCATCAGGTCGATGTTCGAGTTCTGATAGACGATGATGAGGCGCTTGGCCTGCTGGTTCCAGGCGATGTGGGTGATATAGTTGTCGCTCAGTCCTGTCAGTTTGTCGTAAGTGGTGATGCTGTGGTCGGTGAGGTTATACTGGTACAGGTCGTTGGAGGCCCGTACGA
This sequence comes from uncultured Prevotellaceae bacterium, assembly GCA_900321965.1. Lineage (GTDB taxonomy): Bacteria > Bacteroidota > Bacteroidia > Bacteroidales > Bacteroidaceae > Prevotella. Next base: position 35,596 of record ONYA01000006.1, read on the forward strand.
AGAGAACATTGCCGGCTTTGACAATCTGCTGTGGTTCGTAGTACGACAGATAATTGCGCCATGTACCGACTTGGGCCATACACAATACGTCACACCCAATACATAATAAAACGATAAGCAGGACTCTTCTCATATATTGTTATTCTTTTAGTAAGTACTCTGCCAGCTTTGCTGTAGCCCGGGCCCGGTGGCTGATTTGGTTTTTAATCTCGATACCCAGTTCGGCAAATGTCTGGTCGTAGCCGTCGGGTTGGAAGATGGGATCGTAGCCAAAGCCCTCCCCTCCCCTACGCTCGCGGATGATTTCGCCGTTGACGATGCCCTCGAACTCGTGGACCTCTCCTTGCTGTATTAACGCAATGACGGTACGGAATCGTGCGTGGCGGTTGGTATTTTCTCCTAATTCGCGGAGCAGGCGGGCCATATTGGCCTCAGAGTCGTGGCCTTTGGGCTGCGGCACCGCCGCAGCACAGCCAACAGCGGCAGAGGGGGCGGAAGAAGAGGAGGGAGAGAGGGCAGAGGGAGCGGAGGGAGCGGAGGGAGAGGGAGCGACGGCGACGGTAGCAGAGCCGATAGCGGCGTAGCGGGCTGAGTAGACGCCGGGGGCACCGTCGAGGGCATCGACCTCAAGACCGGTGTCATCGGCGAAGCAGTCGATATGGTAGTGGTCGTAGACGTACTGCGCCTTCTGTAGGGCGTTTTCCTCGAGTGTAGAGCCTGTCTCGGGAATGTCGGCGTAGCAGCCGATGTCCTTGAGTGAGAGCACCTCTACCCTACTCCCTAATATCTGTCGGATTTCATTCAGCTTGTGCTGGTTGTTGGTTGCGAATACTATTCTCATTTTCTTTTATTTGACGACAACAATGACAACTTAAGACAACTTTTTATCCACTTTTGGCGTAGCCAAGTTGTCTTTGTTGTCCCAGTTGTCGTTATTCTTTGTTATTTGTTGTTTGATTTTCACTTTCATTTCGTCGAAGCCTTCGCCATAGACGCCGATGACGGCACTCTGCGAGACGAAGGCGTTAGGGTCAATCATCTTGATGAGGCGGAAGATGTAGGTACTCTCGCTCTTGCGTGCCAGCAGACAGATGACCTTTCGCTCCTGGCCGGTGTACCAGCCGTGGCCGTCGAGGATGGTTACGCCGTGGTCGGTCTTCGTGCCCAAGGCGTTGGCTATCTCCTGCCACTTCTGGCTGAAGATAAAGAACTGTACGGACTGTCGGCGGCGGTTCATGACGTAGTCGAGCATGAAGTTCTCGATGACCATCGTGCAGAAGCCGAAGACTATCTTGTGTATGCGCTCCAGCGTATCGCCAAACTGCGGTATGAAGAGACAGGAGCCGATGATGATGAAGTCGACAAACGTCAGTACCGTTCCCAACGACACGTTGCGGAACTTGTTGACAGAAGCGGCGATGATGTCGGTGCCTCCCGTCGAACCGTTGTTGAGGAAGACGATGGCCAGTGCCGTTCCTGTCATCATACAGCCGATGACGAGCGACATGAAGTCCTGTCCGTCGCCTAAGATTCTGACGAAGTTGCCCGCTTCGTCCTTGGGAATGATTTGCTGTGCCAGTCCCAGTAGGAAGGTCAGCATCAAGATGGCGTAGATGGTTTTCGTGAGGAACTTCCAGCCAAGAATCCTGAGACCTACGACGAGCAGCACCCCGTTGATGATGAAGTAGGTGTAGCTGATGGGGAAGTGTGTGGTGTAGTAGATGATGGCGCCGATACCGGCAACACCGCCCGTGACAATCTCGTAGGGCATCAGGAAGAAGGTGAAGCCAAACGTAAACAATAAGAGGCCGAGGGTTATGCCGACATAATCCCCGACCTCTTTGAGTATCAATTTGTGATTGATTGTCAAAGCTCTTTCAATTTACTTGTTTACTATTTGCCAAGCACGATGTTGACCATGCGCTTGGGTACGATGATGACTTTCTTCACCTGGAAGCCTTCGAGGTACTTCTTGGCGCGCTCGTCGCTGAGTACAGCCTCCTCGATGGTCTTGTTATCGGCATCGGCAGGGAACGACATTTCCAGGCGGGTCTTGCCGTTGAAGGCCACGCCGAGCTTCACCTGGCTCTCCACGAGGTACTGCTCGTCCCACTTAGGCCACTGGGCGTCGCAGACGCTGCCTTCGCCGCCGAGCATCTTCCACAGTTCCTCGGCGATATGCGGAGCAAACGGTGCGATGAGCACGACGAGTGTCTTCATTATCTCGGTATTCTTGCACTTCTGCTGCGACAGTTCGTTGACGCAAATCATGAAGGCAGAGATGGAGGTGTTGTACGAGAACTGCTCGATGTCCTGGCTGACCTTCTTGATGAGCTTGTGTACGCTCTTGAGGTTATCGGCGGTAGCTTCCTCGTTTGTTGCGATACCATCGCAACATACGGAACTGACGAGGTTCCAGAACTTCTTCAGGAAGCGGTGGCAGCCGTCGATGCCGTTGGTGTCCCAAGGCTTCGACTGCTCGACGGGTCCGAGGAACATCTCGTAGAGGCGCAGTGTGTCGGCACCGTACTTCTCGACAATCATGTCAGGATTGACGACGTTGAACATCGACTTCGACATTTTCTCTATAGCCCAGCCGCACTTGTACTGTCCGTTCTCGAGTATGAACTCAGCATTCTCATAGTCAGGACGCCAGGCGCGGAAAGCCTCGATGTCGAGCACGTCGGCCGAGACGATGTTCACGTCGACGTGGATAGGCGTTGTGGTGTACTTGTCCTTCAGTCCGAAGCTGACGAACTTACCCTTGTCGGCACCCTCGTCCTCTACGCGATAGACGAAGTTGGAGCGCCCCTGAATCATGCCCTGGTTCACCAGTTTCTTGAACGGTTCGTCCTCGCAGCTGTAGCCGGAGTCGTAGAGGAACTTGTTCCAGAATCGCGAGTAGATAAGGTGCCCCGTAGCGTGCTCCGTACCGCCGACGTAGAGGTCGACGTTGCGCCAGTATTCGTCAATATCCTTGTCGACGAGAGCCTTCTCGTTCTTCGGGTCCATATAGCGCAGGTAGTAGGCGCTGGAGCCAGCGAAGCCCGGCATGGTGTTCAGCTCCAAGGGGAAGACAGTCTTGTTGTCTATCAGCGACTTGTCGACCACCGTGTCCGTCTTGGTGTCCCATGCCCAACGCTTGGCGCGTCCCAATGGTGGCTCGCCCGTCTCCGTAGGCTTGTACTCGTCAATCTCGGGCAGTTCCAGCGGCAGGCACTCCTTCGGAATCATGTATGGCATGTCGTCCTTGTAGTAGACGGGGAACGGCTCGCCCCAGTAGCGTTGACGCGAGAAGATGGCGTCGCGCAGACGGTAGTTCACCTTCACACGACCCAGGCCCTGCTCCGTAACATATTTCTTCGTGGCGGCGATAGCCTCCTTGACGGTCAGACCGTTCAGCGAGAACTTAGCTGAAGAAGAGTTGCAGACGATACCCTCCTTGGCGTCGTAGCTCTCCTCGCTGACGTCGGCCCCCTCAATGAGCGGTATAATCGGCAGGTTGAAGTGCTTGGCGAAGGCATAGTCGCGCGAGTCGTGAGCAGGCACGGCCATGATGGCTCCCGTGCCGTAGCCAGCCAGCACGTATTCAGCAATCCAGATGGGTATCTTCTCGTCGGTAAACGGATTGATGGCATACGACCCTGAGAACACGCCCGTCACCCGGTGGTCCATCTGGCGGTCGCGCTCGGTGCGCTTCTTCACGTAGTCGAGGTATTTCTCTACCTCTTCCTTCTGCTCCGGCGTGGTCAGTTCGGCTACGAGGTCTGATTCAGGCGCCAGCACCATGAACGTCACGCCGAACATCGTGTCGGCACGGGTGGTGAAGATGGTGAAGTGCTTGTCGCTGTCGGCCACCTTGAATTCCACCTCGGTACCCTCTGAGCGGCCAATCCAGTTGCGCTGTGTCTCCTTCAGCGAGTCTGTCCAGTCAATAGTCTCCAGTCCGTCGAGCAGGCGCTGTGCGTAGGCCGACACACGGAGGCACCACTGGCGCATCTTCTTCTGTACCACGGGATAGCCGCCGCGTACTGAGACGCCGTCCACCACCTCGTCGTTGGCCAGCACCGTTCCCAGCTTCGGGCACCAGTTCACCATTGTGTCGGCCAGATAGGCTATGCGGTAGTTCATCAGCACCTCCTGCTTCTTCTTCTCCGAGAAGTTGTGCCAGTCGGCAGCCGTGAAGTGCAGCTCCTCCGTACCAAGGGCGTTGCAGTTCTCGGTACCCATCAGTTCGAAGTGCTCAATCAGCTTAATCGTCGGCTGAGCCTTTTGCGACGACGTAGAGAAGTAGCTCTTGAACATACGCTGGAAGGCCCATTGCGTCCACTTGTAGTAGATGGGGTCGCAGGTGCGCACCTCGCGCTCCCAGTCGAAGGAGAAGCCTATCTTGTCCAACTGCGAGCGGTAGCGGTCGATGTTCTCGAACGTTGTCTTCTCAGGGTGCTGTCCCGTCTGTATGGCATACTGCTCTGCGGGCAGTCCGTAGGCGTCGTAGCCCATGGGGTTCAGCACGTTGAATCCCTGCTGACGCTTGTAGCGTGCGTAGATGTCTGAGGCAATATATCCTAAGGGATGACCCACGTGCAAGCCTGCTCCCGACGGGTAAGGGAACATGTTCAGCACGTAGAACTTCTTCTTGTTCTTGTCCTCAACCACGCGGTATGTGCCGTTCTCCACCCACCGCTTCTGCCATTTCTTTTCAATCTCTCTGAAATTGTAATCCATTGTCGTATTTTTATTTTTAATAGTTTCCGTACATAATTATTGGGCTGCAAAGATAAGGATTATTTCTGAAAGTTCCAAAAAGTTGGGGTGAAATTTCGTACTTTAGGAAATTAAGTGTACTTTTGCATCATGCAACACTACGATACTTATATTTTCGACCTCGACGGTACGCTGCTCGACACGCTCGACGACCTGGCGGCAGCCGTGAACCATGCCCTCCGTGCTTACGGTATGCCCGAACACTCACGCGACGCTGTGCGGCAGTTCGTTGGCAACGGCGTTCGTTTGCTGATGATACGTGCCATTCCCGGCGGCGAGCAGAACCCTCAGTTCGAGGCAGCATTCGACGCTTTCCGCCAGTATTACCTTGTACATTCCCTCGACACGACGCGCCCCTATGATGGCATCACTGAGATGCTGACGACCCTCCGACAACGCGGCTGTCGGACGGCCGTGGTGAGCAATAAGTTTGATGCTGCCACCAAGGAACTCTGTCGGCATTTCTTTCCTGACACCATCGAGGTGGCCGTCGGCGAGCACGAGGCCGAGGGCATCCGCAAGAAGCCGGCACCCGACACCGTCAACGAAGCCTTGAACCAGTTGGGTGTCGATGGTCGGCATGCTGTCTATGTAGGCGACAGCGATGTTGACCTGCAGACAGCCCGTAACGCGGGCCTTCCCTGTATCAGCGTGCTCTGGGGGTTCCGCGACAAGGACTTCTTAATGGCCAACGGCGCTACGACCTTCATCACTTCCCCAGAGGAGTTGATATAAGAAAACAGCGGGAGAACTCGTCGTTCCCCCGCTGTTTTCTTAAGGTCTTTGCTTAGAGCATTCGGTTGTGAAGCGTTAACACCAGTAGTCTCATATAGGTGTTGAACTGCTGCTCGTTGAGCACACGTCGCATCTGGAAAGCATCTTTCTTCAGGGCCTGGTGAATCTGGAACCCAAGTCGAGGACCACTAACTGCTGAAAGCGACTTAACGTCCTCATTGAAGCTGTTCAGACTGGCTTCTACGACTTCCGTCTGCCATTCGTCTAAATCGAGCACGACAGCCAGGCGGCGAATGTCACAATTAATGACAAAGCGCGTGTTAAAATTATTCACTAAACTCACATCATTACCTTCTGCGCTTTTGTCAGTTCCGTAACTCTTTGTCTCAGCAAAGCTTAACGTAAAGGCCATAGCGGCCACCAATGTTAAAACAATCTTTTTCATGTTAATTTCTTTTTTAAGTTTGTTATCCTGTTTTGTTATCCTGTTTGTTATTTCGTTTTCTGTCTTTTTGACGCAGCAAGTCGTAAAAGGTTTAACGAAAAACCAAATATTTTTCTGACTTTCTTTTTTTACTATGTAAACGTCATCGTCTTTTTTATGGATTGAGTGTTTTGGTTTCAGAAAAAATGTCGTATCTTTGCACGGGATTTTTCGAAACTATAACAAACTACTAATAGAATGATGAAGAAAGTAAGCCTTTTTTTGGTCGCAATAGCGATGGGTACGGTTGTTAGTACAATGACAGCCCAAGTTACGCCGACGGCACAGATGGAGCAGTTGGGCCGAGGTGTTGTGGCATTGCCGGCTCAGAGTGGAAGCGGACAGTTCGTCAGCTGGCGACTTTTGGGTACTGACAATGAGAATGTGACGTTTGACGTCGTGCGTGACGGTACGGTAATAGCCCGCGACTTGGCGGGTGCCACCAGTTTCGTCGACCGCAAGGGAACGGCCACCAGCCAGTATCAGGTGGTAGCTAAGGTGAACGGCAACGTACAGAGTACGTCGGCAGCCGTGACTCCTTGGGCGGGCGTCTATACCACCTTGCAGCTTGATCAGCCGACGGGCGGCTCTTATACGCCTAATGACTGTTCGGTGGGCGATGTCGACGGTGATGGCGAGTACGAGCTGATAGTGAAGTGGGATTCTAACGGTAAGGATAATGCCAGTTCGGGTGTGTCAGACCCGTGTATCATCGACTGCTATGAGTTCGACGGCACCAAGCGCTGGCGCGTCAACTTAGGCAAGAATATCCGCTCGGGTGCTCACTATACGCAGTTTATGGTCTACGACTTCAATGGCGACGGTAAGGCAGAGATGATGTGTAAAACGGCGCCAGGCTCTGTCGATGGTAAGAGTAACTACGTGACGGTGGCTGCCGACGACAGCAACATCAAGGGTGCCAACAACACGACGAGCTATGTAGGTAGCGACGGGCGCGTGCTGAAAGGTCCTGAATACCTGACCGTCTTCAACGGCGAGACCGGTGCTGCTATGCACACCATCTGGTATAACCCTAACCGTGCGGGCAATTACGGCCAGGCTGACGACCATCCTGGCGAATCATTCTGGGGCGACAGCAAAGGTAATCGCGGCGACCGCTTCCTGGCGGCTGTAGCCCACCTGGACGGTGCTGTGAAGAAAGCCAGTGGCATTTTCTGTCGCGGCTATTACCGTCGGGCTTACGTCTGGGCTGTCGACTTCGACGGACAAAAGCTGAAGCATCGCTGGCTGCATTGCTCGTCGTCGAAGACAGCCTATTCGGTGACCGACGCTAACTTCAACACCTCTAACTATACGAACACGACGAGTACCAGCGGCGGCGGCTCGGCAACGCTCTATCAGAATGGCAATCACAACATCAGCATTGCCGACGTCGATGGTGACGGCAAGGACGAGATCATCTGGGGATCGGCTGCCTGCGACGATAATGGTAAGGTGCTCTATGGTGTGGGCTTTGGCCACGGCGATGCGATGCACCTGGCCGACCACCTGCCTGACCGTCCGGGACTGGAAGTCTTCGACGTACACGAAGAGAAGGGCACCTACGCCTGGGACCTCCACGATGCCAAGACGGGGCAGGTGCTGCTGAAGGGCGGACCTTCAGGTGTTGACAACGGCCGCGGCCTGGCTGCGCAGTATGATGCTAACTTCCGCGGCAGCTACTTCGGATCAGCAGCTGATGTGACCACGCGTAAGTGTACTGACGGCTCGGCCGTCTCTGATTACGGCCCAACGGTATTCAACTTCCGCATCTACTGGGACGGTGACTTGCAGGAGGAGTGTTTAGGCGATATTTCGAACCACAACAATCCCTTTCTTGAGAAATGGAACGGCAATGGCTTCAGTCGTATGTACATAGCTGGCAAGAACGTCTACCAGCACGGCACGTCTGTGTCTATCAACAGCACCAAGGGCAATCCCTGTCTGCAGGCCGACATCTTCGGCGACTGGCGCGAGGAGATGATTTTCTACGATGGCAGCAATCCCAGCGTGCTGAATATCTTTACGACGAACATTCCCACATCCTATCGCGTGGTGACGCTGATGCACGACCACGTCTACCGTATGGGTGTTGCCTGGCAGAATGTGGCTTACAACCAGCCGCCGCACTTAGGCTACTACCTGCCCGACTACGCTAAGAAACAGGAGGCAGAGGTCGTAGAAGACAACGACGATGATATGACGGTCTTCTACAAGCAGGACTACGAGAGCGAGACGGATGCCTCGTCGTGGATTTCGGGCGCTAATCAAGGCAATGCGCAAAGCCGTCTGAGTCTGCAGACGGGTGATGCTACCTATGGAAAGTACATACAGTTTGCTCCTGAGGGCGACAACTCGCGAGCTTGCTATACCAGCATCTCGTCAGGCGACAATATCACCTATGTGCTCGACTTCGACCTGGCTCTCAGACCCAGCAACAAGGAGGCTCACGAGTTTGTGGTGATGGCAGCCAGCGGTACGCCGGAAGTGGGCTACAGTAATGTGTGGTACACCTATTCGCTGAAGCATAACCAGCAGCACGCCTTGCTGACATTGGCGAACGGTGGTGCAGGCGACACATTTTATGAGGTAAACTTCCAGTCGGCTGAAACGGTGCAGCTGGCATCCGACGTCTGGAATCATGTGCGGCTGAAGGTTGATGGTACGAGTCGGAAGGTTGACTATGTTATCAGCGCAGCAGACAAGACCGTTCTGGGTAAAGGCACGTTTAGTCTGCCTGAAGGAACGAGCAGCCAGATGCAGGGATTCTATTTCCGTTGCGGCCGTTACCAGGCTTCGATGAAGATTGACAATATTGTCATTTCCGTGCCTGCGACTGTAACGCCCGAGCCAGAACCGGAACCCGAGCCTGATCCTGAGCCAGAGCCTGTCGTTGCCGACCCCATTGACCCTGAGTTGTCGTTCAGCGTGACGACGGTAGCTGGCGTCGTGGGTGAGGCGTTCACAGCTCCCGTGCTGAACAACCGCTACAACATCGAAGTGGAATGGAGCAGCGAGCATCCAGAGGTAGCAACGGTCGACAATCAGGGCAATGTCACACTCGTGGGGGCTGGTCAGACCACCATCACCGCCTCGTTCACCGGCGATGACAATTATACCTCAAGCGAGGCTCACTACCAGCTGACGGTGACGGAGCCAGAACCTGAGCCAGAGCCCGAACCAGAACCGGATCCTGAACCAGACCCTGAGCCCGAGCCGGAACCAGAACCAGAGCCTGATCCCATTCCAGACAGTATAGGAAAGGTGACTATTGGCACCCAGGGTCAGCCCGTCTATAACATGATGGGACAACGCACCTACAAGCTCCGCAAAGGACTGAACATCATCGGCGGCCGAAAGGTTTTTGTGAAATAACGACGTTACCAGACAGGAGTCACAACCAATGTGGCTCCTGTTTTATTCAATAAATATAGTTTACAAACCGCCTCTCAATACTCTCGCGCTATTTACCAATGCACAGATGGCGTCGAATAGCGAAGTTTTGACCGATTACGCAATCATTTGGTACATAGAGACTTGTAAAAACACACCCAAAAAAGACCTCGGAAAATCACGGAAAAATGCCCGATTTTTGCCATTCTTCGCCCGATTTTCGTGCCGTAAGCCATAATTTTGCAACCGCCAAAGCTATGCTTTGCTTGCCGTAAACCATCAGTTTGCTACCGCCAAACCTCCATTTTCCTCCGCTTTCTTTACAAAACGCCCATTCTCTCCCCTACCCTTCTTCCAAATTGAAGAATCGCAGCGACGTTTTTTTAGGCAACTTTTCTTGACAAAAGCCTTGTCGTTCTGATAGCAATCAGTTGATGCGCCTTGTACTTTGGGTCGAGCTTACCTCCTTGCCGTCAACCGTTAAAATACCCTTGAAGGCAATAGTCTCTCCCTTTCTGAGGGCAACTTCCATCATGAGGGCAAAGTCAGTCGTTACAGGACGCTTGCCGTTCAGTATCTCGTTGAGCTGAGTATAGGGAATAGACAGTACTTCTGAGAATTTCTTCTGCGGAATACCTCTTGCCTCAAGCTCTTCCTTCAGGACATCTCCTGGGTGTGTGGTTATTCTGTTCATATCATTTCTTCATAAAACTCGGATAGCTTCTTCACTTCAACATGAGGAAATGGTATTGAGCGTAGTACATTGAAATGTTTGTCGTCGCTGACAATATAATCTGCGTTAGCTACAATAGCACAATCAACAAATTTGTTGTCATCCGCATCTTCGGTAATAAGGCCGAAACGGTACTGAGCATCTATCCGTTTTACGTTATTTGCACGAAGGATGATTTCAATAGCTAATTGCGCAATGGATGGAGACATATGAGAAGCGATAATCTCTTCATATTCTTCCAATATTTCGGTTGAGACACACAGAGTATATTTACCCATAACAAAAGCTTCCCACACACAATAGTAGGGGCTGAATCTTGAAAGAGACTGTAACAAACAGTTAGTGTCTAATACGATATATCTGTTTGTCATCACGCATTTTTATATGGGGTACGCATGTGTTCTTTACCCCACTCTTCTATTACTTTTTCATTGATGATGCCAGCATCCCAAAGTTTGTCTATTTCCCTTTGCAGACGCCTGTTGAGAAACTGAACAATAACTTCTTTCAGTTCTACAATATCCTCCTCCTTGTCAACACAAGAGAGCAGGTTTATAAGTTCATATTGGGCAGGATTAAATCGTAATTGCTGCATACTATCTTCGTTTTGTGTGCAAAGATAAACATTCTTTTTTAAGCTTCCAAATTTAGTGAGGATTATTTCATGAAAATGTGGAAGCCGCTCGGGCCTCCACATTGTTCGGGGAAAGAATCAGAAGATTGAAGACAAGCCTAAAAGCTCTCATTGATGTTTGTAAAAGATTTCACACCCTTTATAACATCTTGCACAGCATTGTACTCTGCTTGATATGTTGCTTTTTCGTCTTCTATCAGTTTTAGTTGTTCCTCTCTTTTACTCCCCTTGCTGGGCATCTCTTTTGTTAGGCTATTTATTCGTTGCCAATGAATCATATTTGAAGGACCATCATTTTTCCCTTCTCCGGGGATTCGACGGCGCTCAGTAAAGAAATTGCTTAAAGTATAACGGTATTTCTCTTTGCGAATTTCTACCACCAGATCAAAAGAAACTTCACTATGAGCCCTCTCTATAGTAGCAACATTACCAAACGAAAAGTATTCTTTTCCAACAGGAAGTTTTACATGACATGCCAGTTTTGTAACGCCTTCTAATTCTATTTTGCAGTCTGCCTTGTATCGTTTACCTATATCATATAGAAATTCCTTTGCCAACCCCATTATCGTATCAGCAGAAAATTCACATGGAATAATCTCAGAGAAGATAATTTCTCCATCATCATTTTGCGGAAATAAACATTCTCCCATCGGACCATTTGTATCAAATGCCCTCCAATTGAGATTCTGCGAATTGCCATCAAGTGCAATAAACAATAATAATAAAATAAATAATTTCTTCATAATCAATAAAAAGCGTAACCATTCGATGCATGGAACAGAAGCGCTATTCTGTAAGTTTGTAATTTGGTTAAATAGTCTCTTTGACCTCGCAAGGCTGAGCCTCAGCTGACGGGTCGGTTAGCGTTACATTCGTTCTGTTTTTACTTCATTGGCCATTTCGATTAAAAGGGTTTGACAATTGAATTTCGTTGGCAAAGATAAACAATCTTTTTTAAGTTTACAAATTTAATGAAGATTATGTCTATAAAGTTATTTCGTGGAATCTGTTGTGGATTTGATTTTGCACAGTTTCTTTCCGAGGGTCTTACCAGTCTTCAGTAAACCATTCATAAACATTTCACGAAAATCATCCCCATTTCCACCATTAGAATTAATGTCGAATGTTGATATTAAAGTGTCGGAAGGCTTATGAACTAACTTTACCATCACATTATGTTCTCCGTCGGGGTCTGTATCGGTGAACATAAGCTTTACTTCAATGTCACAGGAATCGTTCTTTTCTACAATCTTCATTCCCATTTTGTCTAATTCCTCATTTGCAGAATCAATGATGATACTTTCAACTGAATTGCAGAACCTGCTGAAGTCCATATTCAGTTTCATCTCTACATACTCCTTTATTTTCACCTTTTTTACTTTCATGGCAGAATAGTCAGAGCTCATATTGACAGATGAAACATTTCTCATCAACTCATACTCTTTAGGTGTGTTACTTTGAGCAGTTATTGTCATCGTTAAGGTGCATAGTGCAATAATTGTAATAATTGTATTGAATTTCATGATGAATAAATAAATTTGTAATTTGGTTAAATAGTTTGACATAATGATTATTATGCGTCATTATTTGTTTCATGAGCATAATTTTGGAAGTTTCCAAGAATCTGCTCAATGTGTATTACTTCGGGGCAGGAGTCCCATGTGACACCTCCGCCCATCAGATACCAGTTGTCGCGTTCCTTTGTAGGAACACGTTTCAGTGATGGGAATGCAGAAATAGGCATCAAGATAGAACGTCCATCTTGAAGATCTACCTGAAACTTTCCTCTTTTGGGAAATGACAGCCGCTTAATTTTTGGCTTCACATTCCAATATCCTTCTGTCTTGTACATTTTTCTATCCTCCTATTTTGTTTTCTTTACTTTAATTATTCTAACGGTCTTGCCTTTTTTGAAGAGTGACCATTGACAAAGAAGCCTGTCTTGATACTTCTTGGCGATTTCTAAGACTTCTTTCGCTTGAGCATCTGTCAAATCACCTTTTTTATCTATTTCTACTATCGGTTCCAGCCATATTTTACATAAATGTTCCGTGTTTCTCTTACCAACGTGAACGTGTGCACGATTCTCGTTGTAGTCAGTGTTCCAGAACAAATAGTTCCAAATTACTTTTGCTGTAATATAAAGTAGTATTTTTGGCATCTCGTTGTTTATTCGTTGGCAAAGATAAACATTCTTTTTTTAGTTTACAAATTTCTTGAGGTTTTTTTATAGAAATGTGGAAGCCGCCCAGGCCAGTAGATAGCCTGACAGGCGCGGATAATGGTGTATTGTTTTTGTTTCTTATTCTTTTAAATTGGTTGCAAAGACGTTGGTCAAATCTGAAAAAGGTGGAAAGTAACATTTATTAAACGAAATTATTTTGGTTATTCGGCGAAAAGTTCCTAACTTTGTCGGTTGAAAAACCTTTTATTACGATCTAAACAAATAAACAAATGAACAATGTACCTGTAATTAAGATTGGTATCGTGGCCGTAAGCCGCGACTGTTTCCCCGAGTCATTGGCCGTTAACCGCCGTAAGGCCGTTATCGCTGAGTATGAGAAGAAGTTTGGCAAGGAGGGTATCTATGAGTGCCCCATCTGCATCGTTGAGAGCGAGATTCACGCTCAGCAGGCTCTTGAGGATGTGAAGAAGGCTGGCTGTAACGCTCTGTGCGTCTACCTCGGCAACTTCGGTCCCGAGATTTCTGAGACGATGATTGCTGACTGGTTCCAGGGACCGACGATGTTCTGCGCTGCTGCCGAGGAGACTCAGAACGACCTGATCGACGGTCGTGGCGACGCTTACTGCGGTATGCTGAATGCCAGCCAGGCTCTCTCTCTGCGCAAGACCCGCGCTTACATCCCCGAGGAGCCCGTCGGCGACGCTGCCCAGTGCGCTGAGATGATTCACGAGTTCCTGCCCATCGCCCGCGCTATCGTCGGTCTGCAGAACCTGAAGATCATCAGCTTCGGTCCCCGTCCCAACAACTTCCTGGCTTGTAACGCTCCTATCCGCGCCCTGTATGACCTCGACGTGGAGATTGAGGAGAACTCAGAGCTCGACCTGCTCGAGGCCTTCCAGAAGCATCAGGGCGATCCTCGCATCGACGACGTGGTGAAGGATATGGCTGCTGAGCTGGGCACTGGCAACAAGATTCCCAGTGTGCTGCCGAAGCTGGCTCAGTATGAGCTGACGCTGACCGACTGGATTGAGGCTCACAAGGGCTCACGCCAGTTCGTGGCTATGGCCAACAAGTGCTGGCCTGCCTTCCAGACCATGTTCGGCTTCGTTCCCTGCTACGTGAACAGCCGTCTGACGGGTCGTGGCATCCCCGTGGCTTGCGAGGTCGATATCTACGGCGCACTGTCAGAGTACATCGGCACCTGCATCAGTCAGGATGCTGTGACGCTGCTCGACATCAACAACACCGTGCCTCAGGATATGTACGAGGAGAGCATCAAGGGCAAGCAGTTCGCCTGCGACACCTATACCGAGAAGGAAATCTTCATGGGCTTCCACTGCGGTAACACCGCCAGCTCTAAGGTCTGCAACTGCCAGATGTGCTTCCAGCGTATTATGGCTCGCGCCCTGCCTGTAGAGGTGACCAACGGTACCCTGGAGGGCGACATCCAGCCGGGTCTGGCTACTATCTATCGTCTGCAGTCGACGGCCGACACCAAGCTCCGCGCCTACATCGCTCAGGGCGAGGTTATTCCTGTAGCTACCCGTTCGTTCGGTTCTATCGGTATCTTCGGCATCAAGAACATGAGCCGCTTCTACCGTCACGTACTTATCGAGAAGCACTACCCGCACCACTGCGCCGTCATGTTCGGCCACCAGGGCAAGTACCTGTGGGAGGTTCTGAAGTACATGGGCATTCCCGTGGACGAGATCGACTACAACTTCCCGAAGGGCAACTACTACCCCACCGAGAATCCGTTTGCATAACGAACATTAATAAAGAAACCCCGGTTCGTCCGGGGTTTTTTCATGTCCTTTTATCGTAGGATGCGGTAGCGGAAATAGTCGAAGTGAACTGTTCCGCCTTTCGTTGATGCCGCCTGATAGCTGTAGAGACCTATGCGTGAGCCTTTCCAGTTGCCCATACGCAGGGCGAAAGGCTGTCCAGCCGTCTGGAAGTGCTTGCCGTCGGTGCTGACGGCAAACTGATGGCTGTTCTTGTCGCTGTCGATGCTGACGCGCAGGTAGACGGTCTTCTGGCTGAAATTACCGAGCAGGGTGCGCTTGCCGTCGTGCTCGATATAGAACTGCGTGCGACCCTTCTGACGGCACACGCCTACGCCCCAGAACTGCTTACCCGTGCAGAGCAGGCCGGCGTAGTCGCCGTCTTTCAGTCGCGAGCAGTCCATACGGGTGGTGGCTTCGCTTTCGTAGCCGACGGTCTTTTGCGTTACCATATTACGGCTCTCTTTCAAGGTCGGGGCTGGCAGGATGTGGAAGGTGAGCCATCCCCGTCGCTCGTTGAGGCTCCAGTTAGCGTCGACAGGATTGTGATTCCATTGCCATTGTAGTTTGAGAGCACGCTGCTGCTGGCCTGCCCAGTAGAGGGTGTCGGCGTTGAAATCGTCGAAGAAGGAGCCGTGGCCGTTCAACGACCGATGAGAAGTCCGAGGACTCGTCCAGACGGCTACGGGCTCGCCGATACCGTTGCCGTCGATGTCGACACCTATCAGCGGCCAGTCGTCTTGCCAGCGGGCTGGTTGTAGGTGGACGATGCGCCCGGCGGGGTGTGTCTCCTGGAAATGGAAGAACCACCACGTGCTGTCAGCCGCCTCGACGAGGGCACCCTGATGTGGGCCGTTGATGCGCGTGGAACCCTGTTCCAAGACCACCCGCTTCTCGTAAGGCCCGTAGATGTTGCGTGCCCGGAGCACCGTCTGCCACCCCTGCCCTACCCCACCTTCAGGAATGATTAGGTAGTAATAGCCATTGCGTTTCAGGAATTTCGTTCCTTCGGCCACAGGTCCGGTATAGACTGTGACGCCGTCGTCGAGCAGCTGGCGTCCGTCGGCCGACATACGATGGACGATGATGGGACCAGCGCCATGCTGACTGCGTCCTAAGTAGGCCTGCCCGTCGTCGTCCCAGAAAGGACAGGGGTCTTCCCATTTCTTGACGCTCTTCACGCAATGCAGCTGACTCCACGGGCCACTGGCCTGACGGGCTGTCGACATAAAGAGCCCTTCGTCGGGCGTGCAGAAGAAGACGTAGAAGAGACCGTCGTGATAGCGTATGGCTGGTGCCCACGACCCACCGGCATAGTGGCGGTTCTCGTCCCAGCCGGGCAGACTGAAGCGGTCGTAAATCTGGCTAATGATGCGCCAGTTCACCATATCGTGCGACTCCAGAACCTGCATTCCCAAGTAGTGGAAGTCGGAGGCTACCATATAATAGGTTTCTCCGACGCGGATGACGTCGGGGTCGCTGTAGTCGGCGTTCAGTACGGGGTTCTTATACGTGCCGTTAAGCTGGTCGCCCCACCCTATTGGCTGTTGTGCTGATAGGTTCGGTATGGCCAGCGAGGCGATGATGGCGGTTATGAATTTCTTAATCATGCAGCAAAAATACGTAATTTTTCCGAAAGAACATAGAAAATTCGCGAAAAAAGTGTATATTTGCGGCATGGAAAGACGAACAATGAGTATGCTGCTGGCCGGACTGCTGTCGCTAACGATGTCGGCAAAGGATTATAACATCGTTGAGTATGGTGCCAAGAACGATACGACGGTGCTCAGCACCGAAGCCATCCAGCAGGCCATCGACCGTTGCTCTGAGGCTAGTGGCGGGCGTGTCGTCGTGCCGGCGGGAATGTATATGACGGGGACGCTCGTGCTGCGTAGCCACGTCAACCTCTACTTAGAGCAGGGGGCGACGCTTTACGGCAGCACCCGCTTGGAGGACTACCGCCCGATGAAGACCGACTACGTTTCGCTGCGCACGCAGACGGCGACGGTGCAGCTCCTTTATGCTGACCATGTGGAGGACGTGTCCATCGGCGGCTACGGCACCATCGACGGGCGCGGACGAGCCTTCAAGAAGTTGTCGTGGAACGATGAGGGCATCACCCGTCCTCATCTGCTGCGATTCATCCAGAGCAAGGATGTTTGCATCGAGAACATCACGCTGAAGAACTCCGGCTGCTGGATGCAGCACTATCTGGCCTGCGACCGCCTGCAGATACGCGGCATCAAGGTACAGAACCGCAACAACTACAACAACGACGCACTCGACCTCGACGGCTGCCATGACGTGATTGTAACGGGCATGATAGCCGACAGCGACGACGACGGCATCACGCTGAAGTCGACGTCGCCACGGCTCTGCGAGAACATCCGCATCAGCGATTGCGTGGTGAGCAGCCATTGCAACGCCGTGAAGTTGGGTACCGAGACCAACGGCGGTTTCCGCAACATCAGCATCAGCGGCATCGTCGTCAAGCCCAGCAGCGACCAGTCGACCCAGTTCTTCGGTGCTCCGTCGAAGATTGGCACGTCGGCCATCTCGTTGGAGATTGTCGACGGTGGCACGATGGAGAATGTCAGCGTCTCGGATTTCATCGTCGAGGGTACGGAGTCGCCTATCTTCATCCGTCTGGCCAACCGTGGACGCGGCTACAAGCTACGCGGCGGTGACGGCACACTGAGCGGCAACGGCAATGACGACACCATCGCCGAGCTCATTCCCATCGACCACGTAGGGACGATGCGTGGCCTGCATCTGAGCAATATCAGCGTGCGCAACGCTGGTCCTGTCGGGTGTAGCATCACGGGGCTGCCAGGCCATCCCGTCGAGGACGTCTGGTTGACGAACATTACCATCCACCACAAGGGTGGCATCACGCAATCTGACCTTCCAAAGATTAACGAGGCTCTGCAGGACGAAAAGGAGAAGGAATATCCCGAGGCCACGATGTGGGGCAACCTCCCCGCTAAAGGCTTCTTCGTTCGCCACGCCCGCCACGTCACCTTCCACAATGTAGAGGTAACCACTACCCTACCCGACGAGCGGCCGCTGTATGTTCGAATTGACGAAAACTAAACTAATAAGCAAATGAAAAGAGGAATTTTATTGTTTTACTTGCTGCTGATGCTGTTGGACGCGATGGCACAGAAGACAGTCATCAGCGGTGTCGTTGTAAACAGCGCTACAGGACGTGCTATTGAGGGTGCTAATGTGACGGCTGAAGGGCTGTCGGTAGTTACCAACGGCGACGGCTACTTCGTTCTCAAGAGCGATGCAAAGATTGAGACGATAGCCGTGTCGCATATCGGCTATCGCTTGAAACGTGTCAGCGTCGACGGGCTGTCGGCGGAAAACCAGAAGATACGGTTGGAGCCAATGGCCATACAACTGCGCGAAGTGCTGGTGGTGGCTGATAATCCGCGAGAGCTGGTCAATGCCGCCATCCGTAAGATTCCCCAGAACTATAGCCCTACGCCCGAGCTGTACCATTGTTTCTATCGCGAGACGGCGATGAAGCGACAGCACTTTATCTGTGTGGCCGAAGGTGTGGTTGATATGTACAAGACGAGCTACCAGAAGGGTAACGGCCGCGACGGAGTCGCCATCAGCAAGGGTCGTCGGCTGCTTAGTCCGAAGCGTGGCGACACGCTTACCGTCAAGGTATTGGGCGGTCCTGTGGCACCCGTTCAGCTCGACGTAGTGAAGAATACCGACTTCCTGCTGAATTCCGAGGAACTGGATCATTACGAACTGAAGATGGAGGTGCCAACGAGCATTGCCGACCGTAGCCAGTATGTCATCAGCCTCACGCCGAGGATGAAGCTGCCGTATGCGCTCCATTTCGGGAAACTGTATATCGATCGTGAGACCTTGGCTTTCACCCGTGTGGAACTGACGCTCGATATGAGCGACCGCCAAAAGGCTACTGACGTGATGCTTATCAAGAAGCCGCTGGGCGTACGCTTCAAACCTAAGGAGATGTCGTTGCTGGTTGATTACCGTCAGGGGGCTGACGGTTTGTCACGCATCAGCTATATCCGTACTACGCTGCGTTTCAACTGCGACTGGAAGCGGAGACTTTTTTCAACCTCGTTTGCCACATTCTGCGAACTGGCTGTCATCAGTAGCACCAACCGCGACGTGCAGCCTATTCGGGGTCGTGAGACGTTTGACCAGCGCGATGCTTTCTTCGACAAAGTAGACTATTTCCGCGCCCCCGACTTCTGGCAAGACTATAACATCATCGAGCCAACGGAATCGCTCGACAAGGCCGTCCAACGCTTGCTGAAGAAGTATTGAGATCTTCAATCTCCGTTCGCCTATTTGATCCCATACTACGAATTCCGCATTTTAGGGTGTCAGGGTGACAGAATGCCGATGTACAGGGCGTCTGCACCCTTTTTTGAGGGTGACAAGGGTGACAGGAGGGTGACAGGTTTTTAAATTTCTCTACGTTTGCAACAAGCTTACGGTTTCCTCGTCACCTTACGACCGATGGTCTTCTGCTGGAAGGCCCTTGAATTCTCGAGAGAATTTGGAAGTTTATCGGTAGCAAACGTTTGCTTTGTCGGTAGCAAAGCCTCAAATTCTCTCGAGAATTTAAAAACAGCAAGCGCAGAATCTTCGTCTTGTGCCGTTACCCCCATCGGGTTAGGCGGTACTAAAAGCACCAGTTTTTACCCATTTTGTCGTTGTGCGCGCCAACACCTGTCACCCTCCTGTCACCCTTGTCACCCTTGAAAAAGGGTGCAGACGCCCTGTACATCGGTGTTCTGTCACCCTGACACCCTATTTTTACAAAAATCTATAGAACAATGTGTAGGGTTTGAATCATTTTTCTCTAAATAGCCATCTTTTTACCAAATTCTTTGGAGATATTGTTTTTTTCTTCTAAATTTGTACCGCTAAAAACAAAAGACTATGAATATTGGAGATAAAGCGCCCGAGATTCTGGGCAAGGACGAACAGGGACGAGACATCCGTCTGAGTGATTATAAAGGCCGTAAGTTAGTGCTCTACTTCTATCCGAAAGACAATACCAGCGGCTGCACCGCCGAAGCCTGCAGTCTGCGCGACCATTATGGCGAACTGCAGGGCAGCGGATACGAGGTGGTTGGCGTGAGCAAGGATTCTGCCGCCTCGCACGTGAAGTTTAAGGAGAAGCACTCCCTACCCTTCCCGCTGATTGCCGACGTTGACCGGACGCTGATGGAGGCGATGGGTGCCTGGGGCGAGAAGACGATGTATGGCAAGAAGACGATGGGCACCATCCGCACCACTTTTATTATTAACGAAGAGGGCATCATCGAAAAGATTTTTGTGGGCAAACAAGTGAAGACCAAGGAGCACGCCGAACAGATATTGAACAATGGAGAGTAATTTCCTCAGCCAGTTTCATAAGACTGCGTTTCGTGCGACAGACCTTTCGAGGGGCCTTGGGAAGACAACCATCTTGTTCAAGCTAACGTTCGAACGAGGTGCTACGGTCAGCGTTGTCGACGATAAAGGTAACGCCATCACTCCTGACTACAAGCAGTATCAGGGTGAGACATTCAACGTGTTGCGCATCATTGACAACATCCGCCAGGAACAGGCGATGCGCATCAGCTGGGATATAGACGAAGACAACGGCATCCGGCTGCACGACTACCCCTACCTGCTCTTCGCCCTGCTGCGCTGCGACAACCTCGTAGACAGCCAGCTGAAGCCTGTCAAGGTGAGCGACACGCCCGCTACGATAGGTCTGCTGATTCTGACAGACAAAGGTCAATGTACGCCAATGCTCTTTGCCCGTGTCGAAGGTCAGCCGCCACAAATATTCGAGTTGCTGAGCGATGTCTTCGCATTGGTTGGTGACACTATCTGCCCCATTGCCTCGTTAGGCGAGAACTATCTGCGTATCGGCTTCTTTAAGGAAAACTTCCCCCGTACACTGTTGGAGCAATACCTGTCGGTGTTCTACTCATACATCGACAATGTTGACCTCGACTTTGAGGACTACCAGCTTGTACGTTCAGAACAGACGGTGACAACCGTGCCGACGATTATTATCGAGAAGGTAGACGCCGATATGGCTCTCTACCTGCGACTGGCCTACACTCTGCCAGGCACCGATGCCGATTTTGCTGAACGTTTCGACTTGACGTGTCTCGCCACGCTGACTATGGAGCATCAGGTGCTGCTGCGCCGCATCGTACATACCGACGAGGCTCAGGACGAAGCCGAACTACGCAAAACCATCATCGCCTATGCGCCAACGAAGACTGCGGCCAAGGATGTCTGGGACGGCGGTGGCGAATTTATTATTCCGCAGGACGTAGCCGGCCCATTCCTGCTACAGGCGCTGCCGCAGCTGGTGCGCCGCTACCAGCTGCTCGGTGCCGAACGGCTGAAGGACTACAAGGTAAAGCCCATCCAGCCGAAGATGAACCTGAAGCTGTCGTCGGGCATTGACTTCCTCGAAGGCTCGGCCACCATCGACATCGAGGGTCAGGAAATGTCGCTCCGCTCGTTCCTGCAGCAGTATAACAAGCAGAAGTACGTCACGCTGAGCGACGGTCAGCGCGGACTGGTCGACGAGCAATACGTGAAGCGACTGGAGCGCATCTTCCGTAAGGTGGAGAAGGGCGACAAGGTCAAGGTGTCGTTCTTCGATCTGCCGGAGATAGAGAGCCTGTTGGCGGAGAAGCTCGAAGGGAAAACCTTCGAGCACTATCGTGGGTTCTATGAGGGCTTTAACCAGCTGGCCTCGAAGCGACTCTCGACGACGGGTGTCAACGCCAAGCTGCGCAACTATCAGAAGGAGGGTGTGAAGTGGATCAACTATCTCTACGAGAATAATTTCGGTGGTTGTTTGGCCGACGATATGGGACTTGGTAAGACGCTACAGACCATCACGATGCTGACCAAGGTGTACAAAAGACCCACCCCCAACCCCTCCCCTACCCTCATCATCATGCCCCGTTCGCTGCTCTTCAACTGGCAGGACGAGCTGAAGAAGTTTGCGCCCCAGCTGACCTACTACACCTACTACGGCCAGCAACGCGACCTGAAGGAGGCCATGAAGCAGCAGCTGATACTGACCACCTACGCCTTAGTGCGCAACGACATAGAGCAGTTCCGTGAGCAGGAGTTCCATTACATCATCCTCGACGAGTCGCAGAACATCAAGAACCTGCAGTCGCAAACGACGCAGGCCGTCCTGCTACTCAACGGCCAGCACCGTCTGGCGCTGAGCGGCACGCCTATAGAGAACAACCTGACGGAGCTTTACTCGCTCTACCGCTTCCTGAATCCCGCCATGCTTGGCACACTCGATGACTTCAACCGCCAGTATGCCTCGCCCATCCAGCACGATGCCGACAAGGAGGCTACCGAATCGCTGCGCCGTAAGATATTCCCCTTCATGCTGCGCCGTCTGAAGAAGGACGTGCTCAAGGAGTTGCCCGACCGTATGGAGCAGACGCTCTACGTCGAGATGGAACCCAGTCATGCGCAGTTCTACGAAGAGCGCCGCCGCTACTATCAGCAGGCCATCCAGCAGAGTATCAAGACACAGGGTCTGGAGAAGTCGCAGATGATGATGTTCCAAGCCCTTTCCGAACTGCGCCGTATCGCCTCAGTACCCGAGAGTCTGAGCGACGGTGCCATCGCTTCACCCAAGATTCCGCTGCTTTGCGAGCAGGTGGAAGAGGCTGTGGCAGGCGGTCATAAGGTGGTCATCTTCTTCAACTTCATTGCCGGTATCGAACTCGTCGGCGAACGCCTGACGGAGTTGGGCATCGACTACACCACGATGACAGGTTCCACCCGCGACCGTCGTGCCGTTGTGGAGCGCTTCCAGAACGACCCCGGTTGCCGTGCCCTGCTGATGACGTTGAAGACAGGCGGTGTCGGGTTGAACCTCACCGTTGCCGATACTGTCTACATCTTCGAACCGTGGTGGAATAAGGCCGCCGAGGAGCAGGCCATCAATCGCTTGCATCGTATTGGCCAGAAGGCTAAGGTGATGAGCTATGCCCTCATTACCCGCGACACCATCGAAGAAAAAATCCGCCTGCTGCAACAGCAGAAGCAGGACCTCGCCGACAGTCTCATTACTGGCGATGCTGCCATCACGAAGCGGTTGACAGAGGAGGACATTAAGTACATCTTTGGGAATTGAAGATTGAAGATTGAAAATTGAAGATTGAAGATTGAAGATTGAAGAATGGCACAAACAGATATATTTGGAAATACCGTTCCCACACTGCCTACCCTCGTGCTTGAAGAGCCTACCGCCGAGCATTGGGGCGATATCATCAGCTTCTTAGAGGGCCGTTGCAACAAAAACCAGCTGCTCAACTATGGCGAGGCGTTCATCCCGTGGATTAGCAAGTATGGCAAGGTGATGCGCCGCACCCGAAACGGACGTATCGTTGAGGCTACGGAGGCCACGCTGATGACGAAGAGCAATTCGTCGAAACACGTTATTGCCCAAGGTGTGGCCCTCATCCTGTCCAGCGATGAGAACCTGAAGTTGTACGTCGACTCGTTGAGCGACGAAATGAAAGAGTTGTGGCGTACGATACTCTTCAAGGTGTTTGTCACCCAGAAGGAAGCCAAAAAGATACTCAAGACCACCAGCAACCTGTTCAGTCAGGAGCGGTCGTATTATTACTATAGCGACAAGGTTGTCTGGAACAAACGTGAGTATGGCTGGTTCAGTACGGAGAGTTTCCGCTCAGCCGAACTTAGTCGCTATGGCTATCGCGACTATGAGAGCTACATTACCGTCAGTCCTGCCGTTCACGCCCTCTTCTTGCCTATCTTCTACCCCGAAGCCTTCGACGAGGAGGTAGGACTCAACGAACTGCCCGAAGGTCACTATCGAACCATTAATCTTGAAGCCGAAAGCCAAGTACACTATCAGCTGTTCTGCGGACTCTACCAGCAAGGCGAGTTCCCGCTGAAGAAGAAAGGTGTGGGCACGGCCGACATGAAGCGCGGCCAGAAAAAGTTAGCGCTGACAGAGTTCTTCCCAGGCGACACCACCGAGTTCCGTACCAATCTGCGTGCCTTCTCCTACATACAGCAGCTGACGCTTGCCAAGCAATTCCTCATCAAGAGCGGCAATCCGTCGTATGAAGACGTGATGCGCACGTTGTTTTGTGAGTATTCATCTCTTGGCAATTGGCTGCTTAATCTGCTCTATCCGCACATCAAAGGTCTGCGACAGCAGATGACCTACTACGGCCGTCACGGCAAACTCTGCCACAAGATGCTCACTTGGCTGCGCGAAGAGTCCGACCGCTGGGTCAGCATACGCGACATCTACCTGAAGATTTTTGGTCTTGAGAATGGCGAGAACAGTTCGCGCTTCACGACCCTTGTGTTCTATCCAAGAGACGAGCAGTCGAACACAGAGATGATCAACGAATACACGGGACAACAGATAGCAGCCAACAGCTATGCGATGGAGTTTGGCTATACGGGATTGCAGATGTGTGCCTTCCTCATGGCCAGTGTCGGTGTGGCGGAAATAGCCATCAACGAAGACCAGAACCTCAACCTGTCGCCCGTCGATGCCGTTGAATACGTCCGTCTCACACCGTTGGGCCGTTATGCGTTAGACTTGACCAACGACTACGATGCTCCTGAACAGGAGCACATCGCCTACTTCGAACTCGACCCCGAACGGCTCATCATCCGTTCGCTTGTAGAGCCTAACCCCTACGCCCAGCTGCTGACAGACACCAGCATCGCCATCTCCAAGAACCGTTTTGAGACCTCTGCCCTCTCGTTCCTCTCCAGCTGCCACACCAAGAGCGACGTGGAGTCGAAAATCAAGATCTTCCAGCAGTTTATCTCCAGCGACCTGCCCCCACTCTGGAAGCAGTTCTTCCAGTCGCTGCTGCAGCATTGTAATCCGCTGCAGGAAGATCGTACCAGCTACAAGCTCTACACGCTCGACGCTCAGAACCGCGACCTGGTGCAACTGGTCACCACCGACCCGTCATTGCGGCAGTTGATCGTCCGCGCCGAGGGTTATCGCATCTTGGTGAAGCAGGACGACATCAAGAAGTTTGAGATTCAGCTGAAGAAGCACGGCTATCTGTTGTGACGTGAGATTTTTCTGAGCGGCCGTTACGTTTTCACGAGTTAAAATTTGGTTATGTGGCAGAAATGGGTTAACTTTGCGCTCTAAATATCAAAAAAAGACAGATGGCAAAGAAAGAGGGCAAGGAACTGACCCCGATGATGAAGCAGTTCTTCGACTTGAAGGCGAAGCACCCGGACGCGGTGCTGCTCTTCCGCTGTGGCGACTTCTACGAGACCTATTGCGAGGATGCCGTGACGGCAGCCGGCATACTGGGTATCACGCTGACGCACCGCAACAACGGCTACAACAAGGGCGACGAGATGGCGGGTTTCCCGCACCATGCACTGGACACGTATCTGCCGAAGCTCATCCGGGCCGGTAAGCGCGTGGCCATCTGCGACCAGCTGGAGGACCCGAAACTGACGAAGAAACTCGTGAAGCGCGGCATTACCGAACTGGTGACGCCCGGTGTGGCGCTGTCCGACAATGTGCTGAACTACAAGGAGAACAACTTCCTCTGTGCGGTGCATTTCGGCAAGACGGCCTGTGGCGTGTCGTTCCTCGACATCTCCACGGGCGAATTCCTGGCGGGCGAAGGTACCCACGACTACATTGAGAAGATGTTGGGCAACCTGCAGCCGAAGGAGGTGCTGCTGGACCGTCAGCACAAGAAGGACTTTGAGCAACATTTCGGCTCGAAGTTCTTTACCTTTGAACTCGACGACTGGGTGTTCACGGAGCAGAGCGCCTTACAAAAGCTGCTGAATCATTTCCGTGTGAAGTCGATGAAGGGCTTCGGTGTCGACCATCTGAAGAACGGTCTCGTGGCCGCCGGTGCCATCCTGCAGTACTTAGAGCTGACACAGCACACACAGATAGCCCATATCACGTCGCTGCAGCGTATAGAAGAGGAGAAATACGTCAGGCTTGACAAGTTTACTATCCGTTCACTGGAGCTGCTGCAGCCGATGCAGGAAGACGGCAAGTCGCTGCTCGACGTCGTCGACCGCACGGTGTCGCCGATGGGCGGGCGACTGATGCGCCGCTGGCTCGTCTTCCCGCTGAAGGACGAGCGACCCATCAACGAGCGCCTCGACATTGTGGAGTACTACTACCGCGAACCCGACTTCCGCCAGTGTATCGACGACCAGCTGCATAGAGTAGGGGACTTGGAACGAATTATCTCGAAGGTGGCCGTAGGGCGCGTATCACCCCGCGAGGTGGTGCAGCTGAAGGTGGCCTTACAGGCTTTACAGCCCATTAAGACGGCGTGTCTGTATGCCAAGAACGACGCGTTGAAGCGGGTAGGGGAGCGGCTGAACCTCTGCGAATCGCTGCGCGACCGTATAGAACGGGAAATACAGAACGACCCGCCGCAGCTGGTACAGAAGGGTGGGGTGATTCGCGACGGCGTGAATGCCGAGCTTGACGAGCTGCGCCATATAGCCTACTCGGGCAAGGACTACCTGCTGCAGATACAGCAGCGCGAGGCCGAACAGACGGGCATCCAGTCGCTGAAGATTGGCTACAACAACGTCTTCGGCTACTACCTGGAGGTGCGCAACACCTATAAAGACATGGTGCCGCAGGAGTGGGTGCGCAAGCAGACGCTGGCGCAGGCCGAGCGATACATCACGCAGGAACTGAAGGAGTACGAAGAGAAGATACTGGGTGCCGAGGACAAGATTCTGTCCTTGGAGTCGCGCCTGTTTAGCGAGCTGGTGCTCGCCATGCAGGAATTTATCCCCCAGATACAGATTAACGCCAACCTGCTGGCCCACCTCGACTGTCTGCTGGCCTTTGCCAAGACTGCCGAGGAGAACCGCTACGTGCGGCCCGTCATCGATGACAGCTGCGTGCTCGACATCCGCCAGGGACGTCACCCCGTCATCGAACAGGAACTGCCGATAGGCGAGCCTTATATCCCCAACGATATCCTGTTGGACAACGAGCGACAGCAGATTATCATCATCACCGGTCCGAATATGGCCGGTAAATCGGCGCTGCTGCGTCAGACGGCACTCATAGTACTCATGGCCCAGGTGGGCTGCTTCGTGCCCGCAGAGAGCGCGAAAATAGGCTTAGTGGACAAGATATTCACCCGTGTGGGCGCCTCCGACAATATTTCGCTCGGCGAATCGACCTTTATGGTCGAGATGACGGAGGCGTCGAACATCCTCAACAACGTCTCCTCACGCTCGCTCGTCTTGTTCGACGAATTGGGTCGCGGCACGTCGACTTACGACGGTATTTCGATAGCCTGGGCTATCGTTGAATATCTGCACGAGAACGTGAAGGCGGGTCATCCGCGAACGCTCTTTGCCACCCACTACCACGAGCTGAACGAGATGGAGAAGAACTTCTCACGTATCAAGAACTACAATGTCTCAGTGAAGGAGGTCGACGGCAAGGTCATCTTCCTGCGTAAGCTGGAGAAGGGTGGTAGTGAGCACTCCTTCGGTATCCATGTGGCTGAGATTGCCGGTATGCCGCGCAGCATCGTCAAGCGTGCCAATGTCATCCTGAAGCAGCTGGAAGCCCCCTCTTCTGCCCCCGAGGGGGCTACAAATGCTGGCAAGCCTGTCCGCATAGGACATGAAGACCCCTCGGGGGCCGTAGGGGGGGCTGGTATGCAGCTCTCGTTCTTCCAACTCGACGACCCCGTACTCTGTCAGGTGCGCGACGAAATCCTAGGCCTCGACGTCAACAACCTGACGCCGCTGGAAGCGCTCAACAAGCTGAACGACATCAAGAAGATTGTGTCGGGAAAGTAGCAGAAAAGGAGTTATTGATTCCCTATAATTCTCTAAGAATCCACTCTTTGAAGAAAGGGTCTTCTATTTTCTTCTACGATAGTGCCGAATTTGAAAGGTTTTTCCATATTACGACTTTTTTCGTAGTCGCTGCAAAGGTATGAATTATATCCGAACAAGAAATAAACAAATTATTTTCAGTTGGGCACGATTTTTGATAATACTCCACGACTATTTTGAAATATCAACAAAGGGATGAACAATTCGTCCACCCCTTTGTTTCTATTCGTATTAAACAAATTACGTTCACTTAATCACGACCTTGCGGCCATTAACGACATACACGCCCTTCTTCACCGACTGTCCTTTTATTTTGCGGCCTTGCAGGTCGTACCAGGCTCCCTCTCCTTGGGAGAGGGGCGGGGTGAAGTTGATGCTGCTGGGCACCGTCACTGTCAGCGTGCCGCTGACGTAGCTCAGCGTGTAGTTCTGAGCCTCGCCACCGTTCACCACAATGTCGTACACGCCAGCAGGCGAATCCTTCGTGGCCGTCGTCGTTGCCATGGGCTTCTTCGTCAGCACACTCTCAGTCTCGTTGTTCTTCCATCCTGTATAGGTCAGCACGAACTGCGGATTCTCCTTACCCTGTTCGCGCTCTGCATCCTCCACTTTCACCGTCAGCGGTGCCTTGGTAATGGTCAGGGTGCCCTTTACATACGTGTCGTTGTAGTTCTTCACGCCGCCTTTCTTCACGATGATGTTGTAGGTGCCAACAGGCGACGCCGGCGTTGCCTCACATTCAATCACCGGTTCTCCGTCCAGTGTGGCGCCCTCTGTTGTGAACTCGAACACGGGATTCTCCTCGCCGTACTCGCGGCTGTAGCTATTTGCCGTGACCGTCAGCATGGGGTCTGTCTCGCCGTGAACGCCGACGATGTGCTTGAACTCCTTCCACCCCTCGGCCTCGCGGTAAGCCTGTTCCGAGCCGAAAGGCACATAGAGCACGCAGGTCTCCAGATCAATGCCCTCAAACTGGGAGACTGCCATGCCTGCTGCCTTATACTGAGCACTACGAGTGGCGGCAACCGTTGTCAGACTGGCTGGAGTCGGCGACAGGACGTAGATGGCCTTCAGGTTTGTGCAGCCCTCGAAGGCACCGGCACCGATGGTCGTCACCGTCCCAGGGATGGTCACCTCCGTCAGGTCGGTGTTGCCCTTGAATGCATCCTCGGCAATCTCCGTCACCGTATATTCCACACCGTCTATCTCCACCTTCTCTGGAATCTCCACCTTTCCCGTCTCGTCAGGTTCAAGCACCTTCACAGCCACCGTCTGGTCGTCCTTCACCTCGTATGGCTCGGGCTTCATTTCCACGATATTTTCAAACATATTCCAGCCCCCTGTCGCCTGATATTTTGCTTTAGTGCCGGCGGGAACATAGAGTGTGGCAGAGGTAAAGTAATATTTCCGTTCATTGGAATCATAAAACATAAAGACACCATTTTCTATAGGAAAGGGTTCTTCTATCAAAGAGGTTATTCTTTCTAAGTTTTTACAATTATTAAAAACTGAACCTTCTATTGTGCTAACAGAACTACCAATTGTTAAAGATCTAAGACCTGTACACGAACTGAATGCGGCCCACTCAATAGTTGCCACGTTATTGGGAATAATTACTTCGGTTAGTCCTTTACAATAAGAAAACGCACTAGTTCCAATACTTGAAACACTTGACGGAAAGGTTATGCTAGATAGTCCTTCACACCCACCGAAACAATACTTTCCAATTGTATTTGTTCCATCAGGAATAATTAAATCAGTGACCTCTTCTCCATTTAAAAATAAGTGATGTGCATAATACAAAGGATTAGATTCTAATCCTATGTATGGTTGTAAGGAATATTCGCTTTCTGAACAAAATATAATCTTAAGCCATGCAGCCAAATCTGTAATATATACTGCATTCAAATTATTACATCCAGAGAAAGCTTCTACTCCGACATTTCTAATACTCGCTGGTATAGATACTTTTTCAAGTTCAACACAGCCATAAAACGCACGAGTTCCTAAGCTTGTAACACTTGACGGGAAAGTGACACTAGACAAACCTCTGCAATTCTTAAAAGCACCGGATGCAATGTTTTTCACGTCTTCAGGTACTACAAGATCATTTATCTCTTTACCATTTAGATAAAGTTTGTAGGTTGTAGTACTAATAGTCATTTGTTTTTTGCACCATGCAGACAAATCTGTGATATGGAAAGGCATAGGGTTCTTACAACCATAAAAAGCATCACCTTCAATGTCGATTTCCGTTATCGACAAGAAAGAAACTCTTGTAAGTCCGCTACAATTCTGAAAAGCCAATCGCCCAATTTTCTTAACACTTGAGGGAATTGTAACGCTAGTAAAATATTTACAGCCAGAAAAAGTACCAGGCTCAATGCTAGTCACACCATCAGGGATTACCAAATCCTTAATCTCCGTTCCATTTAGATAAAGATGACCTGCATGGATTAATGGATTAGAAACCGAATAACTAACGATATCGAATTCCATTCGGCACCATGCGGCTAAATCTTTGATATAGATGGAGTTTAGGTTAGTGCAATCCTGAAACGCATTTTTTCCGATGAAAGTCAAGCTTGAAGGAATCGTAATCTCGCACAAACCACTACAACCGTAAAAAGCATCTTTGCAAATCTTGGTCAGACCTGATGGGAATGTGATGTTACTTAAGCTCTTACAAAATTGAAAAGCACCAACATCAATAGTGGTAACACTAGATGGTAGGGAAAGGCTGCTTAGTTCAGAACAGTCAGAAAACATATTTTCACTAAGAACAGTTATACCGTCGTTAATTACCACGGTTTTTAAGTTTCTACATAACGAAAAAGAACTTTTGCCTATAGCTGTAACACTCGAAGGAATAGTTACGGAGGTTAATCCACATTCAGAGAAAGCGCTTTCACCGATGGATGTAATACTATTAGGGATATTTGCTGAATTTAGGCTACTACAGCCAAAGAATGCTCCATCACCGATGCATGTTACACTAGATGGAATTGTGATAGAGGTTAGTCCTCTACAATATGTAAACGCATTATTGCCAATGAGCGTAACACTTGATGGAATCGTCACAGAAGTAATTTCACTACACTCCCAAAAAGCCCCTTGTCCAATAGATTTTACAATATACTCATTCCCGTCAACTTGTATTTTTGACCGTATCGTAATAGCACCTTTCGCATTACGTCCATAATACACACTAGCTTCATCATTTCCTATTGTATATTCATAGCTTATTTTCATTTCTGAATCGAACCATATTTCACCCCTTGTTTTACTTGATATAAACAGAGCGACGAGAATTACAAGAATTTGTAAAAGTCTGTGTTTCATATTTTTTATGTTTTAGTTAATAATGATTGTTTCTTTTTACAGTCCGGGTGATTGGTAAAAAGACAGAAAAAGAAAACGTGGACTGTTTACTTCGTCTACGTTCTTGAGGTATCGCCAAACACCTAACCCACTTATACGAGTAAAAGCCCACGCCGTCGGCGTGAGCATCCGTGCTTTTACTCTTGTGGGTTCTTTCAAATTTGGCGATTTTCAAGAACAAGATTCAAGCGGACGCTTCAATTTCTATATGTCCTTATGTCTATCTTAGCCCATAGGCATCACGGTTTTAATAGGGTTATACAATTATTGTTTATTGAAAAACACGATTCTCAGCGATTACTTGTTTGGCAGGAATACGTCGAATATTGTTGTCTTTATCACAAACAACAACGCTCTCACCTCGTAATGCTTTTTCCTGAAGCATCCGCTTCTCTGCCAGTTCAAGACCTTTGTCTATTTTTTTGGATAAATCCTTGTATTCTTTATCTGACATACTCTTGTATAGTTTTATATAGTTTCTCGTCAAAAATTTCAATTTGTTTTCCTTTGTTTCCACTTGCAATTTTAATTCGTGGCTGCTCAGAATTATCGTATATGCCCCAATAGTCAACTTCTGATATGAAAAGGCGGAACAAATTGGTGATACCCGCTAAATATCTGCGTCTGATAACATCTTCTGGTATGTTGTGTCCACCATGTTGCACTCTTTCTGCCACGCGCTGAATGGCCAATTCTGGGGTTCTAAGCCAAAAGAAAAGGATATTCACACGATAGCCTTTAGCTTGAGCACGATGAACAAGGTTCAGGTACGACTTTGTTGCAAGTGTTGTTTCTATAGAAAATGTCTCGCTTTTGGTAAGCAATTCTTCTATGCGTCTAAGCATCAATCTTCCAGCCTCGATTGCCATACCTTCAGGATTGAATGGGGACAAGCCACGGGCTATTTCATCAGCATTCACAAACTCCCTGCAATCAAGGATTTCAGGAAGGACAGTGTAAGATGCAGTTGTCTTGCCAGCACCATTACAACCACTGATGATATATAGATTCTTGCTCATCTGTCGTATTGTTGTATATGCTTCGCGTGCAAAGATAAAGAAAAAAGCCGAAAGCGCAAAACTTTCGGCTATTATTTTATGTTGGTTGCGAACCTTGTGCGATTGTCAGACTTCTGATGCTGCTTTCTTTCTGGCTCTTATCATGCAGTAGACGCCGGCGATGATGAAGGGGATGCTGAGGATCTGTCCCATATCTATTGGCAGCGAGGCCTCGAAGGCTTCTTGTACCTCCTTCGTGTACTCAATGAAGAAGCGGAAGGTGAAGATATAGGCGAGGCAGAAGCCGAAATACCAGCCGGTGCCAATCTTCTCTGGCCACTTCTTATGAAGGGCCCACATGATGAAGAACAGCACAGCGTAGGCGATAGCCTCGTAGAGCTGTCCGGGGTGGCGGGGCAACGTATCGACGCGCTCGAAGATAAAGGCCCAGGGCACGTCTGTCGCCTTACCGATAATCTCGCTGTTCATGAGGTTGCCTAAGCGAATGAAACAGGCCGTTGTACCGGTGGCGATAGCAATGTTGTCGAGCACCGTCCAGAGGCTGACTTTCGTGCGTCGGCTGTATATCCACAGGGCCAGCATCAGGCCTGCCGTACCACCGTGTGAAGCGAGGCCGGCATAACCCGTCATCTTCCATGAGCCATCCTGCATGATGTGTATGGGCAGCAGCATCTCGACGAAGCCCTTGAACGACGTGAGGAAGTAGTCGGGCTGGTAGAAGATGCAATGGCCCAGACGGGCGCCGATAAGGATGCCGAGGAAGCAGTAGATGAACAGCGGGTCGAACAGCTCGTCCTTGATTTTCTGCTCCTTGTACAGCCGCTTGACAACGAAATAGGCAATAGCCAGACCGATGAGCCAGCACAGCGAGTACCAGCGGAACGTCAGAGGGCCTAAGGAGAAGGCTTCTAACGAGGGGTTCCAGAGGATGTATAGTAACAATTCTTTCATAAGAGTTTGTATTTATCTGAGTTGTTCCACCTGCCAGTCGTCATCGAGAGTGCGGGTGGTGGGGTTGAAGTTCAGTCCTACTGCCCAGACGGGACGTCCGTCGGTCAGGAAGGCGTCAGCATAGCGTTTACGCTTGATTTGCTTAATGGCTTTCTCTGCCGTGTGATTGTATTTCAGTTCCAGCACGTAGATGGCATCCTTCAGTTTCAGGGCGATATCCATGCGGGCAGCGGCGGTCTGTACCTCTGCACTCACGTCGGCTCCCACAGAAGCCAACAGGGCGTAGAGTATGCTCTGATAATGCTTCTCGTTTTTGTTGCTGATGCTGTAGGGCATGAGTGAGAAGAACTGCTGAAGGTAGGTGAGGAACTCGTCGAGTGACAGCTCTCCTTGGGTGAACTGGCGATAGACGGCCGAGAACTTGTTCTGGCTGTTCACATAATCTTCACAATAGTACAGGTAGAGGCAGCGTGCAAACCCGCGATAGACCTCTTCGTTGGGGAATCCCAGTGTCCATTCTTGCGTCAGTCCGTTATAGTCCTTCAGCGTGAGGTATCCGCTCTGGAAGAGAACGGGAATGGGGTCGTTGATGCGCTCAGTGGGTGCGTTAAACTGCTCCATCGTCGTTTTGAAACCTTCTAACTCGGGCATGTCAATGTCGCGGGTACGTAGAATGTTGATGAGCGAGGTGGGTGTACCGGTAGAGAACCAGAAGTTCTCGATGTCACCTAATGCGAAAGCGTTGACTAAACTCCATGGGCAATATACATCAGTCATGTTCTTCGAGAAATGATAGCCGTCGTACCAGTATTTGAGTTTGGCCACCATTTCGTCGTAAGTGTAATGTATGTTCCAACGTGCATACCGTTTGTTCATCCGTTCGCAAAGGGACTCAATATCAGGCTGCATCTGTGTGAGCAGTTCGTCTTCGGTAATGCCGCAGATGCCCTCGTAGGCAGAATCAAAGGTAATCTGTTGCAGGTTGTTCAGTTCGCTGAAGACAGAGAGCTGCGAGAACTTCGAAATACCGGTGAGGAACACAAAGCGCAAATATTGTGCCTGCTCCTTCAGCGGTGAGAAGAGTGCGCGCACCCGTTCGCGGATGTAATCCTGTAGCTCCGGCTTGTGAATGCTGTCGAGCATGGGGGCATCGTATTCATCGATGAGGATGACCACGCGCTCGCCCGTCTGCCTGTAAGCAGCTTGAATGATGTTGGTAAGACGGGCATTGTAATTGTATTTTTCTTCAATTTCCGTGATACCCCAACGCTGCTCATGGTCGTTCAGGATGCTGTTGAGGTTGCCGTGTACGACACTCTCTTCATAGTACTTGCCGCGCGACAAATCGAGTCGCACGACGGGGTATTTCTTCCACTCCTTCTCCTTGTCGTAGATAAATAACCCTTCGAAAAGTTCCTTGCGTCCTTCAAAATAGCAGCGTAGCGTATCGACCAGTAGTGACTTGCCGAAGCGTCGCGGACGGCTGAGGAAGAAATACTTGGCCGGATTGTTCGCCATACGGTACACGTATGCCGTCTTGTCAACATATACGGCACTGCGTTCGCGTATCCAGTCAAACTCCTGTACGCCCACGGCATATTCCATGCCAGTTCTTTTTTCCCTCGTCTCCATAATCCTTCTTATTAAAACTATACGTTGAAGCGGAAGTGCATGATGTCGCCATTCTGCACGACGTAGTCCTTGCCCTCGACGGCCAGTTTGCCGGCCTCGCGGATGGCGGCCTCGGAGCCGTACTGCAGGTAGTCGTCGTACTTGATGACCTCAGCGCGTATAAAGCCCTGGAAGTAGTACTTCAGCGTGCTCACCAGCAGGCTCTTGCCGAAACGGCGCGGACGGCTGAGGAAATAGATGTGGCCACGCGTCAGCTTATAGATAAGCTCTGTCTTGTCTACATAAACGAATCCACCCTGGCGGAGGTTCTCGAAATCTTGTATGCCAATAGGGTATTTTGTCATGTCGGTGCACAATTTCGCGACAAAGTTACGAAAAAGCAGGCGGACTGCCAAACAATCTGCCTGCTTTTTACTGTTTTTCGGGTAAGACAAATTCTTGATAATCATTCTAAGGCTCTGTCACTTTCTTTACAAACCCATGAAGACTTTACTTATTCATGAATTCTTTGTTCTCGTTGACGGTATAAAAGGGGTTCTCGGGATTCAGGCGAATGTGTGTAAGCCGTTCACAGTTCTTGAACAGTTCCTTACCAATCTTGCGTAGTGATTTAGGCAAGGTGATGGCATAAAGGTGCTTGCAGTTAGAGAAAGCATAATTGCCAATCTCCGATACGCCTTCAGGAATCGTGACAGATAGCAGTGTCTGACATGCTGTGTAGGCATTATAGCCTATAATGGTTGTTGTTGCCGGCAGTCTCACAGCCAGTAGGTTTCTGCATCCACTGAAAGCCGCTCCTCCAATCTTTTGCAGGCCGTCATGGAATACTGCATAGTTGAGATTGCTGCAATGAGAGAATGCGCGATATCCTGTACGTTCCAGCGTTCGCGGTGCCACGAAGTGTGATAGGTAATAACAGTTGGAAAAGGCCGTATCGGGCAATGCCTTCACATCTATCTGTTCCATGTCGATGGTACGTAGCATACCTTTTTTCAGCATTTCCCGGAGCGTATGGAAGTCGGTCTCGTTCATCTTTCCTTTCAGTTTGATGTGGCGGGTAGTGAGCCGCTCTTCGGGAGTGAGCTGCTTTAAGAGGGAGCCTGCCTCGCTGATAGTGGCCTCTTTCGTCGCTGCCTGATAACTGCTGTCAGCCACGCCAACCAGCATCCAGTGTTGCTGGCTGTAGCCACAAAGGTCGCTTAGGTCATAGTAGCCGTTATCTTTGCCTGCCCATCCCATGTTGACATGTACTTTGTCTTTCTTGCATCCGTCAATGACAAACAGGTGTCCTTGTCCCTTTTTATTCGCCCCCCGATAAAGTACGGGGCGCCCTGCCTTCAACTCCGAGAAGATAAGCTGGCGGTACAAACTGTCACGCCTGGGAGTCAGGAAATCGGAACGGTTGTAGATGGCCATGTAGTTGCTATATCTGAACAGGCGTTTCATGGCTCCCATGATATATTCAATGGATGTGCTGCTCCAGTTGTCGCCATATTCTGTAAGCGAAGAGACGCCACAATCGCTGATAAGCTTTGCCACAGCTACGATTTCCTCTTTTTGTACATTGGGGTTTACCGCGTGGAACATCAGGTTCCAGTCGTATTCATACTTTCCGTCAGGACTCATTGACGGGTAGCGATGATAGTTCACCACCTGCGCCATAGCTACAGGACCACAGCCAGCCAGTTTGTAGGTGTTCGGTTCGCTGCTGTCGTCTGTTTTCGGGCATAGCAGATTGAAAGGGTAATTCTGTCCCCATCGGGTCTCTATGAGGGGCTTTATTTCTTCAGGAAAGACATATTGTGACAAGACAACAGACGAGTCCCTGTCT
The DNA here is from genome assembly GCA_900321965.1 of uncultured Prevotellaceae bacterium. GTDB lineage: Bacteria > Bacteroidota > Bacteroidia > Bacteroidales > Bacteroidaceae > Prevotella. Next base: position 72,037 of record ONYA01000006.1, read on the forward strand.
GCCTCATCGTCGGCAATCACTATAGGAAGTGGCTTGCTGCCGGCATAGTCTTCCCACGTGCGCTCCACAAGATGTTTGGGCTGCCAGCCCTTGGCTTTTACTGCGGCAACCTGCGAGGAGGTCATTGCGTTCTGCTCATGTGAATAGGCAATGACACACAATTCGCCTTTCCTGACAGACGGCAGGTTATTGACCAGCGAATCCATCGCTGTACCACTGAACAGATTGCCCGAACAGCGTATTTTCTCCAGTGCAGTACAGCCTGACGTGTTAAGCTCTGTCAGCTGATTGTTTCCACACATAAGGAATCTCAATGCCTTGTTTCTTGAAACATCAAGTGAGGTGAGCTGGTTATGTTCTATCCTTAAATAGACCAGCTCCTTGTTCCTCGACACATCAACAGACTTCAGTTGGTTCCTGTCTGATAGGAGGCTTTCCAATGCCGTAAAGTACGCTATTCCCGTCAGGTTATGGATGTTTTTGTTGGCTACCTGAACCTCTGTAATATCGGCAATCTCCTTGTCTGTCAATACGCCGTCCTTGCCGTATGGCTGCGACAGGATCCAGTTACGAAAACTATTGTCAGGGAAGTTTTTCTCATTTATTTCAACGTCAGCCCACCCTTTGCCTGACGTAAGGAGCATGATTATTGATAGGACAATCTTTCGCATTTCCTCAATAAGAACATTTTTTTCTTCTGTGTACGACTCACCTAAGGAGTTACACATTGAAGCGGAAGTGCATGATGTCGCCATCCTGCACGACGTAGTCCTTGCCCTCGACGGCCAGCTTGCCAGCCTCGCGGACGGCGGCCTCAGAGCCGTACTGGATGTAGTCGTCGTACTTGATGACCTCAGCGCGTATAAAACCCTTCTCGAAGTCGGTGTGGATGACGCCGGCACACTGCGGAGCCTTCCAGCCCTTCTTGTAAGTCCAGGCTTTCACCTCCATTTCGCCGGCGGTGATGAACGTCTCGAGATTCAGCAGGGCGTAGGCCTTCTTGATGAGCCGGTTGACGCCGCTCTCCTCCAAGCCCAGTTCTTCCAAAAAGAGCTGCTTGTCTTCGTATGACTCCAGCTCGGCAATGTCCTCTTCAGTCTTGGCGGCGATAACCATAGCCTCGGCGCCTTCCTCCTGCGCCATCTTCTCGATGGCTCGCGTGAAGTCGTTTCCCGACTTCGCCTCGGCCTCGCCGACGTTGCAGACGTAGAGCACAGGCTTCGACGTGAGCAGGAAGAGGTTGCGGGCGCAGTCCTGCTCCTCCTTCGTTTCGAACTCCACGATGCGGGCGTTCTTACCCTGTTCCAGCACCTCCTTGTAGGCTTTCAGGACGGTCACTTCCACCTTCGCATCCTTATTGCCGGCAGCGGCAGCCTTCTCAGTCTTTGCCAGTCGGCTCTCGATGGTCTCGAGGTCCTTCAGCTGCAGTTCGGTGTCGATGATTTCCTTGTCGCGGATGGGGTCGATGGTGCCGTCGACATGGGTGATGTTCTCGTCCTCGAAGCAGCGCAGTACGTGGATGATGGCGTCAGTCTCGCGGATGTTGCCGAGGAACTTGTTACCCAAGCCCTCGCCCTTGGAGGCGCCCTTCACGAGTCCTGCTATATCTACAATCTCGCACGTGGCGGGGACGATACGTCCCGGATGTACCAGTTCGGCCAGCTTTGTCAGTCGCTCGTCGGGAACGGTGATGACGCCCACGTTGGGCTCGATTGTACAAAACGGAAAGTTTGCCGCCTGCGCTTTGGCACTCGACAAACAATTAAAAAGTGTGGACTTGCCGACGTTGGGCAAGCCCACGATACCACACTTTAATGCCATTTCTAATTAGATTTGACGATTAGTTATTGTATTGATCCCACTTTGTGAAAGCTTCCTTCCTGTAGTCGAACATATAACGTACGTCATCAGTCTCGTACTGGTAACCGATGAATCTGTCGTTGTTCAACGTCAATTCCTTGTAGTTGAACGTAGCGGTACCCCATTGCTCGTAGGCGATGGTGACGATGTCGCCACTAATGCTCCAGCGGAAGTTGCTCTTTTCGGGATCGTTGTTCATATATTCAGTGTTAAAGCCGAGCTGACGGCCTGTGCCGTAGAGAGCTGTGGGGGTAGCACGGTCAAAGCGGAGAACGTTCCACGTGCGGTTGTCGCTGTCTCTGAAGCTTCCCCATTCTTTTCTCTGCTTGATGCTGTAACCCTGCCAGTTGCCACTTGTCAGGAACTTGGCGGCATCTTCAGCGCTCAGGCTGTCGTCATCACTGCTGCAGCTCGTCGTCAGCATCACGGCGGCCAGCATCATCGTCATGTAAAAAAACAATTTTTTCATAATTCTATCTTTTGTAGTTGTTTACAGCGTGCAAAGGTACACATTATTTTCTGAATGACAATGAGTTTTGCATAAAAATGTTGTTTAGTGCGCCTCCAACCAGTTGTCGCCGAAACCGGAGTCAGCCACGAGGGGGACGTTAAGGGGGAAGGCACGCTGCATCTCTTCGAGGACGATGGTTTCTACTTGTTCACGCTCCTCTGGGTAGACGCTGAAGTTCAGTTCGTCGTGTACCTGTAGAATCATCTTGCTGCGGATGCCCTCGGCCTTGAAGCGCTGGTGGATGCGAATCATCGCCACCTTAATGATGTCGGCGGCGGTGCCCTGAATGGGGGCATTGATGGCGTTGCGCTCGGCAAAGCCGCGCACGGTGGCGTTGGCTGAGTTGATGTCGGGCAGATAGCGACGACGACCGAATAGGGTAGTGACATAGCCTCGCTGACGCGCTGTCTGCTTGGCCTGCTCCATATAGTCGTGAACGTCGGGGAACGTGGTGAAATAGCCGTCAATAAGCTGCTTCGCTTCGTCGCGGCTGATGTCGAGACGTTCGGCGAGTCCGAAGACGGTGATGCCGTAGATGATGCCGAAATTGGCTCGCTTAGACTTCGTGCGCTCGTCGCGCGTCACCTCTTCAATGGGTTTCTTGTAGATAGTGGCGGCGGTGGCTGCATGCAGGTCTTTGCCCTCGCGGAAGACGGCAATCATCTGAGGGTCGTTCGACAGGTGAGCCATCACGCGCAGTTCTATCTGACTGTAGTCTGCTGAAAAAAACAGACAGCCAGGCTCAGGAACAAATGCCTTGCGAATCTCCTTTCCGTCTTCGCCACGGATGGGTATGTTTTGCAGGTTGGGGTCCGACGAGGAGAGACGTCCCGTAGCAGTCACCGTCTGGTTAAACGATGTGTGGATGTGTCCTGTTCGTGGGTTAATCAGTTTCGGCAGCGCGTCGATATACGTGCCGATAAGTTTCTTCAATCCTCTGTGTTCCAAGATGTCAGATACAATCTCGTGTTTGTTGCGTAGTTGTTGCAGCACTTCTTCCGACGTCACGTACTGACCCGTCTTTGTCTTCTTGGCCTTCTCCACAATCTTCAGTTTATCGAAGAGAATCTCACCGACTTGTTTCGGCGAGGCTATATTGAACTGTTGACCCGCCAACTCATAGATGTGCTTCTCTAATTCGTTCATGCGGTTAGTCAAAATAGTTGACGTTTCCTTCAGTGAGTCAACGTCTAAGCATACGCCGTTCATCTCCATCTCGGCCAGTACGGGCATCAGCGGCATCTCGATATCGTAGAACAGCTTCTCGCACTCAAACTTTTTCAGTTCGGGTTCCAGTTTGTTTTTCAGCCGCAGGGTGACGTCCGCATCTTCAGCAGCATATTCGTAGACGAGGGTAGGGGAGAGGTCGCGCATGGAACGCTGGTTCTTTCCCTTGGGTCCTATCAGCTCGTCGATGTGGATGGTTTTGTATTTGAGGTAGACCTCAGCCATAAAGTCCATGTTGTGACGCAGTTCGGGCTGGATGAGGTAGTGGGCAATCATCGTGTCCCACATCGGGCCTTGTAACTGAACGTTATAATTTCTTAAAACTTCTAAATCGTACTTCAAGTTCTGTCCAACCTTCAAGATTTTGGGGTCTTCATAGAGCGGTTTGAAAATATTGACGATTTTTAAGGCTTCTTCACGTTCGGCAGGAACGGGCACGTAAAATGCTTCAAATTCCTTCACGGCGAAGCTCAAACCTACCAATTCGGCATCGATGGCCGAGGTTGAAGTGGTTTCCGTGTCTAAACTGAGAATTTCGTTTGTCAAGAAATAATCACGAATCTGAATCATTTCTTCCTCATTTTCAACGAGTTTGTAGTTGTGAGCCACTGTTTTTAGGCTCTCAAAACTCGAATTTTCTTCTCCACCTTGGCCGTCAGCCGGAAATTCTGCAAATAAATCGAGTTGGCCGTTAGCAGGAATTGATGATTTTTGAGGTTTTTTAAGAATCTTGTCTGCCAGCTGCTTAAACTCCAGTTCTGTGAAGATTTTGCCTAATTCCTCTTCGTCGGGTTCCACGAGTCGCAGTTCGTCCATATTGAGTTCGATGGGGACATCGGTCTTGATGGTTGCGAGGAAGTAGCTCGTCTTAATGTCGTCGACATGCTCTGTGACTTTTTTCTGCAGCGCACCCTTCAGCTCGCTGGTTCGCGAGAGCAGTTGTTCGACGCTTCCGAATTCGTTAATCAGTTTCACGGCCGTTTTCTCGCCAACGCCGGGACATCCGGGGAAGTTGTCAGCAGAGTCGCCCATGAGTGCCAGGAGGTCGATAACCTGGAGTGGGGTAGTGATGCCGTATTTCTCGCATACCTCCTTGGGACCCATCACCTCGTAGCCGCCACCGTGACGCGGGCGGTAGATGTTGGCCAGTTCGGTAACCAGCTGTCCGTAGTCCTTATCGGGGGTGAGCATATAGCACTTTACGCCGATGGAATCGGCCTTTTTGGCCAGCGTGCCGATGACGTCGTCGGCCTCGAAACCGTCGACCTGAAGGATAGGAATACGGTAGGCACGCAGTATGTCCTTGATGATGGGGACGGCCTTGTGTATGTCTTCCGGCGTCGCGTCACGTTGGGCTTTGTAGGCGGGGAAAGCCTCGCTGCGGAATGTTGGCCCGTGAGGGTCGAAAGCCACGCCGATATGTGTCGGTTTCTCCTTTTGTAGCACCTCGTTCAGCGTGTTACAGAAGCCGATGATGGCCGATGTGTTTTGGCCTTTGGAGTTGATACGCGGGTTCTTGATGAAGGCGTAATACGACCGGTAAATGAGCGCGTAAGCGTCTAAAAGGAATAGTTTATCCATAACAAGTGAGAATTTTCGCGTAAAATCATTATCCGAAGATTTTCACTAATTTTGTCACAAAATTCTTTGTTATGGATTATTTGTCGCTTATAAAGCAGCCAATAGTGCAGGATTTGGACGACTTTGTGGAGTTGTTCAACGCGTCGTTGACACATAGTGATGGCCTTCTTGGCTCTGCTCTTTCGCACATCCGTCAGCGGGGTGGCAAGCGTATGCGTCCGATGCTGATTTTGCTGATGGCGCAGAATTTCGGTCGTGTGTCGCAGGTTACGCAGAATGCAGCTGTGGGTCTTGAACTGCTGCATACTGCCTCGCTGGTTCACGACGATGTGGTGGACGAGAGTTGTGAGCGTCGGGGACAGGCTTCGGTGAATGCTACGTATGATAATAAGGTGGCCGTATTAGTTGGCGACTATATCCTTTCTTCTGCCTTGTTGCGCGTATCAATGACAGATAATCAGAAAATCATACAATTGCTAGCCGAACTGGGACGGACGTTGGCTGCTGGTGAGATTCTGCAGCTGTCGAACATTCAGAATCAGGAGATTTCAGAAGACGTTTATTATCAGATAATTAACAACAAGACCGCCGCCTTGTTCGAGGCTTGTTCGAAGATTGGTGCGTTGTCGGCAGGTGCCAGTGACGAGGAGATAGCTGCCGCTGCAAAATTCGGACAAAATATCGGGATGATTTTCCAAATCCGTGACGATATCTTCGACTATTTCGATTCGAAGGAAATCGGTAAGCCGACGGGTAACGATATGGTAGAAGGCAAGCTGACACTGCCCGTCATCTATGCGCTGAACAACTCGCATCTGGAATCGATGCAGACGTTGGCGCGTAAAGTGAAGGCAGGCACCGTAAATCCCGATGAAATAGCTGTTCTTGTGGAGTTTACGAAGGAACAGGGTGGGATAGAGTATGCTGAGCGACGGATGGAGGAGATAGCCGACGAAGCTCGCGTCTTCATCAATAAATACGTTAAAGACATCGCCGTTAAAGACGCCCTGACCGCCTACCTCGAGTATGTCATCCAGCGCAATTATTAGACAAGAGTACACTACCAGCCATGAGTACTTTTTGACAAGAGTACAGGAGTACTTTTTTTGACAAGAGTACAAGAGTACAGGAGTACTTTTTTGACATGAGTACAAGAGTACAGGAGTACTTTTTGAGTTTTATAAAGAACTGTTCTCTTGTTATTTTGTCCAAGTTTGTTCTCTTGTACTCCTGTCTAAACCCTGTTCTTTTGTACTCCTGTCCAAAATTGTTCTCCTGTACTCCTGTCTAAAACATGTTCTCCTGTACTCCTGTCAAAAAGTACTCCTGTACTCCTGTCTAAAACATGTTCTCCTGTCTGCCGCTATTCTCCTGTCAATTAAAAGAATTTGGTTTCTTCGCCGACGACTTCGCTCAGCAGCAGGTTTGCCAGTCTACTTGTCCCCATGCGGAACCACTTGTTGGTAAGCCATTTTTCGCCTAAGACCTCTTTGACGATGGTGTAGTAGATAAGAGCGTCCATCACGCTGTTAAGGCCGCCAGCGGGCTTAAAACCTATCTGTATGCCCGTCTGGTCGTAGTACTCCTTGATGGCCTGGCACATGACGTACGCAGCCTCTGGCGTTGCTGCGGGTTCCAGTTTTCCTGTTGATGTCTTGATGTAGTCTGTACCACCATACATAGAGAGTAGGGAGGCAATCTTGATGTTTTTGGCTGTCTTCAGGCATCCCGTCTCCAGAATCACCTTCATGGCAGCGTCGCCACAAGCCTCTTTCTGCTGCTGTATCTCGTCGACAACGGTATCGAAATCGCCGTCGAGGAAGGCACCAATATTCATCACGATGTCTATCTCTGTCGCACCGTCTTTTACGGCCAGCGATGTCTCAACGGTCTTCACCTCTATGAGAGACTGCGATGAGGGGAAACTTCCTGATACACAGGCTATTTCGACGCCTTCTACCTCTAACGTCTCGCTGACTATCTTGGCGAATTTCGGATAGACGCAGATGGTGGCGACGTGGGGCAGGGCAGGGTATGCTTCGTCAAACTGGTTCACCTTCTCTGTGAAGGCCATGACCGACGTCTCGCTGTCTGTGGTCTTCAAGGTTGTCAGTTCCACGCTGCCCATCAGGAATTTCTTCACTTCGGGCGTGTCGTTCTCGTGTACTTTGGTGGCGATGATTTCCTTTACCGCTTCCTTTACTTCCTGGTCACTGATGTCGAGGTTGTACTTCGACAGAGCCTCTTCAATTTTTGTCTTTTCTGCCATAATATTAAGCTTTAAGTTTGGGGTTTTCTATATGCCGTAGGGCATCTCTTTTTGTCTTTTTCTCTATCGATTTGAGCAGTTCTTCCGTCAGGTCAACGCCAGTCTGGTTGGCTAAGCATAGCAGTACCCAGAGCACGTCGGCCATCTCTTCGCCGAGGTTTTCTTTTTCGCCAGCCTTGAAGCTCTGGTCGCCGTATTTGCGGGCTATCACGCGCGCTAACTCGCCTACTTCCTCGGTCAGAACGGCCATATTCGTCAGTTCCGAGAAGTAGCGCACGCCGTACTCCTTGATCCAGCGGTCGACCGCTTCTTGTGCTTCGCGTATCGTCATCGTGTGAGCATCAAATAGAACAACATAGCAATGACAAACAGCATCATCAGGATGTTCTGCTTGTTGTCGCGTGCATAATCCTTCCAGTTGAAGGCCTTGTAGACGACCTGTAACAGCCACAATATAAGGCCAACGATGCACACCCAGATGGCCCATCCCCAATGCAGGAACCGGTGGCCTACACAGCCTATCAGCATCAGGATGACGCTCGATATCTCTATCTCTCTCAGGTATCTTTTCATATCTCCTTACTCCTTTCTCCTCAACTCCTTACTCCTTATTCTTCGTATCCATACAGATGGTGACAGGCCCGTCGTTCAGCAGCTCCACCTTCATGTCAGCTCCGAACTCTCCTGTGCCTACTGGTTTGCCTATCTGGTCGCTCAGTTGCTGGCAAAAAGCCTCGTAGAGTGGGATAGAGTGCTCGTGAGAGCCGGCACGGAACCATGACGGACGGTTACCTTTCTTATACGAAGCGTAAAGCGTGAATTGGCTTACCACCAAAGCCTCGCCCTGAACGTCGATGACTGAGCGGTTCATTACGCCCTCAGAGTCGTCGAACACGCGCAGGTTGGCAATCTTCTTCACCAACCATTCTACGTCCTCCATCGTGTCTTCGTCGCATACGCCCAACAGCACCAGGAACCCTTGTCCGATGCTGCTCTTCACGCAGCCCTCGATGGTAACGCTGGCGTATTTCACCCTCTGTATTACTGCTCTCATGCTGCAAAGATACGAACTATTTTTGAAACTACCAAATATTTTGGGAAACCTTTAGGTGTTGCAGTGTTGCAGTGTTGCAGTTCTCAAAATGCTATTCGTTTACCCAAATTTTACTTCTATATTTATATTAATATAAATATAGATTTATTCTTGACTTTCGTATAATCTATTTTGGAACTGCAACACTGCAATAACTGCAACAGCCCTTCTGCGCATTCAAGCCATTTAGCATAGCTATATCATCCATATAGCGTGCCTAAATAGGCCATTTTGCATGGCGAACTAAGTGTGGAAGTAATCGTAGACAATCCGAGCTTTAGCAGGGCCAATAATACTACTTAGTGTTTCGGCGTCTGCCTCCTTGATTCTACGAACCGATTTAAGGCCATTTAGAAGCCCGTCACGCGTTTTTGGACCGATGCCTGGTATGTTGTCGAGCTCGGAGTGTAAAGCGCGCTTAGAGCGCTTTTCTCGATGAAATGTGATAGCGAACCTGTGAACCTCGTCCTGCAACTGTGTCAGCACGTGGAAAAGTTCGCTGTCAGTCTTCAACTGAACTGACATTGGCGGGAACCCGTAGAGCAGTTCGTTGGTGCGGTGGCGATCGTCTTTGGCCAGTCCGGCAATGGGTATGTCAAGTCCCAATTCGTCCTGAATCACCTCACGGATCACCTCCATCTGCCCCTTTCCACCGTCGGCAACAATCAGGTCCGGCAACGGTTGCTGTTCCTGTATGAGGCGATGGTATCGCCTCGAAACGACCTCCTTCATCGACGCATAGTCGTCAGGCCCCACAACGGTCTTGATGTTATATCGTTTGTAGTCGCTCTTCGAGGGCTTCATTTTCTTGAAGACGACGCACGCCGCTACGGCATCCGTACCCGAGATGTTCGAGTTGTCGAAACACTCAATCTGATAGGGTAGGGAGGGCAGGTGCAACTTCTCTTGCAGCTCCTTCATCAGCCGCACCTGTTTCTGTTCCGGATTCAGCTTTTCTGCCTGTTTCAGACGGTCGAACTTATACTGCTTACCGTTCATTGCCGACAGGTCGAGCAGCGTCTTTTTATCGCCTAATTTGGGCACTGTGAACTTCACATTTTCCAGTTCTACGTTGACTTTCTCGGGTACGATAATCTCTCTTGCGTCGCTCTTGAAACGCTCTCTCAGCTCCACGATACCTAACTGCAGAAGCTCCTCGTCAGTCTCGTTGAGCTTCTTCTTGTATTCGATGGTGAAGCTTTGGTTGATGCTGCCGTTCGACACGTGTAGATAGTTGATGAAGGCTATCTTTTCGTCGCTTGTTATCGTAAAGACATCAACGTTGTCAATCGTGTGGCTCACCACCTCGCTCTTACTGACGAAACCGTCTAATGCTAAGTATTTCCGCTTGACTTCTTCGGCCTCTTCGAATCGTAGTTCCTCACTCAAACGGAGCATCTCTTCCTTCAGTTCGCGCAGCACCTTGCGGGTGTTTCCTTTCAGTATTTCGCGCGCCTGAAGAATGTTCTTCTGATAGTCCTCGTAGGTCTGTTTGCCGATACACGGCCCCAAGCATTTCTTGATGTGATAGTCGAGACAGACGCGGTATTTTCCGCCATCGACGCCCTCCTTCGTGATGGGTTGGTGACAGGTACGCGGGTGATACAGTTCCTTGATAATTTCCAGAATGGCGTACATACTACCAACGTGAGAGTAGGGGCCATAGTAAGTGCCCCATTTCTTGTTGATTGTTCGGGTCTTGAAGATTCGCGGGAAGAACTCGTTGGTGACGCAGATAGAAGGGTAGGTCTTGCCGTCTTTCAACAGGACGTTGTAGCGAGGATTATATTTCTTGATGAGCGAGTTTTCCAGCAACAGCGCGTCCTCTTCCGTATTCACTACCGTATAGCTGATATCAAAAATCTTCGATACCAGTATTTTCGTCTTGAAGCGATCAACCTCCGTATGGAAGTAAGACGAAACTCTCGATTTGAGATTTTTCGCCTTACCTACATAGATGATGGTGTGTTCCTGATCGTAGAACTGGTAACTGCCTGGCTTGTCTGGCAACCGTCTGACAATCTCCCGTAGATGTTCCAGTCTCTTCTCGTTTTCTTCTTTGGTCATTTCTGGTGTTCCACGTGAAACATTACAACTTCAAAAGCGTTGTCAGTTCGATGCCTTCAAACAGATCGCGACCGTGTAATCCCTCGTCGGTAATCTCGATAATGAAGTTCATGTAGACCTGCTTCGGGTGGAAGTGCTGCACCAGCTTGTAGGCTGCTTTGGCTGTGCCGCCAGTTGCCAATAAATCGTCGTGAATCAGTACGACGTCGTTTTCGTTGATGGAATCGATGTGCATCTCGATGGTGTCGACGCCGTATTCCTTCGAGAATGACTCTTTGATGACCGTTGAGGGTAGCTTACCAGGCTTACGAGCCAACACAACACCAGCACCTAATTTGACGGCTAAGGCGGCTGCCATCACAAAACCGCGGCTTTCGATGCCTACAATCTTCGTGATGCCCTTGTCCTTGTAAATCTCGTAGAGCTCGTCTACCATAATCTTCATGCACTCGGCGTTCTTATAGAGCGTCGTTACGTCACGGAAGTTGATACCCTTCTTGGGGAAATCAGGTATGCACCTGAGATTGTCAATCAGTAATTTGTTGTTCATTTTCAGTGAGTTATATTGGTTACACATTATCTTTTGTTTCACGTGAAACATTAGCGTCCCATCAGCACCAGCATGGCGTTGATGTCGCTCGGGCTGACACCAGGAATACGGCTGGCTTGCGCTAAAGTCTCGGGCTGAATCTTCATCAGCTTCTGTCGTGCCTCTGTCGAAATGGCGTTCAAGTGCTCATAGTCAAAGCGCCCGCGGATTCTGATGTTTTCCAAACGGTGCATCTTGTCAGCCACCAACTTTTCGCGTTCGATATATCCTTTATATTTGATGCGTATCTCTGCTGCCTCGCTGATTTCCTCGCGACGATTAGTCGGTCGATTCAGCATTTCTTTCAGTTCGGGAATAGCATCGGCTAACTTCTCGAACGACAGTTCTGGACGGCTGACCAAGTCAGTTAGTTTACAGCCGTATTGGAGTGGGGTAGAGCCGAGGGCTTCTAATGCGCCGTTAATCAGTCGCGGTTTGATGGCAAACGAATCGCAGAAATGAATGATTTCTTCGATATGTTTTTTCTTTTCAAGCCACCAGTCGAGGCGGTCTCTTTTTACGATGCCGAGTTCATAGCCTCGCTCCGTCAGTCGGGCGTCAGCATCATCCTGTCGTAGCAGTATGCGGTATTCCGCTCTCGACGTGAACATACGGTAAGGCTCGTCAACGCCTTTCGTCACCAGGTCGTCTATCAGCACGCCGATATATGCCTCGTCTCTCGCTAAGGTTAGCGTTCGCTGTGGTGCGGTGGTGCCGCTGCCTCCCGCCTTCAGCGCCGCGTTGATGCCTGCCAGTGTCCCCTGGCCTCCTGCCTCCTCGTAGCCCGTTGTGCCGTTGACTTGTCCGGCCATAAATAGGCCATCAATAATCTTCGATTCCAACGAGTGATTGAGCTGCGTGGGATCAAAGAAGTCATACTCGATGGCGTAGCCAGGACGGTAGACCTTCACGTCTCTTAGTGCAGGTATGTGCTTCAGCGCTGCTATCTGTACGTCCATAGGCAGCGACGAAGAAAAACCGTTCAGGTACATCTCGTTGGTATCTGTACCCTCCGGCTCTAAGAATAGCAAGTGTTGCTCGCGGTCTGGAAAGGTGACGAGTTTTGTTTCTATCGACGGACAATAACGCGGACCTATCGACTGAATCTGACCGTTGTATAGCGGTGAATCCGCCAATCCTGAGCGGAGCGTCTCGTGCACCTGCGGGTTGGTGTAGCATTCGTAGCAGGGCAGTTGGGGTAGGGGGCGTGGCTTACCCATATATGAGAATTGGTGGTAGTCGTTCTCACCGTCCTGGCGCGTCATGTCCTCGAAGTGTACCGTTCGTTTGTCGATGCGTACGGGCGTTCCTGTCTTCATTCTCGCTGTGGTGATGCCGTGTCGGGTGATGCTCTCCGTCAACCGTTCGGCGGCAGGCTCAGCTATGCGTCCGCCCTTCACCATCCGTCGGCCTATGTGCATCAGTCCGTTAAGGAATGTGCCTGCCGTCAGCACCACGCAGGGTGCATGGAACTCCGCACCCCAGATGGTCTTCACGCCCGTTATCCGCCGCGTTTGCTTTTCTTGTTCTGTTTGTCGCTGTGCCACAGCGACAGACTCTACCAGCAGCTCCTCCACCTGGTCCTGCCAGACGTCCAAATTGGCCGTTTCATCGAGCACGCGGCGCCACTCCCAGATGAACTTTCCGCGGTCGCACTGGGCACGCGGGCTCCATACGGCAGGACCTTTCGAGCGGTTCAGCATCCGGAACTGTATGGCGGTGGCATCCGTCACCTTTGCCATCTGACCGCCCAAGGCGTCGATCTCGCGTACTATCTGGCCTTTGGCAATACCGCCAACAGCGGGGTTGCACGACATCTGTGCAATTTTGTTCATGTCCATCGTGATGAGCAGCGTCCGTGCGCCCATATTGGCCGAGGCCGTTGCTGCCTCGCAGCCTGCGTGTCCGCCGCCAATCACGATAACGTCGTAGTTCTGATTCATCCTAAACAATTATTTTGCCTGCAAATTTACAAAAAGTTTCGGAAAAACTCACGCAATCTCGAATTTCTTTGTAATTTTGCAACATGATAGAAACGATTACCAGTTCACAGAACCCTAAGATTAAACTTTTGCTGCAGCTCCAGCAGAAATCTTCCGAGCGTCGCAAGGCGGGACTCTTCGTGGTCGAAGGCCGCCGCGAACTGATGCATTGCTTAGAGGCCGGCTTTGAGATAGAGAGCGTCTTCTGGTGTCCTTCCGTCGAAGTGGCTACAGAGCCGATGCCGGCATTGCCCGATGGTGTCCGACTGTTTGAGGTGTCGAAGGCCGTCTACGAGAAGATTGCCTATCGCGGCAGTACAGAGGGCGTCGTCGCCGAAGTCAGAACCCGTCAGCTATCGCTGGCCGACCTGCAACTTCCTGAGCGGCCGCTTGTGGTCGTCTTAGAGCGCGTCGAGAAGCCAGGCAACTTGGGAGCCGTCCTGCGCTCCGCTGATGCGGCTGGCGTCGATGCCGTCGTCGTCTGTGACCCACTGACAGACCTCTACAACCCCAACCTCATCCGCTCCTCGGTAGGCGGTTTCTTCAGCGTGCCTTGTGTGGCTTGCTCGTCGGCTGAGTGCATCGGCTTTCTGAAGCAGCGCGGCATTCAGATCCTCACCGCCCAGCTGCAGGATTCCTCGCTCTATTACGATGTTGACATGCAACGGGCGACGGCCATCGTCATGGGAACGGAGGCTACGGGACTGACCAATCAGTGGCGCGAGGCCGCCGATGCCCATATCCGCATTCCGATGTTAGGACGTATCGACTCGCTCAACGTCTCCGTCTCGGCAGCCGTTTTGATGTATGAAGCTGTGCGACAACGCAAAAATTATTGAGAAATAATTGAAAATTTCTTCGTAAACGTTTGCATTTATCATTATTTTTCATTAATTTTGTACCCTCAACGTGCGGGCACGTACCTACATAGTGAGTATTATACAATCCTTAAATAATTTAAATTCAACAACTTATGTGGTTAATCAATTCATCAATTGGTAGAAAAGTTGTAATGTCTGTAACGGGCATTGCGCTGATCTTGTTCCTGACGTTCCACTGCTGCATGAACTTGGTCGCGCTCTTCTCGGAAGAGGGTTACAACATGATTTGCGAATTCCTGGGTGCCAACTGGTATGCCGTTGTGGCAACACTTGGCTTGGCAGCCCTGGCAGTGATTCACATCGTCTTCGCTTTCATCCTGACGGCGCAGAATCGAACCGCTCGTGGCGACAACCGTTACGAGATTGCTACGACGGTCAATGCAGGTAAGGTGGAGTGGTACTCTAAGAACATGCTCGTCCTGGGACTCATCATCCTGGTCGGTCTGTTGCTGCACCTGAAGGACTTCTGGTACAACATGATGTTCGCCGAGATCTTTGGCGTTATCGGCGTCCACGGTCCTGCTGACGGCTTTGCTTACATTGTCGACACGTTTGGCAACCCCGTGTTTGCCATCCTCTATCTGGTATGGTTTGCTGCCATCTGGTTCCACCTGGCTCACGGTTTCTGGTCAGCTATGCAGACCCTGGGTATCAGCGGTAAGATTTGGCAGAAGCGCTGGAACTGCATCGGCCTTATCTATGTCAGCCTGCTCATGCTCGGCTTCGCTGTTGTCGTGCTCGCATTCTGGTTCGGCTGCGCTCCCTCACTCTGCGACGGTAGCTGCTGCGCTTAAATTGAAAATCGAAAATCCGTAAATCGAAAATTAAAGTTATGGCAAAAGTATTAGATTCAAAGATTCCCGCAGGTCCCGTACCTGAGAAATGGAAGGAATATAAGGCTCATCAGCGTCTTGTCAACCCGAAGAACAAGCTGAAGCTCGACGTCATCGTTGTCGGTACCGGCCTGGCTGGTGCATCGGCTGCCGCTTCGCTCGCTGAGATGGGCTTCAACGTGTATAATTTCTGCATTCAGGACTCGCCCCGTCGTGCGCACTCTATCGCCGCTCAGGGTGGTATCAACGCTGCCAAGTGCTATCAGAACGATGGTGACTCCGTCTACCGTCTGTTCTACGACACCGTGAAGGGTGGCGACTACCGTGCCCGCGAGGCTAATGTCTACCGTCTGGCAGAGGTCAGCAACAATATTATCGACCAGTGTGTCGCTCAGGGCGTTCCTTTCGCCCGTGAGTACGGCGGTATGCTTGCCAACCGTTCGTTCGGTGGCGCTCAGGTTAGCCGTACGTTCTACGCCAAGGGTCAGACCGGTCAGCAGCTGCTGCTCGGTGCCTACTCTTCTCTGAGTGCTCAGGTGCAGACCGGCAAGGTGAAGCTCTTCACCCGCTATGAGATGGAAGACGTGGTCATCGTCGACGGCCGCGCCCGTGGTATCATTGCCAAGGACCTGACGACGGGCAAGCTGGAGCGCTTCTCTGCCAATGCCGTTGTCATCGCTACCGGCGGTTACGGCAACACCTATTTCCTCTCTACCAACGCTATGGGCTGCAACTGCACCGCTGCCGTTCAGTGCTACCGCAAGGGTGCTATGTTTGCTAACCCCTCTTACGTGCAGATTCACCCCACCTGTATCCCCGTCCACGGCGACAAGCAGTCGAAGCTGACGCTGATGTCTGAGTCGCTGCGTAACGACGGCCGTATCTGGGTGCCTAAGAAGCTTGAGGACGCCAAGGCTCTGCAGGCCGGAACAAAGCAGGGCTGGGAGATTCCCGAGGAGGACCGCGACTACTATCTCGAGCGCCGCTATCCCGCCTTCGGTAACCTCGTTCCCCGCGACGTGGCCTCACGTGCCGCCAAGGAGCGTTGCGACAAGGGCTTCGGCGTGAACAACACCGGTCTGGCTGTGTTCCTCGACTTCTCAGAGTCTATCAACCGTCTTGGCCTCGACGTCATCATGCAGCGTTACGGCAACCTCTTCGAGATGTACGAGGAGATTACCGACGTGTTCCCCGGCGACGTTGCCAACGAGATTAACGGCGTGAAGTACTACAAGCCCATGATGATCTATCCCGCCATCCACTACACCATGGGTGGTATCTGGGTCGACTACGAGCTGCAGACCACCATCCCCGGCCTGTTCGCTATCGGCGAGTGCAACTTCTCCGACCACGGTGCCAACCGCCTCGGTGCTTCAGCACTGATGCAGGGTCTGGCCGACGGCTACTTCGTGCTGCCTTACACCATCCAGAACTATCTGGCCGACCAGTCTATCTGGGGCAAGATCAGCACCGACCTGCCTGAGTTCGACGAGGCCGAGAAGAAGGTGAATGCCGAGATGGACCGCCTGCTCAACATCAAGGGCAAGCGCTCCGTTGACTCTATCCACAAGGAGCTGGGTCACATCATGTGGGAATATGTCGGCATGGGCCGCACCGCTGAGGGTCTGAAGACCGGTCTGAAGAAGATGCACGACCTGGAGAAGGAGTTCGACACCAACCTCTTCGTGCCCGGCACTAAGGAAGGTCTGAACGTCGAGCTCGACAAGGCTATCCACCTGCGCGACTTCTTCACCATGGGTCAGCTCGTCGCCTTCGACGCCCTCTCGCGTAACGAGTCCTGCGGCGGTCACTTCCGCGAGGAGTACCAGACCGAGGAAGGCGAGGCCAAGCGCGACGACGAGAACTACTTCTACGTAGGCTGCTGGGAGTACAAGGGCAAGGGCAACGAGCCTGAACTCTCTAAGGAGCCGCTGGAGTACGAGGCTATCAAGGTACAGACACGTAACTATAAGAACTAAAGGATGAAAGGGCTAAATGGTTATCTGAAGACAAGTATCGTACTAAGTGCTTGTATTTTCATAATAGCAATAGCAGATGTTACTGGAGGGGTTCAATCGGAGGCACAATCGGAGGCAATCCATTATCTCGTCTTAGGATCGCTTTTGCTGCTAAACCAGATTTTAGCTTATCGCATCAATAATAAAAACAAGTAAATTATGGCTAAAAACATAAGTTTCACTATCAAGTTCTGGCGCCAGAATGGCCCCAAGGACCAGGGACATTTCGACACCCACGAGATGCACGATATTCCCGATGACACCTCTTTCCTGGAGATGCTTGACATCCTGAACGAGGAGCTCATCAACGAAGGCAAGGAGCCCTTCGTGTTCGACCACGACTGCCGCGAGGGTATCTGCGGTATGTGCTCAACGACGGCGACGTCATCACCGTCGAGCCTTGGCGCTCAGCTGCCTTCCCCGTCATCAAGGACTGTATGGTCGACCGTGGTGCCTTCGACAAGATTATCCAGGCCGGTGGTTACACCACCATCCGCACCGGTCAGGCTCAGGATGCCAACGCCATCCTCATCCCCAAGGAGGATGCCGACGAGGCTATGGACTGCGCCAGCTGCATTGGTTGTGGCGCCTGCGTCGCCGCTTGTAAGAACGGCTCCGCCATGCTCTTCGTATCGTCGAAGGTCAGCCAGCTCGCCCTCCTTCCCCAGGGTCGCGTAGAGGCTGCCCGTCGTGTGAAGAACATGATTGCCAAGATGGACGAGCTCGGCTTCGGCAACTGCACCAACACCCGTGCCTGCGAAGCCGTCTGCCCGAAGAACGAGACCATCGCCAACATCGCCCGCCTGAACCGCGAGATGATCAAGGCCAAGATGGCAGACTAAAGGTTTCACCTTTTTATTTATAATAAGAGCGCCGCAGAAAAAACTGCGGCGCTCTTTTGGTGCTTTAGGCAATTATTTGTATCTTTGCGGTCTGAGATGAAAGACTATCCTGATAAGATGACGGCAGAGCAGGCGCGGATGTTTCGCGACGACGTGCTGACGATCGTCAGCCAGATTCCTCGTGGACGGGTGACGACCTATGGTCATATCGCTGCGTGGGCTGGATGGCCGAGTCATTCGCGGATGGTGGGACGGACATTGAGATATACACCAGGAGCCGAGACTTTGCCTTGTCATCGTGTGGTTAACAAGGAGGGGCGTACAGCGCCAGGCTGGAGCCGTCAGCGCCCTTTATTGGAGGCAGAGGGAGTGGGCTTCAAGTCTAATGGACATGTGGATATGAGCCGTCATTTATGGGAACCTTCTATTGAATCTAATGAAACGGAATTAAAGGGACATGAGTAAGGGTCTTTGGCGCTTTTGTTCTGTTTGCTGCTGTGCCACAGCAACAAGCTCAACGCTCAACCTTCACAAATAGCCCTCGCCATCTCGTTAAGCTCTAAGCATTGCCCCCGCTTGATGATAGTCTTCTCATTATGATGCTCCCATGGCGCCAGTATCAGTAGTTGCCCTCTGGCGCAGGCATCCATCCTCATGCCGCCAGGCTTTGCTAAATCCGTAAAGCCATTCTCTTGCAGATAGACCAACGGCAGCCCTTCGTCGAAGGCCGCCCTCATAATGGCTTTTTCTCCTTTCGAGATTGCTGGCGACACCAGCACGGCCCCTTGCTTTGCTGCTCTAAGACATTCGTTCATCTTCGCCTGTAAATCGCTATCGCTGATGCTCCTCGAGCACTGCACCTGTATCTTCAACGGCCTTTCCAACAAAAACCGATTACCAATAGCCGAAAAGTTGAACCCAGCAAAAATCAGTCCCCTTTGAACTCTAAAGAGGTCAGGGTTCTCCCGCTTCATCAGCAGACGCCGTGGGTTATCTTTCAGGTAGTTCAGCCATCGCTCAAGTTGTCCCTCCTTTAGCAAGATCTGGTCGTTAAAGCCCTTTGCAAACAGCAGCCCGTTTTCGCGGCTCTGTTGTGCATGTTGCTGTGCCACAGCAACAAACTCTACCGGCATCACCTTCCTAAATGCTTGGTTGCAGGCCTGCTTCACGCCCAGCAGCACCTTCCCAAGCGGTTTTTCCATCCGCTCCTTCACAAACAGAATGGCGTGCAGATGATCAGGCATCATCTGCAGCGCCACCACCTTCACTTCAGGATGATAGCTGCCTATCGTTTGCCATATCTGCCCTATGGCCTCTCCCAATGGCGATAGTGCGATATGAGGCGCCTCTGACGATGGCTCCACAGCCTCGCTTCGTCCCACCACCTGTCCAAACAGTGGCATCCGTCCCTCTGTCACCATCGTTATCATATACATCCGTCGTGCTGTGTAGTCATTATCCACACAGCGTCGCTGCATTGAGGGCTTCTTCTCGCCAGCAAATGCCTTCTGACTTTCAAATGTTGCTCTATCCATAGCAATTGTGCCGCAAAGATACAACTTTTCTCGTGACTATATTCATTTATTCGGAAAAAAGTCGTATATTTGCGGTCAGAGATGAAGCACAACGAGATATATTCAGCAGCCCAACTGACGGCATTCATTCAAGAGGTGGGATTTCTACCTCTGTTAGACAGTGGCATACAAGGCTTTTCAGCAGAAGAGATTGTGACTGACGACTGCCGCTATGTGGTATTCGACGATGGCGGTTGGGACTGGCCGTTGTGGAAGTGGAAGGGTCCCATCGTGTCGGAAGGCAGTTGCGTTTATGGCAAGTTCTTCAATAAGAAAGCCGGGTTCATCAGTCGCGCGTGGTGGCCTGACTTCTGCAACTACCGCCGCAGCAAATATCCTGTGCCTGTAGAAGGAACCATTGACGACATCATCCTCACTACGCTCCGCGAACACGGCAGTCTCATTACTCGTGAACTGCGTGCGGCTTGTGGCTTCGACGGCCCCAAGATGCGTAGTAAGTTTGACGGCTATGTCACCCGCCTACAAATGGCCTGCCTTATCGTCACCGAGGATTTCGTATATCCCACTGACAAGCATGGACGTGAATACGGTTGGGGTTGGTCGCTACTCACAACCCCCGAGACGCTCATGGGACGTGATGCTTTCCGTTGTCCACATACTCCGGAAGAGTCTTATCAACGAATCATTTCCCATTTTCGAGCCCTTCTGCCAAATGCTTCCGATAGACAGCTCCAACGGTTGATAGGATGACTTTTTTGCCCGTGAGAAGAAAGATGAGCGAGACGAGGAAAGGATTTGTGCAGTTGCACCTGAGTGTGCTTTTGGCAGGCTTTACGGGCTTGTTCGGACGGCTTATCACCCTCAACGAGGTGGATATCGTGTGGTATCGCATGCTGTTTACGAGCGCTATTCTGCTCGTGTTTACGGGTCTGCCGAGGGTAGGGTGGCGCAAGTTCCTGCAACTTAGCGGCTGTGGGGCGCTGCTGGGCTTCCATTGGATTCTGTTCTACGGCAGCATCAAGGCGTCGAACGTCTCCATCGGTGTCATCTGCTTCTCGCTGATAGGTTTCTTTACGGCTTTGTTCGAACCGCTGCTTTTCAAGAGGCGTCTTTCTGGCTGGGAGCTGCTCTTCTCGCTGATAACGGTGGCGGGCGTGTTGTGCATCTTCTCCCTTGACGCCCGTTATCGCTATGGCATAATGATTGGTGTGGTGTCGTCAGCAGCCTGCGCCCTCTACGCCATCTGCAACAAGAAAGTGAGTGTGGGTGTGCGCAGTAGGACGGTGCTGATGTACCAGATGTCGGGAGGACTCGTCCTTGTGTCGGCCATCATCCCCGTCTATCTCCTTTTCTTTCCCAGTCAGCAGCCCGTCGTTGTCGTGCCCGATGGTTCTAATCTCTGGTTCATGCTCTGCCATGCGCTGTTCTGCACCGTTGGTATGTACCTCTTGCAGATTCAGGCCCTGAAGCGGCTGTCGGCCTTCACCGTCAATCTCACTTACAACCTCGAGCCCTGCTACACCATCATCCTCGCCTTCATCATCTTCGGCGAGGGGCGCGAAATCAATTTCTCCTTCTACGTGGGCATAGCCCTCATCCTGCTCAGCGTCTTGCTGCAAACCAGGCGGGCGTGGAGGAAGTGACTTTTGTTTTATAGAAGTATGAAGGACAGTATGGAAGCACCGCGATGTGAGACCCAGCATAACCAGCACCGCCGGTCGTACTGGCACGACTACCACCAAAAGGGGCTTTATATGATTACGATGGTTATCGGCGGGCGTAAGCGTCTTTTCGGGAGTATTGTAGGGCGTGCTAACGGACGGCCAGGAACCGACGAGGCGCCCCATGTTCAGCTGTCGGAATTAGGCCGGCGCGTGTTCAAGGAGGAGGTGCCGAAGATTCATCGCTTTTATCCCCAGGTGGAGGTATGGCGGGTGGCGATGATGCCCGACCATATCCATCTGCTGCTGTGCGTACGCGAGACGCTCCGCGAGGGCAAGCACCTGGGGATGGTGGTGCGGGGCTTTAAGACGGGCTGCTCGCGGGCGTGGTGGGCGCTGCAGGATGAGAGGGGGCTTGGCGGAGAAACGCCAAGCACGGCAGCTGCTAATAACGCCGGCGCTTCTCCTGCCGGCGCTTCTCCTGCCGGCGCCGTTACAACCGGCGTTCCTGCCGCCGGCGCCGTTCCTGCCGCCGGCGCTTCTGCCGTTGTGCCCAAGGCTTCTCCCTTGGGCAGTGCCCCTCTGCGCCCCGTGCTTTTCGAGAAGGGCTACCACGACCGCATCATCAACCGCCCCGGTATGCTGGAGAACATCAAGCGCTATATGGCTGAGAACCCGCTCCGCGCCCGTATCCGTGAGGAGTGCCCCAGGCTCATGGAGCGCCAGCTGCATCTATGGATTGGTGGCCGCGAATATGCCGCCTTCGGTAACCTCTTCCTTTTGAAATACCCTATTAAGGAGCAGGTGTTCTTCCATCGCAAGGACCCTGAGACAGGCCAAGCCACCGAACTTACCGAGGCATACCAGGCTGAGCACCGCCGCCTGTTGCGTGTTGCCGAAGAGGGCGCGGTGCTTGTCACGCCAGGTATCTCACGAGGCGAGAGCCTTGTCGTCAGCGATGCCCTTGACGCCCGTCTGCCTCTGATTCTTCTGCAGAAAGAGCCTATTGGCGAATACTGGAAACCGCCCCAGCGCCGTTTCTATGCCTGTGCTGCCGGCCACCTGCTTATCCTTGCCCCTTGGGCTGTTGACGGGTCTACCGACTACTCCCGTTTTCATCGGCTCAACGACTATGCCCGCGAGATATGCGAAGCTACCGAAATGCGTATTCTGAACTATTCTGTTATGAAACAAACTGAACGATGACTTATTCAGGCGATTGATATCTTTTGGCGCAGCATCCTCCCACGCGCGCGTATAGGGAGGCTAAAGCGGAAATCATCCCACCCACGTCGCCCATCCCACCCCTATACTTCTTGCCCCCACAAACCCGCAAAGCTGGAGCCAGGAGCGACATGGGCGACGTGGGTGGGGTCTTTTCTGGTTAAGCTATCCCTATATAGGGAAGAGGGAAACGGTAATAAGGGAAGAGGTAATAAGGTAAAAGGTAAGAGATAAAACGTCACGGCCTCTCGTGAAAACGTCACGGCCGTAAAATTTGGCTTTCGTGTTTCCCCCTTCCTGTCTACGCTTCCGCCTTTACGAAAAATGTGCTGTGAAACCAACAAAAAAAGTTTGGAAAATGAAAATATCTCGCTTTTTTGTTGTAATTTTGCAACCCAACCTAAAGCTTCCGTAAGATGAAAGTATATTTTGTAACAGCATTATTCTGCCTGATGGGCAGTTTCGTGTGGGGTCAGACCAGTTTCACGCAGCCCACAACCTTGTATCTGATGCATAGCAGCGGCAACCACGTAGAGATGGGCAGCGACAATGGCGGCTGGATAGAAGCCCCCACGAAGAGCAGCCCGCAGCAGGTGACCATCGTGCCCGCCGGTCAGGGCTACTATAACATCCAGGCCGCCGGCCAGTCTCTGTATCTCGCCCTCGAAGGCCAGTGGAACTCGAAGTTCATAGCCAGTGCTACGGCAGCCGCTGCTAAGTGGACCATTGAGCCGGCTTCCGGACAGTTTGTCAAGCTGCGCTGCAAGTCCAACAACCTGTATATGGGTACCGACAGCAACGCTGGCCACTCCAAGATTTTCACCGATAAGAACGGCTCCGACATGAAGCACCTGTGGTATTTCAGCGACAACGTGAAACAGGCGCCGCCTACCGACACCCTCCGCTATATGGTGAGTCCGCAGTTGGTGCGCCAGCACTTCGACGGCTGGGGCGTGTCGCTCTGCTGGTGGGCCGGCCAGTGTGGCAAGTGGAGCGACGCTAAGATTGACGAGATTGTAGAGTGGCTGGTCAGTCCCACAGGGCTTAACTACAGTCACTTCCGCTACAACATCGGCGGCGGCGACGACCCTGAGAACCGCCACTGCACCAAGCACCACATGGGCAACGGCAAGGGACTGCGCGCCGAAATGGAGGGCTTCAAGGACTTCAGCGGCGACGAGTATCACTGGGACCGCGATGCCGCCCAGCGCAAGATTATGCTGAAAATCAAGGAGAAGCGCCCCGATGCCGTGTTCGAGGCCTTCAGCAACTCCTGTCCTTACTACATGACCTACAGCGGCTGCGTCAGCGGCAATGCCGACGGTGGCAAGGACAACCTGAAGCCCGAGTACTACGATGAGTTTGCCCACTATCTTGTTGACGTCTGCAAGCATTACAAGGATGTGTACGGCATAGAGTTCAAGACGCTGGAGCCGTTCAACGAGTCGGTGACCAACTTCTGGTATGCCAACGGTCCGCAGGAGGGCTGCCATTTCGACTATTCCTCACAGATAAATTTCATACGCGTGCTGGAGCCCATCTTGCGCGCCTCAGGTCTTAGCACCGTCATCTCTGCCTCCGACGAGACCAACGTAGGGCTGTCCGTACAGGGTTTCAAGGAATACAAGAGCGCCGGCGTCCTGCCTTTGGTGGGCCAGTGGAACACGCACACCTATCAGGCCAGCAATGCCGACCGCGCCCGTCTGGCCCTGCTGGCCCATCAGGCCGGAAAGCCCCTGTGGATGAGCGAGACTGGCTCCGGCGGCAATGGCATCGGCGGCAACCTCAGCCTGGCCCAGCGACTCATCGACGATATGCGCTACATACAGCCTGAGGCGTGGATTGACTGGCAGTATATGGAAGAGGCTAACGACCAGTGGTGTACCGTCCGCGGCAGTTTTGCCAACCAGACCTATGCCAAGGTGAAGAACTACTACGTGCGCCAGCAATGCTCGCGCTTCATCAAGCGGGGCTACGACATCGTCACCTCGCTCTGTCCGCAGTCGTTGGCGGCTGTCAATGCCGCCCGCGACACCCTGGTGCTCGTCCTGCTGAACGAGGGAGCCAAGGCCGTTCATCATATCAACCTGTCGCAGTTCGGCACGCTGCCGGCACTCGCCGACATTGAGGTCTACCGCACGTCGGCCAGCGAGAACCTGACCCGCACCAAGAGCGGCATCACCCTCGAAGCCGACGGACTCATGGCAGCCCTGCCCGCCCAGAGCATCGTCACCCTCGTCATACCCGTCAGCAAGATGGCCGACGCCCAGGAGCTGCTGTGCGACGGTGTAGAATACCTGATTGTTCCCCGTCACGAGAATGCCCGCGCCATCACGGCAACGGCCAGTCAGGTCACCATCCAGGATATTAACTACGGCGACGCCCAGCGCTGGCGACTGACGGACATGGGCAACGGCACCTATAGCCTGCAGAATGCACTCGGCCTGCGACTGACGGCCCATCGCAGCAGCAGCAGTTCGTCGCTGACAGCCCAGAAGGCACAGGCCAGCGAGCAGAACTTCTACATAGACCCCGTCGACGCACCGTTCTTCAAAATCTTAGCCAGCAACGGCCGCACCCACGGCTTCGACCTCAGCAACGAGTCGACGGCTGCCGGTACGGTGATTACCGTCTGGCAGTACCAGGACAGCAACCCGACGCCCGTCCACCGCCAGTGGATGCTCTTCCCGCTCACAGCGTCGCAGCAGCCCGATGGCATCGCAGACCTTCAAGTTGCTGAGCGTCATGCCGACAATGCCGTCTACGACCTGCTGGGGCGCAGAACGACTGCCGTCGGGCGCGGCATCTACATTGTCCGAGGGCGGAAAGTCGTGGTGCGTTAGTCTTGCCTTAACGGGGCACGGGGCGGGTCAAGGAAACAGGTATTTTGACCCGCCCATGGCCAAAATTGGTTCAGAAATCCTTAAAAATGTTCTAAAATCAACAAAAATTTTACGATTTGACATATTTTATTTGTTTTGAAACGTTTTTTTGCTTATATTTGTGGCCTGAAACATATCGATATTTATATGAGATTAGGTAAAAAAGTTGTTTTATCCGCAGTGATGTTGGGATTGTGCGTCATTCTGTGCGCTCAACAGCAGCCGCCGTCTTTACAGGAGCAGCAGCTGGTGCAGCGCCTCTATGAGACGCAGATGACAGGCAGCGATTCCGATTTCTACGATGCCCACGCCGCTTTTATGAGCTATTTGAAGGAGCGCAAGGAGTGGGAGAAGTATTATCGCGCATGGATGAACCGCGTCATCTATGATGTCAACCACAAGTATTTCCATCGTGCCTTCAGCGAGGTTGAACTCCTTAACGACGATATTGAGAATCGCCATCAGGAGCAGTATCTCTACATATCGAATATGTGTCTGGGATTTCTCTATAACGGCCGTAACCAGTTGGAGATGGGCGAGAAGCACTTCCGGCGTGCGCTGGAGAGCATCAATGCTGAGAAAGACCCTGTGTCAGTATTCAACATCTACCTCTCGCTGGCCCAGACGCTCAGTTTCAAGCGCCCCTCGGAGGCGATGGCCTGTCTCGACAGCCTGCCGCAGCAGATGCTGAAGAACCCTATGTACGAGAGTGGCGTGCTGGGTTACCGCTGTATTATTGCCAATAAGCTGGGCGACCGCGATGCCTTCGAGCGCTATTTCTCTAAGTACGACAGCATCCGCGAGCATCTGCCCGAACAGTTTAATGCCGCCAACCTCGAGCAGGTGATGGTGTGCCACTGCCTGATGCAGAACGACTATCAGTGTGCCCTGGGCTGGTGTGACTCCATCGAGGTGCCGCTGACGGCCACTGAGCTGCGCATCAATGTCTATGAGAAGATGGGCGACTGGGAGCGTGCCTTCCGTGCCTCCGAACAGAAGGACAGTCTGATACTTATCGGCGAGGCCGAAGCCTTGGAACTTCACCTGATAGACATGGCGCACGACATCGACCAGCTTCAGACGGAGCAGAAGAAGGCTGAGATACGCCGTATACAGTTGGTGATAGTAGGACTGATGGCCCTGTCAATCATCGCCCTGCTCGTGGGTATGCTCATCTTCCGTCATAATAAGAACAAGCGGCTGAAGGAGCAGTTCCTGCAGTTGCAGGAAGCCCGCCGCAGCACTGAGGCCGGCCAAGCCATCCGCCGTGCCTTCGTCAGCACCATCCAGGAGAAGCTCGAGTCGCCTGTCAATGTACTGATGGGCTATGCGCGCATATTCAACAATCCCGACTTCCTTCTGAAGCCCGAGGAGCGGGGCAAGCGCTACCAGGACATCCTCGACGCTGCCCGCAGCATAGAGTCGCTCATGGACCAGGTCTTCGATTCCTACGCCCGAGGGTCGGCAGGCATCACTGACGACGAGAAGCTCATCTGCCAGAACGCTCTCCGCTCTCCGCTGCTCACGCTCATCAGTACGGCAGAGGTTATCATCGATGCCAACGGTCAGATACCTCATGATGAATATGTGCAGCTACGCCGCGAAGTGTGCCGCAATGCCTATCATATTGCCGCATCCACCCACAACCTCGTCTTGTTCAGTCTCTACGGTGACGATTTCCAGACGCCAAAGAACGACCATGTCGGGCTGAATGAAGTGGTGCGCTCCATCCTCAGCAGTTTCGACGTGCACCGTGAGGCATCGCCCATTCATGCTGAAAAGAAGCGCCTGCTGACCACTGAGTTCCGCACCTCCGTGGCCGACGACGTGATGGTCAATACCAGTCCGCTGCTGCAGTCGCTGCTGAACTGTCTGCTTGGCAATGCCGACAAGTATGCCACGGGTGGCAACGTGCTGGTGAGTTGCTATGCTGTTGCTGACGGTAAATACGCCATCTCCGTCAGCAACGAAGGCCCCACGATTCCCGCTAAAGATGCCAAGCGCATCTTCGAGCCCTTTGTCCGTCTGTCGGCTGACGAGGAAAGCCTAGGCATTGGTCTGCCGTTAGCCCGGCGACTGGCCATCTCGATGGACTACACTTTAGTGCTCGATACGGAATTCACCGGCGGCGTCCGCTTCGTCCTGTCAGGCATTTAGAATGAGGGAGCGCAAGATGACCCTGCCCAAATTAGGACTGCTGCCACGTATCGTCATTGCCATCGTACTGGGCATATTGACAGGCCAAGTGCTACCAGAGGGGGTTTATTTCCGAAATGACCCATATTCTAAAAGAGATGTGGCAACCTATTGTCAAGAGCATGATATTGAGTACATTGGCGTGATGGATATTCTGACTATTAATAACGGCCTCTCGTGAAAAAATATAAGCCGCTGGTGAAAACGTCACGGCCGGATTTTGAAATCTCTGATTCATAGTTTTTCCAAAGATAATTTGGCGTTTTCAACTCTTCATTGTATCTTTGCAGCCAACAAAAACTATTTGATTGATGGTAAGTAAAGCATTCTCCTGGAAACTGACAGTTATTTTATACGTAGGACTTACTTTGACAGTCTTGTCGTGTTCTACAACTGACGACCCTGCGCCCACGCCAGAACCTGGTGCTGAGCTCAGGGCGAAGTTGCGCTCTTTAAATTGGGGACAAGACACCTGCTTTGTCTATGGCCACAAGACGCCCGATGTGGATGCCGTCACTTCAGCCCTCTCGTATGCCAAACTCATGAACCTGCTCGGCTACAATTGTAAGGCGAAGGTGTCGAGTCCTACGAATCGTGAGACGCAGTACATTGCCGGGCTCTTTGGCTTCGGTCTGCCGGCCATTAAGACCTCGGTGGTGCCCCAGACGCGGCTTATCCTGACTGACCACACAGACTACGCGCAGTGTGTGGACGGTGCCCGTGAAGCCATCATCCTGCAGAAGATAGACCATCACGTCGAGGGCGATATTGCTGATGCCGGCATCCCCTATGTGCGTCGTGAGATGGTGGGATCGACAAACACCATTATCTATGAGATGTACAACGAATTAGGGGTGAACATCGACGACGAGGCGGCCCGTATCATGCTTGCTGGTATCATCAGCGACACGCGCAACCTCTCGAAGTCTACCACGTGTGGTATCGACTCTACGGCTTGGTTGGCACTCTCCACGCAATTAGGTATTTCAAGAGACTCAATGAGGGTCATTAATCGCCGTATGGAAGAGGCAGCCTACGATTATTCTGGTATGACCGATGCTGAAATCTTCCTGTCTGACTATAAGGACTACGACATCAGTGGCCATCCGATAGGTTTCGGTAGTCTGGTTTGTAAGCAGGCCGAGATGGAGGCTTTCATCACGCGTATGCTCGCTGTCATGCCTGAGATTATGCGGCAGAAAGGTTGCCAGATGCTTTTTTCTATGATCAGCAACCTTGTGCCCAATACGGGAAGTGACAAGGACGAGAACCCATACCTATACGGTGGAACGTATTTTATCTATTACGGTGAGGGCACTAAGGAAGTAGCCGAGGCCGTGTTTGGGGCTTCACTGCGCGAAGGAGTCTGCTATAGCGTAAAGAACTACTCTCGCAAGCAGATCGTTCCCCTCATCACCGATGTCCTGCCTCCATTGCCAGATGCCTGATGTGTCGTTTATGACAAGCCCTCTATCTCGCCATTGACGATAGTGATGTGTTCGGCCTGTGGATTCTTGGGCAGGCCAGGCATACGGAGCATATCACCGGCAATGGCCACAATCATCTCGCTGCCGCAGTTCAGAATAATATCGCGGATACGAATCGTAAAGCCCTCGGGCGAGCCGTAGACGGTGGAGTCGGCTGTGAACGAGTATTGCGTCTTGGCAATGCAGACGGGATAGTGGCGTATACTCTCGTCGTCGGCAAAGATGGTGCGTATAGACTCCAATTTCTTCTTGCCGGTCTTGGTAAACTCCACGGCGGCAGCTCCGTAGATGCGCTTACACACCTTCTCTATCTTGCCCTCTATGGTGTCGTTCTCAGGATATGTATAGTGGATGGGCAGCGGTTGGATGCTGTCGATGGTGTCGACCACCTTCTGTGCCAGTTCTACGGCACCGTCGCCACCGCGTAGGAATGCTTCGTTCACCGCGAAGCCTACGCCGAGGTCCTCGCAGTTGCGGCGAATGACGTCAATCTCCTCTTCAAGGTCGGTGTCGTGACGGTTCAGGGTTACGATGACGGGCTGGCCGAAGCCCTGCATGTTGTTAATGTGGCGGTTCAGGTTCTTCAGTCCCTCCTTCAGCCCCTTCATGTTAGGCTCCTTGATAGCCTCCAAGGCCACACCGCCGTGCATCTTCAGTCCTTGAGTGGTAGCCACGATGACGACGAGACGTGGTTGTAAGCCCGCCTTACGGCACTTGATGTCGAAGAATTTCTCGGCTCCCAGATCGGCACCGAAACCAGCCTCCGTCACCACATAGTCGCCGTAGGTCATAGCTATTTTCGTTGCTAAGACGCTGCTGCAGCCGTGGGCAATGTTGGCGAAGGGGCCTCCATGAATAAGGGCTGGTGTGTGCTCTGTGGTTTGCACGAGGTTGGGTGACAGGGCATCGCGCAGCAGTACTGTGATGGCCCCTGCCACGCCGAGGTCGCGGATGCGGAATGGTTTTCCGTCGGCGGTGATGCCGAGCACGATGTTTTCTATTCTTCGCTGCAGGTCTTCCTCACTGGTGGCCAGACAGAGAATTGCCATCAGCTCCGAGGCCGGAGTAATGTCGAATCCCGTCTCTGCGACGACGCCGTCGCCACGAAGTCCCGTCACAATGTTACGCAGTGAGCGGTCGTTCACGTCGAGAACCCGCTTCCAGTAGATTTCGCGTAGGTGAAAACCATCCTTGCGGTGCTGGAACAGGTAGTTGTCGAGCAAGGCGCTGATGGTGTTGTGGGCCGATGTTACGGCGTGGAAGTCGCCCGTGAAGTGGAGGTTGATTTTCTCCATTGGCAGTACCTGGGCATAACCGCCACCAGCCGCACCGCCCTTGATGCCGAAACACGGGCCGAGCGACGGCTCGCGCAGTGCCACGACGGCTTTCTTGCCAAGCTTGTTCAGGCCTAAGGTCAGTCCGATGCTGACCGTCGTCTTGCCGATGCCGGCCTTTGTGGGGCTGATGGCTGTGACGAGAATCAGGCGGCTCTGGCGGACACGCTCCTCATCAATGAGCTTTACCGGCACTTTGGCCATGAAGCGTCCGTAGGGGTCAATCTCTTCGGGGGCAATGCCCAGCCGTGTAGCAATCTCGTTGATGTGTTCCAACTGGCACTCTCGTGCAATCTGTATGTCTGTCTTCATATTTTAGGTTTTTTCATCTACAAAGGTACGCACTTTTCTTCAGATTGCAAAATGTCAAAGAGCAATATTGTGTTAAACTAACATAATGTGGTGATTTGAATGCTGACAACAAAAAGTCGAAAAGCCGAGCCCGTGATTAACGTCAGCAGGCTCGGCTAATAAGTACATTCGGCAATCACTCACGCTTCGGCAGTAATATCCTCTATCTGGTCAATGATCTCCTGATATTGGTGCTGGGTCTGGAAGTGCATTTTGAATCCGGCAATAGCTCCTATGATGCCGCCGCCGATGCCACCGTACATGAGCCAGTTTGGTTCTAAGTTGCCTGCAATCTGATATGACTCGTAGCAGAACCAGCCGAACCAAAGGATAACAGCTGGAATGCCGAAGAACAGCCAGTCGACATCGAACTTCTTGGCGCGGGCCATCTTTCTGCGCACTTCTACCAGATTGCTGCTCATCATGTTCACGTCAGTCAGGTTGCGGCTATTATAGTAGGTTGCTCCTGCGCAGACCAGCATGAAGATGCTTGTGCCAATCCAGAAGGCTATCGAGAAACCGGCCGACTTGACGCATACCCAGTAGAAATAGGGAACCATCAGTATGGCCAAAACCATGATGACATTATATCTGCGGCTGATGGTACTTGCTGTTTTTTTCATCGACTGGCGGATCATGTGGTCGTTCACAATCTCCTGTTTCTCTAACTTCTGCTTCAGCGTGTTCATCTGCTGACGCATATTCTCTAATTCAAAATTCTCGTTGTTCATAATGGGTGAGGTTTTTTAATCGTTTGACATGTTCTTTAATTGTTCTCTGATTCTGAACAGACGAACGCTGACGTTCTTAGCCGTGATACCAACAATCTGCCCAATCTCCTCGTAGCTGAGGTTCTCGAGCCAGAGCAAAACGATTGCTCTGTCGAAGGGCTGGAGACGGGAGATGCGTTTGTGGAGCATGTCCACCTGGCGCGTGTCCTCGTCGCGGTCTTCAAAGAGGTTGATATCCATCGTGACTCGGGCTGTGGCTGCGCGACGCTTCTTTTTCCTGTCTATAGAGATACAGGTATTAAGAGCGACGCGGTAAATCCACGTCTTGATGTCACTGCGATGCTCGAAGCTCTCGAACCCTTTCCAAAGATTGACTAGTACCTCCTGGAACAGGTCGTTCACCTCGTCGGCATCCTGCGAGAACATGTAGCACACGGTGTAGATGGTGCTCTTATGTTCCTTAACGGTTTGCGCAAACTGTCTTTCTAAGTTGTTCATTGTCTCATCTGTTTTTTTAATCATTACACCCATTAGACGCAGCACTGCTACGAAAAACTACACCGTTTTCAAACTTTTTTCAAAACCCCGCAAAATTACGCAAAAGAAATGGAATTCGCAAATTATCGAATCGGTTTTTATGTTTCTACAAGAAAAAAACATCCATTAGCCTTATAGTATATCAAAAAAACTTTTGTATCTTTGCACAAGAATACTGCGACAACCTTTCTAAGCTTGTCTGCGAGACTTGTCAATCACTGCCGAAGCGTAAAAAGACAGAATTATCAACCTAACATATTACATAACCTATGAGAAAAATTCTTACGATGGTTGCTTCACTTGCTGCAATGACAGCATCAGCACAGTTTGGGGCTCCCAGGGTGAACCCTACAGTTCCTTCAGTAACGGCAGAGGTCGAGGACTTCAAGCCTGCCACAACCAACCAGGAGGGTAAGCAGTACCCGATGGTCAACTCACAGCGCATGGTGCGTGCCCAGATTCTGGCACCTAAGGCCACCTTCGTCGGTCTTGACATTGCTGGCAAGATCTATGAGATGACCAAGGACGAGAACGGCCTGTGGACGGGTACGTCGGCACCTCAGGACGAAGGCTTCCACTATTATCAGCTGAACATTGACGGTGCCTCCGTACCCGATCCAGGCAGCAAGTATTTCTATGGTGCCAGCCGCTGGGGCAGCGGTATCGACATCCCTGCTGCCGACGAGGCGTTCTACACGGTGAAGAACGTGCCGCAAGGTTCTGTCAGCGAGGTGTACTACTGGTCGACGGTGCAGGAGAAGATGCGTCACGGATACATCTACCTGCCCAACGAGTACTACACGAACCCCACGAAGAAGTTCCCCGTGCTCTATCTGCAACACGGTATGGGCGAGAACGAGACGGGCTGGTCAGCTCAGGGCAAGACAGGCATCATTATGGACAACCTCATTGCTGAGGGCAAGGCTGTGCCGTTCATCATCTTCATGGATAATGGTCTCGACACGCGTCGCCCCGGCGACCCCGATCCAGCCGAGATGCGTAGGCAGGGCTTCGGCGGTCAGCGCCCGCAGGGTGGTCCTGGTGGCCAGCGTCCTGGCGGTCGTGGTGGCTTCGGCAATTTCTTCGAAGCTTTCCAGCAGATTCTGCTGACTGACATTATCCCGATGGTGGAGAAAAACTACCGTGTGATAGCTGATACCGAGCATCGCGCTATGGCTGGCCTGTCGATGGGTGGTATGCAGACGCGCGGCATCACGCTGGCTAATCCCACAACTTTCGCCTATGTCGGTATGTTCAGCGGCGGCACGTTCAGTGTCGACGACCTGAAGGATGCTGCCGACTTCAAGAAGACCAACAAGGTGCTCTTCATGAGTGCTGGTGGCCGCGAAACCCGTATGGCTGAAGGTGACGGCAGCGTAGGCAAGGCTGCTGAGAACCTGAAAGCCTTGGGCATCAATGCCTACAGCTACGTCTCGCCCGAGACGGCCCACGAGTGGCAGACCTGGCGTCGCAGCCTCCACGAGTTTGCGCAGCTGATATTCAAGTAAGTGACTACTGAATGACTTTCTTCCCGTCCACTATTTGTATCGAATGGTGGGCGGGCTTGTTTTTTGTCTTTCTGCCCTGAGGCGGAGAAGGTGGCCGACGTCAGCGGCGTACCGCGATACGTCCAGTTCACCATATCGACGGTCGAGTAGAGCAGCCAGTCCTTCATGGTGAAATAGCCATTCTGGGTCTCGTCTTCGTCGTGGTCAACGAAGAGATAAAGCGTGTCGCCGTGTACGTAAGGCGCGGGGTCTGGCGTGTAACGGTCGTAGATAATGGGGTTCTGTGCCGTAAGTGGCAGTGTTGCCAGGCAGGCCAGACAAGCTGCCAAGAAGGGTTGTGTTAAGGTTTTTTATTTGCATATTTCTTTCTAGTTGTTTCATTTGTCGGCACAAAGGTGCTTTAAGCCCCCTTCTTGTCTAAGCGGAGAAACAGGCCGGCCAGGATGGTGCCGCTGATAGAGTGCCAGGCGCATGAGATGGCGCAGGGCAGTACGGCGAGGGGCTGGGCGGCGAAGAAGTTGCCGGCCAGGACGGTGGCCAGTCCCGCGTTCTGCATACCCACCTCAATGGAAATGGTGCGTTTCTTGGCTTTCGAGAAGCGTGCCATTTTTCCTGCGGTGTAGCCGAGGATATAGCCTAACGTGTTGTGGCAGAAGACGACGGCGAACGTCCACAGGAACAGCCAGAGACCGCGGGCAATAAGATCGTCGTGAACCGTTGAGATGACACCGCCCACGATGCAGGCCAGACAGGTGACGCTCAGGCCGGGCATCAGCGACTGGATGGTTGGGAAGTGCTTGCTTTTCGAATAGGTGTAATTCAGGAAACAGCCGATGGCGACGGGGATGATCGTTACGATGAGAATATTCAGGAACATACCGATGGCGTCAATCTCGATGATCTCGCCAGCTGTCAGTTCCATCAGTAGTGGCGTCATCACGGGGGCGAGCAGCGTGGAGGCGCAGGTCATGCCTACTGAGAAAGCCACGTCGCCGTGACAGAGATACGACATGATGTTGCTCGACACGCCGCCGGGGCAGCAGCCCACGAGGAGTATGCCGAGCGCCAGCGCGGGTTCCAGACGGAACACATGCACCAGCAGGTAAGCCACGCAAGGCATGATGAAGAACTGGGCGCAGGCACCTATCAGTATGTCGAAGGGTCGGCGGGCCAGGATGCGGAAGTCATCAGTTGTCAGCGTCAGCCCCATCGTCAGCATGATAATGCCGAGGATGACTGTCTGCGTGGTGCCGCGAACCCACATGAAGAGGTCGGGTACAAAGAATGTTATCACGGCAATGGCAATGATAAACAGTGAGGCGTTTCCTGCGAGCCAGCGGCTCAATTTCATCATAGTTTGCATATCTTATTCTGTTTTCGAGTTGTAAAAGTATTGTTATACCGTTGATGAACTGCATATGCAGCCCGTGAAGATGCGGCCGCTGTTGATGCCTAAACGGCGGGCGGAGAAGTAGTCGGCGGCTTGCTTGTAGGTGCAGACGGGTGAGACGTTGATGTTTTGCGGCAGCAAGCCTGAGGCGACAAGCTGCAGACGATTGCACGCGGGCAGGTCGATGTGCCACTTCTCTTTCTTGATGCTGATGGCAGACATATCGAAACCTTCTTGGGCGAAGGCATCGTAGACCTCGTCGCCCACCTCGAAGCTGTCGAGATGGATGCCGGGGCCTATCTGGGCAATGAGTTGGTTGGGGCGTGTGCCGTAGGCCTCTGCCATTGCTTCAACAGCCCTGACGACGATGCGCCTGACCGTGCCTCGCCACCCTGCGTGGATGGCGCAGAGGGCATGATGCTCATGGTCAGACAGTAGCACAGGGATACAGTCTGCTGTCGACACGCCGATGCACACGTCCTTGAGGTCTGTCATCAGTGCATCGACACCCTCTAACGTTTCTTGCCTTTTTGCAGCGTTCATCAATAAGAATGCCTCGTCGATTCTTGCCACTTTCGTCAGGTGTACCTGGTGTGGCATAATCAGGCGGTCGTTGCTGATGCCCAGCATTTGGCATAGCGCCTCACGGTTTTGGCAGATGGCCTCCTCATCGTCGCCACAATAGCGGTTGATGTTAAACGCGGCATAGTTGCCTTTGCTGCTGCCTCCGTGACGTGTACTGCTGAAGGCCGTCACGCCAGTGCCCATATCGTAAAAATCCAGTTGCGGTTGCTTCATTGTGGTGCAAAGGTAGGAATATTTATCCATTTACGCAAAAAACAAGCCCCAAGAACTGTGTTATTTCCTTTTGAATGATGATATTCCAAAAGAAATGTGTAATTTTGTGCGCAAAAGTAATCAACTTGAAGCAATCTGTAGAAGTTATGAAGAGTAGACTATTCCTTATGCTGGCTGTGCTGACGTCTTTGGCTGGTATGGCACAAGCCCCGATGGTTGTCAGGACGGAGTCGGGACCGGTAAAGGGTATCGACCAGGAAGGATCGATGGCTTTTCTTGGTATTCCCTATGCGAAGGTGGAGCGTTTTATGCCGCCTAAGCCTGTGGACAAGTGGGATGTTGTCCGCGTGTGCGACCATTGGGGACCGCAGGCGATGCAGAACACGTGGGGGCGTAAGCTTAGCGAGGCAGAAATGTCGGAGCAATGCTGTGTGCTGAACGTGTGGACGACAAGCACCAAAGCCTCGAAGCCTGTGATGGTGTGGCTGCATGGAGGTGGCTTCGACTCAGGCACGTCGGCATGGAACCCGGGTATGCAGCTGGCCAAAAAGGATGTTGTCGTGGTGAGCGTGAACCACCGGCTTAATATCCTCGGCTTCCTTGACCTCTCAGTATGTGGTGAAAAGTATAAATACTCTGGCAATGTGGGGATGCTTGATGTGATACAGGCCTTGCAATGGGTGCAGAAGAATATCCGCCAGTTTGGTGGCGACCCTACGAACGTCACCATCTTCGGTGAGTCGGGTGGCGGCGGTAAGGTGGGTACGTTGCTCTGTATGCCGCAAGCCAAGGGACTCTTCCATAAGGCTATCATTATGAGCGGCACCATCCTTAACGTCAACACGAAGCAGATGACCGAAGAACTGGGACAGGCTGTACTGAAGGAACTGAATATCGACGCTGCGCATATTGAAGACATAAAAACAGTTCCATACGATACACTCTACGCTGCTGGTCAGCGGGCTATGGCTGCCAGCATCGGTACTCGGAAGCCCGGCACGCCGATGATGTGGGGCTTTGGTCCTACGCCCGATGGTGAGACACTGCTACAGCAGCCGTTCCAGCCGGGATTTGCCAGCATCAGCGACAACATCCCTATCCTTATTGGCACGACGTTCAACGAGTTGCAGCGTCTGCGTTACGACCAGCCAATGACTCAGGATGAAGCCCGTCGCGAGTTGTTCAGGACCTTCGGCTTCGATGCCACTATCTATCTCAAGGCTTTTGATGAGGCTTATCCCGACCACTCGCCACAGGACCTGCTGAGCATCGACTGGCTATTCCGTCCCAAGACCATCATTACCGCCGATGCCATCAGCACGACGCGTCAGGCCCCAACCTATATGTATATGTTCACCTGGCGGTCGCCTGTGAACAAGGGTAGCGTTCACGGTCACGAGCTGAAGTTTTGTTTCAATACGCTCCATCAGGTAGCCAACGAACTGCCGCAGCCGTCCGAGGCTGACCTTCGTCTGGCCGACACTATGAGTAGCGTGTGGGCGCAGTTTGCCCACAACGGTAATCCTAACGTCGACGGTCTCCCTGCGTGGCATCCTTATACGGCAGAGAACGGCGAGCTGATGGTGTTTGACCATCAGTGTGTCATTCGCAATAATCCTGACCGCCGTCTGGAACAGATTATCGACAAGCATTGCTTCCAGCAACTCGACGATTTCCGTGCCCGTCAAAGCAGCCGGCAAATCAAGGTGGGCGATGTCACAATGACCGTCTATCCCACGAAGGGCGGGAAAATTATGTCGCTGAAATACAAAGGGCAGGAGGTCATCTCGCAACAGACGGCACCTGAATCCTTTGGAAGCACCTTCTGGACAAGTCCGCAAAAAGAGTGGAACTGGCCACCCGTTCAAGAGTTCGACAAGATGCCCTATCAGGTAGAGGAACTTGATGGCCGTCTCGTCATGACCAGCGAGGTGTCTGAAAAGCTGAAATACCGTGTCCGCAAGGCGATCAGCATCGATGAGAAGGATAACTCAATCATCATCCACTATTCTATTATCAATGAGAGCGACGAGACGCGTCAGGTGGCCCCTTGGGAGATTACCCGTGTGGCCAACGAGGGTGGTGTCATCTTCTTCGATGCTCCTTTGGATGGCATTACGCCCACAGGCATGATGCCCTTCAAGTCTGCTCATGGTGCTGTGTGGTATCAGACGGACGAGACAGGCGAGAACCGCAAGATTAATGCCGACGGCAAGGGCTGGTATGCCTATTACAACAACGGCCTGCTGCTCCTGAAGATTTTCGACGACCTGACACCTTCTCAGCCTGCTCCTGGCGAAGCTGAGATACAGGTATACGTGAACCGCGGCAAGACCTTCATCGAACTGGAGAGTCAAGGTGCCTACACCACCCTAAAACCTCACGAACAGCTTAATTGGACTGTTCGTTGGTACCTGCTGCCCGTAGCTGGCGCTCCCGAACCCTCAGCCGAGCTGATGAGAATTGTCAGAAACAAATTGTAAAACAGATTTTTCTTTTTTTGCAGCCGTGACGCAAGAAGATAAGATTACCGAACAGCCCTCACGCTACGATCATCTCGAACAGATGCCCATAGCAGAACTGCTGCAGCACATCAACGAAGAGGATACGCTGGTGGCTGAGGCTGTGCAAAAGGCGCTGCCGCAGATTGAGGCTCTGGTGGAAGCCATTGAGCCGAGGATGAAGCGTGGTGGCCGGTTGTTCTATGTGGGTGCAGGCACCAGCGGTCGCCTGGGCGTCCTCGATGCCAGCGAACTGCCACCAACGTTTGGCGTGCCTGCCGACTGGGTTGTCGGTATTATCGCCGGAGGCGACGAAGCACTGCGCTGTGCCGTCGAGAAAGCCGAAGACGATGCCGAGCAAGGCTGGTGTGACTTGTCCGCTGTGCTGCTGCGGCGCAGCAGCGACAGCTCCAACGACTCCGTCATAGGCATCGCCGCTTCCGGCACCACCCCCTACGTTATCGGTGCCGTCAGCGAGGCGCGGAAGCACGGACTGCTGACGGGTTGCATCACCAGCAACCCCCATTCGCCGTTGGCCGATGCAGTCGACTATCCCGTTGAGACCATCGTTGGTCCTGAGTTTGTGACGGGCAGCAGCCGCATGAAGAGCGGGACGGCGCAGAAGATGGTACTCAACATGATTTCCACAACCCTGATGATTCGTATGGGACGCGTTGAGGGAAACCGTATGGTCAAGATGCAGCTGACCAATGCGAAGCTTGTCGACCGTGGCACGCGAATGATACAGGAGACGCTCGGCATCCCCTACGACGAGGCCGAGCGTCTCCTGTTGCAGACTGGTAGTGTAGACCGCGTGCTTAGTGAGCCATAAGCTTGCTCGCTTCTTTCATGTATTTCTCGGTGAGCTTGTTGATGTAGTTCTGTGCGTTCTGTGCGGCCTTCGTCAATTTGCCGGTCTTCTTGTAGATTTCGTTGAAGGCCTTGTTCTGTTCGGTGAGGTTAGCCAGTACATTTTTGTAGGCTCCGCCATAGATCTCTAACAGATCCTCACGAGGCGGGTTCAGCGCTTCTATCGTCTTTAGGAGGTCGTGGAAATTCTTGTCCATTTCCTTATTGCGCTGGATAATCTCCTTATATATCTCTTTGGTATAGGTGTCGTTGCTGTAGTCGAAAGGCGAGTCTCCCTTGAGTCCTCCCAACAGCAGATAGGCGTTCTTGACATTCTCGACGCTCCATTCGAAAACTCGTCCCTTCTGCATGATTTCGGCTTGTTTCTGAGGCGAAATGGAATTTCTCCAGATTATTTTTGCATCACTGTCTGACGGGGTTATTACAGGCACCACTTGGGCTCCCCACTGGTTCTCGGGTTCTA
This sequence comes from uncultured Prevotellaceae bacterium, assembly GCA_900321965.1. Classification (GTDB taxonomy): domain Bacteria; phylum Bacteroidota; class Bacteroidia; order Bacteroidales; family Bacteroidaceae; genus Prevotella. The sequence goes on from ONYA01000006.1 coordinate 111,258, forward strand.
CAAACTCTACACCGTCGATTATTTGTACGGTGTCAGCAACGACCTCTTGGCCTGTGATATCGTCGTTTCCAGCACTTTGACGTGCATTCAGCAGGCTCTTGCCTGAGTAGCGACCCACACGGCGCTCGTAGTCCTGATCTCCGTCGAACCAGCCGTTATGAATGGTGATGTTATAGGTTTCGCCCGGTACGAAGTCGAGATTGATCCATGCAGGGCAGAGTTCTCCGTCGGGGAAGATGCAGCGCAAGCGGCCTACGCAGCGGTGGTCGAGTTCCGTCTGCCACTCAAAGCGCTTGTTGATGACGGGTACGCAGGCAATGTAGTCGTCGTCGCCGATGTTGGCGAGGTCGGCGCCCGTCTCAGCGATGTAGATGTTGTATAGCGAGTCCTTGATATTCTCGTCTACACGTCCCACAATCTTGAACGTCTTGGCGGTCGTGGCCCGGTTGCTGTTGAAGATGCCGGCGCTCATGTTCTGCTCGTAGTAGTCGGGGCGCAGCGAGGTGATCTCATAGATGGCGCCGAGGGCCTTGCTCTTGTTGTCGTTGAGCTCCCACTTGATGGCGTAGGCATCGCGCAGCATGGGGTTCTCCTGGTTCTTGGTGCAGAGTAGCCACATCTCCTCGTCCTTGCTCATACGGATGGGGTAGGTGGCGCTCTGTCCGTTTTCGTTGACGGCCTTCAGCGAGAACGTCTCATTGTTGCCGGGAGCCAGATGCAGTATCTGATAGCCCTTTGGCTCGTCCTTTCGGAATGCTTCGCCGATGACAGACATGTTCTGACGCACGGTGCCGGTGTTGACATTGGCGACAAAATACGTAATCTTGACGCTCGACTCAATCTGGTTGGTGTTGGGGTTCCTGTTCACCGAATAGACCTCTGGGGAAGGATTTCCCCACGACTTAATAAAATCCCAGAACAGGGCCTTGACGTTGTAAGGCGTATTGTCGGTCTTGGCCTTCTGTTGGGCACTGGCGGTTAATGTTGCGCTGCAGGCAATGAGCAGCATGATGACGATGCGTTTCATAATGGTTAGTTTTTTTATTCTTGTTGGGCTGTTTGTTGTAAGTTGTTCTTAGAGATTTCGAGTTCCAGTTCCACCCATTTCAGGTAGGCTTCGTTAGCCTGTTTGCGTAGCTGTGCCAACTCTTCGGGGGTGTACTTGTAGTTCTCAGGACGGGTGATGGGTATGTCGTGCTCCGTCAGCGTCTTCGTCCCGCTCTTGGCGCTTGGCATAGCGGCTTGGGCTAACTCTCCTTGTGGCTGGGCAGGTGTCTCTTTCACCGCTTCTTCCACAGGTGCTGCTTGCTGGGCCACTAAGTGACGTTCGCTGATAGTTGGGCGACGCACCTGCTTCTTGCGTTTCTCCGGAACGCTCTGCTCCTTCTTGGGCTCTGCTTTTTGGGGCGCCTTGGGCTGGGGGGCTTCCTTCTTAGGCTTCACTTCTTTTCGCTCCACTTTGGCCGTGACTTTCTCTTTCGTCGTGTCCTTTTGCTGTGTCAGCAGTAGCACCATCACACCAGCCACGCAGGCTGCCGCTACCCACGGCCAAAGCCTCCGGATCTTGCTGTGACTACTCCCCTCCGTGACATGAAGATGGGCCTTTCCCATCACCCTGGCGTTCAGGTCGGCTGGCATCTGCGGCAGCTCGGCCTCGTCAAGCCTGAGGGCGTCGCGCAGGGCGCTGTCCAGCTGTCGTAAGGTGTTAAGTTCCTCTTCTATCATGATTGTAGCATTTTAATGATTTTGTATAGTTTCTTTCTCGTTCTGCACAGTTTCGAAGCCACCGTAGTAGGTATCGACTCCGTCACGTAAGCAATCTCCTTCAGACTCATTTCCTCGTAGTAGAACATCGTGACGATGGCCCGTTCGTCGGGTGGCAGGTGCTTCAGGGCTGCCCTGATGAGTTGCACTGTCTCGGCATTGGGCCGTCCGAAAGTCTCGTTCACCTCGGCATCCGACAGCTTGTCGGCTTCGCCGTTGCGGTCTTCGTAGTAGACCACTGGCTGGCTCTTCCGTCTCAGGTAGCTGATGGCCTCATTGTAAGCGATGCGCGAGATCCACGTCTTGAGTGCCGACCGTTCGGCGTCATACTCCCCGATGTGGGCGAAGACCTTGATGAAGACATCCTGATACACCTCTTCGGCATTCTCAACGCCAGGCACCAGTCTTGCCACTTGTGCAAAGACGTCGCGGCCGTAGCGGTCGAGCATTGCTCGCTGTGCTTTGGGGCTTTGCTTGCGCAGTCCCTCTATCAGGTCTATGTCGGTTTCGGTCATGATTGATTTGGTCTTCTACTTATATATACGCAGAAGACAACAGAAACATTGCAACGAGAAAGAAAAAATTTTTAAGAGGCCGGTTTTACTCCTGGAAACTGTCGAAGTTCCGCTGCTCGTCGTCGGTACCGCGCTCGTCGTCATCGTCGTCGCGCTTTTTCTTCTTGTTTCCTGCCATATTGCCGAAGTTCCACGTCAGTGTGAAGTTCACGCGGGGGTCGCGCCAGTTCTCCTGATACCGCGTAAAAGTGTCTGACGACGTGTAGGTCTTCCAGTGGCGGGTGTTGAACACGTCGCGCCAGTTGATGGCCAGTGCCAGTGCCTTGTTGAAGAACGTTTTCCTGAGTCCTAAGTCGAGCGAGCCGTTAGCCTTGCGGTAGCCCTGGGTGATGACGCCGCGCGAGCGGTAGTTGCCCGTTGCCTGCAGCGAGATGTCGTAGGGCAGTATGAACGATGCCAGCAGGCGTGCGTCCCATGAGAAATTCTCGTCGCTCTGGCCGGTGATGTTCTGACCGTTGATGACGTAGCTGAAGCCGTCGAGCTTGTAGTAGTAGCCGTTGACGGTGGTCGTCAGGTCGAGGATGCGGAAGAGCTTGTCTTTCAGTATCAGCTCGGCACCCGCCCGCTGGTTCTTGGCAACGTTCTCGTTGGTGGAGTACATCACGCCGTCGGCACCCTGATAGCGTATGCGCTGTATGACGTCGGTCGTCGGGCGGTAGTAGGTCGAGATGCTCAGCGTGTGTTCGGGCCACGTCTTGAGGAAGTTCAGCGAGAACGAGTTCGAGAACTCCGGCGTCAGTTCGGGGTTGCCGAACTCCACCATCGTGGCGTCGCGCGTGTTCTTGAAGGAGTTGAGCTGTCCGCCCCAGGGCCGGCGCAGGCGCCGTGTGTAGTTCAGCTGCAGCTGGGCCGTCTCCGTCAGTTCGTAGCTCAGGAAGAGCGAGGGGAAGAGCTGGAAGTAGTCCTTCTTGAAGGCCGGGTCCTTCGCCTTCACGCCGTGCTCCTGGTCCCAGTCGTAGCTCTCGGTGTTGACGCGCCAGTATTCGCCGCGTAGTCCGGCCATGACGCCGAGGCGTTTCCACAGCTTGGTGTTCAGCGTCAGGTAGAGGGCGTGGATGTTGTTGTCGTAGATGAAGCGGTTGTAGTACACCTTGTCCTCCTGCTGGTTCTTGCCGTCCCAGCTGTAGCGGTCAATCCACGACTCCTGCGGCGTGTTCTCGTGCGAGAAGTTGCCGTTGTAGCCTGCTTCGAGCTTCAGGTTGTCGGTCATCTGGTTCTCGTACTCCAGCTTCGTCTCGTAACCTGTGTTGTTGATGTATGCCGGCCGGTATTGGTAGCTGGCGCTGTCGAGCGAGCCGTCCATATAGACCGTGCGGTCCTGGTAGATGTTGCTGTTGTCGCTCTTCCACTTGTCGGCCGAGAAGATGAACTTCAGCTTGTGCTTGTCGCTCCAGTTGTGGTCGTAGCCTATCTCGCCGTGGTACATGTGGTTGTCGCCGTCGCCACTGGTGCGGCGGGTCATGGTGTAGGTGTCCTGCGGTGCACCGATGGTGCCGTAGTGGTAGGGCGTCTCGTTGTCGCTCTTGCGGTTGCCCTGCATGGTCATGCCGCTCACGGTGATGTCGTCCTTCGCCGTGAGGTGCCACGTCAGTCCGACACGGGCGAAGAGTCCGCCGCCACGGCCTGTGTCCTCGCTGTGGTAGCGCTGGTACTGGCGCGTCTGCAGGTACTCCTGTTCGCTCTCTGAGCCGCCGCCGCCGCGACGG
>ONYA01000073.1 GCA_900321965.1 uncultured Prevotellaceae bacterium
GAAACCGTAGGAAACAAGAAGCAGACTGCCACCGGAGGCGTTTCCGAAAAGGTACTTGATGGTTCCGTTGTCCTTTGTGTAGGTTTTCTTCCAGGTCGCTCCCCCTTGCTGTTGGTATTCATTCAAAGCATCGGGGTTCATGTCAGTCCAGTCGGGGTAATTCTCTTTCATATATTTCTCTACGTCAGCAAGCGACGCGCCAAACTGCAAATAAGGCTTGATGACAATAGAGCCGAGATTGATTACCACCCCATTGTTCACATCGACAGACGGAAAGGTGGGGTTATCTTCGTTACTACTACAAGCGGTCAGCACCGCCGTTGTCATTGCGCAGCAAAGGACGGCTGCGAGCGTCATGAGAATCTTTTTCATTGCCGTAATGTATTAAGTGAATAAAAATGGCATGGGCAGCTCAAAGTGAAAGTCTAATGAGCGTTGAGCCACGGTGGCCGACCTGTACGGCATAGACTCCTGCGGAGAGCCCAGACAGGGAGAGGATACCGTCTGAGGAGGTTTCTGTGCGGAGCACGGGGCGCCCGCTGAGGTCGAACACGGTGACGGTTTCGGAACTGTCGATGCCATCGATATGTAGCGTATGCCCTTCGAGACGGAACTTCAGTCCAGCGGGCTGGTGCTTGGATATCTCCCTGATGCCCGTCAGTCCTAAAATGTCGAGCAGTCCGGCGTAGGCGTCGATCTCTCCCCAGCCGTAGTAGATGTTCTTGTCGGTACCTGAGAATTCGGGCTCTGGTTGGTGGCTGGTACGCTCGATGACACCCAGGATATCCTCGGGAGTGAGGTCGGGCTTGGCCTGCAGCCAAAGGGCAATGACACCTGCAGTGATAGGGCATGCCATCGACGTGCCGCTCATGGCCCAGATGGCATACTCCTTGCCGAAAGCCTCACTCTTATAGGCGGTTTCCCTATTGATGCTCTCAATGTCTTCAGACACATAGAATGAGTTATACACTGAGAGAATGTTATGCCCGGGTGCCACCACGTCGGGCTTAATGCGACCATTCAAGGTCGGGCCGCAGGAACTGAACGAAACCAGATGTCCCTCCTCGCTGCCTATGGGTAGGTAGGTTTCCTGCTGGTTAAGAATGTTGGTGAACGAGGTGCGCTGGTGCATGGCGCCTACGGTGATGACACGCTCCAGGCAGCCGGGAATGCCAATTGTCACTATTTGGCAACCACGCGAATTGAGCACGTTCTCTGCGCTGAACGAAACAGCCGACGTGTTGGTAACATACCCCATCATATCCACCTGTGCCGGTGCCTCTACGAGCAACTTTCCGTGCATCGACACAGTGTTTTCGTCTTTCCTGATGACGTTCATAAAGCTGTCGGTCGGGGTAATGACTACCTGGTAGACAAGCTTGTCGTAGGCACCCCGTTCGGCCTCGAAAGACACCTGCATTTCCGGAGTGTTGTATGTCAATTCCTCTCCCATGGCCACGGCTTCAAGGATTCTGTGCGTGCTGACGAAGAGCGTGTCTGCAATGCCGTCGAAGGTAAGGCCGAACTTGAAGGCAGACTCTTCGGGTTCGGTGCGCAGGAAGAAGATGAAATCGCCCGTGGTCGCGCTGTAGTAGACGTCCTGTTCTAATGCGGTGCCCGCTTCCTTCTTCAGGTAGTTTTTTCGGTCACCGTTGTTGCCAGCCGCTGCTACGACAATGTGGCCAGGGCCGACCAATTGGTTGAACACTTCCTCGTAGAGTGTGTAGTCGTCGAAGAAGTTGGCCGCACTCCCGAAGCTCCAGTTCACCACGCAAGGCTCGCCTGCGGCATCGGCAGCCTCGAAGATGTAGTAGAGCTCCACGAGTTCAACCACGCTGGAGAGTTCCACATTGATAATTTCGTCATCGATGAAGGTATAGTCTTCACGATGACTGAGAATGTATTCTCTGAGACGCTCCAGGAATCTGTCGGTATAATGCCCCAACGGGATGTATGCCCCCATGATGTCTGCCTCAGGAGCCATGCCAACGTAGCGGCCGTCAAGTCCGCAGCCAGCCAAAGAGCCCAAGACGTGGCTGCCGTGGTTCTCACTGTCGGCATTGGTGCAGAAGCGGGCGGCCAGCACCTCGGCAGGCGTGCTGTAGACCATGCCGAGCCCGTCGTTCGTGGCATCGGGAGCCATCGGGTCCCAGAACCATTTGATGCGTGAGGTGCCGTCGCTGTTGCGGAACGCGGGGTGGGTGAAGTCGAAGCCGATGTCCATCACACCTGCCACGACGCCCTTGCCGGTGAAGGCCTGGGGGAGGGCCGTAGAAAATTCCTGGTTCCACACCTTGTCGACGCCGAGGATGACGGCGCTGGTGTCGTTCGTCAGTTTCGACGGAGCATTGGCCTCCATGCACAGAATGTTTGGGCTTTTGTCCAGCTCACCCAACATGTCGATGGGCAAGAAGGCGGCACAGACGGCGTTTCCGAAGTCTTGCAGCACCACGCCGCCAGCCTCACGGACGGCAGCAGCCTCGTCGGTGTTCTTCACCAGGGTCAGAATGTAGTTTCTCACTGTGCGGCCTCGTACGCGCATTGGCCCACCATTTTTCTTCACCTCCAGCATCTCCTGCGAGTACTTTGCATGGAGCCAGGGTGACATCTTAGTTTTCTGAAACGGGGTCTGCGCCTCGATACCCAATATGCAGCAAAGGACGGCTGCGAGCGTCATTAGAATCTTTCTCATAATCATATTATTAAAACTACGTACAATCAATTAGCAGGCACGAGGAATTGCAGGTCATACTCGTCTAAGTTCTGGAAACTAAGACTCCAGCTACCGCCGTCCTTTGCCCAATATGAAAGCTGTGCTTCGATGGTCTTGTCGGCAGAGAGGAAGAGGTTGCAGACATCGGCATCGTAATCGTCGAACTTCAGTATGCCCTCGTAGGTGAAGCCATTACGCTCCAATTCGGTCTTTACTGCTGGAAGCGAAATGGGCGAATTGAAACCGTAGGAAACAAGAAGCAGACTGCCACCGGAGGCGTTTCCGAAAAGGTACTTGATGGTTCCGTTGTCCTTTGTGTAGGTTTTCTTCCAGGTCGCCAAAGCATCGGGATTGTTGTCAGTCCAGTCGGGGTAATTCGCCTTCATATATGCCTCTACATCGGCAAGCGACGCGCCAAACTGCAAATAAGGCTTGATAACAATAGAGCCGAGATTGATTACCACCCCATTGTTCACATCGATAGACGGAAAGGTGGGGTTATCTTCGTTACTACTACAGGCGGTGAACACCACCGTTGTCATTGCACAGCAAAGGACGGCTGCGAGCGTCATGAGATACTTTTTCATGTTTGTTATGTTTTAATTGGGTTTATAATGTTTATTGTTCTTTATACCTTCGCAGTTCATCACGCATTTCCATGTTCTCGTCGATGAACTCCTTGAGGTGGGCGTTATTGTCGCTGATGCGCCACCGCTGGAACACAATGACGGCAACCAATGCCAGTACAATCACGATGATGGCAGCGGCGAGGGCGACGGTTAGGATGAGGGATGTTTCCATACGCTTCTGTTGTTTTAGATTTCTGTTGCAAAAATACAACCCGCCAGCGAAACCGATGTTTCGCTGGCGGAAAAATATGTTTCAAAATAGGAAAAAGTGCATTTCCCCCTGTTTCACCAAGGGAAATGGGACTATATCTTGCGGTATTCGGTGGGCGTCATGCCATAGGCGTTGCGGAAGAGGCGGGCGAGGGTAACGCGGCTGGGGATACCGGAGAGTTCGCCGATGATGGCAATAGGGTCATCGGTGGTCTTCAGCAGACGGGCAACGTGCTCCAGACGGTAGCGGTTGATGAAGTCGCTGACCGTCTCACCCTTCGAGCACTGGCGGATGGCCTGCTCCACATACTTCGCATTGCTACCGAGAAGCTGTGCCAGCATGTTGCGGTTCAGCTCAGTGTTGGTATAGGGCTGCTGCTCATCCATCAGCGTGCAGAGACGGCGGAAGAGCTGCTGCTCGGCGGTGAGTTGTTCCTCAGGAGCGGCCTGCAACTGCTCCATCTCATGCTGCTGTTCCTGTCGGCGCTGCTCTATCTCTTCATAGAGTTTGTGGTTCTTCTCCGTCAACACCTTATTATATTTATAGGAACGCCAAAGCAGATAGGCGATAAGCAGGATGACAAGGACGGCACTGGCGAGGATGATACGGTGGACGACAAGCGACTGGTGCTTATTGGCAATCTCCTCTTCCTGACGCTTGATTTCCTGCAACTGCTCCACGTCGGTCTGACGCTCCTGCTGGCGCAGAGAATCCGTCAGTTGTCGCATGCAGTCGCCCAAGGCCAATGCCTCTTTATCACGTCCTGCCTTTTGCAGTGCATTGTACTTGTGTACAAGAAAGGTCTTGACATAGAGGTCGGTAACGGGGGTTCCAATTGAACGTATTATAGAGTCTGCATCGTCGAACAGACGGACGGCCTCGTTATACCGTCCCGTCATAGTCAGATAGACACCTTCAGCCGTCTTGTCGGTAGCATCGAGACCCTGAGACTGCTGATGCTCCTGAAATAGGGCCTCGGCCTGCTCTCGTTGACTATTTGCCGCATAGACCATAGCTTTGCTGATAGTCACGTTGTTGCGGCGTTTCTGCAATGCCCTGTCTGTATCGTTGGAACACCGTGCCATACGGTTGATGGCCGTGTCCATCTTCGCGATAAGGGGTAACGCCTTCTCGGGCATCTTGTTGTCGATATAAAGGTCGTTGAGCGATAATAGCGTATAGATAAGCGGGTCAATATCCCCATAATCAGTGGCATGCAGAGTGCTCTCCATCAGAATCTCTGCGCATTGTAGGAATAGTCGCTCAGCCTCGTCCACATGATTCAGTTCGCTTTCACACTCAGCTATCTGTGACAAAGCCCTGCATTTCATGGTTATATCCTTTGTTGATGTCCCTTCCCCAACAAACGCAAGGATTTCCTTGGCCAGCGAAATCGATTTACCATATTCGCCATTGACAAAGGTGCCGTCGGCCAGTATCCAGCGAGCAATGCAATAGAGGTTACTGTCGCCCGGCGTAATAATGGCATGTTCTGCTTCAGCAGCAATGGCATTGTTGGCACAATATGCCGCCATCTGCAGCCAGTCAGCGTTCTCATAAATCATGGCCTTGACGGTGTTGGCTTGTACTACAGTGAACAAGCCAGCCTCATCGGCACTATCCACCCGCGCCAACGCCAGTTCCAGGTTTTCAAAGCCCAACTCTGTCAGTTCGCCTATCAGCTTTTCTGCCTCCCCACTGCGGTCAGGCTTCGAGCAGCCCATCATCAGGGCCAGTCCGATGTATATAAGAAGGTATAATACCTGTTTCATCTATCCTCTTTATCGGTTGCAAAGTTAAGAATAAATCTTCAATTTTGCAAAGAATCTTCAAAAATATTGGACATAGTCATGGGGACAGCTTTCCCCGTGACTATACGAGAGCTCATCAATGACACCGATAGGGGCGTCGGTGGTTTTTATTTTTTCTCAAACTTATGGAAGGCATCGATGATTTGCTGGTGATCCTACAAAACTCTTATGAATAAAAGAATGATGCCGCGACTCTCGCGAGCCGCGGCATCTGAAAAAGCCTATGTTTAACTAAAAATCCTTTTCTCTAAAAGAAA
>ONYA01000012.1 GCA_900321965.1 uncultured Prevotellaceae bacterium
GATCGCTTTGTGTCCGTTCGGCTGTCGACTGATGGATGACGGATAGACTGCTGACGCGCCAGGGAATTGCACCGGAGTTTGCAACCAGATGATGGTCGCCCGTATTTTGGCAGTCAGAGCAGCAGCCGTTTCCGACGAAAGGTTTGTGGCGCACTTGTAGATGTAAGCGACAACCACGTGGTAGACGGTCGGAGTGCCGAATGGCGGTGCAAAGGTACGGAGAAAGACTGGACGGTGCAAGAGCCTGACGGGGGCTGACGGAATCCTAATTTGTCAAGTGGCTGACAACCAGCGCCGTATAAACCGCTTCTTTTATCCCAAATCGGTCGTTATATTTTTAGAAACGAATTATCCTCGCTTTCGTCCTTTGCGTGCGTGTGCACACGCTTCAGTCGAAATGGCGAAAGTTGGTAACACCTCTTACACCAACCCTGATTATCAGCAGTTTACAGGGATGTTTACCCGCACCAATGGTCGCACCAATGGTCGCACCAAGTGTCGCACCAAACCTTTCTGCCAATGTTTCACGCCAAAAGCCAGAAACGTACAAGCCTCTCGTAAAAATTTCACGGCCTCTCATAAAATTCTCACGGCCTCTCGTAAATGTTTCACGGTTGGTCGAAACTTCCTGGTGTCACCTTTGGTGCGACTATAGGTGTTACTTACCTCAGAAAAATGGATCCTGATTTTCAGATAGTTAAGTGCCAGGTGTAAGAGGTGTCACCTATTGTTCCTGTAGCATAGCGGCAGCACAGTGGACCCTACTGTGCACTTTCTGTTTTTGAGGCTTCCTTCATGTGGTCATTTGCAATCTCCTCACGCAGCTTGTACATCAATCAAAAGTTTCTGTTTACATACAAAACTTGGGCATCTATTCACTCCAGCCGAATGGCGAAGTTAATCCTATAGCATCAATACTAATAACAGTACTTGCAGAAATGGGAAATATCGAACGTTCAAACATTCAGTACCGTCTTAATTCTGGACGTGCAAACTACATTCGGAACGGCGGCAAACTTGGTCGTAAGGTTGGAAGCGTCAAAACACTAGAACAGAAGAAAGAACAGTATAAGGATATTATCTCATATCTAAAGAGAGGCTATAGTATCAGAACTATTGCCCAGCTAACAGGTAAGGGAATAAGCACAGTCCAACGAATCAAGAAAGACTTCAATCTATAAATGGGGATAGGGGCACAAGCCTCTATCTCTTTTTTTATTATTGTGTGTATGCTTCTTTGTAAAAATTGAGTGGTTTATTGCTGTTTTTTTACATAAAGCTTTGTTATTTGAAGAATAATTGCTATATTTGCCAGCGAGTTTCAAGTACTCTACGAGTAGGAGTGCGTTTTAATGGCTCATTTTTAGAAAGAGTGTTGCAAACTGTTTAGTACTGAATCTGGACAATTCACTACAAGATAAATAGTAAGCATACGCTCACATTGATAGGATTATTGTACCCTTTTTGAGGGCATGATATATTCTAAGGTGTGGGCTATTGCAGCTATATCTTGTGGGTAGTCCAGAACCTTGGTACTATAGTGTGTAATAGTCCCACACTCTTTAACAATAATCCGCTATTCATCTTGGGAACTGATAGCATTAATTTTTTGTATATGAAGAAATGTTTAATTACATTAATTGCACTTCTTACGCCACTGGTAGTAAATGCTGATGCTGTAGAGATTAACGGTATTTATTACAATCTCATCAAAAAGGTTAAAACTGCAGAAGTGACGTATAACCCAAATGTCAACTATTATTACAATGGAGATATAATAATTCCCTCTAAGGTCATTTTTGAAGATCTTGAATACAATGTAACTTCTATTGGTGAGCATGCTTTTAATGGATGTGAAATAACCTCGATTACGATTCCTAATAGTATAACCTCAATTGGCGAATATGCATTCTCTTTGTGTCGTACGATAGAGTCCATCTCAATACCCAACAGCGTGACGAGTATTGGTGCCGGAGCATTTCAAGAATGCTATCATTTAGTCTCAATAAATATTCCCAACGGCATTTCTGTACTAAATTCTCATACTTTTGCTTCATGTACGAGTTTAACCTCTATAACTATTCCCAATAGCGTGACAGAAATAGGACAAAGTTCTTTTTATAAATGTGGACTAATCTCCATAACAATTCCTAATGAAGTTGAAAATATATGGTCAAATGCATTTGCGAGTTGTAGCAATCTAACTTCAGTAAATATTTGTAACAGTGCACCATCTTTACAAAATGAAATATCAACACGTATTTACCAAGAAGTCTTTAATGATTGTACAAACTTGACAACAGTCACCATTGGTAGAAATGTGTCTATGATTTTTGGTAATGCTTTTGCAAATTGTCCAAACTTGGAAAAGGTGTATTGCTTGGGAGAGAATGCCCCATACGCTAATAGCGACGCTTTCGAAAACTCCTATATTGATTACGCTACACTTTACGTACCTGCTGGTTCCATAGGGTCTTATCAAACAACTGAACCTTGGAGTAATTTCAATAGAATAATTGACTATGATGAAGTAAGTTTAACTTCAAATAATATACGTACTTTTAGCAGTGTCTTTGATTTAGACCTCTCTGGCGTAACTGGATTATCTGCATACGCCATAAGTGATTATAGTGCAGGAGAAGGGACGTTGACACTCACTCCTGTATCACAAGCAAAAGCTGGAGAAGGTCTCCTGATAAAAGGAGATGCTGGAGAATACACTATACCTCATACAACAACTGATGCTACCTATACCAACTACCTTGTTGGCGTTCCAACTACAACAAGTGTATCTCCTACTGATGGTGACTACACAAACTTTGTTCTTGCTAATGGAACACATGGTGTAAATTTCTATGCTCTCTCCAAGACAGGAAACATTTCTGCTGGTAAAGCTTACCTAAGACTACCTACAGCAGATATTAATAAATCGAACTTGTCCAGAGGTTTTGTTATTGACAATAATGGAACGACCTTAATCAGCACTCCAATAAGGAATGAATATGATGATATGCTTTATGATTTGCAAGGCAGACGTGTGAATAAGCCTTCAAAGGGTCTATATATTGTGAACGGGAAAAAAGTAATTATTAAATAAATGTATTGTGATATGAAAAAGACCTATATCAAACCAAACATGAAAGTTTATGCCATTCACTCTAAACCGCAATTATTAGCAGGGTCTGGAGATCGATTCTATCAAGAAGACATGGTGGATCCTGAAGATGCTATATAACAAGAATTGGCAGCGAAATTCCGCTGCCTTTTTTGCGCTTCAAACGAATTGTAAGATTGAGTATTTGGAGATTATGAAGAATCGGGAATAATGATTACCTCGTTCTTCCCTGTCTTTCCTATATTTCAGGCCGAAATGCGTTAATCTTCCAAAATCGTTTCGTTACAACAACTTTTTTTCGTAACTTTGCCGAAAAATCGGCGAAGTTTTTCGCTTTGCTCAAGGAAACTCCTCTGTCTCGGCATAAAAAAGATTAAAATCTTTTGTTCTGCCCTCGACTTTTCGTAACTTTGGCTTCGCCGAAGTTCTTGGGCGAGCCAAGCGAAACAAATCCGAGCGCTCAATTCCACATTGCAGACTTCAACGAAGGATAGCGTTTAGCCAGGGCTTTTACACCCTTTACGAAGTCGGGTGATGGACGGAAATCATAGTTCATTCATCATCTCCTCCCATGTGCCGAATTCGGTATTACCTTCTTTGAAGTCTTTGGCCTGAGCCACAGCATGACGAAACTCGCCAAGAAATTTCTTACGAGCTGCCGGCTTGTCAGCAGGCTTTGCCGTAGTGACCTTCTCCACCCCCACTAACGACTTCACGATGCGCCGGATGTTGGGCAGATACGACTGGTCTTTTAGTGTAATTACTAACTGTGTCATAACGATTGTCTTTCTTATCTGAGGGCAAAGATACGAACTTTATGGCGAAAAAGCAAGGGAAAGAGTGAAAAAAGATTGGAAATGAAGAAAAAAGCGTTTTTCTTTTGCATTTCCCTCGATTTTATGTAACTTTGCCGAAAAATCGGCGAAGATACTCAATGCTCGGCATAAAAAAGATTAAAATCTTTTGTTCTGCCCTCGACTTTTCGTATCTTTGCACGCTGTTATAGAGAAAGTATGTTATGAATCAGGAAAATCAGCGGAAAAATCCGTTTTTTGAACCTTACAATACGCCGCACGACACGGCGCCGTTTGACCGTATCCGACTGGAGGACTTCGAGGAGGCCTTCATGGAGGGCATACGCCGTGACGACGAGCAGATAGAGAAGATTATCAACAATCCGGCCAAGCCGACGTTTGACAACACGATTATCTCAGTGGACGACGAGAAGGACAACTACTACGACCTGCTGTCGCGTACGTCGAGCGTGTTCTTCAACCTGCTGAGTGCGGAGACCAACGACGAGATGGATGCTCTGGCACAGAAGATGTCGCCCATCCTGACGAAGCATGCCAACGACATACGGCTGAACGAGCAGCTGTTTGAGCGCATTAAGTACGTGCATCGTCACCACCGCCGTCTGACACCCGAGGAGAAGATGCTGCTGGATAACTGCTACGACGGCTTTGTGCGAAGCGGCGCGCTGCTCGACGCTGAGGGAAAGGCCCGTCTGCGCCAGCTGACGGAGGAGGCCTCGATGCTGGGTCTGCAGTTCTCGCAGAACCTGCTGAAGGAGCAGAAAGCCTACACGCTGCACCTGACCGATGAGGCTCAGTTGGACGGACTGCCCGAGACGGCCCGGGAGGCTGCTGCACAGGCTGCCCGTGAGCGTGATCTCGAAGGGTGGGTGTTTACGTTGGACTATCCCAGCTATCAGCCGTTCATGACCTATTCGACGCAGCGGGAACTGCGCCGCCAGATGTATATGGCCCGCAATACCGTCTGTATTCATGACAACACAGAGAACAACCTCGACATCTGCAAGCGACTCATTAACCTGCGTCGCGAGATAGCCCAGCTGTTAGGCAGCAAGACGTACGCCGACTACGTGCTGAAGCACCGTATGGCCGGCAACGTGCGTAGTGTCTATAAGCTGCTGAACAACCTCATCGATGCCTATAAGCCGACGGCGATGAAAGAACGGGAGGAACTGAAAAAGGAGGGGCTTGGGGAGGCCCTTGAGCCGTGGGACGCGGGCTTCTACAGCCACAAGCTGCAGATGAAGAAGTTCAATATCGACGCGGAGATGCTGCGCCCTTACTTCCAGTTGGACAAGGTCATAGGTGGCGTCTTCGGACTGGCCACCCGACTGTACGGCATTACGTTCAAGGAGAACAAGGCCATCCCCGTCTATCATCCTGACGTGAAAGCCTACGAGGTCTTCGATAAAGACGGTTCGTTCTTGGCTGTCTTCTATGCCGACTTCCATCCCCGTAAAGGCAAGCAGGGTGGGGCGTGGATGACGGAGTATCAGGGTCAGTGGATGGAGCGTGAGGACGTTCATCAACCCTTTGGTCCCGACAACTGTAAGAACGTGCGCCCGCATGTCAGCGTGGTGATGAACCTGACGAAACCTACTGACGACAAGCCCGCCCTGCTGACACTCAGCGAGGTGGAGACCTTCTTGCACGAGTTCGGACACTCCCTGCACGGCATGTTTGCCAACACCCGCTTCGAGAGTCTCAGCGGTACTAACGTCTGGTGGGACTTCGTTGAGCTGCCTTCGCAGTTTATGGAGAACTTCGCCATTGAGAAAGAGTTCCTGCGCACCTTCGCCTTCCATTACGAGACAGGCGACCCCCTGCCCGACGAGCTGATAGACCGCATCGTCAAGAGCCGCAACTTCATGTGTGCTACGGCCTGCCTGCGTCAGGTGTCGTTCGGCCTGCTCGATATGGCTTACTATACACAGCGCGAAGAGTTTACGGACGACATCATGGCGTTCGAGAAGCAGGCGTGGAAGAAAGCCATTCTCGGCAAGCAGCGCACGGACACCTGTATGACGGTACAGTTCTCGCATATCATGGCTGGCGGCTATGCTGCAGGGTATTACAGCTACAAGTGGGCCGAGGTGCTCGATGCCGACGCTTTTGCCGTCTTCAAGCGGGAGGGCATCTTCAATCCCGAGACTGCCCAGCGCTTCCGCGACTGCATCCTCTCGAAGGGCGGTACGGAGAATCCTATGACACTCTATAAGAGATTTAAGGGCGCAGAGCCCACAATTGACGCATTACTGAAGAGAAATGGAATCAAACGAAAAACAAGGTAAGCTGGACGAGCGCTATCTGCGTATGGCCCGTATCTGGGCTGAGAACAGCTACTGCCAGCGTCGTCAGGTGGGCGCATTGGTGGTGAAGAACAAGATGATTATCAGCGACGGCTACAATGGTACGCCGACGGGCTTCGAGAATGTCTGCGAGGACGAGAACAACGTGTCGAAGCCCTACGTGCTGCACGCTGAGGCCAACGCCATTACGAAGTTGGCGCGGTCGAACAACAACAGCGACGGCTCTACCATCTACATCACGGCATCGCCCTGCATCGAGTGCGCCAAGCTCATCATCCAGGCCGGCATCCGCCGCGTCGTCTATGGTGAGAAATACCGGCTTAGCGACGGCATCGAACTGCTGGAACGGGCTGGCATAGAAGTAGTCTATTTAGAAGTGTGATATGAACAAAAAGAATCGTTTTATGCCCTTATGGCTGGCCGTGAGCGTGGTGATAGGCATTTTCATCGGCTCGTTTTTTGCCAACCGTTTCTCGGGCAACCGGCTCAGCATTATCAATTCGGGCAGTAACAAGCTGAACGACCTGCTGCACATTGTTGACGACCAGTATGTAGATACGGTCAACATCAATGACCTCGTCGAGAAAGCCATGCCTACCATTCTGTCGGAGCTCGACCCCCACAGCGTCTATATCACGCAGAAGGACGTGCAGCAGGCCAACGACGACCTGAAGGGATCGTTCTTCGGCGTAGGCATTGAGTTCACCATTCGCAAGGACACCATCCACGTGCAGAACGTCATCTCGAACGGCCCCTCGGAGCGTGCCGGACTGTTGGCAGGCGACAAGATCGTGGAAATTGACGGTCAGTCTTTCGTAGGCAAGGAGGTCACCAATGAAGAGGCGATGCACCGTCTGAAAGGCGACAAGGACACGAAGGTGAAGATTGGTGTCGTCCGTGGTAAGGAGAAGCAGATTCGCCGCTATACCGTCATACGTGGTGAGATTCCCATGAAGAGCGTCACTGCCACCTATATGCTTGACAGTCATACTGGCTATATCAAGATTAAGAACTTCGGCGACAAGACCTATCCCGAACTGCTCATCGCCCTGGCTCGTCTGGGGCAGGAGGGGCTTGAGAACCTCGTGATTGACCTTCGCGGCAATACGGGTGGCTATCTCGGTTCAGCTGTCCAGATGGCCAATGAGTTCCTCTCGCGCGGCAAGCTCATCGTCTATACCGAGGGTCGTCACTCGCCGCGTCAGGAGTATCGCAGCGACGGTCGCGGCTCTTATCAGCACATTCCGTTAGTGGTGCTTATCGATGAAGGATCGGCTTCGGCCAGCGAGATTTTTGCAGGTGCCATTCAGGACAACGACCGTGGTACCATCATCGGTCGCCGCTCCTTCGGCAAGGGACTCGTACAGCAGCCCATCTCGCTGCACGACGGCTCTATGATCCGCCTGACCATTGCCCGCTACTATTCGCCTTCGGGCCGCTGCATACAGAAACCTTATACCAGCGGTGCCGACCGCAGCTATGAGGAAGACCTCATCAACCGCTACCAGCATGGTGAGTTCTTCTCGCAGGACAGCATCAAGCACGAGGGACCGGAGTACCACACCTCCAATGGCCGTGTGGTCTACGGTGGTGGTGGTATCACGCCCGACATCTTCGTGGCAGAGGACACCACCGACGTCACCTCTTATTATAAGGAGGCTTCTATGTCGGGACTCATCCTGCAGTTTGCCTACGAGTATGTCGACGACAACCGTCAGCGACTGAGCAAATACGACAGTATGGGTGAACTGTTGGCCTACCTGAAGAAGCTGAATACCGTTGAGCTGTTTGCCCAGTATGCCGAGAAGAACGGCCTGAAGCGTCGTAACCTGATGATTCAGAAGAGTCATGCGCTGTTGGAGCGTTACATCAACAGTCGTCTGATTTACAACGTGCTCGACGAGCAGGCGTGGACGGAATACCTGAACGATGACGATCCCGCCATCCGCGAGACTCAGCGCGTGTTCAAGAACGGCGAATCGTTCCCCAAAGCAAAAGATTAAGATTAGCAGAATCGTACGTCGGCAATCACCTGATTGCCGACGTATTCGTTTAGGCGGCTGACAAACTCCTGACGGCGCATCGACAGGTCGGCGCGCAGGGCAGGTGCGCTCAGCTTGACGTAGAGCGTCTGGTTGATGATATAGGCGTTGAGCGTGTAGCGGGCTATGGTCTCGCCGGCTACGACTGGCCACGCCTCGACCAACCGTTTCTGCAGAAGCGGCATCTCAAGACCCTGTTGGCGCAGGTTGCGCAGTATGAGGTCCTTGATGTTTTGTACGTCACGTCTGAACAATGTTTCCGTCCTCCACGTTATAGATATGATAGTCGTGCGACGAACTGGCCAGAATCTGGTCTAAATGCTCGCGGTTGGTATCTGTCATGAAGATCTGGCCGAAGTCGTCGCCTGATACCAGGCTGACAATCTGCTCCACGCGCTGGGCGTCGAGCTTGTCGAAGATGTCGTCGAGCAGCAGCAGTGGGGTGGTGGGCATCACGCGCCGCAGCAGTTCGAACTGCGCCAGTTTGAGGCTGATGACAAATGTCTTCTGCTGGCCTTGCGACCCCTCACGTTTCAGGGAATGTCCGTCGAGCATGATTTCCAGGTCGTCGCGATGGATGCCGTGCAGCGAATAGCCCACAGCGCGGTCTTTCATACGGTCGCGCTGGATGACGTCGAGCAACGGTCCGCGTTGGCAGTGGCTGGTGTAGGTCAGCGACACCTGTTCGTGCCCGCCCGAGATGCGCTCGTAGAACTGCTGGAAAAGCGGCGTCAGCTGTTCGGTGAAGTGTGAGCGCTGGCGGTAGATGGCTTCGCCCGTGCTGGCCATCTGCTCTTCGAAGATGCTCAGCATCTCTGCGTCGGGTTCCTCCTCCTGTTTCAGCAGGGTGTTGCGCTGTTGCAGGGCTTTGTTGTAACGGGTGAGGGCGTCGATGTATGTGTGGTCTGTCTGTGCTATCACCACGTCCATCAGCCGCCGCCGTTCCTCGCTACCGCCCTCAATCAGATAGGTGTCGGCAGGCGAGATCATGACGATAGGAATCAGTCCGATGTGCTCACTCAGCCGCTTGTACTCCTTCTTGTTGCGCTTGAAGTGCTTCTTCTGACCGCGTTTCATGCCGCAAGCGATGGATAACGGTTCGCCGTCGTTCGTATATAAGCCTTCGAGCATCAGAAACTCCTCGTTGTGACGAATGACCTGCTGGTCAATGGGGTTGGAGGCTGAGTGACAGAACGACAGGAAGTAGACGCTGTCGAGCACATTGGTCTTTCCCGCCCCGTTGTGGCCGATGAAACAGTTCATCTTTGGCGACAACTGTAATGTTGCCTCCGCAATGTTTTTGTAGTTGAGGATGGTCAGTTTTTCGAGAATCACGGTGCAAAGGTACAACAAACTTTGATGTTTAAAGTTTGATGTTTGAAGTTTTTTAATTCCGGCGGCAGTTAAAAAATCCTAAAGAGAAAACATAAACTTCATACTTCAAACCTCAAAGTTCAAGAAAATTAGTACCTTTGCAGCCGCAATTTGTATGGACATATAAAAAATAATAAAAAATAATGGCAAATCAGAACAATCAGAAGGGCGCTCCCGTTGAGGAGACGCTCAGCAAGAATGAGGCTTTCTTCCTCAAGTATCAGAAACAGATTATCGGCGCCGTGGTGGCTTTGGTGGTCATCGTTGCCGGTTGTATCCTCTACAACAATTACGTAGCGGCTCCTAATGCCGAGAAGGCTAACACCGCTCTGGCTAAGGGTCAGGAGTATTTCGCTAACGAGATGTACGAGCAGGCTCTCAATGGTGACAGCACGGGCTTCATTGGCTTCGCCAAGATTGCCAGCGAGTTTGGTGGCGACGCCGCTAACCTGGCTAACCTCTATGCCGGTCTGTGCTATGCTAACCTCGACAAGTGGCAGGAGGCTGTCAACTACTTGGAGAAGTTCGACCAGAAGGACGATCAGATGATTTCGCCCGCTACGTTGGGTGCTTTAGGCAATGCCTACGCTCACGTCAACCAGCTCGACAAGGCTGTTGCTACGCTGAAGAAGGCTGCTGAGAAGGCCGACAACAACTCGCTGTCGCCCACCTTCCTTATCCAGGCTGGTGAAATCTTAGAGAGCCAGAACAAGAAAGACGAGGCTCTGAAGCTGTATCAGACGGTGAAGGACAAGTACTTCAACTCTATGCAGTATCAGAACATCGACGCTTATATCGAGCGTGCTACTGCAAAATAAACAAGCGGCGATGGCAACTAAAAATCTTTCTGAATATAATGCGGACAAAGTGCCCGACGCGTCGAACATGATTTTCGGCATCGTCGTGGCAGAATGGAATCCCGAAATAACAGGCGCCTTGCTTCAAGGGTGTGTCGACACACTCGAGAAGCACGGCGCTTTGCCTGAAAACATTCACGTGAAGACCGTGCCTGGTTCCTTCGAACTGATCTATGGTGCGCGTCAGATGACCCTGAACGACGGCTACGACGCCGTTATTGTCTTAGGATCCGTCATCCGTGGCGAGACCCCTCACTTTGACTACATCTGTCAGGGCGTCACTCAGGGCATTGCCCGTCTGAACGCTACGAACAACATTCCCGTTATCTACGGGTTGTTGACGACCAACGACCTGCAGCAGGCCAAGGATCGTGCGGGTGGCCGCTTGGGCAACAAGGGCGACGAGTGCGCCGTTGTCGCCATCAAGATGGCGAAGTTCTAAACGTGACAAAAAGCAACATAAAAAACAGCCGGGTGAGGAATCATCCGGCTGTTTTTATATGGGTGTTCGGTTATCCTTTATGCGTCGTGTAGTGTCAGTACGAAGCGCGTACCCTTGGTGAACTCTGGGTCAACCTCCAAGTCACCGTTCATCTTAACAGCCATCTGCTTGCAGATAGGCAGTCCGAGACCGTCGCCAGTCGTCAGGTCCTTGATTTCCAAGAAGGGCTTGAAGATGTCTTCACGCTTCTCTTCGGCAATAGCCTCACCCGTGTTTGTCACGAGGAACTGGTAGGTGTGTGCGCTGCGCTTCTTGAACTCCAGCGTCACCTTGCCGCCGGTTGCCACATATTCGGCAGCGTTCTCCAACAGGTGCTGCAAGATGTGTGAGACGTAGTCCTTGTTAATCTTGGCGCTCATCTTCGGTGCCTCCACGTGCAGGGTGACACCAGTCTTCACCTTACTCTTTATCTGGTCCATGATTCCCTCACAGAAAGATTGCATCTGGATGTCCTCCATTTCGACAGCCTCGCCCATCGTGTTCTCCAGTTCCGACAGCGTCTGGATGTGCTCAGAGAAATCCTTCAGTGCCTTCACCTCAGGCTGGCGGCTGTCGAGCTTCTGCAGCGTAGGCTCTAACTGCGCCGAGATATTGCTGATGAACTTCGCCTTCAGCGCGTTGTTCTCGTTCAGCATATTGATGGTCTTCTTCTGGCGGCGTGTCTGCATGATGAAGCGCAGCAGGATGATGGCGCCAATAGCCAGTGCGGCGGCTAATGCTGCGGCCAGGATGCCAAGTCCGATGATGATGACCTGACGCGTGGTGAGCGACGAGTCCTTCTCAGCTATCGATGCCTCGTTGTCGGCTATCTGCTGTTTTAGCGCATTAATCTGGTCGGCCACCTTGATGGCGTTGGTAGAGTCTTTCCAGGCCATGTAGCTGCTGTACGACTGTGCCACCATATTGGCACTGCCTGAGCGGCGGCCGCTGGCGATGAGCGACTTGTAGACGTCGTCCACCTTGTCGTATTCCTTCGAGGCGGTCAGCTTGTCGGCCATGACCTTGAAGACGGCGTTGCCCTGCTGCGTCTGGCCCATCGTGTAGTAGTAGATAGCCTGATTGTAGAGCAGGTCGTTCTTCACTTCGTCATCGTTCGACTTCTGGGCGTGGGCTTCCATAATGTTCAGCTGCTCCTTGGCGCTGGCGCCCTTGTGCAGCTTGGTGTACATATTGTAGCGCTCCTTGGCGGTCTGGTAGAACAGGGCCGACTTCTTGGCAGCGTCTACCTGGCTGGCAATGATTGTCTGCTCGATGCGGCGTAGCAGTTCGAACGCCTCTTTATAGAGGTTCTCCTTATAATATAAGGTTGTAGCCTTGGTGCCGCACTCTACGGCCTGTTTCATCTGCCCCTTGCCTGCATAGTCCTCGAAGGCGCGGATATAGGTGTAGCGGGCCTCAATGGGCTTGCTGTTGTTGAGTGCCTGTTCGGCATGTTCCTGAAGACTGCTCTTCTGTGCAACAGCCGTGTTGAGGCTGAGCATCGCACAGAAGATGATGGATAGTACTCGCATATTCATGTTTCTTTTGTGTTTTTTATGTTTTGCAAAGGTACTACTTCTTTCTGAAACACCCAAATATTTTCGGGAAAAACTTGTGGGATTGAAAAAATATCCGTACTTTTGTAGCATCAAAAACCTGAACTTATGAAATTTGTCTCTTGGAATGTTAATGGCCTGCGTGCTTGCGAGGGCAAGGGCTTTAGTGATGTCTTCCGCAGTTTGGACGCTGACTTCTTCTGTCTGCAGGAAACGAAGATGCAGGCCGGACAGCTCGACTTGCAGTTCGACGGCTACCAGTCTTACTGGAATTATGCCGACAAGAAAGGCTATTCTGGCACCGCCATCTTCACGCGCCACCAGCCGCTCCAGGTCACATACGGCATCGGCGTCGACCTGCACGATCACGAGGGTAGGGTGGTGACGCTTGAGATGGAGCAGTTCTTCCTCGTCTGCTGCTACACGCCCAACGCCCAGGACGGCCTGAAACGTTTAGATTATCGTCTGTCGTGGGAGGATGCTTTCCGTCGCTATCTGAAACAGCTCGATGCCGTGAAGCCCGTCATCCTCTGTGGCGATCTGAATGTGGCCCACGAGGAGATTGACCTGAAGAATCCCAAGAGCAACCGCCATAATGCCGGTTTCTCCGACGAGGAGCGCCAAGCCTTCACCGACCTGCTGTCCTGCGGTTTCACCGATACCTTCCGTACCCTTTATCCCGACCGCGTGGAGTACTCGTGGTGGTCTTACCGTTTCCAGGCTCGTCAGAAGAATGCTGGTTGGCGCATCGACTATTTCGTCGTCTCCGATCGTCTGATGCCGCAGGTGGCCGACTCCCTTATCCACACCACCATTACGGGCAGCGACCATTGTCCTGTAGAGCTACTGCTGAAATAGAAACGCTGAATTTTTTAACCTATAACAATAACTAAAGAAAGATGAGAAAACTGATGTTGAGTCTGATAGCCGTTGCCCTGATAGCAACGACTGGACAGGCACAGGTGACCATGACCACGCCCGATGGTACACAGGTGGGCGTGACGTTCTTCAACCCGCGTACCGTACATATCACCAAGACGCCGAAGGGCAAGGCCCTGCGGAAGAGTCTGGTTGTTACTGCCGAGCCGCAGCAAGTTGACGTGCGCCGTGGCGAGAGTGGCAGTGAGGTGACGTTGAGCAGCAACGAGCTGACGGTACGCGTCAACAAGAAGACGGGACGTGTCGCCTTCGAGGGCCTTCGTCTGAAGAACCTCTTGAGTGAGCAAGACTATAGCTTCGAAGAGCGCACCAGCGGCCCCGACCGTGGCGCCTGCCGCGTCAGCACCACCTTCCGTCTGCAGAAAGACGAACCCATCTACGGCTTAGGCACGCTGCAGGACGGCCTCCTGTCGCACCGTGGCAAGCATGTGGTGATGGAGCAGTCAAACTTAGAGGACTTCCAGCTCGTGCTGCAGAGCATCCGTGGCTGGGCTATTTACTGGGATAACTATTCGCGCACTACGTTCGACTCGCCCAAGGGCGGCACCACGATGTCGTTGTCGTCGGAGGTTGGCGACGCCGTAGACTATTACCTCATGTTAGGCGGATCGGCCGACGGCAATGTCCGCGAGATGCGCGCCCTGTCTGGGCAGGTGCCTATGTTCCCGCTGTGGACCTACGGCTACTGGCAGTCGAAGGAGCGATATAAGACGTCGCGCGAGCTGCTCGACGTGGTGAAGCGCTACCGTCAGGAACAAGTACCCCTGGACGGCATCATCCAGGACTGGCAGTACTGGGGTTCAAACTATACGTGGAACGCCATGGCGTTCATCAACGAGGATTTCAAGGACGGGCGGAAGATGATTGACGAGGTACACCGTCAGAATGCCCACTTTATGATTTCAATATGGGCAAGCTTCGGTCCGATGACGAAACAGTATCACGAACTCGACTCCTTAGGGCTGCTCTACGACTTCGAGACATGGCCGCAGAGTGGACTGCCCTTCTGGCCCCCGCGCAGGGACTATCCGTCGGGGGTGCGTGTCTACGATGCTTTTAGTCCCGTTGCTCGCGACATCTACTGGCGCTACCTGAAGGCCCTTCTTGACGAGGGAACCGACGCTTGGTGGATGGACTCCACAGACCCTGACTGCTTCTATCCTAAGGAGAGCGACTACGACCACAAGGCTGGCGACGGCACGTGGCGCCGCTACCGCAACGCCTTCCCGTTGGCAACGGTCAGTGGTGTCTACGAAGGCCAGCGCCGCGCTACCAGCGACAAGCGTGTGTTCATTATGACCCGTTCGGCCTTTGCCGGACAGCAGCGTTACGGCTCGGGTCTCTGGAGCGGCGATGTCACCTCGTCATGGGACGTGCTGAGGAAGCAGTTGCCGCTTGGTCTGAACTACTCACTGACAGGCTGTCCTAACTTCAATACCGACATCGGCGGTTTCTTCTGTGGACGTTACAACACCCGTGGTTCCGGTTCTGCACCACGCAACCCTCAGTTCCAGGAACTCTACGTGCGCTGGATGCAGTACGGCTTGTTCTGTCCTGTCTTCCGCAGTCACGGCACGGAGTGCTCGCGTGAGGTGTGGGAATTCGGCAAGAAGGGTGAGCCCGTCTACGACGCCATCGTCAAGCAGATCAAGTTGCGCTACCGTTTACTACCTTATATATATAGTACCGCCTGGCAGGTGACATCGGCTGGCGAAAGCTATATGCGTCCGTTGTGGAGCGACTTCAGCGCCGACCGCCGCACGTGGCAGATGGGCGACGAGTTCCTCTTCGGTCGCAGCATCCTGGCCGCCCCCGTCGTTGAGGCACAGTACACAGAGGAGGATGTCGACCGCTCGAAGCATGACGCACAGGGACTCGACGGATGGAGCAACAAGACGGCCACGGCCACCAAGAGCGGTAGCACCTCGGTAGACTTTACTCAGACAAAGACAGCCACGAAATATCTGCCCAAGGGCGCTCAGTGGTACGACTTCTGGACGGGCAAGCTTTACAAGGGCGGTCAGGACGTTCTACTGACGACGTCACTCGACCGTGTCCCCATGTTTGTCCGTGCCGGTAGCATCCTGCCCCTCGGTCCCGAGATGCAGTATGTGGGCGAACGTTCGTGGCAGCAGTTAGAGTTGCGCGTCTATCCCGGTGCCGACGGTCAGTTCACCCTCTACGAGGACGAAGGCGACAACTACAACTACGAGAAAGGCCAGTACGCCACCATCCCGATGACGTGGGACAACAAGACACGCACGCTGACTATCGGCCAGCGTCAGGGACAGTACCAGGGTATGCTGACGAAGCGTCAGTTCACCGTCGTACTGCCCGACGGCACGCAGAAGACCGTTGACTATGACGGACGTGAAGTGAGCGTCAAACTGTGAAACATATTTAAGCAAGACATATATGATAAAACCATCGAGAGGACTCTCGTCAATCATCTGTGTCGTGTCGGCCTTTTGTGCCACGTTGGACATGACGGCGCAGACAGTCGTCGACGAATTGCGCGAGAATGTGCGGCGGGCGGCTGGTATGCGCTATGCCATGACGCTGGAAAAGTCGCCCCACGACACACCGCCACCAGGAGGCAAGAAACCCTTTTACATCAACCACTACGGCTCACCCTCGGTTTACTATCTGGACCGGCCAGATTACTATGATGCTCCTTTCGCCATACTCTCAAAGGCCGACAGCTTAGGGAAGCTGACTGCGCTGGGGCAGCGCGTGCTGCAGCAGGTGGCACAGTTGCGCCAGAACGCCAGTGGCAGGACGGGCGAACTGACGGAGGCCGGCAAACGACAGGCGAGGGAAATAGCACAGCAGATGATAACACGAGTGCCGGATATGTTTAAAGACAACAGCTATCTTGATGCACGCAGTGTTGTGCAGAACCATTGTCTGCTTACGTTAGGCGAGTCAGTCCTGCAGTTTTCGCGTGCCTGTCAGCCGTTATTCAAGGGCAAAATCAGCGCTTCGCGCCGTTTCCATTCGTGGATGAATCCTCAGGACGACAAACTGGAAAACCTGCGGAAAGACTCGCTGGCACAGGCTGCCTATGCCGACTTCACTTCCCGTTGGGCTCCCGATAACAAGGCACTGATGGAGAAGTTGTTCAACGATGCCGGCTATGCCAGTGGGATTGATGCAGCAGGGCTGAGTCGTCAGCTCTTCGACCTTGCAGGCAGCACACAGTATATGGAGACACCAGACGCAGTGTCGCTCTACGACATCTTCTCCTCAGAAGACATACATCGCCTCTGGATGCGCCGCAATGCCTGGGCGTATCTTTGTTATGGCGGTTGTACGCTGAATGGCGGTCGTCAGCACTATGTGCAGCGCCGACCCCTGTGGAATCTCATACACATGGGCGACAGCATCATGAAACTCGACTATCCGGTCATCCACCTCCGTTACACCCACGAAAGGAATGTGATGTCGCTCGCCTGCCTGCTGGACCTCGACGGCTATGGCGTGCAGACGGCCTGTCTTGACTCGCTCGAAGCACTCGGATGGGCTGACTACCGCATTGCTCCGCTTGGCGGTAGCATTGTCATGGTTCACTATCGGACAGACAAGAATGACACCGACCCGTTGGTGCGTGTGCTGCTGAACGGACGCGAGACCCGGCTGCCTATCGAGAGCGACTGTGTGCCCTACTACCACTGGAAGGATGTGAAGCGATACTATTTGCGTAAACTTTATGCCTATGCACGTGAGAGAAATGATGAATAAGAGAAGTCGATACTGGCTATTGGCCGTTGGTCTCTGGCTGTTTGCGCTGGCGGGACAGGGGCAGCAGGTGCTTGACATCATCAAGCAGAAACCCGCCTACGCCTCCTGCAACTATAACATTTATCCCGATAGTATTCCCGACAACCTGACACCGGCCCCGAAGGGCAAGCGCCCCTTCTACATTTCACACTACGGGCGTCACGGTTCGCGCTATATCAATAAGCGGTCGGGTTATGACATTCCCTATAAGATGATGTCTATGGCCAACGATGTCAACGAACTGACGCCGACGGGAATCCGTGTGTATAAGGAAATGAACGTCATATTGGAGGACTCCGAAGACCGTTGGGGCGACCTGACAGCATTGGGCAAGATGCAGCACATGATGATAGCCCGCCGTATGTTCAAACGGTTTCCTGAAGTTTTTGCCGACTCTGTTACCGTTGCTGCACGCAGTACTGTCGTACCCCGCTGTATCATGTCGATGGAGGCAGCCATGCTGGAACTGGCGCAGCACAACCCGAAGCTCAACATCACGATGGACGCCTCGAAGAGCACACAGTGGTATATGAACCACCAGGACCCGCTGTTGCGGAAGAGCAAGCTGACGCCACAGGCCCAGAAAGCCTACGACGCCTATATTGCCAACCGTATGGGCAACAGCCGGATGATGGAACAGCTTTTTAAGAATCCCGACGTGGTCAAGGAGCTGGTCGACGAATCGTTCTTCAACTACTATCTGATGAAGATGGGACTCTTCCTGCAGAATACCCATCCTGAGTTTAAGCCCTACCTGATGGAGCTGTTCACTGCGAAAGACTTCTACAATATGTGGCAGATTGACAACGTGCTGTGGTATATGCAGTATGGCTTCTGTCCGCTGAACGGTGGCGACTATCCCTACAGTCAGCGCCACCTGCTCAGACAGATGATTGCCGATGCCGACAGTTGCATCCGTCTGAAACAACCAGGCGCACAACTGCGCTATGGTCACGACACCGTGCTGCTGCCGTTGGTTTGTCTCTTGGGCATCAACGGCTACGACCTGCAGACCACCGATCTCGGCGAAATCGAGAAGCGCGGGTGGTGGAGTTCCAGTGTCTTCCCGATGGGCGGCAACGTGCAGTTCGTCTTCTACAGGAGCAGCCCTGCCGACAGGGATGTGCTCTTCAAGGTGCTCCTGAACGAGCAGGAGGCTACGCTGCCTATCCGCACTGACTGCGCGCCCTATTACCATTGGAAAGACTTCCGCCGTTACTGCTTGCGAAAGCTACGTCAATACGAGAAAAAGAGAAAGCAATGAATCATTACAGCAAGGGGTTTACCTATTTCATTTGCTGCGTGTCCGCAATGGGGGGGCTGCTCTTCGGTTACGACTGGGTGGTGATTGGCGGTGCAAAGCCGTTTTATGAGTTGTATTTTGGCATTGCCGACAGTCCGCTGTTGCAGGGAGTGGCTATGTCGACAGCCTTGGTGGGCTGTCTTGTAGGTGCTATGATTGCGGGAGCCGCTGCCGACCGTTGGGGGCGCAAGCCCCTGCTGATGACATCGGCCGTGTTGTTCACCGTGTCGGCCATTGGTACGGGTCTGTTTAACGATTTCACCTTATTTAATATAGCCCGCTTCGTCGGGGGAATGGGCATCGGCGTAGCATCGGCCTTGGCACCGATGTATATTGCCGAAGTCAGTCCTGCCGAGATTCGCGGACGTATGGTGTCGCTGAACCAGATGACTATTGTGCTGGGCATCCTTTCGGCGCAGATTGTCAATATGCTGTTAGCCCGCGATACCAGCGTGGCTGAGAGTATGGCGTGGAACCTGGAGTGGGGATGGCGCTGGATGTTCTGGGCTGAGACGCTGCCTGCGGCGCTGTTTTTGTTGATGAGCTTCTTTATTCCCGAGAGTCCGGTGTACCTGCAGTTCAGAGCAGCGACGACGTCGCAGCATGCGGGGCAAGAGGGACGTCTGAAGGAATTGTTTCAGCGGCAGTACGGGCGTGTGTTGCTGTTGGGCTTGGTGATAGCCGTGTTCCAGCAGTGGTGTGGCACGAATGTCATCTTCAATTATGCGCAGGAGATTTTCGTCGGTGCCGGTTTCGATGTCGACGGTATGTTCATCAATATTGTGATTACCGGTATTGCCAACGTCCTGTTTACGTTTGTAGCACTCTACACCATCGAGAAGTGGGGCCGGCGTACTCTGATGCTCCTCGGTGCCGGCGGGCTGGGACTGATTTACCTGACGTTGGGCACCTGTTACTTCTTCGAAGTGAAGGGCGTGATGATGGTGGTACTCGTTGTAGCAGCCATCTCGGTCTATGCCATGACGCTGGGGCCTGTCACCTGGACGCTCCTGGCAGAAATCTTCCCCAACCGTATCCGCGGTGTCGCGATGGCTACCTGTACCTTCGCCCTCTGGGTAGGCTGTTGCACGCTGACGTTCTCCTTCCCGTCGATGAATGCAGCCTTGGGCTCAAGTGGCTCTTTCTGGATTTATAGCGGCATTTGCATCTGTTGCTTTGTCTTCCTGTTCCGCCGTTGTCCCGAGACGAAGGGTAAGAGTCTTGAAGAACTGGAAAAAGAACTGGTAAAATAACGATATTATGGTAAAAGCTTGGAGAGAGTTGGTGACGATACCAACCTATGAGATAGGAAAAGCAGAGAAGAATCCGATATTTCTTGAGAAGCGTGTGTACCAAGGGTCGAGTGGGGTGGTGTACCCCTATCCCGTCATTGAGTCGATAGCCGACGAGCCGACACCGCACGAGTGGAAGGTTGTCTTTTTAGAGAACGAATACCTGAAGGTGATGGTGATGCCTGAGTTGGGCGGTCGCATCCAAATGGCTTACGACAAGATTAAGCAGCGCCACTTCGTCTACTACAACCACGTTGTCAAGCCGGCACTTGTCGGTCTGACGGGACCTTGGATAAGCGGTGGCATAGAGTTCAACTGGCCGCAGCACCACCGCCCCTCAACCTATTTGCCCGTCGATTGCGACATCGTCGAAAACGAAGACGGCTCTGTGACGGTGTGGGTGAACGAGATGGAACGGATGTTCCATCAGAAAGGTGCTGCAGGTTTCACGCTCAGGCCCGGCTGTGCCTATCTTGAAATACAGGGACGCGTGAGCAACCGCACCCCTCTGCCGCAGACTTTCCTGTGGTGGGCGAATCCTGCCGTTGAGGTGAACGATGCCTATCAGAGTGTGTTTCCGCCCGATGTAAATGCGGTGTTCGATCACGGCAAGCGTGCTGTCTCGTCGTTCCCCATCGCAACGGGTACTTATTACAAGATGGACTATTCGGCAGGTGTTGACATCTCCAACTACCGTAATATCTATGTGCCGACAAGCTATATGGCCGTCAATTCAAAGTACGATTTCGAGGGTGGCTACGAGAACGATACCAAGGGCGGTATGTTGCACGTGGCCAGCCACCATTTCTCACCAGGCAAGAAGCAGTGGACGTGGGGAAATGGTGACTTCGGGCGCGCTTGGGACCGCAACCTCACCGACGAGATTAGCGCGTCCGACGGTTCCACCGTCGGAATTACCAACGCCGGCTTCCGTCCCTATATCGAACTGATGGCTGGCGTCTATACCGAGAACCAGCCCGACTTCACGTGGCTTATGCCTTACGAGGAGAAGCAGTTCGTGCAGTATTTTATGCCCTATCGTGAGTTGGGTGTTGTGAAGCAGGCGTCGAAAGACTTTATCCTGAATATCGAGGATGCCGGAGACGGTAAGGTCACCGTCAAGGTGCTGGCAACGTCGAAGCAGGACGTTGGCATCATGTTGCGAAATAAGAACGGCCAAGAATATTTTAACCGTGCAGTGACCCTGTCGCCAGAGGAAGTCTTCCAGCAGACGGTCGACGTTCAGGGAGCTACGCTTGCCGACCTGTTGCTGCAGGTAGGAAAGCTGTTCTGGATGGCCGAAGACGACGAGATACGTCCCATTCCCGACGCTGCCGAAGCCGCGCTGTCGCCCGAGGATACGAAGACCAACGATCAGCTTTACCTGACGGGACTCCATTTGGAACAGTATCGCCACGCGACGTGGTCGGCCCTCGACTACTATGAGGAAGCACTTCGGCGCGACCCCAATGACGTGCGCTGTCTGAATCAGACGGGACTGTGGTATCTGCGTCGCGGTCGTTTCGACAAGGCTGAACCCTATCTGCGGAAGGCCGTCAGGATATGGCAGAAGCGCAATCCGAATCCCTATGATGGTGAGGCCCTCTTCTATCTCGCCCTCTGTCTGAAGTACCAATACCGGCAGCAGGAAGCTTATGAATTGTTCTGGAAATCTACTTGGAACAAGGCATGGGCCGATGCTGGCTACTTTGAGGCTGCTTGTATCAGCGTTAGTCAGAAGCGTTACGACGAGGCTTTGGACGAGTTGAACCGCAGTCTCGTCTTCAACAGTTGCAACCATAAGGCCCGTGCGCTGAAAGCAGCCGTTCTGCGACTATTGGGACGTCAGGACGAGGCACAGGCATGGATACGGGAATCGCTGAAACTGGACCGCTTTAACTACGGATGTATGTACGAGGCGCATCAACAGGAGCACCTCAAGGAATTGATGCACGACAATGTGTATAATTACCACGAACTGGCTCTTGACTATGCCCAGGCGGGATTGTGGCAGGCGTGCATCGACATTCTGCAGATGCCAACGGAACAGCATCCGCTCACCTATTATTATATAGGCTATGCCAAGTCGATGCAGGGCAAGCAAGACGAGGCGAAAGCCTGTTACAAACAGGCAGAGGCTATAGCACCAGACTACTGCTTCCCCAATCGTCTGGAAGATGTGCTGGTCCTGGAGTCGGCCAAGTGGCTGAATCCCGACGGAGCACGCGCACCGTATTACTTAGGTTGCCTCTTCTATGACAAGCGGCAATACGATGTGGCTGTCGAGAACTGGGAACTGGCTGCTCAGCTTAATCCGCAGTTCCCCACCGTATGGCGCAATCTTGCCCTCGTCCGCTTCAATAAGCAGCATCTGCAAGATGAGGCATTGGAATATATGGAGAAGGCATTCCACCTTGACGAGACCGATAGCCGCATTCTCATGGAGCTCGACCAGTTGTACAAGCGGCTCCAGCGTCCGCATCAGGAACGCCTCGACTTCCTGCGGCAATATCCGCAACTCATCCGGCAGCGTGATGACCTTGTACTCGAGGAGATAACCCTGCTCAACCAGCTTGGCCGTTATGAGGAGGCGATGACAGAACTTGACGCACATCAGTTCCATCCCTGGGAAGGCGGCGAAGGCAAGGTGCCAGCGCAGTACCAGATGTGCCGGGTAGAACTGGCGAAGCAAGCCATTGCCGTGAAGGCATACGAGAAGGCTATCCAGCTGTTGCAGCAGTGCCTGGAGTATCCGCAGCATCTTGGCGAGGGCAAACTCTATGGTGCTCAGGAGAACGATTTCTATTACTATCTTGGCATTGCCTACGATGCAAAGGGAGAGGCGGACAAGGCGCGTGACTGTTGGGAACAAGCCACAAAAGGACCGCAGGAACCTGCTGCAGCGATGTACTATAACGATGCCAAGCCGGAAAAGATATACTTTCAAGGACTGGCCCTGCTGAAACTGGGACGTGAGGATGAGGCGCACGGACGATTCTATAAGCTCATCAACTATGGCAAACAGCATGTCTTTGAAAAGCAGACCATGGACTATTTCGCAGTGTCGCTGCCCGACCTGCTCATCTGGGATGATTCGCTCGATGTGAAAAACCGCATCCATTGCTATTATATGTTGGCTCTTGGCTACGACGGTATGGGCGATTATGAGAAAGCTGCACGTTATTATGCCGAGGTAGAGAAATTGGATATTAACCATAGAAAATGATGAGAAAGGCAACGATACTGGCAGCTCTTTTGCAGCTTTGCTTCATGGCTGCTGCACAGAAGGTGCCCGAAATCTCTTGGGACTGTCATAGTCTTATGATTGACGGTCGGCGTGTCTGCCCAGTTATGGGCGAGATTCATTATTCGCGTATTCCTGCCGACGAGTGGCAGCAGGAGGTCAGGAAGATGAAAGAGGGTGGGGTGACCATCATCGCTACATATGTATTCTGGAACCATATCGAAGAGGAGGAGGGCGTCTTCCGATGGGATGGGCAACGCTCGCTACGCCGGTTTCTGGAAGTGTGTAAGCAACAGGAGCTGCCCGTTGTACTGCGTCTCGGTCCTTTCTGCCATGGTGAGGTGCGCAATGGTGGCATACCCGATTGGGCTTTTACAAAGGGCTGCAAGTTGCGCGAGTCGAACCTCGTATTTCTCGATTTAGTCGAGAAACTCTATCGTCAGATTTTTACTCAGGTTCAAGGCCTGCAATGGAAGGACGGTGGACCAGTCATCGCTGCGCAGTTTGACAATGAGTACCGGGGACGTGGCGAGTATCTGATGGCGCTCAAGAAGATAGCTTTGCAAACAGGTTTCGACTTGCCTTTCTACACCCGCACAGGATGGCCTGAATTGCGGACACCTGTACCTTTCGGCGAGATGCTGCCCCTCTATGGCGACTATGCTGACGGCTTCTGGGATAAAGAGGTGACTGAGACCTGTGGCAATTATTACAAGGCTTTTAACTTCAAAGGCTTCCGTTCGTCAACGGCTATAGGCACCGACCTTTTAGGCAAGCAGGACGCTAAAATCAACAAAGGTGATGAGCAGTACCCTTACTTCACCTGCGAACTGGGTGGAGGTATGGCTACAGCCTATCACCGTCGTCCTTATATCTATACTGATGATACTTACTCAATGGCACTCGTCAAGTTGGGCTCTGGCAGCAATCTTCTTGGCTATTATATGTATCACGGCGGAACCAATCCAGAGGGACGGCTACATACATTGAACGAAGTGCAGACTTCGCCAGGCACAGCCAACAACGACCTGCCTGTTATGACCTATGATTTTCAGGCTCCGCTCGGTGAGTTTGGACAGATTAATCCGCAGTACTACCGGCTGCGTCCGTTGCACCTCTTTATGCATGACTATGGTGAACTGCTGGCACCGATGGAGTCTACATTCCCTACACCGCAGGATCTGAAGAAAGGCGACGACAGCCAGTTGCGTTGGGCCATACGCTCAAAAGACAATCGTGGCTTCATCTTCATCAACAACTACGAACGTTTGCAGAACCTCACGACTAAGAAGGACGTCGAACTTTCTGCCTGCGGCGTGAAGCTGCCCAAGATATCGATTCCTGCCGGAACTATGGCCGTCTTCCCCATCAATGTCGACGGTATACGTTATGCGACTGCCCAATTGGTGGCCAAGCGTGATGGTAAGATCTATATGATGCAGATTGCTGGTATTCCTACTACCATTGCTATGCAGGACGGTAAAACGCTCAAGAACGTCAAACCTCGTGGTACGGCAAAGCCTGTCTACAAGCGATCGCAAGGCGAGAGCATTTATCTGCTGACCCAGCAGGAAGCTGAGAACTTGTTCCTCGATAAGCAAAAAACCTCTGTCTCACAGACTGTTGCCTTTGAAAAAGTAAAGGAAGCTGGCCCTCTGCGTCAGATCGTCAAGGGCAAGGCCAAAGTCGCCGAGGCTCCATCAGAAACCGACTGGCAGCAAGCCGCTGTCTACAAAATCAAGCTCCCTGCCTGTTCGGGAGGAGCTGGAGGCACGTTATCCATCACCTACCGCGGCGACTGTGCTCGTCTTTATGCTGATGGCCGCCTGATAGCCGACAACTTCTACTATGGCCGTCCGTTTCTCTATGGTTTGTGGCGACTCTCCGAAAAGGTGACTGAGCTGGAATTACGTATTCTGCCCCTGCAGCCCGATGCCCCTATCTATCTGCCCCGTGAGGCAGACAAGACGACGGGTGAACAAGTTATGAAATTGGAAATCCTAAAGTGTAAATAGTATGAGAAGAATCCTCTGTGCCCTCTGTGTCTTATGCGGCTTGAGCAGTTATGCCCAGGATGTCATCTCGTTGGAGGGAAGTTGGGACTTTGCTATCAACGATGGCAAGCCCGCTGCCTATAACGACTATGTCATGTTGCCAGGTTCGATGCTGACCAATGGCCGAGGTACGCCTGTCTCAGTGAATACCCAGTGGACAGGCTCGCTCTACGACTCGTCGTACTACTTCAATCCTTATATGGAGAAGTACCGCGTGGAGGGCCAGATGAAGTTCCCCTTCTTCCTGACGCCCGAACACCACTATGTAGGTCCAGCGTGGTACCGCCGCAAGGTTTATATCCCTCGGAATTGGCGTGGCCAGCGGGTGACGCTTTTTCTGGAACGTCCGCATATTGAGACCAAGGCCTACGTCAACGGCCATGAGATAGGACGACATTTGTCGCTTTCGACGCCTCATCGCTATGATGTTACAGAATATCTGAAACCAGGTGAGCAGAACGAGATAGAACTGCGTGTCTACAATGGTATCGAGAACGTCTGCGTCGGTCAGGACTCTCACAGCGTCACTGACCAGACACAGGGCAACTGGAATGGCGTCGTCGGACGTATCGAGCTGCAGGCTGGCATCACCATCTGGCGCAAGCGGGTGATACCTCATCTGAAAAAACACTATGTAGACATCACCATCAATGAGCGAAACTATCGTGTCGTATTCGATCCCAAAGCCGAGCTGTGGGACGAGTTCACGCCGCGGCTCTATACGCAGGTTTTGGAGTACGACGGTTGGAACGTGCCCGTCACTTTCGGCCTGCGTGAAATCAGTGTTAAGGGGCGGCAACTGTACATCAATGGTCGTCCGCTCTTCCTGCGAGGCACAGTGGAAAACTGCTGTTTCCCTGAGACAGGCTATCCACCGATGGACGAGAAAGAGTGGGAACGCGTAATTATGAAGTGCAAGGAATATGGATTGAACCACATGCGTTTCCACAGCTATTGTCCGCCAGAGGCCGCCTTTGCTGCTGCCGACCGCTTGGGATTCTACCTGCAGGTGGAGGGACCGTCGTGGCCTAACCACGGAGTGAAGTTGCGTCGTGGCATGAAGATTGATGAGTATCTGCGTGAGGAGTCGCTCCGTATTATCGACGAATACGGCCACCATCCCTCGTTCGTGATGATGGCTGCCGGCAACGAGCCTGCCGGTGACTGGGTGAACTATTGTAATGAATGGGTGGCGTCGATGAAGAAGTACGATAGTACGAAGCTCTACTGTGGCGCCAGCGTCGGCGGCGGTTGGGCTTGGGACGGCGGTTCGGAGTATCACGTCAAGGGTGGTGCCCGAGGATTGGATGAGTGGAACCGTTCGGCACCATCGTCCGACAACGATTACTATAGCGGCATCGCGTTTCCCAGAAACTATAAGGACACGGTGCCCAACCAGACGCCCATCGTCGCTCACGAGCAGGGGCAGTGGTGCGCTTTCCCCGACTTCAAGGAGATAACACAGTATAACGGTGCCTATAAAGCCCGTAATTTCGAAATCTTCCGCGACCTGTTGCGTGACAATGGCATGGAGCTGATGGCTGAGAAGTTCCTCATGGCCAGTGGACGCCTGCAGGTGCTCTGCTATAAATACGAGATTGAGCGTAACCTGCGCACCCGCGACTATGCCGGCTTCCAGCTCTTGGGACTGAACGACTACAGCGGACAGGGCACAGCCCTCGTAGGACCGCTCAATGTGTTCTGGCGTGAGAAGGGCTACTGTACCGCCGCCGACTGGCGCCAGTTCTGCTCTATCCTCGTGCCCCTGGCCCGTTTCCCGCGCTTCGTCTATACCAGTGCCGACACGCTCCGCGTGCCCGTCGAAGCCTACAACGCCTATTCTACTAAGGTCACAGGGCTGCACACCGTCTATACCATTACCGACGATAGTGCCCGTGTCGTGAGTAGCGGCTCGCTCTCGTCTGCAGATCTGCCTGTAGGCAAGAACACCCCCTTGGGCGTGGTCACACTGCCGCTCAGCGGTATCAATGCTCCCCAGAAACTGACGCTCACCGTCCAGCTCGACGACAAGAACTGGAAGAACCATTGGGACTTCTGGGTCTATCCTGAGGAAATGAGCAATGAGAAGTTAGAGATGAGAAATGCCGAGGGTGGAAGCGCCCTTGTCATTACCGATGACTACAAGGCTGCCCTCAAAGCCCTGCAACAAGGCAAGACCGTGCTGCTGACGGCTGCCGGCAAGGTGACGTTAGGCAGCGACGTCAAGCAGACATACCTGCCTGTCTTCTGGAACACCTCATGGTTCAAGATGCGGCCGCCGCACACCACAGGTGCCTATATCGACAAGTCGCACCCGCTGTTCAAGTACGACTTCCCCACCGACGACTGGTCGAACCTCAACTGGTGGGAACTGCTGAACCGCGCTCAGGTGATGAATCTCCGCGAACTGCCAAAGGACTACCAGTCGCCCATACAGCCCATCGACACCTGGCACGTCTCGCGCAAGTTAGGCATGCTCGTTGAGGCTCGGGTGGGGAAGGGCCGTCTGCTCATGACAACGATGGACATTACGGATCGTCTTGACAGTCGCCCCGTGGCCCGCCAGATGCGTCAGGCCATCCTCCGCTATATGCAGAGTAGCGATTTCAGTCCGACACTGAAGTTGACGCCCGCCGTCGTCGCTGACTTCTTTACGAAACAGGCGCCGCCCGTCAATATGTTTACCAACGACTCGCCCGACGAGCTGAAACCGAAGATTAAATGAGCGGTTTGCTGAACCAGCAGGCCTTTTCGCTGAATTATTTTGCAAGAATCAGACAATATAACTAAATTTGCACCATCAACGACAACCAAAAACAATGCAAGAAATACTCAAACAGTTTGACCCCATCACCCTCGACGAGATGAGTGGCATACGCCTGATGAATCGGACGGACACGAAGTTCGTCACCACGCGGCTGATGCTCGAACGCCTGTTGGCGATGGCACAGCACGACTACTTTGCGCAGGCGATTGACGGTCAGCGCATTGCTGCCTACTTCACCGTCTACTTTGACACTCCGGATTGTAATATGTACACCGTCCACGAGACGGGACACACCAACCGGCAGAAGCTACGCGTGCGCTCCTATGTCGACTCGCACCTGAACTTCCTTGAAGTGAAAACCAAGAACAATCGCGGAAGGACGAAGAAAAAGCGGGTGGCGCTCGACGACTTCAACCCTGACGACTCAGCACGCTTCGACCTGCAAGCCGATTGTTACGGAGAATTCCTCCAGCAGTATCTGCGCTACGACCCGCAGACGCTCTGCCGACAGTTGGAGAACCGCTTCGACCGCATTACACTGGTCAACAAGGCCAAGACCGAGCGGCTGACCATCGACACCAACCTGCGCTTCTGCAACGTCGCTACGGGCAGGCGGCGTGCTATGGACGACATCGTCATCATCGAGCTGAAGCGTGACGGCCTGCAGCCGTCGCCCATTCTCCACATGCTCCGCGACCTTCGTATCAAACCCCACGGCTTCTCGAAGTACGTCATCGGCTCTGCACTCACCAACCCCAACCTGCACTGCAACCGCATGAAGCCCAAGGTCAATGACATCGAACGACTGCTGAATCATCAAACTCTGTAAATCGTAAATAAATAGTAAATCGTAAATAAATAGTAAATCGTAAATTTAAAAATCGTAAATATGCTTGACTTTCTGACTTTATCCCCGAGCTTTGCCCAGATGCTGGTGCGACTGCTCATCAGTTTAGTAGTAACGTGGTTCATCGTCTTCCGCCTGTATTACAAGAAGAGTAAGCACCGCGAGTTCTGTTTCACCTTCATGCTCATCTCCATTGCCATCTTCTTCATCGTCTTCTTCATGGTCTTCGTCCTTGAAGATATGAAGGGCAAGACATCTATGGGTATCGGCATCGGACTCTTCGGCATCTTCTCCATCATGCGCTACCGTACCGATGCCATGCCTGTGCGCGAGATGACTTACCTCTTCATCATCATCGCCCTTTCCCTGGTCAATGCCATCGCCGAGGGGGTGCCTATGCTGGAGCTGATTCTCACCAACATCATTGTCGTCGTCGCCGTCTGGTCTTTTGAGCACAGCCTGAAGACCAAGCCCACGAAGTACGTCCAGTACGACCGCATGGAACTGATAGTCCCTGAGCGGCGCGACGAACTGAAGGCCGACCTCGAGAAGCGTCTGGGCGTGAAGGTCATCAAGCTCGAAGTAGGCTCTGTCGACTTCATCCGCGACATGGCCATGATCCGCATCGTCTACGAAGGACTTGAAACCCCCGCCAACAACAAGCTGAAACTGAAGAACAGCGAACTCACCGACTTCTGAACCCCATCAGAAAAAATAGTGTAACTTTGCCACATGAAACAGATATCGCTTTTTACCTTTTCAAGTATCGTGAGCATAGGCACGTTGTTGCTTTACAACATACCTTTCTTCAATTATGTGGCTCAGAATACCAATGAATCGACGGGTGGGAAGATCTTCCTGCTGACATCACTGGTCATCATCATGCTGGCACTCAACTTCATGATGACCTACCTCGTGATGTGGCTGATGAGGATCGTGGGACGCATCCTGTTGGCAATTCTGTCCGTCATCAACGCGACGGCCGTGTATTTCATCTACACCTACAGCGTGATGATCGACGCTACCACTATTGAGAACGTCTTCAACACCCGATACTCAGAAGCTTCAGGATTCTTCAGTTGGCCGATGTGGCTTTCAATTATTGGCTTTGGCCTGCTGCCTGCGCTGTTTTGTCTGCTGTGGCCAGTTCG
The DNA here is from genome assembly GCA_900321965.1 of uncultured Prevotellaceae bacterium. Classification (GTDB taxonomy): domain Bacteria; phylum Bacteroidota; class Bacteroidia; order Bacteroidales; family Bacteroidaceae; genus Prevotella. The sequence goes on from ONYA01000012.1 coordinate 29,927, forward strand.
CTACGACAAGGCGAAGAAACTGGGTGTCTGTTGCGGCAGTTCGTTGGCCATCGTCGCCGCCGTTGCAGCGATGAACATCGGACAGACGCTGTTTGTCACCCAACACGATACTGAACTGGGAGGTCTGCTGCAGCCTTGGTCGTACGTGGTGAATACAGGACGTGTGCTCAGTTTCCAGCATGACGAAAAGGCCGAGGAAATCAAACTTCCTGACGGAAAGATTACGGATACGGACAAGGCCGTTGTGGTGCTCGTCATCGGCGAGTCGGCACGTAAGGCTAACTTCCAACTCTATGGCTACGAGCGTGATACCAATCCTCTGTTGTCGAAGCAGGAGGGACTGAAGGTGTACGAGACGACGGCTTGTGCCACTTATACCACAGCAGGAACGAAGGCGATTCTGGAACCAAAGGACAGCGGCGACCTCTATGAACTCTTGCCCAACTACGCCTTCCGCACGGGTGCTGACGTATCGTGGCGCACTTCCAACTGGGGAGAGCCACCCATCCATATCGACGAGTATCTCACTGATTCCCAACTGGCCGAAAAGTATCCTGGCGCCTCGAATACCTACGACGATATCCTGTTTCATGGGCTTCGCGAACGAATAGAGTCGAGCGCGAAGGATAAGGTGCTGATCATCCTGCATACCAGCACCAGTCACGGTCCGAAATACGCCGATAAGTATCCCAAGGAGTTTGAAATGTATAAGCCTGTGGCCAGAAATGTTGAGGAGGGCGAGAAGAATATCGGCATGCTGGTCAATGCGTACGATAACACCATTCGTTACACTGATTTCCTTCTCGACAGTCTCATCAATACCCTGCGTGATATGACGGAATGGAAGAGTGCGATGATTTTTATCTCCGATCACGGTGAATCACTGGGTGAGAACAAAATGTTTATGCATGGTCTGCCGATGCGACTGGCGCCGAAAGTGCAGTATGAGATACCGTTCTTGGTGTGGGTCTCAGATGGTTTCAGGACGTATAAGTCTGCTGACGAACTGCCGGCAGTACTGGAGCAGCATTTCATCTTCCACTCCGTGCTCAACCTGTTGTCAATCCAATCCCCAGCCTACAACAAAGACTATGATATCTTTAATCGCCGAAAAAACTAAATTGTTCTTCCGTTGTGAAATAAAATTCTCGCGTCGTGAAAAATATTTTTCGCGACGCGAGAATTTTTATTTCTGTAATCATCTTTATTTCCCAAATTATTTGTATCTTTGCAGCAGGTATCGGCAATGAGCCTTAGCGAAGGTGCCGGTATGACTTTCGTGGAATAATCATACAGCATTAATGTTGTTGGTAATATCTGGGAACCTAGGAAATTCACAAGATATTTATATAACCAAATGACAAGATTGATGCCTATGCGATAGCGTAGGCACAACTTATCAGGTTATATAGGCTTTCCTAGGGCCTCCAGATATGGGTAAGTAGCGTGTTCTACGCTTTTTCCATGTCTGGAGGTCTTGGTTTGGGAAGCCTATAAAATGCCGATAACAAGTGTGCTGCCTAAAACTATCGTAATATGGCAAACCTAAATGAACGCGCTGAACTGCACAAGACCATCTGGCAGATAGCTAACGATTTGCGTGGTAGTGTAGATGGCTGGGACTTCAAGAACTATGTGCTTGGATTCCTATTTTATCGTTTTATTTCAGAAGACCTTGCAGCCCACTTACAAGCATTTGAGGCTGAGGCTGGCAACGAGGATTTTGAGTATGCAAAGATTGCTGATGAGGATGTTGACGATGCAGCTCGTAATCAAACCATCAGCGAGAAAGGTTACTTTATCTATCCATCTGAACTTTTCAAGAACGTTGCTGCAAGAGCGGAGAATGATGATAACCTGAACGAGACGCTGGCCCGTATCTTTAAGAATATTGAGGGTAGTGCTATGGGTACAGAGAGTGAGCCTGATATGAAGGGCTTGTTCAGCGATATTGATGTGAACAGCCCCAAACTTGGAGCCACGATCAGCAAGCGCAACGAACTGCTGACAAAACTGATGCAGAAAATTGGTGCCATGAATCTTGGTGGCGATTTGCAGGATGCAAGGATTGATGCTTTTGGTGATGCCTACGAGTTCCTGATGACCATGTATGCTAGCAATGCAGGTAAGAGCGGTGGTGAGTTCTTCACACCTCAGGAAGTTGCAGAACTCTTGGCTCGCATTGCTTGTACCAGCAAAGGCAGAATCAACAGAGTGTATGACCCTGCTTGTGGTTCTGGTTCTTTATTATTGAAGTTTGCGAAGGTACTCGGACCTGAGAAAGCAAAAATGGTATCATTCTTTGGTCAGGAGATTAACATCACGACTTATAACCTGTGTCGCATCAATATGTTCCTGCACCATGTACCATTCGACAAGTTCGATATTCAGTTGGGTGATACACTTACAGATCCTAAGCATTTGGCAGACCAACCTTTTGATGCCATCGTCAGCAATCCACCTTATTCTACCCATTGGGCAGGAGACAGCAATCCTCTATTGATAAATGATGATCGTTATAGTCCTGCTGGTGTGTTGGCTCCTAAGACGAAAGCTGACCTTGCTTTCACTATGCACATGCTTCACCATCTGGCTACAACGGGTATTGCTGTAATAGTAGAATTCCCTGGTGTGCTCTATCGTGGTGGTGCAGAGCAGAAGATTCGCCAGTATCTTGTTGAAAACAATTTTGTAGATTGTGTTATTCAGTTGCCTGCGAATTTATTCTTTGGTGTTGGAATTGCCACTTGTATTATAGTTTTGAAAAAAAGTAAGGCTGATAACAACGTACTATTTATTGATGCCAGTGCGGAGTGCATTAAGGACGGCAACAAGAATAAACTGACTGATGAGAACATTGACACCATATTTAATACGTATGTGGGCAGAGCTGATGTAGACTACAAATCGAAGTTGGTGAATAATAAGGATATACTTGCTAATGATTGCAACCTTAGTATTTCTTCGTATGTTGAGCAGGAAGACATTCGCGAGGTTATCAACATTACTGAGGTTAATGCTACACTTGAAACTCTGATTGCAGAGGGGAATGAATTGAATGCAAAGATTGACACATTCATTAAAGAATTAGGAGAGTAAGTATGGTGGAATGGAAGCCAATAGAAGATTTAGGCCCATACTTTGGAGGCTTAACAGGTAAAACAAAAGATGATTTTGTAGATGGTAATGCAAAATTCATTACCTATATGAATGTTTTTACAAATCCATCCCTTGATGTATCAACTACTGGAGTTGTCAGGATTAATAAAGGCGAAAGACAAAATAGGATTCAAAAGGGGGACATACTCTTTACAGGCTCATCTGAGACTCCTGAAGAAGCAGGAATGTCTTGTGTTGTTACAGATGAGTTGAATGATGATTATTATATGAACAGCTTTTGCTTTGGCATTCGTCTCAATCAGCCAGAGCAATATAACCTTGGATATTTGAAGCATATTCTACGCTCATTTAATATCAGAAAAGAAATAGCAAAATCTGCGAGTGGTGTAACAAGGTTCAATATTTCAAAAGCAAGATTTGGTAAGATACGAATCCCCATTCCCTCCCTTTCTGAGCAACAGCGAGTAGTGGACATCCTCGATACATTCACTTCTTCCATCGAGAATCTGAAAGAGCAAATCGCTCTGCGTCGCAAACAATATGAGTATTATCGTGATCAACTACTTGACATTGAAGGAAAAGATGGTGTGGAGTGGAAATCTATAGATGAAATAAAGAGATCTCTAAAAACCGGATTAAATCCACGTCAGAATTTCAAGCTAAATACTTCTACCGCAGAGTTTCCGTATATTACAGGCAAAGACATATACAATAATCAGATAAACATATCAGATAATACTGACAAGATTGATGCAGCAGCCATTTCAATAATAAATAAAAGAGCATGCCTTGAAAAGGGGTTGTTGCTATTTGCAAGTACTGGTTGTGGAACTGTAGGAAGAATGGCCATTATAAAAGACTATAATCATGATTGGGCTATTAGTGAAACTTTGTATGCCATAAAGTTTATAAGTGACATTTTGCCTGATTATGTAATGCAATGCCTTTATGCGAATTACATTAAGAAACAATATGAGCCTAAGATATCAAGAGGCTCTGTACCTCATCTAAAAGTTGCTGATTTACTTAAGGTTAACATTCCTATCCCTTCAATCATCGAACAACAACGTATTGTCTCTATCCTCGACACCTTCGAGGCGAGCATTCAGAACTTGGAGGCGCAGTTAGCGCAGCGCGAGAAACAATATGAATATTACAGGAATAAACTGTTGACGTTTGAATAAGATGATGAAACTACTTATTCCCATAATGGCCATAGGCGGAGAGAACATCAACATGGACTTCCGTTTCAAAGATACGATAAACAAGCCTGTGTTTTTTAGTTATCTCGCGGCTCCATCGGCCTTCAGGCTTACCTTTCAATGGCTCTGGATGCCCCAACCCCGTTTTGGGATGCTCATAAAGTTCACCAATAAACTTCATAGCTTTTTTGTATACTTTAGGCTCGCTATGAAGCAATCTTCTCAAGTCTTCTTGTGCCTCCTCCTTGATGATAACCTTATATTGGCTCATAAACTACGTATATATTTGTCAAGCTCGTCAACACTTGCAAAGCTCTTGCCCTGTTGCTTTTCTGCTCGTTCAATCTTAGCAAAGAACTCCTCTTCAGTCATCAAAGTGGGGTCATTCTTCTCTTTCACCAGTTTCTTGGCAAATCGGGTAAGCCGCTTCATCAGCGATTCACTATCAGCAATGGCACCTATGCTCTGCCAAAGTTCTGTGTTCATCGTATTTAATTCTATTGCAGTCATATCTTCTAAATGTTTGATTAGGCTGCAAAGATAAACATATTTTCTTAATAAGCAAACAAAAAGAAGAAATATTTAATCATCGAATAAAACTATGGCATACTACGACCTGATTTCTGAGAACGACGAGAGCACCGTTGTTGCTGAGTTTGAAAACGGAATATTCGCTGCTGAGGCTCCCTACATGAGTGAACGGAATCTGGAAGACCAATTTGTGGCTCAGTTAGGGACGCAGGAGTACGAACTTCTGCCTGTCAGCACGGAGGCAGAGCTTATCAGCAACCTGCGCCGACAACTGGAACTGCTGAACGGCGTGAGTTTCGCTGACGGCGAGTGGAAGCGCTTTTTCACGACCTGCATCGCCAAGCCTAACAGCGGCATCGTGGAGAAGACTCGCGTGATACAGGAAGACCCGCGATTCAACTTCACGTTCGACAATGGCGACATGAAGAACATCATGCTGATAGACAAGCAGGACATCCACCAAAACCGCCTACAGGTGATGCGCCAATATACGTCGACGGGCGGCAAGGCTGCGAATCGCTATGATGTGACCATACTGGTGAACGGTCTGCCGTTAGTGCATGTGGAACTGAAGAAGCCGGGCGTTGACATCCGCGAAGCCTTCAACCAGATTAAGCGATACAACCGTGAGTCGATGTGGGCCGACAGCGGACTGTTTGAGTATGTGCAGATCTACGTCATCAGCAACGGCACCTATACGAAGTACTACAGCAACACCACACGTGACCTTCATTTGAAGGAAGAAGATGAGCGTGCCAAGAAAGGACAGGTGGTGAGCAATTCGTTTGAGTTTACTTCTTGGTGGACGGATGCCCGTAACAAGCGTATCATGATGCTGGAAGACTTTACCAAAACCTTCTTTGCCAAGCATACCATACTGAATATCCTGACCCGCTTCTGTGTGTTTACCGTAGATAATCAGTTGTTGGCGATGCGACCCTATCAGATTGCTGCGACAGAGAATATTCTGAAGCGCATCAACGTAGCGTATAACAATAAACTGTTTGGCAGTATTGAGGCTGGAGGCTATATATGGCACACGACAGGTTCTGGTAAAACACTGACTTCGTTTAAGACGTCATTACTGGCCAGCAAACTGCCATATATAGATAAGGTTTTATTTGTGGTGGACCGCAAGGACCTGGACTATCAGACCATGCGAGAGTATGACAATTTCCAAAAAGATGCCGCAAATAGCAACACTAATGTGACCATATTGGAACGACAGTTGAATGATCCAACCTGTCATATTATCATTACCACAATCCAGAAGCTTTCCATACTTGTGAAGCGTAACAAAAATATGGATGTGTACAACCAGCATGTAGTGATGATATTCGACGAGTGTCATCGTAGTCAGTTTGGCGAGATGCATACGGCCATAACGAAGAAGTTCAAGAAGTACTATATCTTTGGCTTTACAGGAACCCCCATCTTCTCAGATAATGCCAATACGACAGGAAAGGCTAATCTTATGACAACTAAACAGGTGTTTGGCGAGCGTCTGCATACCTATACTATTATTAATGCTATTAGTGACCAGAACGTGTTGCCTTTCCATTTGGAGTATGTGCGAACGATGCGTGAAAAAGAAGGTATAGAGGACGAAGCAGTAGAAGACATCGACAGAGAGCGAATCATGCGTGATCCAAGATATATCAGTAACATCGTCACATATATTATCAAGAACTTTGCGAAAAAGACCAAGCGCAACAGCACCTATCAGGTGAAAGACCAACGACTGCATGGCTTTAACTCTATCTTTGCAACAGCCAGTATTGATGCTGCCAAACTCTACTATAGCGAGTTTAAACGGCAGATGGCAGATTTGCCTGAGGCAGATAGGCTGAAAGTGGCCATGATATATAGCTATGGGGCTAATGAAGCTGACCCATTGGACGGTGAACTGATAGATGAGAATCCAGAGGACACCTCAACACTCTCACAGACGGATAAGGACGCTTTACAGGAGTGTATCGATGATTACAATCGTGAGTTCGGTTGCAAGTTCGATCTCTCGGCGAATGGTTTCCAGAGTTTCTATAAGGACGTGAGCAAGCGAATGAAGAATCGCGAACTTGACTTGCTGATAGTCGTAAACATGTTCCTGACAGGTTTCGATGCTAAGACGTTGAATACGCTTTGGGTGGATAAGAATCTGAGGATGCACGGACTGCTGCAGGCTTATAGTCGAACAAACCGTATTCTGAATAGCGTAAAGAATTGTGGTAACATCATATGTTTCCGCAATTTGGAGCAGGCCACAAACGATGCTCTTGGGTTGTTTGGTAATTCTGAGGCAAATGGCGTGGTTCTGTTAAAGACCTTTGATGAATACTATCACGAAGGGTATGAGGACGCAAACGGCAAGCGTCAGCCTGGCTACAAGGAGACTGTTGAAACCTTACGTGAGGAATACCCGCTTCCCGTTGGAACAGATGTCATGACGGAAGAAGCCAAGAAGGACTTTATCAAGAAGTATTCTTATATCCTGAAGTTGTACAACATTCTCAGCACCTTCGATGAGTTCGAGGGCAAAGAGCTGTTGGGTGAACAAGAACGCCAGCACTATGCAAGCGCCTATCTCGAACTGTATCACCAATTCAGGGATAAGGAAAAGGTTGACCCAGAAAATGTCAACGAGGATATCGTCTTCGAAATAGAACTTATCAAACACGACGATATCAGTATTGATCGTATCCTTCAGATGGTTCAGACATACGCTGATGACCACATGAATGATATGACGGTTATAGCCAAGATTAGAGATTTCGTTGATGCCAGTCCGAATCTTCGTAATAAAAGAGAACTGATAGAGCAGTTTATCAAAGACATAACGTCTGGTAGCGATGTAGGAGAATCATGGGCAGACTATATCAAGCAGCAGAAAGAGGAAGAACTGAACAAAATTATCGAAGAGGAGAATCTGAAGCCCATAGAGACGAGGAGTTTCATGGAAATAGCCTTCCATAATGGGTTTGTGTCTATCTCTGGTACTTCTTTTGCGCATATATTGCCTGCTATGTCTCGCTTTGCAAAAGACAATAAGCGTGAAGAGATGCGCCAACGCGTATATGAGAAGCTTTGCGCCTACTTAGACAAGTTTAAAGGTCTACAAAGCTCTGCTGTGTCCCTCGTGCGCGCGTATATGATAGGCTAACCGAAAAACATCCCACACTCGTCACACTTCCCACACCCAGCGTGGGTGTGACGAGTGTGACGAGTGTGGGGTTATTTTGCGTTATGACAACCATAGGGGGGACGCTTTCTCAATTTGTCTCATGGCTCTCATTTTGTCTTGCTAATACACTATGGTAGTGATAATCAGAAAATATCCCACCCATCTCACCCATGTCGCTCCTATGTTAGGGGCGGGATGGGCGAGATGGGTGGGATGTTTTTCGGTTAGCCTACTCTATACGCGCGCGAGGATTATTTCACGAGCGGCCGTGACGTTTTTACGAGCGGCTTATATTTTTTCACGAGCGGCTTATATTTTTTCACGAGGCGCTTATATTTTTTCATGAGCGGCCGTGAAATTTTTATGCCGCTTGATTACATATCCTCGTAGGTGTCGAGATAGGTGACGTGGGTGACGAGGTATTCCTCGACGCCGTGCTTGCCGTCGGCACCGCCGATGCCACTCTTCTTGACGCCGGCATGGAAGCCCTGGATAGCCTCGAAGTGCTCGCGGTTGATGTAGGTCTCGCCGAACTCCAGTTCGCGGCAGGCCTTCGTAGCGATGTTCAAATCCTTGGTGAAGATGCTGCTGGCCAGACCGTACTCGCAGTCGTTGGCCCATTCAATCACCTGGTCGATGGTGTCGAACTCTACCAGCGGGATGACAGGGCCGAAGGTCTCCTCGTGGATGATGTCCATGTCCTGACGGCAGTCGTCAAGGACGGTGGCAGCATAGAAGTAGCCCTTCTCGCCTACACGGTGGCCACCGCAGAGCAGCTTGGCGCCCTGCTTGATGGCGCGCTCCACCTTCTCAGTGACGCTCTCCAAGGCACGCTGTTCGACCAGCGGGCCCATGTCAACGGTGGTGTCCTCGCAGGGGTCGCCCACCTTGACGGCCTTCATCTTCTCGACGAGAATCTTCGTAAATGCGGCCTTCACCTCCTTCTGTACGTAGACGCGCTCGGCGTTGTTGCAGATCTGGCCGTTGTTGCCGATGCGGCTGTCGACGATCCACTGTGCGGCGCGCTCTAAGTCGGCGTCCTTGCAGACAATGGCCGGAGCCTTGCCGCCGAGTTCGAGACTGACCTTGGTGATGTTCTTCGAGGCGGCGGCCATGATGCTCTCACCAGCGCTGACGGAGCCCGTGACACTGACGATGTCAATCTTCGGTGAGCCAGCCATCTCGTTACCGATGACGGAGCCCTTGCCAGTGACGATATTGATGACGCCGGCGGGCAGTCCGCTCTCGTCGACGACCTTAGCGAACTCCGTGCAATTCTCGGGTGTCAGCTGCGAGGGTTTGATGACGATGGTACAGCCAGCGATGAGGGCGGCACCAGCCTTGCGGGCGATGAGGAAGAAGGGGAAGTTCCAGGGCAGGATGCCGGCGACGACGCCGATGGGCTTCTTCGTCAGCAGGATGGTCTCGTTGGGACGGTCGCTGGGGATGATCTCGCCCTCGATATGGCGGGCGAAGGTGGCCATATATTCGAAGTAGGCGATGGTGGCCCCCACCTCGATAGAGGCCCACGTGCGTGTCTTGCCCTGCTCACGCATGATGATTTCGGTGAATTCCTGTTCGCGGGCCTTGATGCCTGCTGCAAACTTCAGCAGATACTGGGCACGCTCGATGGCGGGCGTCTTGCCCCAGGCCTTCTGGGCGGCACGAGCGGCGTCGAGTGCGCGGTTCACGTCCTCGATGGTGCCTTCGGGCTGTCGTGAGATGACCTCCTCGGTTGATGGATTCAATACGTTAATCCACTGGCCGTTCGAGCTTTCGCAGAACTGGCCGTTAATGTACATTTGTAAGTCTTTCATACGTGTTGTTGTTTTAGGGTTTAAGTTGTTTGTTTTGTAGTTTGTCAGCAAAGGTAAAGAAAAAAAACGAGACTGCAAGCATCAGCCTCGTTTTTTATGATATTTTTTGTTTTCCGGTTTAGTGCCGAAGTCCTTGGTTGAGCCAGTCGAGATAGCTGTCGGCATCCTCGTCGTAGGCGCGGCTGCTAGTCAGCGGACGACCGGTGGCGGGGTCTACGATGACGTAGAAAGGCTGGGCGTTGGCCCCGAACTTATGGCTCTCGAGGTAGCTCCACTTGGCACCGATGGTACGCAGCGTCTTGTGACGTCCCTGTTCGTCGATCACTTCGAGGGGCGTGTCCAGCGCGGCCTTGTCGTCGACGAAGAGCGATATGAGGACAAAGTCGTTACGCAGGCGGTCGGCAATGCGCGGGTCTGTCCACACGGCAGCCTCCATCTTGCGGCAGTTGACGCAGCCGTAGCCAGTGAAGTCTATCAGTACGGGCTTGCCCTCGGCACGGGCGGCAGCCATGCCCTGCTCGTAGTCGGTGAAGCGGGCTTCGACCGTATTGTTATAGAGGTTGAAGTCCTGGGTGTACATCGGCGGTGCAAAGGCACTGACGGCCTTGCACGGAGCCCCCCACAGTCCAGGCACCATATAGAGGGCGAAGGCAAAGGACACTAAGCCGCCCATGATGGAGAGTACAGGCTTGGGGGTATGTTGTTCTGCACCCACTTCGTCAGACGGGAACTTCAGCCAGCCGCAGAGGTAGGCCCCTAACAGCGCGAAGATGACGATCCACAGCGAGAGGAATACCTCGCGGTCCAGCAGTCGCCAGCCGTAGGCGAGGTCGGCCACTGAAAAGAACTTCAGGGCGAAGGCCAGTTCGATGAATCCCAACGTCACCTTGATGGTGTTCATCCATGCTCCTGACTTCGGTGCCTGTTTCATCCACGAGGGAAACAGGGCGAAGAGTGTGAACGGCAGGGCTAAGGCTACGGCAAAGCCCAGCATGCCGAGGGCTGGCGACAGCCAGTTGCCGGTGGTTGTTGTCTCAACGAGGAGCAGGCCGATGATGGGGGCCGTACACGAGAAGGAGACAAGCACCAGCGTGAAAGCCATGAGGAGAATTGAGAGTTGGGAATTGAGAGTTGAGAGTTTGGAGCCGGTCGACGCTTTGGCAGAGAACTCTTCACTCTTCTGATCCACCTTGTTGGCCCAGGAGTCGGGCAGTTTGATTTCGAACCATCCGAAAAACGAGAGGGCGAAAACCACTAACAACAGGAAGAGGAAGATGTTGAACACGGCGTTGGTCGACAAGGCATTGAGCGTGTCGCTGCCGAAGAGGGCTGTCACCAACAGTCCTAAGCCGAGGTAGATGACGATGATGGAGAGCCCGTAGGTCACGGCATCCTTCACTCCCCTTCCTCTTTTTAGGAAGAACGAGACGGTCATGGGGATGATGGGCCAGATGCACGGCATACACACGGCTAACAGTCCGCCGATGAAACCCATGAGCAGGATGTAGAGTAGCGAGTGGTCGGTGAGCGGCGTGCTGCCGGCGGCTGCCTGTAGCTCGTCGACAACGGGCGTCCAAAGAGCTTCCCCAAGTCCCTCCGAAGAAAGGGGCGTCTGGTTACTTAACGTGGCGGTGTCGGGAAGAGCCTCCCCAAGCCCCTCCGAAGGAGGGGATGTCTGATTACTTAACGTGGTGGTGTCATGGTTGTTAGGTAACTTAACATCCCCTCCTTCGGAGGGGCTTGGGGAGGCTTCTGGGGAGGCTTTCGGAGCTTCTCCACTCTGCTTGAATTCCACCTGTGTGGGCGGCAGACAACTCTGGTCGTTGCAGGCGCCGTATTCTAAGTAACAGTCGATGGTGTACTGCGGCTTGGTGAAACGAATCTTCTGGACGAAGGTAACCTGCTGTTCGAAGTACCTCAGCTCCATTCCGAAGAGTTCGTCGTACTTCTTGATCTCCTTGCCGCGCGGCGTCAACCGCCCCACAGGCTCTGCACCCTCCATCTTCACCACGCCAAACGAAGCCTCGATGGGACCATCCTGGCCTAAGTTGGTGGAGTAGACGTGCCACCCAGCGTCGATCGTCGCCGAGAACACAATCTCGGCCTCGGCACCTTTGCCTATCTTCAGCTGCGACGTGAAGTGTATAGGATTAACCATCTGCGCCTGTGCCATCAGCACAGCCGTCAGCATCAGTAGGATAAGGCTTATACGTTTCATTGTGGCGGTTAGTCGGCCGCCTCGAACTCTTCGAGGAAACGGGTGTCGTTCTCAGAGAACAGGCGTAGATCGTTGACGCGGTACTTCAGGTTCGTGATACGCTCAACGCCCATACCGAAGGCATAGCCACTATAGACAGTTGAGTCGATGCCGCACTGCTCGAGGACGTTGGGGTCGACCATGCCGCAGCCGAGAATCTCGACCCAGCCCGTGTGCTTGCAGAAGCCGCAACCCTCGCCGCCGCAGATGAAGCACGAGATGTCCATCTCGGCAGAAGGCTCGGTGAAGGGGAAGTAGGAGGGGCGCAGACGGATCTTCGTGTCGGCGCCGAACATCTCCTTGGCAAACGACAGAAGCACCTGCTTCAGGTCGGTGAAGCTGACGTTCTTGTCGATGTACAGACCCTCTACCTGATGGAAGAAGCAGTGGGCGCGGGCGGTGATGGCCTCGTTGCGATAGACACGGCCTGGACAGATGACGCGGATGGGAGCCGTCAGCTTGCCGTTCTCGTCGTGCATCTGCTCCATGACGCGAGCCTGGACACTCGATGTGTGCGAGCGCAGCAGGATGTTCTTGGTGACGTCGTCGGGATGCTGTGAGACGAAGAATGTGTCCTGCATGTCGCGGGCAGGATGGTCGGCGGCGAAGTTCATCTTCGTGAACACGTGGAGGTCATCCTCAACCTCGGGACCGTCGGCCAATACGAACCCCATGCGCGAGAAGATGTCGATAATCTCGTTCGTCACGAGGGTCAGCGGGTGACGCGTACCTAATTTAATAGGGTAGGGGGTGCGCGTCAGGTCGATTAGCTCGTCGCCCGTCTCCTGGCTTTCGCAAGCCTCACGCAACTGGTTGATGCGCTCGGTAGCCAGCGTCTTCAGCTCGTTAATCTTCATGCCGACGGTCTTCTTCTCGTCGGCAGCTACGTTACGGAAATCGTTCATCAGGGCTGTAATCTCGCCCTTCTTGCTGAGGTATTTCAGACGAAGCTGTTCCACTTCCTCTGCGTTCTTAGCACTCAGCGTCTGTACTTCTTTCAGAAGCTCGTCTATCTTGTCTAAAATCATAGTCATGATGTAAAAATTGCAATTTCGGCTGCAAAGGTACTAAAAAAATTAAGAATTAAGAATCGAATTAAGAAATATTTTGTAACTTTGCACGCTGATTTGAGAGACGAACCATGAAGAGGCTTCTATTTGGGGCACTGGTGCTGACAGCACTGATGTTCTCGTGTAAAGGGAAACAGACAGGCGACACGGCTGAAGACGTGCCTCAAGACACAACGGACACGACCGTCGTGCAGGATACAGTTGGCATTGACACGCTGGAACAGTTGATTACCGAGACGCCGATGCCGCGTGCCGCCGACGAGTTGTTCGACGACTTCCTTTTTAACTTTGCTGCCAACCGTAAGCTGCAGATGGAACGCGTGGCGTTTCCGCTGGCGGTCATCCGTAACGGACAGGTGACGCAGGTGGGTAAGGACAGTTGGCAGATGGAGCGCTTCTTCATGCGCCAGGACTTTTACACCGTTCTCTTCGATGACGAGAAGCAGATGGAGCTGGTGAAGGACACCTCCGTCAGCAGGGCCATCGTCGAGAAGATATACTTCAACACAGGGGCCGTGCAGCAGTATAAGTTCCGCCGCGTCAACGGGGCGTGGATGCTGTTAGAGGTGCAGACGGAGCCTATAGCGTCGAACCGCAACGCATCGTTCCTGCAGTTCTACCACCATTTTGTGACCGACAGCGTGTTCCAGTCGGAGAGCTTAGGCGAGACGGTGAAGTTCATAGCACCTGACCCTGACGATGACTTTGCACAGATGGAGGGCTACCTGACGCCCGACACATGGCCCGCCTTCGCACCGGAGCTGCCCGACCGCATGATTTACAACATCGTGTACGGCCAGCCGAAGGAGAAGTCGCATAGTAAGATTTTCGTCATGCGCGGCATAGCCAACGGTCTGGAACTGGAAATGACCTTCCGTCAGCACGACGGGCGCTGGCAGTTGGTGAAGTTGGTGAATTGAAGATTGAGAATTGAGAATTGAAGGACATTCGTGACTATAGTTTGAAGGAGCACAATACATTTGGCATCGATGCCAAGTGCAGACGCTTCATCGAGTTCGACAATGACGACGAGGCTGTCGTCGTTGCCGAGATTCTGCGGCAGTCAGGGATGCCCTATATAATAATAGGTGGCGGCAGCAACCTGCTGCTGACGCGCGACTTCGACGGCATCGTGGTGCGCTCGGCCGTCAAGGGCTATTATTTCGAGGACGGCTACCGGATGATTTGCGGCAGCGGTGAGACCTTTGATGACATGGTGGCCACGAGTATCGAGGCGGGTTATTACGGTATGGAGAATCTGTCGCTGATTCCAGGCGACGTGGGAGCGAGTGCCGTCCAGAACATCGGTGCCTACGGCGTTGAGGCGAAAGACCTTATTCTCTGCGTCTGGGCTATCGAGATAGCGACGGGACGCCCGTGTATGTGGGGCAATGAGGAGTGTGAATACGGCTATCGTCAGAGTCGCTTCAAGCACGAATGGAAGAATAAGTACCTGATTACCCGCGTGACCTACGGCCTGTCGCGGACTTTTGAACCCCATCTGGACTATGGTAACATCCGCGCCGAGTTGGAGCGGAAAGGCATTATAGCTCCCACAGCTCAGCAACTGCGCGAGACGATTATCGACATACGCAATGCCAAACTGCCCGATCCCAAGGTGACGGGCAATGCGGGCAGCTTCTTTATGAACCCCGTGGTGAGTCGTGAGAAATATGAGGAACTGGCCGCCCGGTTTGTGGATATGCCCCATTATAAGGTGGACAGTCAGCACGAGAAGATCCCTGCCGGCTGGATGATTGACCAGTGTGGCTGGAAGGGTAAGTCACTGGGTCGTGCTGGCGTTCATCCCAAGCAGGCACTGGTGTTGGTGAATCTTGGCGGTGCCACGGGGCATGAAATCGTGGCACTCTGCACGGCCATCCAACAGGATGTGAAAGCAAAATTTGGTATCGATATCTATCCCGAGGTAAACATTATATGAAGCTAACATTCTTAGGAACAGGTACATCGTGTGGCGTGCCAACCATCGGATGCCAATGCGAGGTCTGTCAGAGCACTGACCCGAAGGACAAACGGCTGCGCTGTTCGGCACTCGTCGAGACAGAGCAGACGCGGCTGCTGATAGACTGCGGACCTGACTTCCGTCAGCAGATCATGCCGCACCCTTTCCGGCGGATTGACGGCATCCTCATCACCCATGCCCACTACGACCACATGGGCGGTATGGACGATGTGCGACCTTACTGCCAGTTTGGCGAAATCAATGTTTACGCTGACCCGATAGCCCGGCAGGGACTGCTTCAGATGCTGCCTTATTGTTTTGCTGAGAACCGCTATCCGGGTGTGCCGGCCATCCAGTTGCACGAGATTCACAAACACGAACCTTTCACCATCGGCGACCTCGACATCATGCCGATAGAGGTGATGCACGGCAAACTGCCCATCCTCGGCTACCGTATCGCTCAGCATGCCTCGCACCTCGCACCTCGCACCTCGACACTAACCTACATTACCGACATGAAGACCATCAGCGACGAGGAACTGCCGTATATGGAAAGGACTGAGGTACTTGTGGTCAATGCCCTGCGCCAGAAACCTCACCATTCGCACCAGACGTTAGACGACGGCGTCGTCTTTGCCCGCCGAGTGGGGGCCAAACAGACCTGGCTGATACACAGCAGTCACCACATCGGACTGCACGCTGAGGTTAATGCCTCGCTGCCTGCCGATATCCAATTGGCCTACGACGGACAGGCCATCATCATCTAAACTTAGTGGAGAAAATCTATCTGCGCTTTTTCCGCCCGAAAATGAAACCGTAGCTGCGGATAAGCTTGCGCACCAACAGGAAACCGTCGATGGCGGTGATGCTGTTTGTGATGAGTCCAGCTATCATTTCACCTTTGGTGTTGGCGGGATGCGGCGTGGTGAGTTCACGCCAGATTGCGGAAATCTGACCAGACTGCTGCTGGATGTTGTCTTTCAGCTCGTCTTTGCGCAACTGGATATCTTCGAGGGTGTTGTAGGGCATGGAAATAGTCTTGGGTTGTGGTTCTGTGAAGAGTTAGTTGAGCAAAACACCAGCGAGGAAGCGGACGAGTGGACGCTCAATCCACGTCTTGCGGTTAAGAAATACCAGAAGAAGTAGGGCAAGGAAAAAGATGGCTAAAATGAAGAAGGCGAGAGCGGTGCCTGTGAGGGGTTCAAGCCAGTAGACACAGGCAAAGGAGAGGTAGAACAGCACGGCAATGCCTAATAGTAAAAGTACGATGGTAAGGGTCAGTGCCGTTATCAGACGCACAATCTTGTCAATGACGTCAAGCTTCAGATATTCCTTCTGAAGCTCGACGTAATTCTTTAGCAGCTGTACCAGCTGCCCGATGTTCTCAACGTTCTTGTCGCTTGATAGCATGGTTTATTCCTCTTCTGCAGCGTCTTGAATGTCGTCAACGAGGTCGCCCACTTCCTTGCGGCTGAGCTTGATGTTGTGCTTCTTCATAAAGTCGTCGATGGCATCAGTGATTTTTACACGGGTGTCGGCTCCCTTTTCGGGGGCCATCAGAATGCCTAAGGCTGCGCCGGCGATAGCTCCGCCAAAGAAAGCGCCAATATAACCTAAACTTTTCATAATACTATTTTTTTATTGGTAAAACATAAATCTTACCGCAAAAATACGAAATTTTTCTGAAACTCACGTTAAAAACTGTGACATTTTTTGTTAAAATGTGAGTATTTCTTGTATTTAACAAAGTTTAGGTACGTTTTTGGCCTGTTTTTGCTTAGTTTTTTGTAATTTCGCCACTGATTTTTAAAGACAAACATATTAATCATTTAAAATAACAGAAACAGAAGTATGAAAAAGTACATGGTAGTATGCGCTGGTCTGAGCATGGCTCTGGCTTTCGCGAGCTGCGGTAAGAGTAGTGAGAGTGCCTATAAGAAGGCTTATGAGAAGGCAAAGTCGCAGGAGGCTGCACAGCGTGTGACTGAGGCTCCCCAGACAGAGACTCCTGCTCCGACGGTTGTTGCACCTGTCACCACCCGTCCTGCCACCCAAACAAGGGTTGTTGACAATGTCGACAATGTGTCGGTTCGTCAGGAGAAAGTCGCTCTTGTCAACGGATCTGGCCTGAAGAATTTTAGTGTCGTGGTCGGCTCTTTCGGTCTGCAGGCGAATGCTGAAGGTTTGCAGCAGCAGCTCCGTGATGGCGGATACGACGCTCAGATTGTCAAGAATGAGACAAACAACATGTTCCGTGTCGTCGCCACGACATTCGACTCAAAGGTTGACGCTGTGAACAGCCGCGACCAGATTCGTGGTTCGAAATTCAACCCGAAGGGCGACGCCTGGTTGCTCTATAACGTCCAGTAACGGTTGGCGCGAATCCTTTCGATTGATTACGGTCGCAAGCGTACCGGTATAGCAGTCACCGACCCTCTACAGATCATTGCAGGAGGGCTGGCGACTGTTTCTACGTCTGAGCTGTTCGACTGGCTGCAGCAATATGTACAGCGTGAGCAGGTGGAGCGCATCGTCATCGGTGAGCCCCGCCAGTCCAACGGCGAGCCGAGCGAGAACTTGGCACGCGTGCAGCAGTTTGTCAACCGTTGGCGCAAAGCCCATCCTGAGCTGCCCATCGAATACTATGATGAGCGCTTTACCTCGGTATTGGCTCATCAGGCGATGCTCGACGGCGGTCTTCGGAAGAAGGCCCGTCAGGACAAGGCGCTGGTCGACGAAATTTCGGCCACCATCATCCTCGAGGACTACCTTCGCAGCAAAAGTAATCATAATTTCTAATTCCTAATTCCTAATTTCTAATTCCTAATTTCTCATTTCTCATTTCTCATTTAAAAATGGTATTACCTATTTATATATATGGCCAGCCCGTCCTGCGCAAGGTGGCTGAAGACATCACCCCCGACTATCCGCAACTGAAGGAACTCATTGCCGATATGTGGGAGACGCTGGCAGAGAGCGAGGGTATCGGTCTGGCTGCTCCCCAGATAGGCAAGTCCATACGCGTCGTGGTCATCGATCTCGATGTGCTCAGCGACGATATGCCGGAGTACAAGGACTTCCGCCGCGTATTCATCAATGCCCACATCGTTGAGAAAGACGATTCGACTACCGACACCAGCGAGGAGGGGTGCCTGTCGCTGCCGGCCATTCACGAGAAGGTCGTTCGCCCCAAGCGCATCCACGTGCAGTGGCTCGACGAGGAGTTCCAGCCCCACGATGAGTGGATAGAAGGCTATCTGGCCCGCGTCATGCAGCATGAGTTCGACCACTTGGAGGGTCACATGTTCATCGACCATATCTCGCCATTGCGCAAGCAGCTCATCAAGAGCAAACTCAAGGCACTGACATTAGGCCGCTACCGTTGTGGCTACAAAACAAAACCCGTCAAGCGTTGACATTACGAAAGCTCATAGTCCAACTTTGTTGTCTGTGGTCCATACCGATGATGTCGCAGTTCAACACTGACCGTCTGATTACTATCGGACGGTCGGCGCTCTATTATGAGGACTATGTGCTGAGTATCCAGTATTTCAACCAGGCCATCACGGCCAAGCCTTACCTCTACGAACCGTGGTTCTTCCGTGGGGTGGCCAAGTTCTACCTTGACGATTTCGCCGGGGCTGAAAGCGACTGTACGAGTGCCATAGAGCGCAATCCCTATGTCACCAACTGCTACGAGCTTCGCGGGCTCTGCCGCATCCATCAGAATCGTTACGAAGAGGCGGCTGCCGACTATACCAGTGCGCTGAAGTATGACCCTGAGAATCAGGGACTCTGGCATAACCGTGTGCTGTGCTATATACGTGGCAAGGACTACGAACGGGCTTTAGGACAGCTCGACACGATGATTGCCCGCTGGCCGCGCAATGCTGCCCCTTACTCCATGCGTGCGGAGGTCTATATGCAGCAGAAAGATACCGTTAAGGCATTAGAGGCTATTGAGAAGAGTATCGAAATCGACCCCTACGACGGCTCGCTGTGGGGTGCCCGCGCCATCATCAGTCTGTCGCGTAGTGAGTGGCAACAGTCTGAGGAATACCTCGACAAGGCCATCCACCTGCAGCCGAAGAGTGGCGGCAACTACATCAACCGTGCCTTGGCCCGCTATAACCAGAACAACCTGCGAGGGGCTATGGCCGACTATGACACAGCCCTCGACCTGGAGCCAAACAACTTCCTCGGACACTACAACCGCGGTTTGTTACGCGCACAGGTGGGTGACGACAATCGCGGTATCGAGGACTTTGACTTTGTCCTCAACCTGGAGCCTGGCAATATGCTGGCCCGCTTCAACCGTGGTCTGTTACGTGAAAAGACGGGTGACCTGCGCGGAGCTATCAGCGACTATTCCAAGGTCATCGACGAGTATCCCAACTTCTGGACAGGCTTGCACTACCGTGCCGGCTGTTACCGCCGTTTAGGCATGAATCGACAGGCCGAACAGGACGAGTTCCGCATCCTGAAGGCACAGATTGACAAGCGCTACGGTGGACGCCAGCCACGACTGAGCAAGCAGCAGCGCAAGCGTAGCGACGAGGATATGGAGAAGTACAACCAGCTGGTCGTTGCCGACGAGCAGGAGGTGGAGAACGACTATCAGAACGACTACCGCGGACGGGTGCAGCATCATAAGGTGGAGGCCACGTACCGTCCGATGTATGAGCTGTCGCTGCTACCGGTGAAGAATGAGGTGCAGAGCTATATCCCCTACGATGAAACGGTTGAGGCCTTTAATCGTCATGCCCGTCGCCAGCTTTATATCGTCTGCGGCACGCCCACGCTCGGCGAAGCTCAGACGACACAGCTCTTTGCCTATATCGACTCTTTGGGTACGGCCATCTCTGACCTGCAGAACCTGAAGCATGTGCAGAGCCTGTTGCTGCAACGGGCAGTGGCCTATACCGTCCTGCAGAACAACGAGGACGCCATCGAGAGCCTCACCACCCACCTGCTGAACGACAGCCTGTCGGTGCTGGCCTTGTGGCAACGTGCCTCCTGTCAGACGAAGGTGAACGAGTTTCAGGCGTCGCAGGGGACTTATATTGATATGAAGACGGCAAACGTCCTGATGGATCTCTCGGCGGCCATCCGTCTGGCGCCTCGTTGCGCGTACCTATATTATAATAGGGGGTGCGTCTACGTGCAGCGCAAGGATTATACCCGTGCCATTGAGGATTACACGCAGGCCATCACCCTCGACCCGCGACTGGCTGAGGCTTACTACAACCGTGGTCTGGCACTCATCGACAGCGGAAAGACTGCTGAAGGCATCAACGATTTGAGCAAAGCAGGGGAACTGGGGCTATACACCGCCTACAGTCTCCTGAAAAAATATACGAAAAAGTAAAACAATAAAATATGGAAAAAGAGAACATTGTATGGAACAAAATCCTGACGACCGTGCTGAAGATGCCGGGCGTAAAGGTTGATAGAATCGGATTCCTGCGTAAGGAGCTGCGGCCCTACTGTAACCAGTCGCGCCTGCAGATGCTGGGCAGCGTGCGTCCCTATACCGTTGTCTCAGAACAGGTTATCGACAAGCTGGCCCGGCAGTGTGTGCGTCGTCACACGACGCTGGCCACGGCGACCTCAACGGTCGTCGGACTGCCGGGTGGACTGGCTTTGGCGGCCACGATGCCTGCCGACCTGACCCAGTATTTCTTTCATGTCTTTGTCGTGTCGCAGAAGTTAGCCTATCTGTATGGCTATCCCGACCTTTGCGACGACGAGGGCGAACTGAACGATGTGGCTACCGACCTGCTCACCATCTTTATGGGCGTTATGATGGGCGCGCCTGTGGCAGAGAAAGGTCTGGGCGAACTGTCGAAGGCGGTGGCCGAGAGTGCCGTCACCCGCCTGCCCCGTGTGGCGCTGACGAAGACAGCCCTCGTTCCTATTGCGGCACAGCTGACCAAGGTCATTGGCTCGCGTCTCTCGAAGGCCAGTCTGACAAAGGGCGTCGGCCGTTTTATTCCTGTGGCTGGCGGCCTGTTCTCTGGCGGCCTGACGCTGTTCACCTTCAGTCGCGGTGCCAATCGCCTGCGCCGTCAGCTCCGTGCTCAGCGCCATCTGTTCGACGATGGTGATATCGACACGATAGAACTGACCAGCATCAAGGCTTCGTTCGTCAAGGCCGGACAGGCCGAGCGCGACCCGAAGAAAGTGCAGGAGTCTATGATTCAGGCGCTTATCAATATTGCTAAGATCAACGACGAGGTGTCGTCCGAAAAGTTCCAGGCCATCGAACAGCGCATTGCCCGAGCCAAGATTGACCCTCAGACAAAACTCGAGCTTTTAGGCCATATCGAGTCCGACCATAGCTACGATGTCGACTTCGACCTGCTGGCTGCCGACCGCGATGTGGCTCAAGAGACCTACGACGCTATGATGGAGATTGTGGCGATGGACGAGAAGATGTCTATGGCTGAGAAAATCTATATGCAAATGGCAGCCCAGAAGTTGGGCGTCGAGCAGTCGGAGGCATGAGTCGGCAGGGTGAGCAACCGGACGGGGCAGGACGGATGACCATCTGGGGCCTGCTGCGTAACATCCTGCCCTACGTGCTGCCTTACAGGTGGCTCGTAGCTGTCACGTTGGTGCTGACGCTGATAGGCTCACTCATGGCGCAGGTCAATGCCGTCGTGCTCGACCGTGCCGTCGACAGCATCAACGCCCTAATCCAGACGCCGGGTGGCTTTGCCTGGAGTAGTGCTGTCCGTATCCTTGTGATTATCAGCGTCATCCTGTTGGGCAAGGAGGTGGTGGGTGCCCTCGTCACCTTCTGTCAACGCTACTATGGCGAGCGTATGCGCATCCTCGTCAGCCGCGACCTTTCGTTGCGTGTCGTCGAGCGTATGCTCTCTTTCCGTATGGCCTTCTTCACGGCCGAGGGCAACGAGACGGGCAAGCTGCAGTCGCGTATCGACCGCGGCATCATGAGCTTGTCGAACACCGTCAACAACTTCTTCATCGAAATCCTGCCGCTCTTCACCAGTGCCCTCCTGGCGCTGGTGCTGATGTTTGCAGCCAATGTCTACGTCGGCTTGGTGGCTCTCTGTATTATTCCCGTCTATTTCTATGTCACCTATATACAGGCCGGGCGCATGAAGGGCGGACGTCGCAGCATCTTCGGCGGTCATCAGGCCGTCAGTCAGGGCATCCTCAGCATCATCGAAAGCATCACTGTCATCAAGTCGTTCAACCGCGAGCAGATAGAGGCTACGCGACAGGCCGACCTGCAGCGCTCGATGACGGGCTTGCAGCTCAACATGCGCAAGCAGAGCTATATGTTCAACGGTCTGAAGAGCTTCCTCGAGCAGATAGGCACGGTACTGATTATCATCCTGACGGCCTACCTCGTGCTGATAGACTATCCCGGTATGTCGATTGGCAAGATTATGTATCACGTCATGCTCTTTGCCAACGTCAGCGCCCCTATCCGCCAGCTCCATCGCATCTATGACGACATGAACGACGCCCTGATCTATGCCGAGGGCTTCTTCGGCATCCTCAAGGCCGACGACGAGGTGGAGGCTACAGGCACTCACCGTCCGGAGCACGTCGAGGGCGACTTCGTCTTGGAGCATGTCGACTTCACCTATCCCGGTGGTACGAAGGCGCTGACCGACGTGTCGATGCACATCCGCAGCGGCAAGATTACGGCACTCGTCGGACTGAGTGGGGCGGGGAAGAGCACGCTCGTCAACCTGCTCGACAAGTTCTACAATCCTGACTGTGGCAGCATCCGTCTCGATGGCACGGAACTGAGCCAGTGGGACACCCAGTGGCTGCGCGACCATGTGGGGCTGGTGCTGCAGAAGAACCACATCTTCGACGGCACCATTGAGGAGAACATCAAGTACGGCTGTCCGGAGGCCACCCACGACGACGTGGTGAAAGCCGCCCGTCAGGCCTATATCTACGACCAGATTATGCAGCAGCCCGATGGTTTCCAGACCTCAGCCTTGCAACTCAGCGGCGGTCAGCAGCAACGTGTGGCCATCGCCCGAATGTTCATAAAGAACCCGCCCGTCATCTTCCTCGACGAGCCGACGGCCAGTCTCGATGCCATTGCCACCGAGCAGATTAAGGCCAGTATCGATGCCATCAAGCAGGGGCGCACCGTCGTCATCATCTCGCATAATATCGGCCAGATTATCGATGCCGACTACATCTACGTCCTTGAGCAGGGACGCGTCGTACAGTCGGGCACACCGTCCGACGTCTACCGTCAGGGCGGCCTCTACAAGGACATCTTCGATGCCAGTGCCCGCAGCATGAATGTCGACAAGATTGCCAGCACGATTGATTTTTAATCGTTTTATTTTGCGGTGTCCGATATATTTAGTACCTTTGCACGCAATTTTTAACTTCAAACATATATTGTAGATATGGAAATCAAAATTACCTTCCCTGACGGCTCTGTTCGCTCGTATGAGCAGGGCGTGACGGGATTCCAGATTGCCGAGAGCATCTCACCGGCTCTGGCACGCAGCGTCGTCAGCTGTGGCGTAAACGGTGAGACCGTAGAGCTGAACCGTCCCATTATGGAGGACGCCACCATCGCGCTCTACAAGTTCGAAGACGAAGAGGGCAAGCACACCTTCTGGCACACCTCTGCCCACCTGTTGGCTGAGGCATTGCAGGAGCTCTATCCCGGCATCCAGTTCGGCTTCGGCCCTGCTGTCGAGAACGGATTCTTCTACGATGTCCTGCTGCCCGACGGACAGATGATCAAGGAGAGCGACTTCCCCACTATCGAAGCCAAGATGAAGGAACTGGCTGGCAAGAAGGAACCTGTCGTTCGCAAGGAGGTGGCCAAGGCCGACGCCCTGAAGGAGTTTGCCGCCAACGGTCAGACCTACAAGTGCGAGCACATCGACCAGGACCTCGAAGACGGTTCTATCACCACATACACACAGGGCAACTTCACCGACCTCTGCCGTGGTCCGCACCTCATGGACACGGGCGAGATCAAGGCTGTGAAGCTGACTTCGGTAGCCGGCGCTTTCTGGCGCGGCGATGCCACCCGCGAACAGATGCAGCGTCTCTACGGCATCTCGTTCCCCAAGAAGAAGATGCTCGACGAGTACCTCGTCATGCTCGAAGAGGCTAAGAAGCGCGACCACCGCAAAATCGGCAAGGAGATGGAACTCTTTATGTTCTCTGAGAAGGTGGGCAAGGGTCTTCCTATCTGGTTGCCGAAGGGCACCGACCTCCGTCTGCGCCTGATGGAGCACCTGCGCAAGGTGCAGAAGCGCTACGGCTATCAGGAGGTCATCACCCCGCACATCGGCGGCAAGAGTCTCTACGTCACCTCGGGTCACTATGCCCACTACGGCAAGGACTCCTTCCGTCCCATCACCACACCGGAGGAGGGCGAGGAGTATATGCTGAAACCCATGAACTGCCCTCACCACTGTGAGATCTTTGCCAACAAGCCCCGTTCGTACAAGGACCTGCCCCTGCGCATCGCTGAGTTCGGTACCGTCTACCGCTACGAGCAGTCGGGCGAGCTTCACGGTCTGACCCGCGTGCGCTCGTTCACGCAGGACGACGCCCACCTCTTCTGCCGTCCCGATCAGGTGAAGCAGGAGTTCCTTAACGTGATGGACATCATCGGCGTGGTGCTGACAGCCTTCGGCTTCAACTTCGAGGCACAGATCTCGCTCCGCGACCCCAACGACCACGACAAGTACGTGGGTACCGACGAGGACTGGGCACTGGCCGAGAAGGCTATCCAGGAAGCTTGTCAGGAGAAGGGACTGCCCGCCAAGGTGGAATACGGCGAGGCCGCCTTCTACGGTCCGAAGCTCGACTTCATGATTAAGGACGCCATCGGCCGCCGCTGGCAGTTGGGCACCATCCAGGTAGACTACAACCTGCCGAAGCGCTTCCAGCTCGAATACACCGACGAGGACAACCAGAAGAAGACGCCCGTCATGATTCACCGTGCACCCTTCGGAAGCCTCGAGCGCTTCTGCGCGGTGCTCATCGAACATACCAGCGGTCACTTCCCCCTCTGGCTCACGCCTGAGCAGGTGGCTATCCTCCCGCTGTCGGAGAAGTATAATGACTACGCGCAAAGCGTAGCCCGTGAGTTCTCGCAGGGCGGCGTACGTGCCACCATCGACCTGCGCAACGAGAAACTGGGCCGCAAGATTCGCGACAACGAGCTGAAGCGCATCCCCTACATGGTTATCGTTGGTGAGAAGGAAGCTGCCGACAAGACTGTCGCCGTGCGTCCCCAGGGCGGTGGCGAGCAGAGCGTCATGACCATCCAGCAGTTCATCGACGAGGTGAACAACAAGGTGGCCGAGATGACCAAGGACTTCTAATCGCTGAGAGTATAAAAACAAGGACAGGTTGCATGACCCTATTTGTGGGCTGCAACCTGTCCTTTGTTTTTCATCTATTGTTTCATGGCTTTAGCTCAGGCCAGCCGTCAACTGTCCATACGATAGGGCGCTGGATGAGCATGGCTGCACCGTTCTGTGTGGCGCTGTAGCCGTGGCAGACAAAGATGTCCTCGCCGTCGAAAGTATAGGCGGCGCAGTGGCCGGCAGCCTCCCATTCCTTCTTGTCGCCTTCTATGAACAATGTACCGCCACCCTTGGTCATATCCTTGCCCGAACGGTCGAGATAGGGACCTTCTACCGTCTTGCTGCGGCCTACGGCAACGCGGTAGTTGCTCTTGGCTCCCCGACAGCAGTAGTCCCACGACACGAAGAGATAATAGTAGCCGCCATGCTTGAAGATAAACGGAGCCTCAATGGCGTTGGTGCCGGCATATTTCGAGGTGGGGTTCGGTTCCGTAGGCTTGTAGTCAGGGTCATAGCGGCGGGCAATGGTGCGCGGCTTGGCGCCTTGGGCAATATGCATCGTCGTGTCGAGGCGGACCAGTTGTATGCCGTCCCAGAACGAACCCCACACGAGCCACGGCTGGTCGTTGTCGTCGATGACGAAGTTGGGGTCTATGGCGTTCCAGTTGTCACGCTTGTCGCGCGAGGTCACTATGCATCCCTCGTCCTTCCATATCCTTGCACGCAGGGTGCGACTGCTGAGCAGACCGATGGCCGAGTTGTTCTTGCCGAAGGTGGAGCAGCTGTAGGCCAGCCACCAGCGGCCGTGCCACTGGATGACGTCGGGAGCCCAGACGTGGTTGCCGAAGCCGGGTACGGAGTCCGTCGTCCAGCCGGGGATGACGGTCATCACGGGCTGTGGCAGTACCGTCCACGTCTTGCGGTCTTTCGATGTCATCTGGCTGATGCCCATGCCCGTGGAAAAAATGTAATACGTGTCGCCGTCCTTAGCCATAACGGGGTCGTGTACCATCGGTGTCTCGGTAGTAAATGCTTCACGTTGAAAACCGCGACGCGGTCCTTGTGCGGCAGCTGTCTGGCCAATAGCCATCAGTGCCAGAATGAAAAGAACATGGTTCGGCATAAGTAGTAGTTGTTTAGTCGTTCTGTATTTTGCTGCAAAGTTACAACATTATTTGTAATTCCAATCCCGTTTTCCGTCAAAATTTCACGACTTCAATCAAAAAGTGACTATCAATAAGTTTTGCCAGTAGTAAAAAATGATTGCGGAGAGAAAAATAATTGAAAATTTGTTTTGTTAATTCGCTGATTTTTCGTACCTTTGCAGCCGATTTTCAAAAAATAGTGGATGAAGAATGACAAAATGAAGCAACAGTACCGTGTCAACGAACAGATACGTGTACGTGAAGTGCGCATCGTCGGTGACAACGGTTCTACCGTCGTTCCTACCCGCGATGCACTGAATATGGCCCGTGAACAAGGCGTCGATCTGGTTGAGATTTCGCCTAACGCCAACCCGCCAGTCTGTCGTCTCATCGACTATTCAAAGTTCCTCTACCAGCAGAAAAAGCGTGCTAAGGAAATGAAAGCCAAGCAGGTGAAGGTGGAGGTGAAGGAAATCCGCTTCGGACCTCAGACCGATGAACACGACTACCAGTTTAAGCTGAAGCACGCCCGTGAGTTCTTGGAAGAAGGAAACAAGGTGCGCGCATACGTGTTCTTCCGTGGTCGCTCGATTCTGTTCAAGGAGCAGGGTGAGGTGCTGCTGCTGAGATTTGCCAACGACCTCGAAGAGGTGGGCAAGGTCGAGGGAATGCCGTCGTTGGAGGGCAAGAAGATGTTCCTCTACTTGGCACCGAAGAAGGCTGGCGAGAAGAAGAAGAGTCAGCAGGCCCGCGATAGGGAGGCTGCTGTGGCCGAGGCCAAGGAAACCAAGAAGGTTCAGCCCCAGCAGGCAGAGATTGACACTGAGACGCCTGCCAACGGCGGCTTGTTCGCCAATGCCAAGATTTCGGCTGATGCGCTGAAGAAGTTGACGGAGACTGAAGAGTAAAGAATTTAGTAAGGTGCGCTGCGCCCGGTATATGCGTTGCCACCGTTAATTTATAAACAATTAAAACATTTAAAAAATGCCAAAAGTAAAGACAAACTCCGGTGCGAAGAAGAGATTCTCGTTCACGGGTACAGGTAAGGTTAAGAGACATCACGCTTACCACAGCCACATCCTGACAAAGAAGACCAAGAAGCAGAAGCGTAACCTTTGCGGTTCTACGCTCGTTGATCAGACCAACATGAAGCAGGTTCGTGACCTGTTGTGTCTCCGTTAAAACAACCTATTGTCGAACATTAAAGAAGTAAGAAACTATGCCAAGATCAGTAAATCACGTTGCATCAAGAGCAAAGCGTAAGAGAATTTTGAAGCTCACCCGCGGCTACTTCGGAGCCCAGCCTGTGGATTCAGCGTATCAACGCTGCCGCACGTATCAACGGCATGAGCTACTCTCAGCTGATGGGTGCCCTCTCAAAGGCTGGTATCGAGATTAACCGTAAGGTGCTCGCCGACCTCGCCATGAACAACCCCGAGGCTTTCAAGGCCATCGTTGAAAAGGTAAAGTAAGAACTGTGTTCCTTATCAAAAAAATAGCTGGAAGTTTTGTGCTTCCAGCTTTTTTTTGTTATCTTTGCCGCGTTAAGCTAAAACAATTACTATAACTTATGAAAAGACATTTATTACCTTTTTTGCTTTTTGCACTTTGTCCGCTCGTGGGCAGTGCACAGTCGTCGGACGCAGCATATCCTGAGGGAACGTGGATTAGCGAGCTGCCTGCCGAAGAGTATGAGAAACCTTATTTTATTGAGGTGGATGTGAAGCGCGTGACGGAACGTGACGAGGACCACGACGGCATTGTGGGCTGCGGCTATATCATTGTCAGCGACAATAAGACGGATAAGACCATTCTCGAAGGGCCGTTGACCTACGCCGGCAAGGGACTGGAGAACGGTATGGGCAATGGTGTATACTTCTTCAGCGTGAAAGCGAAGTCGGGACAGACCCTTAAGCTGGGAGTGCGAAAGACCGCTGATCTCAATCTGAAATTTGTCTCGCTGACAGGGGCGTTGAGCAGTCATCCTTTCCTAAAAGATGTACTGAGACTGGCACCCCTGAATGGCACGTGGACGCCCGCATCGATAGAGCCTTGTACTGAGAAGGAATTGCTTGAGAACCTGCGGGAAGCACTGAATGATAATGATAAAGACAGAATGGCATACCGTACGCGTGGCTATGGCGACGTGCGCCAGTTTATCAAAGCCCACCAAGGCTTGAACCCCAGTCTGCCGAAATATGCCAAGCCCAAGGGAACTGGTGCCATTAACATCCGTAAGGAGCGCAGCACGTCGGCAGCCATCGTTGGCGAACTGCCTGCCGGACAGTCGCTGTTGGTCGTCGACGAGTACGATGGCTGGTGTCAGGTATGGACCAGCGACAAGAAGTATGGCTGGGTGAGTCTCAGTGTGGTGACGCTCAGCAACAACAAGGGCGTGGCTGCCACGACAACTGCGGCTGCTCAGGCAAAGCCTGCCGCTGCAGAACCTCAGGCAAAGCCTGCATCGGCTCAGACATCGGCGAAAGCTGCTGCAACGTCTCAGGCCAAGAGCTTCACGCTGGCGAATGGCAAGTTGGGGCCGCTGAGTATCGGTCAGACCGTGGCCTCGCTGCCCAAGTCGGTGGAGGGCCTGTACGACAACTATAAGTACGAGACTTTTGAGGTTGAGAATGACATGGAAGGTTCCTGGACTGAGGAGTGGTGCCATTTCTATAAGGGCGGCAAGGAGATTTTCAAGTGTTTTGCCGAGGGCAAGAAGCTGACGACCTTCGTCTTGATGGAAGGCTCTTCGTTCATCAAGACCAACGAGGGTTTCTACGTAGGCTACAATGCCCGCGAACTGTTCAACAAGAAGCGGATGAAGTGGGAGACCTACTACGAGGGAACGGCTTTCGGCACCAGTGGCCATTTCATTTATCACGTGAACTCTGATGACATGCAGGGTGGGGTGGAATTCCCCAGTCGTGCAACGCATATTAAGCAGAATGCAAAAATCGTGAAGATTGTCTACCAGTAAATTTTGACAGGAGTACATTTAGACAAGAGTACAGAAGAACAAGTTCAATCGAGTTCTTCTGTACTCTTTTTTATGATAACACTCGTTCTCCTGTCTAAAAGTTCTCTTGTACTTCTGTCTAATAGTCCTCCTGTCTAAAACGTCCTCTTGTCCTCCTGTCCTCTTGTCTAAAAAGTACTCCTGTCTTTCAGAGGGTGGCCAACTGCATCAGATACTGTCCGTAGCCGTTCTTCAGCATCGGCTTGGCCAGTTCTTTCAGTTGCTCACGGTCTATCCAACCTTTCTTATATGCAATCTCCTCGAGACAGGCCACCTTTAGGCCCTGGCGCTTCTCGATGACCTCGATGAAGGTCGAGGCCTCCGCTAACGAGTCGTGAGTGCCGGTGTCGAGCCAGGCAAAGCCGCGCTGCAGCGTCTGCACCTTCAGCTTCTGCTGGGCTAAGTACTCCTGGTTGACGGTCGTGATCTCCAGTTCGCCTCGGGCACTGGGCTTGATGTTCTTGGCAATCTCCACCACGCTGTTGGGATAGAAGTACAGTCCGACAACGGCGTAGTTCGACTTCGGGTGCTCAGGCTTCTCCTCGATAGAGAGACAGTTGCCTTCCTTGTCGAACTCTGCCACGCCGTAGCGCTCCGGGTCGTTGACATAGTAGCCGAAGACCGTTGCCAGTCCGTGCTTCTCGGCATTCTCCACACTCTGCTTCAGCAGACCGGTGAAGCCGGAGCCGTAGAAGATGTTGTCGCCCAGGACCAGGCAGGCGCAGTCGTCGCCAATGAACTCCTCGCCGATGATGAAAGCCTGTGCCAGACCGTCGGGCGACGGCTGTTCAGCATACTCAAAATGCACGCCCAACTCCTCGCCGGTGCCAAGCAGGCGGCGGAATCCCGGCAGGTCGTGCGGTGTCGAGATAATCAGAATGTCGCGGATGCCTGCCAGCATCAGGGCCGAGATGGGATAGTATATCATCGGCTTGTCGAAGATGGGAATCAGCTGTTTCGATATTCCCTTGGTGATAGGGTAGAGGCGTGTGCCGCTACCGCCAGCTAAAACGATACCTTTCATATTTTTTGTAGTTTGAATGCAAAGATACATATTATTTAATGTCTTTCCAAACTTTTGACTACTTTTGTTTGGTTTGTTAAACAATTTTTAGTAACGACTCTATATATTTATCAATGACCCACACCTCTTACACCTGGCACTTAACTGATTGATATACAGTACACTTCTTCGACGGCGTAAGTCGCACCAGTGGTCGCACCAGTGGTCGCACCATTCGTTTCATAAAAACTGTGTATTTGGTGTTGCCGAAAATGTTTCACGGAAAATGCCGGGAACGTACAAGCCGCTCGTAAAATTTTTGCGGCCATTCATAAAAATTTCGCGGCCGTTCGTAAATGTTTCACGGTTGGGCATAATACACTGGTGTCACCTTTTGGTGCGACCATTGGTGCTACCAACCTATAGAAAAACGATACTGAAAATCAACCGGTTAAGTACCAGGTGTAAGAGGTGTCACCTATTGTTTCTATACAAGGTTCAGGTGGGTAATGATTCAACCGTTTATTCAGAAAGTTATATGAAAAATAAAAGCCACCCTTGGGAGGTGGCTTTTAAATGGAGCAGGGGCGATAAGGTCTTACTCCCCGCACTCAGCGGCGTAGTCAAAAACTTACGTTTGACGCTGCAAATATAGACATTATTTCTGAAAGAAGCAAGAAAAAGGCTGAGATTTTATGAGTTTTTCTTTAATTGCGCGCCTTTTAAAGCGATTTTTCAAAATAAACAGGAAAAACCGACTCATTATCGAATTCTTTTTGTAATTTTGTGGCGATAAATAGGCTACGAAATGAACAACAAAGAACCTGGCTATGTTTACATACTAACGAATCCCAGTTTTCGCGAGGATTGGGTGAAGATTGGCAAGAGTTCACGTCCAGTAGATGTGAGAAGCAAGGAACTGGATAATACTGCCGTTCCATTGCCCTTCGAGATATTCGCCACGATGAAGACCACGAAATACAACGAAGTGGAGAAGTTGGTGCATAAGACCATTGATCGCCTCACCGACTTGCGCATCCGCCAAAACCGCGAGTTTTTCAATGTGGCCCCACAGATGGCCCTTGACATCTTCCGTGATATTGCCAGCGCAATAGACGATGCCGAAGTAACGCTATATGAAGATAACAAACCCATTATGGAAAGCGATCACAAGGAACCACAGAAGCGAGAAGTGAAACGCCCACGTTTCAAATTCTCCATGTGTGGCATTAAGATTGGCGAACAAGTCACATTCGACCCAACGGGTCTTATTGTAAAAGTTGCCTCCGATGACAGCATCGAATACGAAGGACGCATCTATAAACTCTCCCCCTTCGTTGGTACCTTTATGCCTGAAGACCATCGTGATGCCTCTGGTGCCTATCAAGGAGCCAAGTACTTCTCGTATAACGGGAAAGTGTTGGATGAGATAAGGAAAGAAAACAATGAATAATCAGAATTATATATGATCACAAAAGATAATCTTAGAGACCTTCTAGTTTGTTTGGGATTTCAGCAATCTGACACCATACAAGACGAGATGATCTTGCATTTTGCCAATATAAATTCCACAATAGCCGTCGATTTTACAAATGAGTTGATTAAATATCCTGATGGTGTCGAAGCAGACCGCGACACGACTAAGAATTTCTCAAAAAATGAAAATTTTGTGGTGTTAGTGTGTGTTGTTGGGCTATTTGCGCAAGGATATAAACCAGAACATATCGTTTTAGAACCAGAAACGCCTGGTGGTCGAGAAAATGGCTATTATTATGGTGATATTTTGATTCGTGACAATCATAAGCGTCCTTATTTGCTTATCGAGTGTAAAACAGAAGACGGCAAAGAGGATGATGAATTTCAGAAAGCATGGCGTAAGACTCTGTTAGATGGTGATCAACTATTTAACTACTATAACACATATAGGCAAGCTCAATACTTAGTTTTATATGCCTCTGATTTTGTTGATGGAGAATCTATATGTGATTATCGACTTATAACTATGACAGATAATGATGATTATTTGGAATCAAATCCTCATTTGGCAAGTTATACAAAAGTTAGTCACGATAACGGAACTAGAGATGATTTCTTCCGAGTTTGGTGTGATACTTATGGGAAAGATTTCTCCACGAATGGAGCTTTTGAGGTAGGAGAAGTTCCTGCTTTTGGCATCAAAAAGAAAAAACTCACATTTGATGATTTGGTAAACGTAGAAGAAGGTGATATTCATAAAAAATATCATCGGTTTGCTCAAATACTTCGCCAATATAATGTGGCGAGCCATGAGAATGCTTTTGACAAGCTTGTAAACTTATTTCTGGTTAAAGTCGTTGATGAATCCCAGAATAAGAATGATTTGCAATTCTTGTGGAAAGGTGCTGCATATGATGATTACTACAGTTTTCAAGATAGGCTTCAAAAAATGTATCATATTGGAATGAGAGATTATCTTGGTGAGCAAGTGACATATGTTGACAATGAATCTATTGACAATGCTTTTAGATTACAACGTAATGACCCAGACGCAATAAAGAAACAGATTGTTGAGTATTTTAGAGAATTAAAGTTTTACAGCAATAGTGATTTCGGTTTTTTGGATGTACATAACAAGGAACTCTTTTTTCAAAATGCAGTAATTTTGAAAGCGATGGTTGAAATGCTGCAAAATATTAAATTGAAAACAGATGTTCAAAATCAATTCCTCGGAGATTTGTTTGAAAACTTTCTCGACCAAGGCGTAAAACAGAATGAAGGTCAATACTTTACACCGACTCCGATAACTAGATTTATGGTGTCTTCTTTACCTTTAGAGGAACTTATCAAAGGAAGCATGGAGATACCTAAGGCTATAGATTATGCATGTGGTGCTGGGCATTTCTTAAACGAATATGCATCACAAATAAGGGAATTTGTTGTAAAGTACAAGGGAATAGAACAACTCTCTGATTATTATAAAAACATATTTGGAATCGAAAAAGAATATCGTCTCTCAAAAGTATCTAAAGTGTCATCAATTATGTATGGGCAAGATGGTATTCAGATTGTTTATGGAGATGGATTAGTTCCTCATGACAAAATAGAAGAAGGTGGATTTAAAGTGCTTGTGGCAAATCCTCCATATAGCGTCACAGGCTTCTTAAAGACCTTGTCCAAAGAAGAAAGAAATGCATACATATTAGGTAGAGAAATGAAAGATAAAGCAGTAGAGTCATGCAATTACATAGAATCCTTCTTTATTGAGCGGGCTAAAAAACTGCTTGCTCCAGAAGGCATCGCTGCTATAATACTTCCATTCACTTTATTAACTGGGGCAGATTCAATGTATAAGAGGACTCGCGAAATCCTACTTCAATATTTTGATATTATTTCTATTGCCCATTTTGGCGATGGCACTTTTGGTAGAACAGGCACAAATACTGCAGTCTTGTTCTTACGTAGGAAAAAGAACAAGCCTGATTTTGCTGAGCATTGTAGAGTAAGAATTAATAGTTGGTTCAAAAATGATCATAGTCAGGACCAAAGATACCAAGATTTATTCGTCATTTCTGAATATGTAGAACATATTGGTATAGATGAAGCAACATATATGTCTCTTGTGCACGGAGAATTAACAGAAAACTTGCTTGATAGCGATTTGTACAATCGTTATTATGATGTTTTCGCAAATGACTCAACAGCAAAGAGTATTAAAGACAAGAAGATTACTGCAAAATATACAGAGGAATTAAAAGAACGCGATTTGGAAAAATACATTTTTGACTCGATAAGAACTATAGAGTCCGAAAAGTTGTTATATTTCATGATATGTTCACAGAATCCTTGTAAAATTGTAGTTGTTGACAGTCCTATAAGTAAAAATAAGAAAGATAAGAGCGAGCAAGAATTTTTAGGTTACAACTGGAGTACGGCTAAAGGTCGAGAAGGGATTCATTGTATTATTGATGATGATAGTACAGAGGACGATTCTGATAATGACCGTGAGCGAATTAAACGAATAAAGACACCATTGTTTAATCCTGTAGATTTTGCAGATAAAACAAAGGTGAACACAATTATTCGCAATAATTATTTGGGAATAGAAACTGCAATCCCAGAACAGATACAGAAGCATGTGAAGTTTACTCCGTTAATAGACATGATTGACTTCAATCAGACATCTTTTGACGAAGCCATCAATATAGTTCCGCAACATCAAATTGAGATTGATTCAACCTTTGACTGTCCGAGCCTTGGAAGTCTTGTGTTTTTGAATGAGCAAACTATGAATCCGTCAAAATGGGATAAAGAAATAATATACGTAGATATTTCTTCGGTTGAGAAAAATACAGGTATAATATCATATTCTGATAGAATAATAGGTAAGAAAGCACCTTCTCGTGCAAGACGAATTGTAAAGGATCATTCCGTTCTCATATCAACAGTTCGTCCAAACCTTAAAGGTTTTGCATATGTTGATAAAGAGGTAAAAGATGCCATTTACTCAACGGGCTTTGCTGTCTTGCGTCCTCAAAACGAAAAAGTGTTAAACTCTAAGTATTTATACTATATGTTTATGTATCTTGATATTGTCATGTCTCAAATCAAAGCTATGATGCCGAAAGGTGCCTATCCGAGTATAAATGCGGATAACATAAAGAAGATACGTATTCCACTTCCTAATCCAGATGTTCAAACTTCTGTAATACATTCAATTGAAGTTATTGAAAAGAAATTCCAGAGTTCAAGAATGAAGGTTGAAGATTTACAAAAAGAAGTAATGAAAGTGTTTATCAAAAATAAAATTGTTAATTCAGAAGTAGGGGACGAATAAATCCCTGTGGCATATAAACAAGTTTCGTCGTATTACACATAAAAAGAAATTATGTTTGAATCATCAAATTTAAGATTCCTAAAACAGTTAAAAAAGGATGTATCAAGTCTTCCATGGGATATTTGGGAAGAATCAGACATAAATGACCCTAATTATTCTAAGAAGAGAAAGATACTGATTGGGAAAGTTATGCACATCGATTACGAGCTGCAAGGATATATTACGAAGAAATATGGAAATGGCGAACTGCTAAAGGAGTTGTCTAATTATTCTTTCTTTACAAAAGGATTCATAGCAGATACCTTTAATATTGTAAATAATGACGCTTGGAGAAAAGGGAAATCTTCTTTTCTGTGTTTTATTGACAAGATGATTGATTTTGCAGAAAGTGAAGAGATTATAGAATCAGAAGGTTTTAAAACTACATTATTGAAACTCATTTTACTGTTTGCGGTAGTCGTCTTTACTTCTGTTGTCGTATTCAGTGACCTTATCTTTAACAACATCAATTTTACACTCGAACTCAGTACAAAACTGAGAGCGTTTATTATCATAGGTTCTTTCGTTATAAGTTCTTGCTTATTATGGAAAGAGAAAAAAGAAGTAACAATTCCTATTTGCGCAACTTTTGTTGGCGCATTGTTGGATTGGTTAATAAGTTAAGATGATATATATTATAGATATTGAAGATTCTTAATCAATGGTTAACATGGATAATAATGAAAGTCAATACAATTTAGACGTGTGGAAAGCATTCGTTCTTAAAGAGTTATGCAATCTCAATGAGGCTTCTCTTATTGATACTATTTGGAATCGTTTAAAAGTGAACCAAAAACTACCGGAGTCTGATTGGAAAGTCCATTGCTCACAATGTGTCTGACACTTTGTGAGGTAAGAAAGGGTAAGATAAAGATGTTTTTTGACAGCAAAAACAATTAAGTAGCAGAAAAAGATGTAACTTTCTTTGTAAACAAAGCGACCTTAGGGTCGAGCGGCAAATGAAATATGAATATGGATAAATAAAAAGAGAAAGATGAACGAGATACAATTCATTTTGTACCAATTGCCTGATGAGGAAGGCAGGGTGCAGGTGGTGATAAAGGACGAAACAATTTGGGCTACGCAGAAAGCGATGGCACAATTGTTTGGTGTGGGTGTTCCTGCCATCAGCAAGCATCTGGCACATATCTTTGAAGAGGGAGAACTTAATAAAGACACGACTGTTTCCAAAATGGAAATAGTCGTAAGCAGGGGGTTTAGAGGGGAGATCCCAGAACAAGTTGATTTCTTTTCTCTTGATGCCATTATTGCCGTTGGCTATCGCATCTCGTCAGCCCGTGCCACTAAGTTCCGCATCTGGGCAACGAAGATTCTGAACGAGTATATACGCAAAGGATTCGTACTGGATGACGAAAGGCTAAAACAAGGGAAAGCCGTGTTTGGGAAGGATTACTTCCGCGAGTTGCTGGAAAGGATCAGGAGTATTCGGGCCAGTGAACGCCGTATCTGGCAACAGATTACTGATATCTATGCGGAGTGCTCCTACGACTACGACCGTAATTCTCCAACAACTCGCGAGTTCTACCAGATGATTCAGAACCGTTTCCACTATGCCATCACGGGACAGACGGCACCAGAGATTATCTACTCTCGTGCCGACCACACGAAAGAACACATGGGATTGCAAACCTGGAAGAACGCACCTGACGGAAGGGTGTTGCTGAGTGATACGAAGATTGCAAAGAACTATCTTCCAGAGAAGGAAATACGGCAATTGGAAAGAGCGGTGACGGGCTATTTTGACTATATCGAAGACTTGATTGAAAGGGAGAATGCGTTTAACATGGAGCAGTTTGCCGCATCAGTCAATGAGTTTCTGACCTTTAGAAGGTATGCGCTTTTGCCTGACAAGGGAAAGATCAGTCGTGAAGAAGCAGACCGAAAAGCAGAGGAAGAATATAAGCTGTTTAATCCGACACAACGAATTGACTCAGATTTCGACAAGGAAATTCGTAGTTTGTTCGACGATTCAAATAATTGATTACCCCGAGAATCAAAGGGACGATTCTTGTGATCATTCGAAATAATTGAATAACTTTCTTTGTAAAACCGCTCGGCGACGAAGGAGACGCTTGCTAGAGCAAGAATGCGACCTTAGGGTTGAGCGGCAAACAAAATATGAATATGGTAGAAGATAAAGGACAAATACTATTATACCAGACTCCGGATGGGGAGTCGCGTATTGAGGTGAGGCTGCAAGGTGAAACAGTGTGGCTCAGCCTTGACCAGATGGCGGAGCTGTTTCAATGTAACAAATCGACCATCTCCAGACACATCAAGAACGTGTTTGAGGAGGGGGAACTGGAAAAGGAAGTGGTGGTTGCAAAATATGCAACTACCACTCAGCACGGTGCAATTGAAGAAAAACACAGACACATGATGTCGATTATTACAACCTGGACATGATTATCAGCGTAGGCTATCGCGTCCATTCATATCGTGGCGTTCAGTTCCGCATGTGGAGGGAACAGAAGAAATTGACGGATAATGGAGGTAAGGAGAAACAATGAAGCTAAGACGACCATTACACTCTTTATCAGATTTTGTTGTTATGCTGGCATAGATTTTGAGATTATTGTTTGGATGTTTTGAGATTATTGTGTACCTTTGTAAACGCAATTAGTAATAATGGCAAGTGTCTTGATTTGTCAAATCACAGGAATTACTTTTTGCTCCATTATAAAGAAAAGGAATGATTGAAATCCGAAAGATAATTAATAATTTTGCAAGCGGAATATGACAAAAGAAGATAAAGACATATTATTACGATTGCTCCAGCAACATAAGGAGCTGGGGATTTCGAAGCAGATAGACTATCAGAAGTTCTATCTGTACTCCATCATTACGCACTCGACGGCTATCGAAGGCTCAACGGTGACGGAGGTGGAGGCGCAACTGCTGTTCGACGAGGGTATCACCAGTAGTAAACGCACGCTGATGGAGCAGATGATGAACCTCGACCTGAAAGTTGCCTACGACTATGGGATGCAGTGGATCAAACAACATGAGGATATTACGATTGATTGGCTCGTCCTCCTGGCATCGAAGGTGATGGCTCGAACAGGGAGTGAGTACCACGCTGCTGGCGGAGAATTCTCTGCTGCAAAGGGCGAACTGCGCAAACTGAATGTCACTGCAGGACTGGGAGGCAAGTCGTATATGTCATACCTGAAGGTGCCTGCACGGCTGGCTGCTTTCTGCGAAGAATTGAATCGTAGGCGAAAGACGATCGATGCTAACGATATTGCTGCCATCTACGAACTAAGTTTCTGGACTCACTTCGAGTTGGTGACTATCCATCCTTGGGCTGATGGTAACGGGCGCACCTGTCGACTGCTGATGAATCTGCTTCAAATGGAGTTTGACGTATTGCCGACCAAGGTGCTGAAAGAGGATAAAGCGGAGTATATACAGGCTCTGATAGATACTCGTGAGAACAAAGACATCAGCATCTTCATCCATTGTATGACCCGTCTGCACTGCCAACATCTGAAAGCTGATATCGACCACTATATTGAATCCATATCAGAGAAAATGGTCGATAAACAGGATTTTCAGAAGAAAATGGTCGATAAGTGGTCGATAAAACCCTCTTTGGCAGAGAAACTGGTCGATATTTTGGAATTTGTGGTTGATAAAGGCGAATTTACCACCGAGCAGATTGTTACCCATTTCGGCTTCAATGCTACCACCGCCAAGCGCTATCTTCGCCAACTCGCTGAGTTTGGCTATCTGGAAGCACACGGAGGCAATAAGAACAGGACCTACAAAATCAAGGGTGGTGGTGAATGAAAAGAAAAACGAGCCGACTGTTTGGTCGGCTCGTTTTTTATTCGTACCTTTGCAGGCAGTTTTTGTAATTTTAGGAAAAATGGCATTTTGGAATAAACTTTTCGGAAAGAAAGAGGAGGAACAGAAGGTTGGCGGCATGGAAGACTTCATGACGCTGATCCGCGTGTATTTTCAGGCAGTGATGGCTGCCGACCTGCATATCTCGAACTTGGCGGCGCTGCCCGACCTGCGTGTGTTTAAGCAGACGCTGAAGGTGCCCACGGTGAACAACCGCCTCGGCGTGGCAGAGAAACAGCGCGTGACGAAAATGATGGTCGAGATGTACGAGATGGACGAGTCGTTCACCAAGGAGATTGACCAGAGCATCCGTCGCCGTTGCAAGACGCCACAGGATGTGCAGACGTATATGTATCAGTTCCAGGGCTTTACACAGGAACTGATGATGCTGACGACGAACCTGATGAAGTTCAAGCTGCGCGTGCCGAGCATCTTCAAGAAGACCATCTTCACGATGACGGAGAAGACTGTCAGCGACATTTTCAACAAGAACGACTTTACGGATGCCAGCGTGATGAAAGCCGTGGTCGACGTGCGTAAGTACAACCAGAAATTAGGCTTTTCGCAGCAGTGGGTCACCAGCTTCATCTACCGTGTGGTGATGCTGGCTAAGAAGGAGAAACAGCCTGCTGACGACGCCAAGAAGTAAAGAACTTCTTAATTATTATTAAATAACTGACGTAGAAGCAGGCGGTTACGCGAAAAATAACTACCTTTGTGCATCAAAAAGATGTAGTTATGACCCAGAACGAGAAAGTTTTAGCTGCGTTTGAAGGCCGTGTACGGCAACTCATCCTCCGGTTTCAGGAACTGAAGAAAGAGAATGAGGAGCTGTATCGTATGGTCGACAAGAACGAAGAGGACATCAAGGCTCTGCAGGAAAAACTCTCTCGTAATGAGCAAGACTACAACGCACTGAAGATGGCGCGTATGGTGGAGATTACCGACGGCGACCTGCAGGGAGCCAAAGACCGGCTGTCGAAGTTGATTCGCGAGGTCAATAAGTGCATAGCCGTCCTGAGTGACGAGAATAAGAAATAGTGACAGAAGCAATGGCGGAAGTTAAGAAAGAAAAACAACATATCAGTCTGAATATCTGCGACGAGCGCATCGACATCTATGTGCAGCCCGATGCTGAGGGCTACTACCGTGATGCCGAGAAGTTGGTACAGACCACCTACGGCAAGTTTGCCGAGATGTTCCGGGGACGTAAAAGCG
Organism: uncultured Prevotellaceae bacterium; assembly: GCA_900321965.1. GTDB lineage: Bacteria > Bacteroidota > Bacteroidia > Bacteroidales > Bacteroidaceae > Prevotella. The sequence continues at coordinate 70,515 of ONYA01000012.1, forward strand.
AGCGTTTCATCGCTGCTACGGCCCTGTTGGAGATGGCGGTGAAGTACCAGATGGAGCACGCCAGCAAAGACACCGACTCATATAATACTCTTCTTCAACGCCTGACTTCTGATATTGACGAGGCATTGAAATGAAGATTATTAACCTATTATAGATTTAAATTATGGTTCTATCAATTATCATTGCCGTAGCTGCCCTGATTGTGGGCGGCGTATGCGGATACATGATTTTCCGTTATGTTCTGAAAGGAAAATACAATGAGATGGTGACGGCTGCCGGTAAGGAGGCCGAAGTGATTAAGGAGAAAAAACTGCTGGAGGTGAAGGAGAAATTCCTGAACAAGAAGGCAGAGCTGGAGAAGGAGGTGCAGCAGCGCAACCAGCACATCCAGCAGAGCGAGAACAAGCTGAAGCAGCGCGAGATCAGCCTGAACCAGCGCCAGGAGGAACTTGGCCGCCGCAAGAATGACCTTGACAACCAGCAGCAGCGCATCGACAACGAGAAGAAACTGCTCTCTGTGAAGCAGGATGAGTTGGAGAAGATGCAGCTGAAGGAGCGCGAGAAGCTGGAGGAACTCTCAGGACTGAGCGCTGAGGAGGCACGCAACCGACTGGTGGAGAGCCTGAAGGACGAGGCCCGCACCGATGCCCAGGCTTACATCAACGAGATTATGGACGAGGCCAAGCTGAACGCCAATGCCCAGGCCAAGAAGATTGTCATCCAGACCATCCAGCGCGTGGCTACGGAGACGGCTGTGGAGAATAGCGTCTCGGTGTTCCACATCGACAACGACGACGTGAAAGGTCGTGTCATCGGCCGTGAGGGTCGTAACATCCGTGCTTTAGAGGCTGCCTGCGGCGTTGAAATCGTCGTCGACGACACGCCCGAAGCAATTGTTATCAGTGGTTTCGACCCCGTGCGCCGCGAGACCTGCCGTCTGGCCCTGCACCAGCTGGTCAGCGACGGTCGTATCCACCCCGCCCGCATTGAGGAGGTGGTTGCCAAGGTGAAGAAGCAACTCGACAACGAGATTATCGAGACTGGTAAGCGTACGGCTATCGACCTCGGTATTCACGGCCTGCACCCCGAGCTCATCCGCATCATCGGTAAGATGAAGTACCGCTCATCATACGGTCAGAACCTGCTGCAGCACGCCCGCGAAACGGCCAACCTCTGTGCCGTGATGGCTGCTGAGCTGGGCCTGAATCCGAAGAAGGCTAAGCGTGCCGGTCTGTTGCACGACATCGGTAAGGTGCCCGACGAGGAGAGCGAGATGCCTCACGCACTCTATGGTGCCAAGATTGCAGAGCAGTTCAAGGAGAAGCCCGACATCTGCAACGCCATCGGTGCCCACCATGACGAGATGGAGATGCAGACGTTGCTGGCTCCGATTGTGCAGGTGTGCGACGCTATCTCAGGTGCCCGTCCCGGTGCCCGCCGCGAGATTGTCGAGGCTTACATCAAGCGCCTGAACGACCTTGAGGCCATTGCAATGTCTTATCCTGGTGTGACGAAGACCTACGCCATCCAGGCCGGTCGCGAACTGCGTGTCATCGTCGGTGCCGACAAGATGTCGGATGCTGAGACCGAGGCACTGAGCGGCGAGATAGCTACTAAGATCCAGAACGAGATGACCTATCCCGGACAGGTGAAGATCACCGTTATCCGTGAGACCCGTTCTGTTGCCTACGCTAAATAATAAATAGAGGAAAAAGGGTTAATAAATGAAGTGTCGCAAGACACAAAAAAAGCGAGATGGCCGATTCGGTCGTCTCGCTTTTATGTTCAGATTTTGTTGATGTCGACGTAGCCATGCATCACGGCATAGATGGTAAGTGCCGATACCGACTTCATACCCAGTTTGTCCATGATGTTCTTGCGGTGGGTGATGACGGTCGAGAGGCTGATGTTGAGCTGCTCGGCAATCTCCTTGTTGATAAGGCCTTGTACGATGAGTGCCATCACCTCAATCTCGCGGTCGCTCAGCACCTTCTGCTGCAAGGCGTTAGGCATGGGCGGCAGGTTTCGGCCTCCGTGGTGGGCGTGTTGCTGAAGCATCAGCAGGGCGCGCACCAGCTGGCTTTCGGGCATGTTGATGCAGAGACTGTGGAAGCCAGAGAGTTGTGAGGTGGTGTCGAGGCCGAGGGTGAGCACGATAGTCTTCTGCCGACGCTGGGAGAAGAACTGTCGGTTTTCGATGACAATGTTCGTTGCCACGAAGTAGTGGAAGTAGTCGTCAGGCTGATTGGCTTCCAGTTCGGCGAGTGAGCCAAAGGTGTCAATCGTCATGATGGGCATGACGTTCTGCAACAGCTGCTTCAGTCCTACGGCTGCCAGCGTGTTCGGGTCAATAATTGCTACCTTCGGTCTCATTTCTCATTCCTCATTCCTCATTTCTCAAAGTTCCATCCCTGTGCTTTAAGTTCAAACTCCTGACCGTCGCGGCTGACGAGCACGTGTCCGAACTTTTGGTCGGTGATGTGACCGATAAGCTTGACGTCTTCCAACTGCTCAATCTTCTCATGGTCGCCAATGGGAACGGTGAACACCAGTTCGTAGTCTTCGCCACCGTTCAGGGCGCAGGTGGTGACGTTCATGTTCATCTCTTCAGCCATCACGGCGGTCTGGTAGTCGATAGGCAGTTGCTTCTCAAAGATGCGGCAGCCGACGCCCGACTGTTTGCAGATGTGCAACAGTTCGCTGCTGAGGCCGTCGCTGACGTCCATCATGGCGGTGGGGCGGATGCCGGCCTCGCGCAGCCGTTGGATGATGTCGCCACGGGCTTCCGTCTGCAACTGGCGCTGCAGCAAGTACTCCTTGCCGCTGAAGTCGGGTTGGAAGTCCGGCATGGGCTTGCCTTGTTTCTTGGCTTCATCAATCATCTGGTAGTAGACGCTCTTCTCGCGTTCCAGCAGTTGCAGCCCCATATAGGCGGCGCCGAGGTCGCCGCTGACGCAGATAAGGTCGGTGTCGCGGGCCCCGTTGCGGTAGACGATGTCCTCCTTGCGGGCTTCGCCGATACAGGTGATGCTGATGGCCAGACCCGTATATGAAGAGGTGGTGTCGCCGCCTATGATGTCGACGTTCCACTTGTCGCAGGCCAGGCGTATGCCGCTGTACAGCTTTTCAATGTCCTCCACGCTAAAGCGCTTGCTGATGGCTAACGAGACAGTCAGCTGGCGAGGCGTGCCGTTCATGGCGAAGACGTCGCTGATGTTGACCATTGCTGCCTTATAACCAAGGTGCTGCAGGTCGATGTAAGTCAGGTCGAAATGTACGCCCTCCATCAGTAGGTCGGTGGTGATGAGCATTTCGCTGTCGGGATAGCTCAGCACGGCGCAGTCGTCACCGATACCGTACTTCGTCGATGTGTTTTTGGGTTTGATGTCCTGTGTCAGTCGGTCAATGAGGCCGAACTCTCCTATTTTTGCTATTTCCATAATTCTGTTTTTTGTGTTAGCGGAAGACAATCTTCTTAGGCTTGTCATCAGCCTCCGCCTTTTCGTCCTTGGGTTTGTTGTCGTCTTTCTGCTGGGCCACGATGTGGGTACGCGAATTCTTGATGACGTAGCCGGTAATGAGGTTGTTGAAGACTTCTTCTTGGTTGAGCATGAAGCTAATGCGTACAGGCAGGGCATAGAGATTCCTGATTACTTCGTCGCTAAGACCATCGACCTGTGTCAGTCGCGCAGCGTCTTTCTCAGTCGTGACAATGCACTTCGGCGCTGTCATGGCTGTAAAAGTCTCGTTCAACCGCTGTATATCCTTTGGGCTGAAATCGTGGTGGTCAGCAAAAGTCAGCGGTGTGATGCTCTTCACCTGAGACTTCATATCCTCCAGCAGTTGCTGAGGTGAAGCAATGCCTGTCAGCAGCAGTACGTTCTGCTGTGAGAGCGTGTTAGGAGCTTTAGGCGCTTTACTGAAAACAGGCCGTAGCGGCTCGTAGTCAAGGGTGGTGAAGAAGAGATGTTGATATGGATAGAGGTTCATGGCTTTCGTAATGACACGATAGTCCATGGGTTTCAGTTCCTTGGGACATTTGGTGACGATGACGACGTCGGCACGGTCCTTGGCTTTTAATGGTTCGCGTAGTCGGCCAGCCGGTAACAGCTTGTCGTAGATGACAAGACGGTGGTAGTCGACGAGCAGGATGCTAATGCCAGGCTTCACATACCGGTGTTGGAAGGCGTCGTCGAGCAGAACAACGTCTGGCGCCCGTCCGGTGCTCTCCAAAAGATTTATGCCACGGGTACGTTTTTTGTCGACGGCCACTGTAATGTGTGGGAACTTCTGTTTCATCTGGTAAGGCTCGTCGCCAATGAGCTTCATCGGTGTGTCTTCATCGGCAATCATAAAGCCTCGGCTCTTGCGTTTATAGCCACGGCTGAGTACAGCAACCCGCATCCTGTCTTGAAGCAGACGGACGAGATACTCCACATGGGGCGTCTTGCCAGTGCCGCCCACTGTGATGTTTCCTACTGAGATGACCGGTGTCTGAAAAGCGCGGCTTTTCAGAATTCCCACTTCAAAGAGGAAATTCCTAAAGCCTACTCCAGCTCCGTAGAACCAGCTCAGTGGTTGCAGCCACTCGTTGATTTTAATGAAGTCACCTTCCATCTTAGAAGTTCAGCAGGAAAGGCAGACGAGTTTGTAAACGGTTGCGCTGCTGGTCGCGGCGAGCGTTGATGAAGGGCTCGTACAAATCACCGAGCACAGCGTGTAGCTCTTCGTCAAGATAAGTACCTTTCTTCTCCGTCTTGTCCATAAGTTTCGTCATCCAGTCGGCTGGCTCAGGATAGTTCTTGGTATGATACTCGCTGACCTTGGCAAGTTCGGCAGCTTTCTTCACGGCATCGTCTATTGAACCGAGCTTGTCGACAAGCTTGATGGGGAGGGCATCGGTAGCCAGCCAGACACGACCCTGAGCAATCTCATGAACTTGGTCGCGGCTCATCTTACGGCCGTTGGCCACAATTTTGAGGAACGACTCGTAACCGCGATCGACATAGGTCTGCATAAAACCTATTTCTGCAGCGTTGTCATTGCTTAGTACAAGATTCTCTTCGAAGTCAGTATAGCGGTTGGTCTTTGTTCCGTCAAAGGTGACGCCTAACTTGTCAGTCACTAAGCCGGTGAAGTTGGGAACCAAACCAAAGATGCCAATGCTGCCCGTGATTGTGGTAGGTTCAGCAAAGATGTAGTTGGCACCTGCGCTGATCATATAGCCGCCGGATGCTGCCAAACCGCCCATAGATACTACCACAGGCTTCTTGGCTTTCAGCCGGTTGATGGCGTGCCAAATCTGTTCAGAAGCCACTGCGCTGCCACCAGGTGAGTTGACGCGTAGCACGACGGCCTTCACGTCGTCATTCTCTGCCAGCTTGTCAAGGTCTTCGACGGTCTCTTTGCCGATGATGTTGTGCTCAGTGGAAAACAGGCTGGTTGTCTGATCGATGATTTCGCCGAATGCATAGTATATTGCCACTTCGTTACCTTTCTCATCCTCTTGGGCATGCATGGCTGTCATGTCGCTGAGCAGCAACTGGTTCACCTCGTCATCGGTGTTTAACTTCTTTTTGATGACGTTGACGATGCTGTCGGGGTAGAAAAGACCGTCGATAAGTCCACCTTTAAGGTAGTCGTTAGGATCGGCAAAGGCCATGATGCTGTCACTTACCATCTGGTCGATCTTCTCGGCTGTCAGCTGCTTGCGACTTGCAGCCATGTCTTTCAGCATATGCTTCCATATGCCCTGCTGGTAGGCTTCTGTCTGCTCACGGTTCTCAGGACTCATATCCTTGCGGGTAACACTTTCCACGGCGCTCTTGTACTTGCCAACACGGACGGCCTGGTAACGTACGCCGAGTTTCTCGTACAGACCTGTCATGAACTCACGCTTGCCGCCAATACCTTTCAGCTCAATCATGCCATTGGTATTTAGGAATACGCTGTCGGCCACCGAAGCTACATAGTAGCCTTGCTGGGAGTAGTTGTCTGCATAAGCAATAATCCACTTGCCGCTTTTGCGGAAATCTTTCAGTGCGTCGCGTATCTGCTGTGCTGTGGCGGGAGCGTCGTAGCTGGTCAGACCACCCTCTAAGTAGATGCCTTTGATGTCAGGGTGACTTTTAGCCTTCTTGATAGCGGCCACAATGTCGTTTAGGCCCATGACGCTCATATCGTTAGAACTGAGGAGTATGTCGAGTGGTGAGCCTTCCTCGGAACACTCTTGTACGGTTCCGTCCATCTTCAGAACGAAAACTGAATTATCTTTCACAACAGGAGCGGTCTTGTCCGATGATGCCATACCGGCAATAACTGCAAAAAAGATAATTCCTGCAATAAACGTAAAGACAAACAAGCCACAGATGGTGGCAAAAAAGTACTTAAAGAAGCTTTTCATAATGGTCAATAATGATTTATGCGGGCAAAGTTAATACTTTTTTTGCAATTATCGTCAAAATATCGGATTTATTTCTTACTTTTGCACCAGAAAACTATTACTAAAACAAAAAAACGTATGAAATTCAGAGCTATTTTGTCGCTGATGCTCGCTTTGGCATGCCTCACGGCGACGGGAAAGAAGAAAGTGCAGAAACAGCAGCTGTGGCCTGACGGTACGCCTGTTTCCGAATGGTTCAGCGATACCACCCGTGTGGATCTCTCAGGCCTAAAGCGCTACGTCGTCACTGACTACGGCGTCGATGGTTATAGTACTGAGGTGCAGACGGCGCGGCTGCAGGCCGTCATCGACCGTTGCGCCAACGAGGGTGGGGGCGTCGTCGTCATTCCCCGTGGCACGTTTGTCTCCGGTTCGCTGTTCTTCAAGCCCAAGACCCATCTGCTCATTGAGGAAGGTGGTGAGTTGCAGGGCTCTACGCGCATCAAGCACTTCCCCGTTGTCAAGACCCGCATGGAAGGCCAGACACTCGACTATTTTGCCGCTTTGGTCAATGCCGACGGCGTTGACGGTTTTACGATTACCGGTCCAGGCACCATTAACGGCAATGGCCAGCCTTATTGGGAAGAGTTCTGGATTCGCCGCAAGTACAACCGCAACTGCACCAACCTCGAAGCCCTTCGTCCGCGTAACGTGTACATCTCTAATTCGAAGAATGTCACCGTTCAGGACGTGAAGATTATCAATTCGCCGTTCTGGACGAACCACCTCTACCGTTGCGAGAACGTCCGTTACTTGGGCTGTTATATCTATGCCCCGACGGAGAACGTGACGCCAGTCGACCCCAAGCGCGGCGCACCTTCCAGCGATGCCATCGACCTCGATGTCTGCTCGAACGTCCTCATCCACGGCTGCTATATGCACGTCAACGACGATGCCGTCGTGCTGAAGGGCGGCAAGGGGACGTGGGCTGATAAAGATCCGAATAACGGTCCCTGCCGCAACATCATCATCGAGGACTGTACCTATGGAAAGGTGCATGGCTGCCTGACACTTGGCTCCGAGTCGCTCGACGACCATAATGTCATCTTGCGCCGCATTCACGTCAAGTCGGCCACCCGTGTGCTGTGGTTGAAGATGCGTCCCGACACGCCCCAGCACTATGAGTATGTTACCGTCGAGGATATTACCGGCCAGTGTGGCTCGTTCCTCGTTGTCCGTCCCTGGACGCAGTTCTTCAAGCCTGAAGACCGAGAAGATATGCCGTTGTCGCAATGTAACAACATCACTATCCGCAACATCCGCATGACCACGAAGAACTTCTTCGACGTCGGCAAGAGCGACAAGTACCGCCTCACGGACTTCACCTTTGAGAATATCAACGTGAAAGACGAGAAAAAAGCTTTCGACCCCTCGCTCATTGACAACTGTACGTCGAAAAACGTCGTCATTGAGTAGACTGCCCGTCTGAGTGTCATACTAAAATAGTGCCAAAATGTCAGTTCCGACGTTTTGGCACGATTTTCGCATATAGGGTGGCAGACAAACGTTTAAAACATTAAATATTCTTATTATGAACATCAAACCACTACAAGACCGCGTGCTGGTAGTACCCGCAGCGGCAGAAGAGAAGATCGGTGGTATCATCATTCCTGATACCGCCAAGGAGAAACCCTTACACGGAACCATCAAGGCCGTCGGTCAGGGCACGAAGGACGAAGCCATGATTCTGAAGGCTGGCGACGAAGTGCTTTATGGCAAGTATTCTGGCACCGAGCTCGAGTTCGAGGGCGAGAAGTATCTGATGATGCGCCAGAGCGATGTGCTCGCTGTCATTGAGAAATAGAATTGAAGAATTGAAAAATTGAAAAATTGAAGTGTTATGGCAAAGGATATTAAATTCAATATTGACGCCCGCGACGCTATGAAGCAGGGCGTTGACCAGTTGGCAAATGCAGTAAAGGTGACGCTTGGTCCTAAGGGACGTAACGTCGTCATCGAGAAGAAGTTCGGTGCTCCCCAGATTACCAAGGACGGTGTGACCGTCGCTAAGGAAATCGAGTTGGAAGACAAGTTCGAGAACACAGGCGCACAGCTCGTCAAGAGCGTAGCCTCTAAGACCGGCGACGATGCCGGCGACGGTACGACTACCGCTACCATCTTGGCTCAGGCTATCGTTGCAGAGGGTTTGAAGAACGTCACCGCCGGTGCCAACCCCATGGACCTGAAGCGTGGTATCGACAAGGCTGTGAAGTGCGTCACCGAGTTCATCGCCAAGAATGCCGAGCAGGTTGGCGACAACTACGACAAGATTGAGCAGGTGGCAACCGTCAGTGCCAACAACGACAAGGAGATTGGCGAACTGCTGGCTGAGGCTATGCGCAAGGTCAGCAAGGATGGCGTCATCACCATCGAGGAGTCTAAGAGCCGCGACACCCATATCGGTGTTGTCGAGGGTATGCAGTTCGACCGTGGCTACCTGAGCGCCTACTTCATGACCGACAGCGACAAGATGGAGTGCGTGATGGAGAATCCGTACATCCTCATCTACGATAAGAAGATTTCTAACATCAAGGACTTCCTGCCCATCCTGCAGCCTGCTGCCGAGAGCGGCCGTCCGTTGCTCGTCATTGCCGAGGATGTTGACTCCGAGGCTCTGACCACCCTCGTCGTCAACCGTCTGCGTGGCGGTCTGAAGATCTGCGCCGTCAAGGCTCCGGGCTTCGGCGACCGTCGCAAGGCCATGCTCGAGGACATCGCTACACTGACAGGCGGTGTCGTCATCAGCGAGGAGAAGGGCTTGAAGCTTGAGCAGGCTACGCTCGATATGCTCGGAACGTGTGACAAGGTGACAGTCTCTAAGGACAATACCACCATCGTCAACGGTGCCGGCGACAAGCAGGCCATCCAGGACCGTATCGCCCAGATTAAGAAGGAGATTGAGGTTACCACCTCTTCTTACGACAAGGAGAAGCTGCAGGAGCGTCTGGCCAAGTTGGCCGGTGGCGTGGCCGTGCTCTACGTCGGTGCTAACAGCGAGGTCGAGATGAAGGAGAAGAAGGATCGCGTCGACGATGCCCTCTGCGCTACCCGCGCCGCTATCGAAGAGGGTGTTGTTGCCGGTGGTGGCACCACGTATATCCGTGCTCAGGAGGCTCTGGCCGGTCTGAAGGGCGACAATGCCGACGAGCAGACCGGTATCAATATCATCTGCCGTGCTATTGAGGAGCCGTTGCGCCAAATTGTCACCAACGCCGGACTTGAGGGTGCCGTCGTCGTACAGAAGGTGCGTGAGGCTAAGGGCGACATGGGCTACAACGCTCGCCTCGACAAGTACGAGGACCTGCGTGAAGCCGGTGTCATCGACCCCGCCAAGGTAGCCCGTGTGGCTCTTGAGAATGCCGCTTCTATCGCCGGTATGTTCCTCACCACAGAGTGCCTCATCTGCGACAAGCCCGAAAAGGAGCCTGCTATGCCGATGGGTGGTGCCCCGGGTATGGGTGGCATGATGTAATTGGCTGATTTGTAAAGTCTACATAACAAAAAGCGGGGAAATGGCTCAATGGCCGTTTCTCCGCTTTGACATAAATCAAAAACGAAAAGTTTTGAGACGATTTTATTTGGTAAATGTATGAAAACGTAGTAATTTTGCAGCCAGAAAGGAAAAAATATTTTTGATTTGTTTTAGTAGATTAGTTTTTAAGTAGTTTGTTTTTGAAAAACGGGACGTCGCGATGACGTCCCGTTTTTGCTTTCTTCGCCTTTTCTTTAGCTTCTTTAACTTCTCTGTTTCCTCTAACTTCTAAAAAAGCCGTACCTTTGCACTCGTATGCGAAAACTATATCTACTAATAGCCCTTTTCTTTGGGCTTATTGCCTTTGCCCAGAAGCAGAAGGTGGGCGACTTTATCGAGTCAACATCCTATAATCTCGACAAGACCGGTGTTGAGCGCAGTCAGCAATACTGGCCCGAGGATGGCGGCTTCGTCTGCGAGAACGGGACAAACCGCTTCACCCGTGCCCTCTATGGCGGATGGACAGACTACCGTATAGAGACCAGCGACCGTCCGGTCTTCGCTATTGTGAAGAAGAACCACCACCGCCACCTGCGCTTCCTTGTCAACGGTGTGCCCTTGGACTCTACCGACTACTGCCGTGCGCTCTATGTCAACGGTATGCGTATCTACAGCCTCCGCGACCACCGTTGGGGTGAGCAGGCCGAACTAGCTTTGCAGGTGGTGGCCTTGTCCGATCGTGAAGGAGCCGTTTATCTGTTCGACGACCGCCGCTTTGCGTCGCCAGCGATATTCCGTGCTGAGTTGTGTGCCATCGCTAACCCCAAGCTGCACCGCAATGGCGACATTGGAGCCGACAAGCCGGGCGTCTTCGAAGCCTCACCGGGGCGTGAAAACCTTGTCGTCAGCGAGTGGAGTGGGGGACAGGAGACCTTTTTCGTTATCGATAGCATTAACAAGGTGGCCAGCATCCCTGCCGACGAGGCGCGCCGTTTGTTTCTGGCGGCCATCATGTATAACGGCCAGCTCTCTGAGCGCATCAAGTTCGAGACACCCGATCCTTATATCAATGCCCTCGGCAGCGCCTTGGCCTTTGCCGCCGATGGCGACTGGGACGGTCAGACGTGGCTTCACGGCTGTGTCGGCTGGCGTATGCCGTTAGCTGGCTGGCGTGCTGCCTACGTGGGCGACGTCTTAGGCTGGCGCGACCGTCAGCGCAGCCATTTCGATGCCTATGCTAAGAGTCAGGTGACGAACGTGGAACCCACAATTCCGCATCCTTCGCAGGACAGCGCACTAAACCTTGCGCGAGCTGAGAAGCGATGGGGCACGCAGATGTACTCCAACGGCTACATCTGCCGTAATCCTGAGCGCAACGACCAGATGCACCACTACGATATGAACCTAAACTATATGGACGAGCTGCTGTGGCATTTCCAGTACGACGCCGACACGGCCTATATGCGCCGTATGTGGCCCGTCATCACCCGTCACTTGGCGTGGGAGAAGCGCAACTACGACCCCGATGGCGACCATCTCTACGATGCCTATTGCTGCATCTGGGCCTCCGACGCGCTTTACTATAGCGGTGGTGCTGTCACCCATTCGTCGGCCTATAATTACAGGGGTAACAAACTCGCCGCCCGCATCGCAGAAATCATTGGTGAGGACGCCCGACCATACGCCGATGAGGCTGAGGCAATCCTGCGGGTAATGAATCAGAAGCTTTGGTTGAATGGTAAGGGCGTATGGGCTGAGTATCAGGATGCTATGGGCTTGAATCGATTGCACGAAAGTCCGGCTGTCTGGAGCATTTATACCCCCGTCGACTGTGGTGCCTGTACCCCGGAACAAGCGTGGCAGGCAACTGGTTGGGTAAGTCAGAATATCCCCCATATTCCTGTTGAGCAGACTGGTTTGAAGACCATCGCCACCTCCAACTGGATGCCCTACTCGTGGAGTATCAACAACGTGGCGGCTGCGGAGGTCATGCACACCGCGCTGGCTTTCTTTGAGGCAGGCCGCAGCACGAAGGGCTTTCAGCTGCTGAAGGCCAACGTCATGGATCAGATGTACTACGGCCAGTGTCCCGGCAACTTCGGCCAGATCAGCTATTACGATGCGGCCCGTGGCGAGTGCTACCGCGACTTCGGCGACTGTATCGGCATCTCCTCACGCACACTCCTGCAAGGTCTCTTCGGCATCGTGCCCCAGGCCCTCGACGGCCGCTGCATCATCCGTCCCAGTTTCCCCAGTGAGTGGGACAGCGTCGCCGTCAAGACGCCCTATCTGTCCTACGTCTATACACGGAAGAACGGCGTGGAGCGTTACGACATCACCCAGGACTTCCGCCAGCCGCTGAAGATTGTCGTTCGACAGAACTGCGGTGGAGGACGCTTCCACGATGTCGAAGGCAGCAGCCAGCAGCATCAGGTGATTGAAGTGCCGTTGCCCGACTACAACTTTACGCTGACACACCCCATCGTGAAAGGGAAACCACGTAGGGGGACCGACGAGTTGACGAGCGACGCCAAGCCGCGTCCGCAGACCCTCGACAAGCTCTTTAATGCCGAGGTCGACGACATCTTCAACAACAAGTATCTCTCGCCCCGACCGCAGACCACCACCCTGCAGATTCCCGTTCAGGGCATTGGCGAGTGGTGCCACCCGCAGTTGGCGGCCGACATCAACGACTCGGTCTTCCGGTCTCTCATCGTGCGCGACAACATCGTCGTTGCAGGTATTCCTTTCCGTACGCCTAACAGCGGCCCGAACATTGTCTACACAAGCCTTTGGGACAACTATCCTGACGCCGTCACGATACCCCTCAAGGGCCGTGCTTCGGTGGCTCATCTGCTCATGGCTGGCAGCACCAATCACATGCAGAGCCGCATCGACAACGGCCTAGTCGTCGTTACCTATGCTGACCTTACGACTGACACTTTGGCACTGCGCAATCCCGACAACTGGTGTCCCATTGAGCAGGACTACTACGTCGACGGTAAGGCTTTCCGCGCCGCCGAGCCCCGTCCGTTGCGTGTCTGTTTGGGACAGGCAACAGCCGACGGGAAGCCTCTCGTCAGCCGCGACCTTGGCCGTGAGTTGGGCATCAAGGGCGTCTATGGCCGCGAAATTCCCGGTGGTGCCGCCCAGATTCTCATGATGCCGCTGAACCCGAAGAAGAAGCTGCGAAGCCTCACCGTCCGCACCCTCTCCAACGATGTGGTTATCGGCCTCATGGCTGTCACGCTGCAGTAGCTTTTTTTGAGTTATGTAAAGGTTTGCGGGCTTTCTTTAAAGATTTTTGCATAAAAGTAGTAAAAATAGCGATAATTGTTGTACCTTCGCGGCCGAAATAAGAAGAAATGATTATAAACAAATTTTGAATCGATGAAAAATTTTAGAGAATGGCTAACTGCTGCTACCCTGTTATGCAGCCTTGTGTTTTGTGCTTGTGCCTCTGATGACGACCCCATTGAAGACTCCGCTGTAACACCTGCCCCGACACCGTCGGCGGTGGATAACGGTGTGTGGCCCGTCAATGAGAGCTATGTGGATAACTCCGTCCGCCCCGGCGACGATTTCTTCATGCATCGTATTGGCACGTGGTGGGCAAATACGACCGTGAACGACAATCGTTTGGATCCGAAAATGGCAGGCTATATCACTGATATCGAAAAATATGTTGATGAGATAAAGCCCAGCTCGCCGAGTGCCGAAAAGCTGAAGGCTCATCTTGAAAATCTCGACGCCCTGTCGCAGCAGACGGCAAGCTTCTTGGAAAGTACATGGATTGCCTGCGGCTTTGTGGAAGCACGTGAAGAAGCCGAAACGAATGGCAGTACGGCGCCATTATGGAAATGTCTTGGCAGGATGATGGCTCAGGGAGCCGCCGTACCTTTCACTTTTAATCAGATATCCGTGGGCGGTAAAGTCTGTGTGGTGCTGTCGCCGAAGGATTCGTCGTTTCCCTATAAGGAGCCATCGGGCTTACGTAAGCTTCTCAAGGATGCTGATTTCCTTCGCTCGCTCGTGCCTCTGGTCGGTACGGGTGGCACACGTGCCGTGGATGGCAGCAAGTGGCCCCAACTGGTGACGATGCTGAATGAGGCCGGCATCGACCCGGCTTATGTGTATCTGCCTGTTGACTTCCCGCATATAAGTACGATGAGTGAATCGGGTAAGAAGGAGTTGCAGGAAGCGCAGAAAGTGCTGACAAAGTACTGTGACTCCGACGTCAAGGCTTTGGCCAAGTTAATATCCACCTTTGGTGCGAGTGAGTGGGAACCGTTGTCCAGTGAAAAGCTATTCACTGATTATAAGGCTTCATTCGAGGAAAATACCGGCAAAACGACGTCCAAGGACGATTTCCTCGAATTCTATGCGGATAGTTACATGAACTATGAGCTCTCTTACCTCGTTGGAAAGAAGTTCGTGACTGATGCCTTCCGTCAGGATGGTGAGGAGAAGTGTAAGGCTGTCATCAACGTGTTTGCCGACCGTATCAGAGCCAACACATGGCTCAGCGATGAGGGAAAGAGGGCCGCTCTGGAAAAGCTGAACAATATCAATATCAATGTGGGGTGCCCGAAGAACTGGATCACCGAGGCCATCCCCGACCTGAGCAATAGTAAGTCGGCGCTGGAGGATGCCTATCTGCTGAGAAAGGCTGCATTCAACTTTCACAAGTCTTTGGTTGGCAAACCTCTCAAGGACGTGTCGTTCCATCTGATCATTTCGCCAGACTCAGACACGCCGCTAAGCGTGTTCAACGCTTTCTATGTCGCCAACTTAAACTCCATCAACATCTACCCCTGGTGGCTGATGAAACCTATCTACGACCCATCTTATAACCAGGCCGTCAACTATGCCATTATGACCGTCGTGGGTCACGAGATTACCCATGGCTTCGACAGTGAAGGCTATAAGTTCAATAAGGATGGCGACCCCATCAGCATCTTCACCAACCCTGCTGACGAGGCTAAGTTCGTTGAACTTGGAAAGAAACTGGCTGCTCGTTACAACGAGCTGGAGGTGCTGCCTACGGAAATGCCCGGCGAGATGAGCAGGGGCGACTTCTGTCTGGCTGAGAACATTGCCGACCTCGGTGGCTTTGAGATTGGTTTCGATGCATATACGCGCTATCTGCAACAACACGGCTTCAACGGCGACGAACTCGTGAAGCAGCAGCAGCGTTTCTACTACGCCTATACGGAGCAGTACCGTTCGAAGTACGGTCCTAATTATGTGAATCTTATACATAACGGCATGCCGGCTACAATCTTCACACCCGAGATAAAACCTGACAACCATGCGTTGAACCGTGAGCGTGTCAATGGCATCGTGCGTAACGTTGACAGCTGGTACAGCCTGTTCAACATCAGGGAGGGCGACAAACTCTATCTCGCGCCCGCCAACCGTGTACATATATGGTAAAGTAATTTCTGCAGACTTTGAAATAAAATCTCCGAAGCGTTTGGCGCTTCGGAGATTTTTGTTTACCTTTGCGGCAAGTATGCAGAAACTATTGGAATTATATAGGCAGTGGAGTGGGGCAGAGCCCGCCACTACTGAGAAACTGCCCGGTGCGGGCAGCAACCGACAGTATTACCGTCTGACAGCCGCTGACGGCACCACCGTCATCGGATGTATAGGTACCAGCCGCGACGAGAACCATGCCTTCATCTGTCTGGCACAGCACTTTACCAAGCGCCAGCTGCCCGTGCCATGCGTGCTGGCAGCGAGCGACGACGAGTTGCGCTACCTGCAGACCGACCTGGGGTCTGTCTCGCTGTTCGATGCCATCCGTGGCGGTCGCGAGGCCGGCGGTCGCTATACGCTGGCCGAGCAGCAGCTGCTGAAGCAGACCATCCGCCAGCTGCCCAACATCCAGCTGCGCGGTGCCCGCGGTCTCGACTTCTCGCAGTGCTACCCCCAGCCGGAGTTCGACAGGGACTCCGTGCTCTTCGACCTGAACTACTTCAAGTACTGCTTCCTCAAGGCTACGGAACTCGACTTCCACGAGCTGAAGTTAGAGGCCGACTTCCGCCTGATGGCCAAGGACCTGACGGCGGGCGGCGACGAGCAGTGCTTCCTCTATCGCGACTTCCAGGCACGCAACGTCATGCTGGCAGACGGCCAACCCTATTTCATCGACTTCCAGGGCGGGCGCCGGGGACCGTATTACTACGACCTTGCCTCCTTCCTGTGGCAGGCTTCGGCCCGCTATCCCCATAAGCTGCGCCGCGAACTGGTCTATGAGTACTATAACGCGCTGAAGCAGTACACCGAGGTGCCCACAAGCCATCAGTTTGTGGCACGCCTCTCGCTCTTCGTGCTCTTCCGCACGCTCCAGGTGCTTGGCGCCTACGGCTTCCGGGGCTACTTCGAGCGTAAGCAGCACTTCATTGACTCCATACCTCCCGCCATACAGAACCTGCGCGAACTGCTGAGCACCATGCGCTTCCCCTATCCCCACCTCGTCGACGTACTGCAGCGCCTGTGTCAGCTGCCGCAGTTCCAGCAGATAGAGGTGGAGGCGGCGCGTGCCGACGGGTATAAGACAACCGACCGCAACCCCTATAAGCCCCACCCGAAGGACGGCCCCGCCACCTTCTCGAAGTACGACGCCCAGGGGCCGCTGGTGGTGCGCGTATATAGCTTCAGCTACGGCAAGGGCATCCCTGCCGACGAGAGCGGCAACGGTGGAGGCTACGTCTTCGACTGCCGCTCCACCCACAACCCCGGACGCTACGAACCCTATAAGAAGCTGACAGGACTGGACGAACCCGTCATCCGATTCCTTGAGGACGACGGCGAGATCCTCACCTTTCTCGAATCCGTCTACCGTCTGGCCGACGCCCATGTGCGCCGTTACCTGCAGCGCGGCTTCACAAGTCTGATGTTCTGCTTCGGCTGTACCGGCGGCCAGCACCGTTCTGTCTACAGCGCCCAGCACCTGGCCGAGCACCTGCATCGCAAGTTCGGCATCGAGGTGCGCATCTGCCACCGCGAGCAGGGCATCACCCAGACTTTGGCAGCTCTATGATGTGACAAACGGCAGCGCCTTGCTGCCGTTTTGTCGTGAAAAGCGTCGCCTGTCGCTATAAAAAAACAGAAAAAGCGTCTTACCCTTTGGTCTTTTGGGGAAAAACGCGTAATTTTGTAGCCAGTAATTAAAAACAATAATGTTAGAATATGTCACTACTCAAGAAATTACAGATTGGCGATAATGCCTTGGGACGTTACAACAAGGAGTACCTGTTGGTTGACTACAAGTGCCACACCTTTCGTAGCCACAACGAGTTCCGCCCCAGTTCCAACATGAGCTGTGAGCGTATCGATCTCACCATCATTGCGCCAGGGGTCGACGATATGTCCATCTACGACTGGTTCATCAATCAGACTACCGTCGACGGTCGGCTGCTCATTGAACTCCCCGCTATGCTGCACCAGGGCAGTACCGAGTATAAAGAAATCCAACTTGAGGAAGCTTCCTGCTTCTCATTGGAGGAACATTATGAGATAGGTAAGAACCAACGACGCGTGCTGAAGCTGGGCATCATTGCCGGCACAGTCACTATCGACGGCATCAAGTATGAACGCAATTAAAATCCTGACGGACTTATGAAACATCCTAATATACTGAAAGCCATCCTTTTCACAGAGGATCTGCTTGAAAGTGGAGGCGGTGCCCTACAGTCGGGCTGCTATACCGTTCAAGACTATCACTACCATTGCTACCGCAACCGCGACAACATGGGCAACGCCTACGGCCCCATCCTGTCAGACTATCTGGAGTTCACCATCCGTGCTGACGCCGAGCGGGGCACGCGGCGCTTCTACCAGCGTATGAACGACCGCGACAATGCTCCCTTCTCGTTTATCTTCAATGCCTCGTTTAGCCCTACCGGGCGTCTGAACGGTTTCGACGACGGCATGGTTACCTACGGCTACGTCATCGATATCGAGGAGTTTGCCGATGATACCGACATTGAGGAGTCCGACCAGCTGCTCGTCCGTGTGAAGCTGTTGCTGAGCAACATCGTCTATGTAGGGCATGACTCTCCACGCCAATTGATTATTACTCACGACTAAACTATAAAATAATATGGGAAATACGGCAGAACGTACTTATCGTTACATTATCAATTTATCTCAAAAAATTAACGGTTCCGGCACGTCGATACCGCTCGAAGTGTCGCAGCGTAAGAAAGTGAGCCTAAAGCTGGCTGATATCGAATACGATGTCACCTTTACGGCCTTGGGATTCTTCAGGAAGGTTTACCAGCCTGGCATTATCGAGGCAGAGTTGCAGTTCGACTCCAAGAGCAGCGCCACCACCGACCCTGTAGAGGTGGTGAACATGCTGATGTATCGACTGGTGAAGCTGTCGGTGGTGAAGACGAAGATGGAGAATAATGTTGAGAAGAACGACGGCAATGTCGTCGTCATTGCCGACAACTATTTCGTCTATCAGGTGAGACCACAGTACGAGACCCAGTCGGATGGTAAGAAGGCACTGTATGTGAAACTCACCATCTATAGCGTCGACAAGCTGATGACGATGAGCAAGTACAGCAAGGCATACGTCGCCCAGAAGTTAGGAAATATCCTTGTCACCGAGTCGAAGAAGTTCAAGTATCTTGATGACACTCTCCTCTATACCGATACGAAGAGTATGCAGAAACTCGTGTACAACTTCAAGGAGAAGCGCACGGAGTTTATACAGCCTTACCTGGTGCAGTACAATGAGTCGTTCTACGACTTCATAGCCCGTGTGGCCAACCGCTGTGGCGAGTTCCTGTACTTCGATAACGGGCGCCTGACGCTTGGACTGCCTGAGACTGCCGTGAAGACCGTCACCAACTATAGCAGACTGACCTACCAGCAGCAGTCGGCCTCGCCGTTCAATGTCTCAGACTTCACACGCGACAGTGTGAAGGATGGTTTTGGACAAAACGGTGGCAGCCGCCTGAACGGCGAGTTCATTGAAGACCGTGAGCATAGCTACCCCTTCCCGAAGGACATCTTCCCGCAGAACCTGTCGTACAACGCCGAAGTGGCGCCCGACGAGTTCTTTATGCCGCTCTTCAAGGGACAGTTTACGTCGTTCACCCACGAGGAGTTCCTCGATGGTGTGTCGGCAGCCGATGTTGTGGCCAACACGGGCAAACACCTCTTCCCCATCGTTGAGGAGGTCTTGCGCTATAATGGTACGCCTGCCGACCTGGTAGGTGCTATCGCCGGTGCGGAGATTCCCGCCGCCATTTCTGCTACGTTGGCAGTCGCCTTGGGCAATGAGAACGATACGAAGTTTATCGACGGCGTGAGGGCCAGTACCTATGGCGACGAGAAGTCCGACGGTCAGCAGTCAGTACAGTTTGGTGGCTACGACAGCAGCTCGTGGGCAAATATGCGCTACCATGCCGACGTCAAGAAGTTCGAGGTGGCCCAGGAAGAAAAGATGGTGTGCTGCGACATGGGCACCAATTGGGCGGATATCCATCTGGGCGACCGTGTGCGCTTCAGCAAGGATGGCCAAGTCTATATCGTGGTGCAGGTAAAGCTTTCTGCTACCGAGGCTTGGCAAGGAGACTATCGCGATTATAACAAAGCGGACTATAATCCTGAGGAGTCGCTTGACGCGGGTTTCCAGTCGCTGGTATTCTATGCTATTCCTACCGTTGACGCAGAGGGCAAGAATGCTTTCCCGCCAGTACATCCTGCCGGCGCTTTCCGCCAGTCGGGTTCGCAGAGCGCTTTCGTCGTGGCTAACGACGACCCGAAGAAGCAGGGGCGTGTGCGTGTCATCTTCCCCTGGCAGGCCCGGAACGTGCAGTTGCAGAAGAACTATGACGACGCCCGCGAGAAACTGGAACTCCTTAACAGCAAGTCGAACAAACTGAAAACGGAGATTTCTGAGTTGAATATTCAGATTGACGAACTTGAGGGGATAACGACGAGATGGTTGAGCATCAAGAGCGGTCTGAAAAAGGCCTGGAGTGTTATGCCTTGGGCGGATCATTATACTTACGAGAACGCTGACGACCGCACAGCCGCCTATAAGAAAGAACTGCAAAAACAACTTGACGCTAAGAAGGCCGAGATCAAGCGCATTGAAGAACAGGAGGCTAACTACCTGAAGTTGCTGAAAGAGAAAAAGGCAAAGAAGGCCGAACTGGAAGCCAGTGAGACTTCCGTAATATCCGACATTGCGAAAATCAATGTCGAGATCATGCAGTTGGAGACCGATCACCAGACAGCCTCGCAGCAGCTGAAAGAATTGAATGACGAGAAAGCACAGTTGGAACTGCTCATTTCCAAGTGTAGCTCTGCCGATGCACTCGATCAGTACATTGACGAACAGAAGGACGAGGTTGACAAAAAGAAGAAGAAACTGAAGGAGGAGAAGGCTGCCCTCGAGGATGATATCGACGCAGCTGAAGATGAGGTCAAGGAGGCGAAGAAGGAATTTGAGGAGAAGGGCGAGGAACTGAAGGAGGACCGCTTGAGCCAGGCTACTCCTTGGATACGCGTCACCACACCATTGGCCACCGAGGGCGGCGGCACGATGTTCAAGCTCGAAGAGGGTGACGAGGTGATGGTCAACTTCGAGGGCAACAACGTGGAGCGTCCCTACGTCGTGGGTAGCGTTTACTCTAAAAATACGGTGGCGCCCATCTACGACTTCGACCGCTCGGCTGTTCCCGCCCGCAACCGTAACCCGTCCATCATCCTGGAGTCGAAGGCTGGTCATGCCATCACGTTCAAGGAGGGCAGCAATTTCCTCGACTTCATGGCTTCGTTCATTCCGGGAATGAGTATCTGGCTTCCCATCGTAGCGGCCAAGATTTCTGCTGGCACGGGCTTCGACTGGGGACGCTCGCTATCGGGCGGTATCCGTATCGGCGACAAGTATGGTTTGTACTCTATTGACATGAACTCCGGTGCCCGCAACATCACCATCCGTTCGGGTATGGGCGATGTCATCGTCGATGCTTTTACCGGCATCACCATCAAGGCACCCAACGGCAATATCTCCATCGAAGGCAAGAACATCGACATCAAGGCCTACAACCGTCTGTCGATGACCAGCGGCCTGAATATTCAGGACAAGGAAATACTGAAGGACGATGAGGGAGCAGGGAAAAAGGTTGGTAACTTCTTCAAGGATACTTTGGGTACAGCAGCCCTTCAGGCTGGTGTGAATATTTGCGGAGCAGGCCAGATTGACCTGACCTTCATCCGCACGCTGTTAGAGGTGTTCCTCAAGCCTGTCGACGGTACGATGTACCTGAAGTCGAAACGCTACATGCTCTTGGAGGCTGGCAGTGGCGAGGTGCAGGTCGATAAGGACCGCTATAACGATACGAAGCAAGCCTCGATAACACTCAACCAGCATGTGTACGACAAGATGTCAACGGGTATCAGCTTGATAAGCGCTGAAATAGATCGCTATTATGACTTTATTGCCCGCATGAGTACGCTTGCACAGAAGGAGGCCCACTGGAAATTAACCCAGCTCGCCCTCTTTAAGGACAAGTTTGACGTCTATGCGCAAATCTTCAATGGCCGGAATGAACCGTACACATCAGAGAACCTTGCCGACAAGTTCAAGGACAATACCCTCCAAGCAGAGCGAGACATGGCGTTGAACGAAATCAATGATTATATCCAGACCGGAAGCTTCACCGCCAATTTCACTACTAATGCCACGAAGGCTCGGTTGAGAGATTTGGAAACCGGTTTTGGCAGAACGACGTTCTGGGACGGCGTGAAGCCCGCTCTCCAGCAGTTCTTTGATGCTATGTCGAAAGACTTTGGCAAGTACAAGACTGGCGACGAAATGATTGGTGCCTATGCCGGTGTGACGGATGACGACCGTAATGCCCAAAAGCAGAAGGAAAAGCGCAAAGCCGTGGCCAGGTTCCTGGATAAGGTCAAGACGCTCGACGATGTCAAGAAGGTGTTCAACTTCGGTGTACGCACCGACTATATGAGCTTCACCGACCAGAACTATGCTTGGACGAAGTTCATCAACTCGCTCGACGCGCAGACCAATCACGGTGCTGTCAAGGGGTGGCTCTACGAGGTGGTTGCCAAGCCGTTCGCCGATATGATTAACAAGGAAAAGAAGGAGTGGACGCGTCTGAAGAATCGCGACAACGTGTGGAACGAGGCTAAGGGCGGACAGATCCTCTTCTCCGACAACAGCAACCGCACCTACCACATCGGCGAGGACAGCGCGCACCGCAACCAGCCGACGCTCATCGCCCAGACCGGCACGAACTACAAGAAGGACCTCTGGGGCGACTTGAAGAAACAGATGATAGGACTTAAATAAGTAAGGAGGACAAAGCAATGGACTATAAATTCAAAGACTGGCAGAAGGCGCTGGCCGACTTCCAGAAAGACGTTGAGAAGGAACTGACGGAGATTCGCCAGCATAAGGCCGAGATACAGCTGATTAAGAAAGAACTGCTCGACGAGCTGAGCAAGGGCCGCTACGTGCGCGACGATGAGCGCTTGATACTCTCTGCACCCGAGATTGTCATCGGCAACGTTGACCCCTCTGGTGCACTTTACGAGGGACAGGGCAGCAGTGTCGTTATCCGCGGTACGAAAGTGGGTGTCGAGGGCGCCGGCGAGGGCGGTGCCGTCATCGTGCGGGCTACGACCATCAGCCAGCAGGCTGTCGACCCAGGTAGCGACGGACTTGAGAGTGTCGTCTGGCCTACGTCGCAGGTCAGTTCGCAGGCACGCAGCATCGTGCTACAGAGCAATGCTGCTGTGGACTATTTCTCTGAGATACCTGCCACGGCGGGGGCTTCGGGTGTGCGTATTCATGCCGACGAGCACTTGGAGATTGAGGCCGCCGTGGGTAGCGATACGACCAAGGAACGGCTTGAAGCGGTCATCAAGATGCTGGAAGACAAGAAGAAGGAGCTGACCACGGAGAGCAACAACCATAAGTCGTCGCTCGACGAGTTGGTCAAGGATCTGGAGAAACTGCTCGAGGACAATGCCAAGTTGGGCGATTCCGAGAAGGAGATACGCTCCAACTACGCTGATATGGCTGTCAACAACCGCATCTTCTGCACGATGGCGACAACGTTGTCGGAGAATGTCAGCCAGTACACTGACGTACTGTCGCAGCTGGCTGAGACTAACCGCCAACTGAAGAGTGCCAAGAAACAGAAAGACGCCATCAAGAGTGGCGACGACTACAAGAAGAAGTTGACAGGAGCCTCCATCGACATCAAGGGCGAGATCATCAAGGTGGCATCGGCCGACGGCGACAACAACCTGCGCGACAACGAGGGTGCCGGACTGACGGTGACGGCCAACGACATGCTGCTGCAGGCCATCGAGGCCGACCGCAAACTGAAGGAGAAGGGCAAGATGACGGTGAACGTCATGAACTTCGAACTCTCTACCGCCGACAATGCCGATGAGAAATACGAGAAGGGCAAGTTGAAGGGCGGCACCTACGAGGCGAAGGGCGACGTCACCATCAAGTCGAAGAACATCACGATGGAGAGTGTCGACTACGAACTGAAGGACGATAAGATGCAGGAGAAAGCCCTGACCAAGGAGGGCAGCTTCAAACTGCGTGCCGAGAAGATGGACCTCTCAGCTACCGACACCGAGGGCAAGGCCACGGGTTCGTTAGCCATGAACGCCAAGGCTGTCAGTCTGCGCTCGATGGACGTCGAGAAGGAGAAGCGCACCGACGACAAATTGGCTGCCGGCTCGACGATGTTGCTCGTGTCGGAGAAGATGTACTTGGGCGCGAAGTCGAAGGATGTCAAGTCGAAGAAGGTGCAGGCCGTCTCCGAGGAGATGGGACTCTTTGCCGACAAGACGCTGGAGACGCAGCAGGGCGACGGCAAGGCCATGCTACAGTTGGCCGACGGCAAGGCAGCCCTCGGCGGCAGCGAGACGCAGGTGTACGGCAAGACGACCATCAACGCCGCCACCGAGGTGAAGGACGAGCTGAAGGCGCCGAAGGCCACCATCGACAATGTCGAGGCGAAGAGTTCGTTCAAGTCGCCTAACATCAGCGACGGCATCGCCGTGCCCGGTGCTCCCAGCAGCGCCAAGCTCAGTGCCAAGCTCAAGACTGAGGATGCTCCCAAAGAATAATGTCACATCGAAATAACGATTTAATGATTAATCGATTAAACGGTTAAACGTTTAAACGAAAAAACGAAAAAACGAAACAACAACAACAATGAGAACCGCACTTATTTCAGAAGTAAAGGATATCAGTGGTCGTATGGGCGGCTATTACGCCCTGATGAACTACAAGTACAGCAATCTCTGCACAAAAGCCGAACCGGCATCGCTGTTGCCCGTTGACATCTATATCGACGCTACCCGCATGGATATGGAACAGGTGGCCATCGTGGGCAGTCCTCGCGAGGATCAGCTGTCGATTATCCCCAAGGACGAGCACTACCTTGACCCCATCGTCCGCGGCGTCTTCGACGCTCATCCGGAGTTCAAACTGGAGATTAAGTATATCTCAGAGGACTTGAAGCGCGAGGACGAGCGCTATCTGCTCTACACCATGCCCGAGGTGAACAAAGACCGCCGCGACCTGCTCGCCAATGGCGTGAAGTCGCTCTACGAAGAGACGTCGGCACGCATCAAGGCGGTATTCGCCAAGGACAAGCTGAATCTGATACAGGGCGTTCAGGGACTGCCGGCTGAGGAAATCAAGGAGCTGGAAGATGCTCTCGATCAGGCTTACGACCAGAACAAGGGTATGGTCGACCAGGCTTACGAACTGAAGCGTAAGGAGATTGAGGACGCCTACGACCGCTACTTGAAGAACCATCCCGACGAGGAGTGGAAGCCGGCTTCTATCAGCGACTCGCCGTCGGAGCCTGCCGCCACCCAGAAACAGTCGAAAACCTCAGCAACGCCTGACGGCAAGAAGCCTGAAAAGAAAAAGGACTTCGACGTCACCAAAGGCTTTGTCATGGGGTCGGATGAATAGTTTCGCGCACTCGCGTGTGCGTGCGCGCGTATACATGCAAGACTGAAGTTAGGTGACACCTCTTACACCAAGCCTGATTATCAGTAGGTTACAGAGCTGTTTACCCGCACCAATGGTCGCACCAATGCCCACACCAATGGTCGCACCAACTTTTCCCGCCAATGGAGGTCAAACGCATTATGACGGAATCTTTTTTTGAAACGAATTTGAATAATTGAAATAATATAACCCATAATTTTATATAATAATTATTTGCAAACAAAGCGTATACCAAGTCTTCAAATCCCCACAATTATAATTATTCATAATTATGGGCAAAATTATAATAATTATTCAAATTCGTTTCAAATATAATTCGGGTGACTATGTTTCACGGCGAAAGCCGGAAACGTACAAGCCGCTCGTGAAAATTTCACGGCCATTCGTAAAAAAATATCGGCCTCTCGTAAATGTTTCACGGTCGGGTGCTACTGCCAGGTGTCACCTCTGGTGCGACCATAGGTGTTACTTGGCCTGGGAAAATAGGCTCTGATTCTCAGACTGTTAAGTGCCAGGTGTAAGAGGTGCTACCTATTTCTTTTTAAGATAATTATGTAGATATACGGGGGCTTAATTCTTCTTGGAAATCACCCACTTGTTGCCATTGTCACTGACAACTAACTTCAGGTTCGTGTAGGGGTATGTGCCGTCAGCTTTATCACCGTCTACCTCGTTGCCATCAATTTTAACCTTGCCGCTAACAGCCTTATATGATGTTTCTGTTGTCTTATACCCAGTTAGCGTTAGCGTTCCTGTTCCTGTGCCAGGGATGGTTAGTGTCTTGCCGCTGGCAACGACTAAGGCTTGTAATACTGCACCTTCAATGCTGTTCGTTGTGCCGTCTTTTAGGATGATGATTGCATCGCCTTCGCAGCCAATACCGCAAGCGTCGCCAGGGCTTTGTAATTCAAGACCGTCAAGCGTTGCAGTGCTTCTGTCGTTAAGTATAAGTTGAGTTCCTGAGCCTGTCCCTTTACACAGCGCGTGGCTTCCTGTAGCGATGGTGTAGCCCGTATCACCATTGAACACCTTGATTTCGTTGTAAGTGAATGACACGTTACGGCAATAATACTTTCCTGCTTCGAAGGTCGTGGTAGGCGATTCAATGGCATACGGTGTACCATCATTAACCTCTATTCTCAGGACCTCATTGTTTATGGGGGGCAGGGCTATGTAATAGATGCCGTCGTTGTTGGCAGTCAAGGTTAGAGATAAAATTGGGGCGTCATTTGCGTGATAGATATTCATCGTCGTGGCCTTGATGACACTATTGTCGCTCTTCTTCTTCAGCGTAAACTTCACGATGGCCTGCTGACTGGCGAAAGTGGTTGCAGTGCCGCTGTAGTTATCACCATTCTTTGTGACGGTTGTCGTTGCCGTGCAATAATTGTGGTGGGCTCCGATTGTCGCAAGCGTCCCGTCCTGACCGCTGTAGTCTGTCTCCTGATATTTCAACGTCAACGTTTCCCCGTCGCTGGGTGCGGAATTCAACACGCCCGATAACTTCGTGGTGGCATTGCCCGTGGACTGTGGGGTCAGCATGCCAATCTCCTTATCGCTACTATTGTACACTTTCACAACATCGTCTGCCGCCCATGTCGCTGTCAGGGCGTTGCTTTCTTCGGCCAGCGCACGGGTAAGGTCGCTGCAGCCATTGGTGGCCTCTACGGTTAGCGTGAAGGTCTTTTTCTCTTCGGGCGTCGTCACGTCGTTGTCGTCGGAGCACGCTGCCATTGTGATTCCTGTCGCTGTCAGTATGACCAGGTACAGGTATGTCATTATCTTATTCATCGGTGCAAAGGTACGAAAAAAAATGGAAACCTGCTTGTTATTCATATATTTTTTGTAATTTTGCAGCCAAATATGAAGCAGGCCATGATTTTTGCTGCGGGTCTGGGTACCCGCCTGAAGCCGCTGACCGATACGATGCCGAAGGCTCTGGTCAGGGTAGGGGGGCAACCTCTGCTGTGGCATGTCGTGATGAAACTGCGTGCTGCCGGCTTCGAGCGCATCGTCGTTAATGTTCACCACTTCGCACAGCAGATAGTCGACTATCTTAAGGCCAACGACAACTTCGGCCTCGACATCCGCATCTCTGACGAGACCGGCGGACTCTTAGAAACGGGTGGCGGCATCAAGAAAGCGCAATCGCTCTTCGATCCCTCTTCGCCCATCCTCATCCATAACGTCGATATCCTCAGCAACCTCAATCTACAGGCCGTCTACGAGGCCGGACAGTCGGTGCTTGTCGTCAGCGAGCGGCAGACGAAGCGCTACCTCCAGTTCGATGACGACCTGCGACTCATCGGCTGGAAGAATGTCGAGACGGGACAGGTGAAAGGCAGAGAGGGCCGTTCGCTGGCGTTCTCCGGCATTCATGTCTTCTCGCCCTCGCTGTTTCCCATGATGGCCTCGTGGCCTGAGCGGTTCCCCATCATGGACTTCTACCTGCAAGCTTGTGCCGACCACCTCATCCGCGGCTATGAAGCAACGAATCTCCGCCTGATGGACGTCGGCAAGCTCGATACGTTGGACGAAGCAAATGACTTCTTATTTACAATTTAACCATTTACAATTTACTATTGATTTTTAAATTTTATCAATTAAATATTTATGGACAAAAGTGAGTTGCAAGAACGAATGACGGATTTCGCAGTACGCATCATCAAAATGGTCGATGCAATGCCGTCATCTGTATCTGGCCTTGCGATTGCCCGTCAGGTTGTAAGGTCTGGTACTTCTCCTTCTGCCAATTATAGAGCTGCCTGCCTGGCGAAGTCTGATAAAGACTTTGTAAATAAATTGAAAATGGTAGAGGAAGAATTAGATGAAACAAGCCATTGGCTGTCGCTTGTCATGCGTAGTGGACTACTGAAGCCCTCTCGTGTAGAAAAGCTTTATCAAGAATGTAATGAATTGTTGAGCATTATTGTGAAGTCGATTGTTACGACGAAAAACAGGTTGAAAACTGAAGAGATGGAGAAAAATAGGAAAGTAGAAAAATAATAAAAATAGTAATATAGGGGAAAAATTGAAAAATAATAAAATAAATAGTAAATTGTAAATAGTTAAATTGTAAATCAAAACGATGCAACAAAAGATCATTATTCTCGATTTCGGTTCACAGACGACGCAACTCATCGGCCGCCGTGTGCGCGAACTCGACACCTTCTGCGAGATCTTGCCCTACAACAAGTTCCCGAAGGACGACCCGAGCGTCATCGGCGTCATCCTGAGCGGGTCGCCCTATTCGGTACACGACCCGGAGGCTTTCAAGGTCGATCTCTCGCAGTTCGTAGGCCGACTGCCTGTCCTCGGCATCTGCTACGGTGCACAGTTCATCTCGCACACCCTTGGTGGCAAGGTGGAGAAGGCCGACTCGCGTGAGTATGGCCGTGCCAATCTTGAGACCGTCGACACCACGAACCCCCTGTTCAAGGGCTTTGAACAGCACTCGCAGGTATGGATGAGCCACGGCGACACCATCACCGCCATCCCTGCCGACTTCCAGGTCATCGGCAGCACGAAAGACGTCCGCAACGCCGCCTTTGCGTCAACTAAGCAGCCCGTCTGGGCCGTGCAGTTCCATCCGGAGGTGTTCCACACCGTGCAGGGAACGCAGTTGTTGAAGAACTTTGTGGTCGACATCTGTGGCTCCCGTCAGGAGTGGAGTGCCGCCTCGTTCGTCGACTCTACCGTCGCCGAACTGAAGTCGCAGATAGGCGACGACCGCGTCATCCTCGGACTCTCCGGCGGTGTCGACTCCAGTGTGGCTGCCGTCCTGCTGAACCGCGCCATCGGCGACCGTTTGACCTGTATCTTCGTCGACCACGGTATGCTGCGCAAGAACGAGTTCCAGCAGGTGATGGACGACTACAAGGTGCTGGGACTGAATGTCATCGGCGTCGATGCCTCTGAGAAGTTCTTTGCCGACCTCGCCGGTGTTACCGAGCCTGAGCAGAAGCGTAAGATTATCGGCCGCGACTTTGTCGAGGTGTTCAATGCTGAGGCTAAGAAAATTACTGACGCCAAGTGGCTGGCTCAGGGCACCATCTACCCCGACCGCATCGAGTCACTGAACATCACGGGCAAGGTCATCAAGAGCCATCACAACGTCGGTGGACTGCCAAAGGAGATGCACCTGCAGCTCTGTGAGCCGCTGAAGTGGCTCTTTAAGGACGAGGTGCGACGCGTTGGGCGTCAGCTTGGTATGCCTGAGCACCTTATTACGCGTCACCCCTTCCCCGGTCCCGGCCTTGCCGTCCGCATCCTGGGTGACATCACCCGCGAAAAGGTGCGCATCCTGCAGGATGCCGACGACATCTATATCCGCGGTCTTCGCGAGTATGTCGATACCGACGGCGTCGCCCTCTACGACAAAATCTGGCAGGCTGGTGCCATCCTCCTCTCCACCGTTCGTTCAGTGGGTGTCATGGGTGATGAGCGCACCTACGAGAACCCTGTCGCCCTGCGTGCCGTCACCTCTACCGACGCCATGACCGCCGACTGGGCCCACCTGCCCTACGACTTCATGGCCAAGGTGTCGAACGAGATTATCAACAAGGTGCGCGGCGTCAACCGCGTCTGCTACGACATCTCGTCGAAGCCGCCCGCAACCATCGAGTGGGAGTAATGCTTGAACCATACGTAATGAGCCTCAAACTTTGTTTTGGGGCTCGTTTTTTTGGGGTGCAGGAAACATGTCTTCTCTTATGTGGGGCTATGAAACTTTCTTTTTTGAAATTACAGGCGATTTTATTTGGTTGTTTTATGAAAAATGCTTAATTTTGCACCATGATGAATATGATACACCATTTTCGGGCTGTAGTTTTGGTGTTTTTGCTGTTTTGTGCGGAGCTCGCAACAGCAGTTACATTCCGCTCGCAGGAGTTGAAGGCTCTTGCGGGGCGTGCTGGTATCACTACGGCTGGCTTGGCCGAAGGTTACAACTATACGCAGGTCGGTGGCCGCAGGGTGTATGTGCGCGTCAGCGGCGGTCGCATCGACAACATTGGCTACGACCTCTTCTCGGACATGATCCGTGGCGATGGCAGCCAGCGGGTGCTGACTGACTTCCTGGAGCGTTACTTCCTGCTGCTGAACTATCCGCCTGCCGACCATAGTGTGAAGCATATCCTGCGCGACGACCGCTTCAAGTTTGTCTATGGCTCAATGGCGACGGTGGCGACGTTGCATCCCGGCGACGGCTTTGGCTACAGCAGCGACGACAAGACGTACGTTGCGACATGGACGCGTAACGGACAGGAGCTGCTGACGGTGACCTTCCCGATGGAGTACCAGTTGCTGATGGGCGTGAGCAAGAGCGAGGCCGAGGACGGCTTCGAGTACGAGCTGAAGCACCAGCAACTGACATCACGCGAACAGAAAGACCCCGACGTGGCTGCGCTTACACCCTCGGCTCAGCCGTTCTACTATACGCACGAGGGAGGCTGGTATCTGAAGAAAAACATCAATGCCAGCACGTACTACTGCCGGAAATCGGACCAGCGCTACCAGTTGGTGAGCGACGTGTCACACCCCGCCGAGACGGCTGCCAACATGATGCTGTCTGGCGACGTGTCTGGCGACTACCAGATGGACGTGACACAGATACTTTACGGTTTCAAGAACAAGCAGTTCAGCGTGCCCCTGCGGCAGTGGATAGCCCATTGCGAGGCTACGGGCTGTACACTCTACTTTGGCATTGAGTCGGTGGACTACAACGAGGTGCAGGCATCGGTGTTTGCCGTCAACGAGCAGGAGTACTACAACCACGTGCTGTTTGTCATCATCCCCCTGTCGGTTATTGACAGCCGCCAGGGCACTGTCAAGGCGCGTATGCATACCTATGTGCCGATGCACAACGCCCTGATGCTGACACGCAACCACAAGAATGAGAGAGTAAGGAATAAAAAAATATATGAATAGATGAAAAAGAATTTAGCATTATTGATCGTATTGTTAGTCGGCTTGCTGCCGGTGAATGCACAGCGTGACGTGCAGAAAGAGATGAACAAGATTAAGTCGAGTCCGAATTACGTCTACGGCGAGGCCACACGTGCCGACCGTGAGGAAGCTTTGGACGCCGCCTTCGACGAGATGATGCACGAAGCCGACCAATGGGCTGCCGATCAGACTCACGACAAGGATGTGGAACTGAGCAACGACGATGTGCGTGAACTGGTGGAGTCGATGGAGACGAAGCGCGGCTCACAGACCCGTGTGCTGGCCTATGTCAAGCTGTCGAAACTGGTGTCGCTGCTGCGTGAGGCCGGTTACAAGGTGAAGTTCCAAGAGCAGTCTGAGGACGATGACGAGTTGCCTACCAGCACGGCAGAGGAGACCGAGGAAACTCCGGATGTCGAGGAAGCCAAGCCGGCGCGCGAGACTACCAATGTGCCTGACGTGACTGTCGTCAGCATTGAAGGCCTGAGCGACGACGAGATTCTCGATGTCTACCTGTATAACGACAAAGGCATGACCCCCGAGCAGGAGGCAGCCGTGGAGCGTGCCGCAGCACGTGTGGCTGAACGCAACAACGTAGTGGCGGGTACAGGAACGGCTTTGGAGCAGATCCTGGCTGTCCGTTCGTTCTACGACCTGAAGAGTGTGATGGTACCCCTGAAGCTCAACGGTGAGATAACGAAGTTAGGCAAATACCGCACGATGCGTGAACCGCAGCGCAGCTATCTGATCATCTACGACACCGATGCCCGCATCCGTGCCGTGCTGGGTCCCGGTAGCGAGAGCTCGCGCAAGAACCTGCGTACAGGCAATAAGGACTCTATTTATAACTATGGTGGCTGCGGTGCCATCTGGTTCCAGTTGAACGAATAATAAAAAGCAGAAAGCAATATGAAAAGAATAGTTAACGGCATTGTGGCACTTGCTGCCTGTCTGACGGTGGCTCTCGGTGCTATGGCACAGCCAAGGGGAGCCGAGCGAGTGACCCTGCGACTCAATGACGGTGTCTTCAATCAGAATTTGAAGACGAATATCGAACGAACCATCTCTGGACTGCTGACTGAGGCCAACCGTGCCAGCAGGACGAACACACCGCTGCAGCTTTCGGGTATCAACATCACGCCCGAGTCACGTGCGGAGATGTCGGTTCTCTGGTCGAACATCCATTTCGTCTGTGAAGAGGATGAGATTGTGGAGCGCTGCCTGACAACCAACCACGGCTATCAGGTGCGCTGTCTGCCTATTATGATGTGGCCTGCCGACAACATCGACGACCGTGAGCCCGAATACCAGGAAGCCGTCATCAACTTCAACAAGCAAGGCCAGATGGAGAGCTTCTACCTGACGGTGAGCATGAAGATGTACAGCAAGGCGCTGACCGGTCAGAACGAGATTACCGACGAGCGCCGCCGTATGGAGATACGCGACTACGTAGAGCAGTTCCGCACGGCCTACGAGAAGAAGGACTTGAAGTTCATGCAGCAGGTGTTCAGCGACGACGCCCTGATTATCACTGGTCGCGTCATTAAGTCGAAGCCCTCAGAGGTGGTGCCCTCCAGTCCGCAGGTGCTCTATAAGAAGCAGACGAAGAAAGAGTATCTGCAGAACCTGTCGAACGCCTTCCGTGCGAACCGTTATATCCGCGTGAAGTTCGACAAGGTGTCGATCGAGGCACACCCCACGGACAAGAATATCTACGCTGTAACCCTGCGTCAGGAGTGGAACGCCCAGCGCTATAGCGACGAGGGCTATGTCTTCATGATCTGGGACTTCTCGAACCCCGATGCCCCGCAGATTCACGTCCGTACGTGGCAGCCCGAGTGGCTCGACAAGAGTAAGGGCCAGAAACTGAATCCCAACGACGTATTCACCTTGGGCGACTTCGTGCTGCCCAGCAGTCCTAATGAAGGCTATGACACAGCATATTAAGACACTTTTCTTCCTGCTGGCAGTGATGCTTCTGCCGGCAACAGTGATGGCACAGGACGGCGACGATAGTAAGGCCGACTTCCGCATTGCCAAGTTCAAGCGTAACATGACCGACTTGACGGCCTCGAAGGCTGGCGTCAAGGACAACAACGGCGTCGAGGGTGCCTTGCTGCGTTTCTCGGCCAAGGATGGACAGTTCACTTACACCCCGAACCTCGGCGTGCTGAAAGCCGTGCAGGGAACGGGCGAGGTGCTTATCTACGTCCCCAAGGGCACAAAGCTCATCACCATCCGTCACCCGAAATTAGGTATTATCCGCGACTACCGCATCCCTGAGACTGTGGAGTCGAAGGCTGTCTACGATATCGTCATCGAGATTACGGCTGTCGAGAAGAAGCACCCCGTCTATGTTGGCGCTGGCTTTAACGTTGTAGGTCTGATGGGTCCGGAGGCTTCTGTAGGTATCAACTTCGGCGGCTTTAACGCCGAGGCCGGTTTCATCTATGGTATCGAGAAAAGTGCCGACATGAGCTTCTACGACCGTGTGTCGCAGGACCTGGTGGCCTCCTATAACTATACGGCTATGCGGGCTTTCCTGCGTTTAGGCTGGGAGATCAAGTTGGCTAACGCCTTCACCATCACCCCGTTGGTTGGCGGTTCTATGAACTTCATTACCGGCAAGGAACTGAGTAAGCCCACCAAAAGCGGCTACGACAAGACCACGACCATCTCTGGAACCGCCGGTATGCGCTTCCGCTTCCGTCTCGGCGAGCACTTCAGCCTGCAGGCAACGCCGGAGTATCTCTTCGCCATCGACAAGGATAATACAGCGAAGATCTTAGAAAAAGACGACAAGATCAAGGCATGGACGGAGGGCTTCGGCATGCATCTCGGTCTGCTGATTTACTTCTAATATATATAATAAGGTGTAAGCGATATGAAAAGACGACTACTCCATGGCCTGCTGATGGGTGCCGTGCTGGTGTTTGCTGCCTGTGGCGGCAGCGGCAGCGACGACGATGTGACCGTCAGCAGCGAGCGCATAGATACAGATCCCACTGCTGTTGAGTTCCTCGCGACTGGTGGTAGCAAGACGGTGACTATCAAGGCCAACTGCCGATGGACCGTGTCGAACATCCCCAACTGGATGGTACTGGATCGTAAGGACGGCTCCGGCGATGCCACCATCACGCTGACGGTTGAGGCGAATACGGGGGCGGAACGGTCACAGATGCTCACGGTAGGCAGTCGCGAACGCTCGGTGTCGCTGACTGTCCGCCAGAAGGGCTCGTCAGAGACGCCTCAGGAGCCTACGACGCCGACCAATCCCGACGCCGCCACCTTCGCAAAGGGCAAGTACTACTTGAAGAACGTGGGCAGCGGCCTGTACTGGGTCGCCGGCAACAACTGGGGCACGCAGGGCTCACTGCTGAAGCACGCTGAGTATGTGGTACTGCACGCCCAGGGTAACGGCGTCTACAAGATGGAGACGCAGGTGAGCAATGGGGGGGGCTACTTCTTCGATGGTGACTATATGGACACCGTCGACCCGATGGACCTGACCATCAGCAAGGCTGGTGAGGGCGTTTACACCATCGCCGATCCTGAGGGGAAACTCTTTGGCTTCGACGGCACGTCGACCGTTCTTGGCAAGGACGTCGCCACCGGCGCCAACGCCCTGTGGCAGATCTACTCTGAGGCCGAGATGACGGCTACGCTCAATGCCGCCGCCGGGAACAACGGCGTCGACGCCACGTTCCTCATCCTCGATCCGAACTTCGGACGTAACAACCGCAACGTCGATGCGTGGTCTATGGAGATCAATGGTGAAGCCTACAACCTCTGCGGCGGTAACCACATCAACAACTGCGCCGAGTCTTATAAGGCAACCTTCATACTGACGCAGGTGCTGAGCGTCCCCAACGGTAAGTACATCCTGAAAGCCCAGGCTGCCGTGACGTTCCACGACAACCGCGAAATCAAGGAGTACGACGGCAACGGCTATCCGCAGATATATGCTAATGACAAGACCGCCGACTTCAAGGAGATGGACAACGATGACCGCCTGACCAGCATGTACCACATGAGCGAGCAGTTCACCGCTGGCAAGTATGCCGTCGAGCCTATCACGGTCTACGTCACCGACGGCAAGCTGACCATCGGTGCCAAATGCGACCGCGACGACATCTGGGCAATCTGGGATAACTTTGAGCTGACCTACTACGGCTTATGAGCCGTCGGAACTGCTTGGAGTCTGGTGTGATTCAGAAAATAGAAATCTGTAAGTAATATATTATAAGGTATGATTCGGAAAATATATGGAGCCCTGCTCCTGATGTCGTCCTTGCTCCTGATGGGATGCCCCAGTGACAGTGGCGGTGACGGTGCTGATGACGTGACTATTAGCAGTGAGCGTATCGACTTGGACCCCACTTCTGTGGAGTTTCTTAACACGGGCGGTAGTCAGAGCGTTACCATTAAGGCCAACTGCCGGTGGACAATTTCGAACATTCCAAACTGGGTTGTCTTAAACCGAAAGGACGGCTCTGGCGATGCTATCATCACGTTGTCGGTTGAAGCTAATACGGGTGCGGAACGGTCGCACATGATTACTGTCGGCAGCAGGGAACGGTCGGTCTCGCTGACCGTCCGTCAGCGCGGTGCGGAATCAGATACTCCGCAGCAGCCGACGACACCTACCATCGCTGATGGTACCTACGACCTGAACCTTGGTATGTTCCACGTCTGGAACGGTTGTTCAGCTACATCGACGGTACTTCCTGATGATGCTTTCGGAGAAATACATCTTGGTGAAGTCATAGGGGGATGGAGCCTCATTTACGGCAACGTCGATGTCTGGTATAATCGCTATGCCGACATCACAGGCTATGACAAACTTGTCATCAACGGAACGCCCGGTATGACATTGCGCATTCTTATCAACCGTATGGAAATCGGCAACGGCGAAAGCGATGAACATGGCGGTTCATTCACGCTACTGACACCGGTAATTGAGGAGAATGGTACGGCGGTACTCGATCTGACGTCTTATCCATATGTCCATCTGAACGCCATTAAGACGAAAGAAGATAGTCCTCAGGGCAGAGTCAAGAGCCTGATGCTCGTGAAGGGTGCTTGGAATCCGGTGACCCTCATTGCCGATGCGAAGTCGATGGTTGAAGGTGGTGTCGTGCCGACGCTGACCTATCAGACAACGGGTGGCACGATAAACGGCATCCCCATTATCAGTACGACTGTCACGCCGAATTCTCCGGCAGGTACTTATCCCATCATCATCGAGCGAGGCTCGGTCATCACTCCCCAGATTGTCATTATCGACGGCACGATGACCGTCTTCGAACGTGCACGGACTGAGATGCTGACGGCAGATTTCTATCACGTCTGGACTGGTTGTTCGGCCTCGTCAACTATCAAAGAAGGCGAAGATGCTGGCTGCGAAATCCGTATCGGCGAGAATCTTAGTTCCGGTTTGACAATCTATGGTAATTCTTCCGTGTATTATTATTGTTATGCTGACCTGACGGGCTATAAGTCGATGACCCTTACCGGCACGCCCGGGTTGAAATTGCGTATCCTGATGAACCGCCTGGAAGTTGGAAACGGTGGTGGCGATTCGAATGGTGGCGGATGGACAGAACTGAATCCTGTCATCGGCACCGGTGGTAGCGTTTCAGTAGACCTGACACCATACGACTTCGTACATTTGAATGCCATCAAGAACGATTGGGAAAGTTCCTCGGGTGTCATTGAGAAAATAGAAATAACCAAGTAACTATTCGGGAAAAATATGAAAAAGAAACAACTGTTTCGTGGAACCCTGCTGGCAATGGCGTCCTTGTTCTTGATGGGATGTCCCAGTGACAGTGGCGGTGACGCTAAAGACGACGTCGTCGTCAGCAGTGAGCAAATCATGGTCAGTCCGACGACGCTGGACTTCTCGAGCGCGGCTGGCGTTCAGGAGCATGTCACGGTGACTGCCAACTGTAAGTGGATGATCACGAATATCCCCAACTGGTTGATTGTCAATCCCAAGGAGGGCTCTGGCAATGCAACGGTCACAATGGAGACAGCAATACCGAACACCGGTAACGAGCGCGCCGTACAGCTGAAGATCAGCGGTCTGGAGCGTAATGTTACGATGACCGTACGCCAGCGGGGTGAAGGCGGCAGTGGCGGAGAGACTGGCTCACGTCCCGTGATAGTGTCCTTCAGTGTCAGCAATCCCACGCCGACGGGATTCAGTATGTCGCTGACGTTTGCCTCCAACCCCGAGGCTACAGAATATGGCGTCTGCTTCAGTCATACCAATACCGTGCCTACCACTAACGATATACGTTCCGTGGTGAACACCCCCTCGACGGGTATGAACTTCACGGGTAACGTTACCAGAGACGATTTCGTGGCTGGAGCCACCTATTATATCAGAGGCTATGCTAAAAACATATACGGTACGACCTACTCGTCTAATGTGCTGACGGTGGTCATTCCCACACAGACGCAACACTCGTTGACAGTAGACAAGACGACACTGACGTTCGCTGCGGAATCAGGACAGCAGACGCTGAATGTGACGTCGACCGACGCTTGGACGGCAACATCGAGCCAACCCACATGGTGCTCGGTATATCCGGCAGGCGGTTCGAGCAACGATCATACTTTGGTCATCTCTGTGGGTGCTAACACTGACAATACAACTCGCACGGCCACCATCACCTTGAAAAACGGCTTCAGTGCCGACAAGGTCATTACCGTGACGCAGGCGGCATCCGGCGGTAGTGCACCGGTCATCACTGCATTCAGCGTCTATGAGCCGACCAGCTCGTCGTTCAAGTTCTCGATGACATTTACGTCGAACCCGGCTTCAACGGACTACGGCGTCTGTTATAGCAGTACCAACACGATGCCGACAAAGGCTAACTCATATTATACGTACTGGTCAACCAGCTCTACTGGTAAAACGCTTAACGGAACTGTCGACCATAACGTTCTGGTAGCTGGTACGAAATACTATGTACGTGCCTATGTCGTCAACAGTTATGGTACGACCTATTCGTCGAACGTGCTGACGGTGACCCTGCAGTCATCTTCGCCCAACGCCCCGGGCTCGGGCGACAACCCAGTTCCGAATGTTCCGGCACGCGGTATGAAATAACCTTAAAGAGAGAAGATTATGAAGACAAGAACACTGAAATATATGATGACCGCCGTGCTGCTGCTTGGCGCAACGGTTGCCGTGGCCGGCTCCCAGCCGCGCAAGGTCAAGGTGAAGTCTGTGGTGAAGGCATCGGCTGGCATGAAGAAGGCTAGTTCGCAACAGCGGACTATCAGCAGTGCATCGGCACTTGTGGGAACCTATACCGCTGTTGGAGGAAATCAAAGAAATGTAGCATCATGGCCTGTCACCATCACGACAGATAATAGCACAAGCAATAAAGTGTGGTTGGCAAACCTCTCGCCACATTTTTATGAGGCTGACTACCAGGCACCAACTTATAACTATTTCTATGGTACGCTGAATTCAAGTAAGACGGAATTGCACATCCCTGTTGGACAGCGGATGACAGGGACATACAGCTTTACTGGAAATGGCACACAATACAACAATCAGATAGTATATATCGGCGCTTACGATGAGTATAACTGTAGTGAAGGTTATATTAACGTCCACGAGGATGATATCGTGCTCCGTATTGAGAACAACGGTTCCAGGCTCGTGGTGACCGATAGTATCTTCTTTTATAGCGTCGGTAGCGATAATACCTTCTGGATGCTGGATGAGGTCTACAATAACACGGTGCTGACGAAGGAAGCCGGACAAGACGACGGCGTCATCACGCTGACCACCGCCGGCACCCTCGACACGAAGGTGTCAGGCACGGAGACGAGTCTGGTCATCAGAGGCCCGCTGAACAGTGCTGACCTGAAGGTGCTGCGCGACATGTGCGTCAATAAAAACTTGACTTCGCTCGACATCTCCGGTGCCAACATCGTTGGTGGTAATACGACGAAGTATTATAGTGACTATTCGGCAACAGACAACGATGTGCTACCTAAATACCTGTTTTATAACTCAAAACTGGAGACTCTTGTGCTGCCGAGTTCTATCAAGGAATTAGATAATTATTGTTTCGCTTACAGTTCAGGACTGACGACAATAACGATTCCTGCCTCGGTAACAAACCTTACGAGCTACTGCTTCTATGGCTGTTCAGCCTTGACGGCTATCTATGTGGAGAACGGCAATACCAATTACACTCACTACTCTGGTGTGTTGTACACGAAAGACGGCAAGACATTGGTGAAATATCCAGAAGGAAAGTCTGGCACATCCTATACCGTCAACAGCGGCGTCACCAGCATCAGTAACCAGGCATTCGCAAATGCAAAGCTGACGAGCGTCACGTTGCCGACGACATTGAAAGAGTTAGGTTATTCGGTATTCTCCTATTCGGCATTGACCACTCTGTCGATACCTGCCTCGGTGACAACGGTGACGACATCGACTTTCAGTGCCATGTCGTCTCTGACAAGTTTCTCCGTAGCATCGGGCAATACGGTACTTTCGAACGACTCGCGAGGCGTCCTCTTCGACAAGAACAAGACCGTGCTGAAGGCTTACCCTCAAGGCAATACGTCGACAACCTATACTATTCCATCGACAGTGACGGAGGTTGAATATGATGCTTTCTGGACGAATCGGTATCTGACGAAGATAACCCTGCCTGACAATGTGACGACTATTGGTGGCTATGCCTTCGGTACGTGTCATAGCTTGAAAGAAATCAATATACCGGCAAAGGTGACGAAGTTTGGCGATTATGCTTTCAACAGTTCAACGTTAGAGAGTGTGACGTCGGCCATCACTTCGCCGACGGCTATTGATGAGACGGTGTTTAATAGTATCACCACCAGCGCTATCCTCTACGTGCCGGCAGGAACCAAGAGCAAGTATCAGTCATTGACCGGTTGGAACAAGTTCACCAACATCGTCGAGCAGGGCGGTGGCGGTGGCGGCTCGACGGGCAACGTCACCTATTCCAATGGTGTGATGACGGTGACGCTGACTACGGCAGGTACCTTGCAGTCGAGCATTGCCAACAGTGGCTATTCGACGGCCAACGTCACCGAGCTGGTTGTCACGGGTCCGCTGAACGGTGCCGACCTGAAAGTGATACGCGAGCTGACGACGACGGGCAGCGTGACGAAGCTCCGTCTGACGAAAGATGGTAAAACCGCCAGAATTGTTGGTGGTGATCCTACGAAGTATTACAGCAGCTATACGGCAGAGAATGACAATGTGTTGCCCGCATATTTGTTCTATGAAAGTAAACTGACCAATATCTATCTGCCGAATACTATCAAATCGATAGAATCAAGCTGCTTTGCAAGTAGTAAAAGCCTGGTAGACTTGTCTATTCCTGCCTCTGTGACGAGTGTGAGCAGTTCGTTCGTGAACGAATGTT
Source organism: uncultured Prevotellaceae bacterium (assembly GCA_900321965.1). GTDB lineage: Bacteria > Bacteroidota > Bacteroidia > Bacteroidales > Bacteroidaceae > Prevotella. Next base: position 110,852 of record ONYA01000012.1, read on the forward strand.
CGGCATTGACAACCTTCTACGTGGAGAGTGGTAGTAGTAGCTATGAAGCCTATAATGGTGTGCTCTACACAAAGGACTTAAAGACGTTGGTGAGATACCCGGAGGGACTGACGGCCACCTCGTTCACCGTCAGAAGTGGCGTTACTACCATCGGTAACTATGCATTCTATCGTACGAAGCCGACTACAGTGAACCTGCCGGCTCAGTTGACAAAGATTAGTGATGATGCTTTCCAATATACTAAAATGACCAGTCTCTCGCTGCCGTCATCATTGAAAGAATTTGGCAGCGATGTATTTTGGTATTGTTCATTGACGACGTTGACGATTCCTGCATCGGTGACAACTGTTTCGACGTCTTCGTTCAGTGCTATGCAGGCATTGACGAGCTTCACCGTAGCTTCGGGCAATACCATCCTGTCGACGGACTCGCGAGGAGCCCTCTTCGATAAGAACAAGACCATCCTGAAGGCTTATCCTCAGGGCAATACGTCGACCACCTACACCATACCTTCGACGGTGACGGAGATAGAGTATGATGCATTCTGGACGAACAAGAATCTGAAGAAGATTACCCTGCCGGATAACGTGACTTCCGTTGGTGGCTATGCATTCTCGTCTTGCCAAAGTCTGGAGGAGATCAACATCCCGGCAAAGGTGACGAAGTTTGGCAATTATGCTTTCAACAGTTCAAAGTTGATTAGCGTAACGTCGGCCATCACCTCGCCGACAGCTATTGATGAGTCGGTATTTGGCAATATTACTACAAACGCTACGCTCTACGTGCCGACAGGAACGAAGAGCAAGTATCAGTCGTTGACTGGTTGGAACAAGTTCACCAATATCGTTGAGCAGGGCGGCAGTACCACGCCGACCGCCACGGGTAACGGTACGTTGTCAAGCCCCTATAATGCAGTGGCTGCCAGTAACGTTGGCCTGGGCTTGTCTGTCGGAGCGCAGTCATCACAGAAATATTACATCAAGGGTAAGATTTCGTCGATAAGATATTCGTTCTCCAACGAATACGGCACTGCCACCTTCTATATCTCTGATGATGGTACGACAGCTAACCAGTTCCTTGTTTATGCTACCTTCTATCTGGAGAACAAGCCGTGGGTGACGGGTAATCCTCAGATTGCTATCGGTGATGAGGTTATTATCTATGGTAATATTTACAATTACAATGGTACGCCGGAGACGGCAGACAAGAAGAGCTATGTCTATTCTCACAACGGAATAACAAGCCTCGGCGCTGGCGTTACTTTCAACAACGGCACCATGACGCTGACGATGTCATCGGCAGGAACGCTGCAGTCGGCGATTGCCAACAGCGGCTATTCGGCAGCTAATGTCAAGGAACTGGTCATCACCGGTCCGATTAACGGCACCGATGTCCGTTATATCAGGCAGTTGGCTGGCATCAACTACAGCAACAGCGCTGTGACCGCTACGCTGGAGAGCCTGAACCTTGATAATGCCAACATCGTTGCGGGCGGTGACTACTACAAGTCGTCATCATACGCAACGTCCGACAATGTCGTCGGTCTGTCGATGTTTGCTGACACGAAGCTGAAGTTCATCAGCCTGCCCAAGACGGCAACGACGATTATGAGTCAGGCTTTCGGTAACTGTAAGCAGCTCATTGGTGTCACGGTTCATGACAAGGTGACTTCGATTCCAAGCAATCTGTTCAACGATTGTTCGGCACTCTGTTACATCGATTGGAAGCCTACCCGTAGCCTCACTTCGGGTATGTTGCCCACGTCGTCGACACGTAACCCCAACCTGTTGATTTACGTTACGTCAAGCTCGTACGCTCCTTACACCTCCCCGAATGTGGTGATTGGCAGTGTGGCTACAAAGGTGACGCTGACAAACGGCTATGCCTTCTGGGCACCGCGTGAGTTTACGGCTAACGACATCTCCTACAGCCGTTCGTTCACCAAGACAACGGGTAGCGGTTCTGCACAGGGATGGGAGACCATCACGCTGCCGTTCCAGCCGACAAAGATTTCTCATGCCACGAAGGGAGAACTCGTGCCCTTCGGTCGCTGGTCGGGCGTTTCCGATACGAAGAAGCCTTTCTGGCTCTACGGTTTCGGCTCATCGGGCTTTACGGCTTCTAACTACCTGTATGCCAACCAGCCCTACATCATCGCTATGCCTAACAATACGATGTATGATGATGCTTACAGGGTGAACGGTATGGTGACCTTCTCGGCTACCAGCGCTACCGTCAAGGTCTCGTCACTGGCTGTCGGCACGACTAATGGCGTGAGGACGCTGAGGCCAACCTACGAGGCGGTGGCGGCTGCTTACGATAAGTATGTGCTGAACGCTAATGGTTCGCAGTTCATCACTTATCGTGCGGCTAACCCCTTCGAGGCTTACTTCACGACGACGGAGTCTAACGCCCGTGGCGTCATCGACATCTTTGAAGACCTGCCCACAGGAATGGACATGATCCCGACCGTTGATACCGTTGATACGCCGGAGAAGATCTACGATCTCCAGGGCCGGAAGGTGGCAACGCCACAGCGCGGCATCTATATCAAGGATGGCAGAAAGGTAATCGTGAAATAATCACCAACGAAAAAGCCCGCCAATCGGCGGGCTTTTTTCGTTGGTTTAGAATGATTACTTGTTCTTCAGCAGGTCGCGGATCTCGGCGAGCAGCTCTTCCTGAGTAGGACCGGCAGGAGCGGCGGGAGCCTCGGGCTCTTCCTTCTTGCGGTTCAGCTTGTTGATACCCTTCAGCATCAGGAAGATACAGAAGGCGACGATGAGGAAGTCGACAACGTTCTGGATGAAGTTTCCGTAAGTCAGCTTGGCAGCGAAATCGCCCTCGCCGAACTCTACGGCTAACTTCGTGAAGTCAACATTGCCGGTGACCGCACCGACCAACGGCATGAGGATGTCGTCGACCAGCGAACTGACAATCTTACCAAACGCACCACCGATGATCACACCGACAGCCATGTCCATCACGTTGCCCTTCATGGCAAACTCTTTGAATTCTTTAATAAATCCCATAATGTTTAAATTTTAAAGATTAATTATGTTAACACTAAAATTGTCATGTGGGTTTTGCAATAGGTGGCTTGTAACCTTGACTTATCTCAGTTTTCTTGTCCGCCTCTGCACTTTTCACTTTAATTAATACTGATTTCGGATGCAAATATAGGAATTTTTTCGTAACTTTGCGCTCGAAAACGAAAAAAAGTGTTTTTAGGACGAAAATTTTTCACAAAATAGGTATAACCCATTTAATAAGTAACAAAAAAATGACAAAAGTTGCAATTAACGGTTTCGGCCGTATCGGTCGCCTCGCTTTCCGTCAGATGTTCGAGGCTGAAGGTTATGAAGTAGTCGCTATCAACGACTTGACCAGCCCCAAGATGCTGGCTCACCTGCTGAAGTATGACACCGCTCAGGGTGGTTTCTGTGGCAAGTTCGGTGAGAACAAGCACACCGTAGAGGCTGGTGAGGATTTCATCGTGGTTGATGGCAAGAAGATTACCATCTATGCTGTTCCTAACGCTGCTGAGCTGCCCTGGGGCAAGCTGGACGTAGACGTTGTTCTGGAGTGCACTGGTTTCTATACTTCTAAGGAGAAGGCTTCTGCTCACCTGACCGCTGGTGCCAAGAAGGTTGTGATCTCTGCTCCTGCTGGCAACGACCTGCCCACCATCGTTTACAACGTGAACCACAAGACTCTGACTCCTGCTGACACCGTTATCTCAGCTGCTTCTTGCACCACCAACTGCCTGGCTCCTATGACGAAGGCTCTGAACGACTTCGCTCCCATCCAGAGCGGTATCATGACCACCGTTCACGCTTACACTGGCGACCAGATGATTCTCGACGGTCCTCAGCGCAAGGGTGATGTTCAGCG
>ONYA01000026.1 GCA_900321965.1 uncultured Prevotellaceae bacterium
GGAACAACAGGCAGAAGGGAGTAGACTGGCAGTTTACGAATGAAGAGGCAAGGGTTAAACTAAAACACTTGTACCCTTTAGTCAACTTTTAGACTTTACTAGGTATGAGAAATATCTTATTTATAGTTAACAACTGATTGTAATATGCAGGGAATTTGCTATCTTCGTGCCAAAATTCAAAAACGACAGAAATGTTCAGACCCGATAAAATAACGAGATTATGAAGATAATAGACGATAGCTTAATGAACGGATTGGCCGAGGAAGCCAAGAAGTCGCCGAGACTGAGGAAGAACTACAACTTCCATCAGAGCCTTCAGGACAAGTGCCATCGTTTCCTCAATGCCTTGGAGCCTGGCACATTTATTCCCGTGCATCACCATCCCGACAAGGACGAGACCTTTGTGATACTGAGGGGGAAAGTCCGCGTGACGACCTACAATGACGAAGGCGAGATCGTGGAATCGTGTGTCATCAGCCAGGAGAGTGGCCGCTATGGTGTGGACATTCCCCAGAACGTCTGGCATGGGTTGGAGTGTCTGGAGCCGAGCGTCCTGCTGGAGTGCAAGGCTGGGCCATTTGTCGAGCATGAGGTGGACGGGATATTGGAAACAAAGCCCACGAAGGACATCTACCTTGCAGGAGGCTGTTTCTGGGGAACAGAACACTACTTCAAGCAGATTGAGGGTGTGGCCCTGACGGAAGTGGGATTCGCCAACGGCCATACAGAGAATCCGACGTATAAAGAGGTATATACCGACCGGACAGGCTTCGCAGAGACGGTCTTTGTGAGGTTCTATCCCGATGTAGTCAGCCTCGAATTCCTGTTGCAGATGTTTTTCAAGGCCATCGACCCGACGAGTCTCGACAAGCAGGGACACGACGAGGGCACGCGCTATCGCACTGGTGTCTACTATACTGACCCAGCGGATTTGCCCGTCATCGAGAAGGTCTTTGCCGAAGAACAGAAGCACTATGAGCAGCCCTTGGCTGTAGAGAAGTTGCCACTGCAGAACTTCTATACCGCCGAAGAGTACCATCAGGATTATCTCGACAAGAATCCCGACGGCTACTGCCACTTGCCTCTGTCGTTATTCGAGTTCGCCAAACAAGCTAAGGAGAAGAAATGAGCAGGATTGTCAGAGAAGCCCAACCAACGGACATGGCTGATATTATGACAGTCATGGTATATTCAGCAGCAAGCACGGCTTCACCTAGCCTCTGGACACGGCCAAAGCGGATATACGTGGCCCATGCACCACTGGCAAAACTGCTTAGGAGGACGATAATCAGGTAGAAGTGTCTTTTCATACGCAATATCACTTTATGTGATTTATGTTATTCTTTGCTTTCCAAATTCAAAAGTTTTAATAAACAGTGTGTCGCCTACACATTCCCTAAATACACGTGGAGAAGGCCTTCTTCCTGGGCTATCTGTTTTGCGGCTTTTAGGGTGTGAAGGGGCGTCGGCGGGACGTCCTGCATCTTGTAGCGGGGGAAGAATCGGCTGAAATGGAGTGGGGCCTCGGCAAGACGGTTGTCTGCGAGCCAGCGGCACATCTGGCGTATCATCTGCGGATCGTCGTTGATGCCGGGAATCAGGAGGTTGGTGATCTCTATCCACACGCCGGCATCACGCATGGCGAGGATGGTGTCAAGGACGGGTTGGAGCCGGCCATTGCTGACTTTCCGGTAGATGTCGTCGCTGAACGACTTCAGGTCGATGTTGGCAGCGTCGAGGTACGGCAGCAGGTCGGCCAGAGGTTCCTGACAGACGTAGCCCGCCGTGACGAGAATGTTCCAGAGACCGGCTTCGCGGGCCAAACGGGCGCAGTCGGTGATGTACTCGATGTAGGTCAGCGGTTCCGTATAGGTGTAGGCGATGCCTGGACAATGGTGCTTCAGGCAGAGTGCTACGACCTCTTCTGGTGTGAGACGGTAGTGGTCTGCGTCGACGGGCGATGCCTGTGATATGTCGTGGTTCTGGCAGTTCAGACAGCGGAAGTTGCAGCCTGTACAGGCGATGGAGAGACATTGGGTGCCGGGGTGGAAGTGGTAGAGCGGCTTTTTCTCTATGGGGTCGATGGCCAGTGCACAAGGTTTGGCATAGACGTCGCTGACGAGTCGGCCGTTCAGGTTGCGACGGCTACGGCAGATGCCTGTCTTCCCGTCGGCAATGCGGCAGTGGTGTGGACAGAGCAGGCACTCAACAGTGCTGCCCGACGGTTTGTAATATCTGCACTCGTAGGTTTCCATCAGAAGACGATGGCTTCGTAAACGTATAGCTCAGCATCGCGCCAGCCGTCCCATCCTATTCCGGCTTTGTCCTGGGCACAATGGCCGACAAACTCCTCCTTCGTCCAGTTCACCTCGTCGGCAACCTGCGGCAGGAATGTGCCGCTGCGGCGACCTTTGCGTATGTAGATGCCGTGACGGTGTAGCTGGAACTCGTCGAGGCTCTGGATGCGACGCATGGGTGTGAGTACTGAGATCTCTATGTCGATATCAGCCAGTTCGTCGCGCCTGACAGGATGGAAGCGCGGGTCCTCGAAGGCTGCGGCACGGGCCATCTCGGCCACAATCTCATGTAGGGGGACGTCCTCGCCGAAATGTCCGATGCATCCGCGCAGGTGGCCTTGTTTGTGAAGCGACACGAAGGCACCGCACTTGCGGTTGAGCGTCGGGTATTGGGCCACCGTAGGCAATGGCGTGATGCGCTTGCCGTCCAAGGAGTCCTTGATGCTCTGCAAGGCAATTTCCTTCAGCAGGCTTTTCTCCTTGTCGGAGAGCACGAACTCGCTGCCGCGCTGATGGCGCAGCACGACGAAGGAGTGGTAACCTACGACGCGACTGAGGTCGTGGTCGTCGATGTCGCCAGAGTTCTGGTACATCAGGTGTTTCACCTCGTAGTTGCTGTCGAGCATACATAATAACGTAATGATGGCGAACTCCCCGCAGGCGCTTGTTGCCAGATTACGCTTGCCGCTGCGGGTATTGGTCTCGAGGGCGGCAATGAACTGCTGGACGTCGCCGCTCTCTACGGCCTTTCCCGTCAGCGCATCCACTTCGCAGGCATCCTCATACGACGGGTAGTGGGAGAAATCGCTGCTGATGACAAAGAGGTTTTCCTCCGTGAAATAGGGCTTCAGCACCTCGGCCATCCGTTTCAGTTTCCTGAAATCGTTGGTAGAGATGATGATGGGCACGATAGGCGGCACATTACCCAAGCGGCGTTGCAGGAACGGGAGTTGCACCTCTAAGCAGTGCTCCCTGTCGTGAGCTTCCTTGCGATAGGCAAAGACACTGTCGGCCTCTGTCAGCTGTATTGCTGTCTCGTGGTCTACTTCCACCTCACCCAAAGGTGTGGCGTAGCGGTCGGCCTCTGTGTTCACTGAAGCCCCGTCGAGCCATTCGTGATGGCTTGGGCCGAGCAGGAAGATGCGCTTGTAAGGTTTGTCGGCGGGTATCGACATATACGCTGATGCCGCCACGTTGCCCGAGAAGTAGTAACCAGCATGGGGAACGATAAGCGCCGCCGCATTGTCATACTTTGCGGTGGCGCTATGGAGTGTCAGGAAGCTGTCAACCTCCTCACTGAGTTCTTGGGGATTTCCCGTATAGAAGCGGTTAGCCTGCGTCGCAGGTCTCACCACAGGCTCTTTCGTTTGTCCGTTGCACGAATTCATCATCATGATCATTGCAAAAACAATACTCAAAAACATGGTACAAAAACAATACAAACGATGCGCAGGACGGGGGACAGGAGCCAATCAGACAACCTCTATGCCCTGTTCCTCGCAGAGTTTCAGGCTCATCTCCTTCAACTTGAACTTCTGGATCTTGCCAGAACCTGTCAGGGGGAACTCCTTGATGAAGAAGACGTATTTCGGAATCTTATAGCGGGCAATCTTTCCGCGGCAGAAGAGCTGGACGTCCTCGGGTGTCATCGTCACGCCCTCTTCGAGGATGATGAAGGCACCGACGGCCTCGCCGTATTTCTTAGAGGGGACGGCTGCCACCTGTACGTCGCGGATGCCGGGCATGTGGTAGAGGAACTCCTCAATCTCGCGCGGGTAGATGTTCTCGCCGCCGCGGATGATCATGTCCTTGATGCGACCCGTAATCTTATAGAAACCTTGCTCGTCCTTCACACCGAGGTCGCCAGAGTGCAGATAGCCGTTCTTGTCGATGACCTCTTCCGTAGCTGTCGGATTCTTGTAATAGCCCTTCATGACGTTGAAGCCCTTGCAGCACATCTCGCCCTGTACACCGACGGGACATTCCTCGCCCGTCTCCGGGTCGAGCACCTTCACGTCGACAAACGGGAAGTCGCGGCCTACGGTGGTGCAGCGCTGTTCGAAGGTATCGTTCAGGCAGGTCTGCGTCATGCCGGGCGACGACTCGGTGAGGCCGTAGACGCTGGTGATAGTCATAAACATCTTCTCGCTGACCTGCTTCATCAGTTCCACAGGGCAGAGCGAGCCTGCCATGATGCCTGTGCGCAGACAGCTGAGGTCGAACATATCGAACATCGGGTGGTTCAGCTCGGCGATGAACATTGTCGGCACACCGTAGACGGCCGTGCACCTCTCTTTATGTATAGAGGCCAGAACGACCAGCGGGTCAAACTTCTCGACCATCACCTCCGTACAGCCGTGGGTCAGACAGTTCATCGTGGCCAATACCACGCCGAAGCAGTGGAACAGGGGCACGCAGACGCAGAGCTTGTCGTCGGCAGTAAAACCCATGTTCTCGCCCGTGAAGAAACCGTCGTTGGCAATGCCGTAGTGGGTCAGCATGACGCCTTTGGGGAAGCCTGTGGTGCCCGAGGTGTACTGCATGTTGCACACGTCGTAGCAGCTGACGTCCTTCTTCATCTCTTCCAGCGTCTCGTCCTCGATGTTCTGTCCTAAGAGCAGCAGCTCGGCCGTGTTGTACATACCGCGATATTTCTCCATGCCGATGAACACGACATTCTTCATATAGGGGAAACGTTCGCTGTTCAGGTGACCGCGCTCACAGGTCTTCAGCTCGGGCAGCATCGTGTAGGTCATGTCGACGTAGTTACAGTCCCATGTGCCGTCGGTAATGCAGAGCACCTCCATGTCGGAGTCCTTGCAGAGATACTCCAGCTCGTTCTGCTTGTAGTTGGTGTTCACCGTGACGAGCACGGCACCAATCTTAGCCGTGGCGTAGAGGAAGGTGAGCCAGTCGGGTACGTTGGTAGCCCAGATACCGACGTTAGAGCCTTTCTTCACGCCAATGCTGATCAAGCCTTTGGCCAGGTTGTCGACGCGCTTGTTGAACTGGCTCCAGGTGAAGCGCAGGTCGCGGTCGGAGTAGACGATGTATTCTTTGTCGGGCGTTGTCTCGGCCCAGTGCTCTAACCACTGGCCGAGCGTGCGCCCATGGAGTGTGTAGCCAGCACTTCCAGTCTCTGCCGGGTAGGTTCTGTCAGGCAATGGACGGCCTGCCATATCAAGTTTTATGTTGCTCATTGACGATTTGACGATTTACGATTTACAATTAATTTGATAATTTGACTATTTGACAATTTACTGCTTCACAAAAAATAGCACAATTCTTGAAATCGTAAAATAAATCGTAAATCGTAAATTGTCAAATAGTAAATCAGAATGGGATATAAACCACAGCGAGAATCTTGGCGCTCTTGCCGGGGGCGCCATGGACGTGGTGCTTCACGATAGAGTCATAGAATATCGAGTCGCCCTCTTTCAGCGAGTAGGTCTCCTTGCCGTAGACGATCTCCACCTCGCCCTGCATCACGTAGATGAACTCCTCGCCCTCATGGGCAGAGAGCTGGAAGTCCTGCTTGTCGCTCGGGTTGATGTCGATGACGAACGGTTCCATGTGGCGGCCGGCCTTCTGCTGTGCCAGCGGGTGATACTCCATGTGCTTGCGGGCATCGGTAGCACCGTTCGAAAAGCTGATGCTGCTGTCGCGCTCACGGTCAGCAGCGCGGCATACGACGGGACCCAGTGCGTCGCTGTCGTCAAGGAAAGTGCCTAAGCGTACGCCTAACGCACGTGCTATCTTAATCAGCGGCCCCAGCGAGGGAAGGTTCTCGTCGCTCTCGATAGACATAATCTGTTCTGTTGACAAGCCGCTGCTTTCGGCAATCTCCTCCAAAGAGAGGTTTTTGGTCTCGCGGATGCTCTTGATCTTCGAGCCAATGAGGGTTTTGTTCTCTGACATTTTTTAAAGACTGTTAGTTTTTGGGGTGCAAAGATACTAAATAAGCGCGTAAAACGGAAAAGTTTTTGGAAGATTAACACAATATTCTATCCTGCGCGGTCGTTATAATAGACGTGCTTAAGCGTTATCTGCTTCTGTTTGTCGTATTGTTGGCGCTGTTGCCGGAGGTACGGGCGCAGTACGACCCGTCGTTCAGCCATTACTGGGCGATGGAGACGTCGTTTAATCCTGCGGCAGCAGGCAAGGACCCGAAGCTGAACGTCAACGGTGCCTATAACATGACGCTGACGGGCTTTGAGCATTATCCCAAAACGATGTACATCAGCACCGATATGCCTTTCTACTTCATTGGAGCCTATCATGGCGTGGGCGTGCAGGTGGTGAACGATGTCATCGGTCTCTTCTCCCATAAGAAAGTCAACGTGCAGTATGCCTATAAGCAACGGCTCTTGGGCGGCACCCTCAGCATCGGTCTGCAGGGAGGACTGCTGAGCGAGTCGTTCGACGGGTCGGGTGTAGATTTGGAAACCAACGACGGAACAGACTTGGCTTTCTCCAAAGCTGAGGTCACAGGCTCTGGCTTCGACCTCGGTGCCGGACTCTATTACCTGCACCGCAACTGGTATGTCGGCCTGTCGGCGCAGCACCTGACGAGTCCTACCATTGACATGGGCGAAACCAACGAGCTGACCATCAGTCGCAGCTATTATTTTACGGGTGGATACAATATTCGGCTAAGAAATCCGTTTTTTACCATACAGACGTCAGTCTTGGGCCGTACCGACGGTGTGGCTTACCGGGGTGACGTGACAGCCCGTCTGAAGTACAGCTATGAGAAACGTCTGCTGTATGCCGGCTTGTCCTACAGTCCCACCAACTCGGTGTCGGTGCTTGTCGGCGGCCACTTCCACGGCGTCATGGTGGGCTACTGCTACGAGGCATACACCAGCGCCATCAGCTTAGGCAATGGCGGACATGAGTTGTTCGTGGGCTATCAGACGGACATAGACTTTGCCAAGAAAGGCAGGAACAGACATCAGAGTGTGAGAATATTATAATAAGGTATATGAAAAGACTGACAATAGGACTTTGCGCTACTGCGCTGATCTTGCTGACGAGCTGTCTCGGCAGCAAGATCTCGTCGGGCAGTGGCGGTGAACTGACAGGTGCCAGTGGGCGGTCGTTCTCGGAACCGGCTCCCTACGGCATGGTTCTTATCAAGCGCGGCCATCTGAAGATGGGCATTGAGAAGCAGGACTCGCTCTGGGGCAAGCAGACCCCGTTGCGCGACATCTCGGTCGACGGTTTCTGGATGGACGACACGGAGATTACCAACTCTGAGTACCGCCAGTTTGTCAACTATGTGCGCGACTCCATCCTGCGTGAGCGTCTGGCTGACCCCAACTACGGTGGCGACGAGAGCTACAAGATTGAGGAAGACAAGAACGGCGACCCCGTGAAGCCTCACCTGAATTGGAAGAAGAACCTGCCGCGAAAGCCCAATGAGGACGAGCTGCGCGCCATTGAGAGCCTGTATGTCACCAATCCTGTGACGGGCGAGAAGATGCTCGACGCCGCACAGATGAACTATAAGTACGAGATTTACGACTATACGTCGGCCGCCCTGCGCCGTAACCGCCTGAACCCCGAGGAGCGCAATCTGAATACCGACGTGCAGGTAGACCCCAACGAGACGGTGTGGATATCGAAAGACACGGCTTACATCAATGATGAGGGTAAGATTATCAGAGAGACCATCAACCGCCCGCTGAGTGGTCCGTGGGACTTCCTGAACACGTACATTATTAATATCTATCCCGACACGACCTGCTGGGTGAACGACTTCCCCAATGCCGACAACGAGGTCTACATGCGCAACTACTTCTCTAATCCCGCTTATAACGACTACCCCGTGGTGGGCGTCACGTGGGAACAGGCCAACGCCTTCTGCGCCTGGCGTACGGAGTATCTGCTGAAAGGCCTTGGCCCTGCTGCCCGTTACGTGCAGCGCTACCGTCTGCCGACAGAGGCAGAGTGGGAGTATGCTGCCCGTGGCAAAGAGGGAACAGAGTTCCCGTGGGAGAATGAGGACGTGGCCAGCGGCAAGGGTTGCTTCTATGCCAACTTCAAACCCGACGACGGTAACTATACCAAGGACGGTAACCTCATCACGTCGAAGGTGGGCATCTATAGCTCTAACACCAACGGCCTCTACGATATGGCGGGCAATGTAGCTGAATGGACATCGACCATCTACACCGAAGCCGGCGTCGACGCTATGAACGACGTCAATCCGCAGCTGAAGTACAATGCAGCTAAGGAAGACCCCTACCGGCTGAAGAAGAAGAGCGTGCGCGGCGGTTCGTGGAAAGACCCCGAAAGCTATATCCGCTCTGCCTGGCGCAGCAGCGAGTTCCAGAATCAGCCCCGTTCGTACATCGGCTTCCGCTGTGTGCGCAGCTTAGCCAACACGACGAGCGACAAAGTGAAACCGTCCAAGAAAAAGAAATAAATTGTAAATGGTCAAATTGTAGATCGACATGACACGATACAGTAAATTCAATATCATCTACCGCTTGCAGAAGTGGTTGGATAGTGTCCCCGGACAGACGTTCATGAACTACGCCTACAGCTGGGGTGCCTCCATCGTGATTCTCGGTACGCTGTTTAAGCTGACCCACCTGCCAGGAGCTAACTTTATGCTGTTCTTAGGTATGGGTACTGAGGTGGTGGTGTTCTTCATTGCTGCTTTCGACCGTCCGTTCGACAAGACAGCCGACGGTATGGAACTGCCGACACATGTAGGCGAGGAAGGCGAAGAGACGGAGGTGGCTCCTGCAGAGGTGCCTGCCGCTGCAGCAGCCGTCGTGGGTGGCGGTACTGTTATCATTGGCGGTGGCGGCGGTGTCATCGGTGGTGGCAGCAGCGAGGCTGCGGCAACGCCGCAGCACAGCGAACAGGCAACCATAACGCAGCACAGCGAACAGGCAGCCATAACGCAGCACGGCGAGCAGGCAGCTGTGGATACCGAGGCTATCGCTGCGGTGTCGTCGTCGGTGACGACGATGGCTGGAGGCGCGGTGGTGTCGCCGGTGCCGCAGGTCAATCCCGAATTAGAGGAGGCTACGTCCAACTATGTCGACGAGCTGAAGAACCTTACCGAGATGTTGCATAAGGTGGCCGAGCAGAGCGAGCGTCTGTCGCGTGACAGCGAGGAGATGGAGAACCTGAACCGTACGCTGACCGGCATCTGCAAGATTTACGAGATGCAGCTCAAGGGTGCCTCGCAGCAGATTGGCACTATCGATGAGATTAACGAGCAGACCAAGCGCATGGCCGACCAGATAGCGGAACTGAACCAAATCTACGCCCGCATGATTGAGGCTATGACAGTAAATATGCCGAAGACCGGACTATAAGTCTCATAAGACCCATAAGTCCCATAAGTCGTCCCATAAGACCCATAAGACCCATAAGAAAAGAACCATGGCAATAAAGAAAAGACCAGTCTCGCCGCGCCAGAAGATGATTAACCTGATGTACGTCGTCTTGATGGCTATGCTTGCGCTGAACGTCTCTAACGAGGTGCTCAACGGCTTCTCCATCGTGGAGGAAAGTCTGAAGCGCACGACAGCCAACGCCACCAAGGAGAATCTGGCTATCTACGACGACTTCGGTACGCAGATGAAGGCCAATCCCCAGAAGGTGAAGGAGTGGTACGACAAGGCTATGAAGGTGCGCGGGATGAGCGACTCGCTCTACAATATGGCCGACGAGCTGAAACTCGCCATCGTCAAGGAGGCTGACGGCAAGGACGGTGACCTGCATAACATCCGCAACAAGGAGGATATGGAGGCTGCCAACCAGGTGATGCTGGCCCCCGGCCGCGGTCGTGGTCAGGAACTCTTCGACGCTATCAACACCTATAGGAAGCAGATGCTCGATATGGCTATCGGTACGCGTCAGAAGAAGACCATCTCTGAAATCCTGTCAACCTCTATTCCTGAGAGTCAGCGTACGCTGGGCAAGAACTGGCAGGAGTATATGTTCGAATCGATGCCGGCAGCAGCTGCCGTCACCCTGCTGTCGACCTTGCAGAGTAACGTGCGTTATGCTGAGGGCGAGATCCTGCACACGCTGGAACAGAACATCGACGTGAAGGATATCCGTGTGAACGCCCTTGAGGCCTTCGTCATTCCCAATTCGCAGACCATCGTCCGTGGCGACAAGTTCTCGGCTCACATCGTGATGGCTGCTGTTGACACGACGCAGGTGCCCGACATCTACATCGGCAATCAGAAGGTGACGCTGCGCGACAATATCTATGAGCGCATCTGCGGCTCGACGGGCGACTTCACCTTGGCAGGTTATATCGAGACCGTCAACGGTAATGGCGACCGTATCAAGCGCGACTTCTCGCAGAAGTACACGGTGGTTGATCCCTCGGCCACCGTCTCGGCCGACCTGATGAATATGCTGTATGCCGGCTACTCCAACCCCATCAGCATCTCTGTGCCGGGCGTGCCCCTCAACAAGATACAGGCCACGATGTCCGGCGGCACGTTGCAGCCCACCGGTCCCGGTAAGTATATCGCCCGTCCGACGGCTGTCGGCCAGAATGCTGTCATCACCGTGACGTCGACCAATACCGGCCGTCCGCAGCAGATGGGACAGTTCACCTTCCGCGTGCGCAAGCTGCCCGACCCGACGCCCTTCATCGCCATGAAGGACGAGCAGGGTAATCCCTCGCGCTTCCGTGGCGGCGGTCTGGCCAAGCAGAAGCTGATGGGCATCGACGGTATTGGCGCGGCTATCGACGACGGCATCCTCGACATTGCGTTCCGTGTGGTGTCGTTCGAGACGGTCTTCTTCGACAATATGGGTAACGCCGTACCCATGAACAGTAACGGTGCCCAGTTCTCGGAGCGGCAGAAAGAGACGTTCCGCAAGCTGAACCGCAACCGCCGTTTTTATATCTCGCGTGTGACGGCCATCGGTCCCGACGGCATTCAGCGCACGTTGCAGAACCCAATGGAAATAATAGTTAAGTAAAGCGATATGAAGAGAATCTTGTTCTTATTGATGATAACGCTGACGGCCGGTGCCGTCGTCGCACAACCCAAGAAGAGCCGCGTGCCGAGAGCATCGGCGGCTCAGCAACAGCAGGCCAAGAAGCAGGGCAGCCAGTCGCAGGGCGTTACCCGACGGATGCAAATCAGTTACCCGGTAGCGCTCGACATGCCCGAGGATGTGGTGTGGCGCCGCGATATCTATCGTGAGCTCGACCTTAACGATGAGGCTAACTCCGGGCTGTACTATCCTGTGCAGCCGCAGGGTAAGCAGCTGAACCTGTTTACCTACATCTTCAAGCTGGCTCAGAACGGCTACATCCCCATTTATGAATATTCCGTGGCTAACGACGGCAACGACGACTTCTCGGATGCTTCGAAGGTGCAGCTGAAGACGGTGCTCGACAACTACCACATCTACTATGAAGAGCAGGACGGCAAGCTGAAGATTGACAACAGCGACATCCCCTCGGCCGAGGTGCTGAAGTACTATCTGAAGGAGAGCGCCTACTACGATCAGGGCAATGCCACGTTCCACATTAAGCCGCTGGCCCTCTGTCCCATCATGCTCCGCGAGGACGACTTCGGCGGCGAGTCCGCTCAGTATCCGCTCTTCTGGGTGAAGTACAGCGATTTGGAGCCGTTCCTCAGTCGTCAGACCATTATGACGTCCGACGTGAATAATGCCGCCGTCATGTCGATGGACGACTATTTCACGCTGAACAAGTACAAGGGTAAAATCTATAAGACCAACAATATGATGGGCAAGACCCTGGCTCAGATTGCCGGCGGCGATACGGCCAAGCTGTCGAAGGAACAGCAGCGCATAGAGGCTGAGTTAGAGGCTTTCCGTAAGAATATCTATGGCGACCAGCAGAAGAAGGACTCTTTGGATAGCGTGGCAGACACGAAGGAAGACCTCTCAAAGGCAGCTAAGAAGGAGCGTAAGGCCAAGGCAAAGGCTGAGAAGGTAGAGAAAGCCGAAAAGTCTTCTTCCCGCCGCACCAAGGCTGCCAAGTCGTCAACCAGTTCCAGCAGCTCGGCAGCCCGTGTGTCGGTACGTCGCCAGCGTCATTAATTGATTTCCGTAATAGCCTATGAAGAAGATTCTGACCATATCCATCGTGTCAGCCCTGCTGACGGTTCTGCCTGCTAAGGCTCAGTTGCAATTTGGCTTCAAGGGCGGAATAAATGTGACGGAGATGTCGTTCGACGAGAATGTGTTCAAAAGCTCCAACCGCTTAGGCTACTTCATTGGTCCGACGGTGAAGTTTGGCCTGCCCATCACGGGTATTGGTATCGACATCTCAGGTCTTTACGAGAAGAAGACGACCAAGGTGAACGGCAAGGCCATCGACCAGGAGAATATCATCGTCCCGGCGAATGTCCGCCTGAATCTCGGCACGGTTGCCGGTATCTATCTTGCGGCAGGTCCGCAGTTCGCCTTCAATATTGGCGACGATGAGTTCAAATGGAACAAGGATGGCGTTGAGAACACCTTCCAGTTGAAGAAGTCGTACTTGAGCATCAACCTCGGTGCCGGCATCTTCTTCAGCAAGCATTTTGAAGTAGGCTTTGTCTATAATATCGGCGTCAGCAAGACGGGCGAAGCGTCGTGGAGTGAAGCCAGACATGCCATCTCTGACGACACGAAGGCTAAGGGTTGGTCTGTTATGGGCGCATTATATTTCTGATATTTTGTTGGTTGACATCATCCTGCCACTGCCGCTCGACGGCACCTTTACCTACTCTGTTCCTCAGCAGATGGAAGAGCAGGTCAGGTTTGGCTGTCGCGTGCTCGTCCCCTTCGGACGTAGTAAGCAGTATGTTGGCGTGATTGTTCGTCAGCACGACCAGCGGCCCGAGGGCTATGAAGTGAAAGACATCTTACAGGTTATCGACACACAGCCGATATTGCTCCCCGAGCAGTATCGGCTGTGGCAGTGGATTGCCGACTACTACATGTCGCCCATCGGCGAGGTCTACAAAGCAGCCCTTCCCGCCGGACTGAAAGCCGAGGATGGCTATCGTGCCAAGACCGAGACGTACATCCGCCTGACGGAGCCGTACCGCAATGAGAAGGCACTCCACGTGGCGCTCAATATGCTGCAGCGGGCACCGAAGCAGCTCAAGGTTTTTGTTGACTACCTGTCGCTCTCTGGCTGGGATCAGGGCGAAGGTGGGGAACTGACCCGTGACGAGTTGCTAAACGAGGGACACTCGTTGCAGACTCTCACGCTGCTCGTGAAACGCGGCATCTTGGAGACCTACGAGGTGGAGGTGGGACGCCTGAATCACGGTGGCGACCCCCATCCCGAGCTGATTAAGAAGTTGAGCGCCGCTCAGGAGACGGCCTACAACGCTGTGCTGATATCGATGATGAAGAAGCAGGTGACGCTGCTTCATGGCGTCACATCGAGCGGCAAGACGGAGATTTACATCCACCTCATCCAGCGCGAGATAGACCAGCACCGGCAGGTGCTCTACCTGTTGCCAGAGATAGCGCTGACCGTCCAGATGATGGACCGTCTGCGCCGTGTCTTCGGCGACCGTCTCGGCATCTACCATTCAAAATATTCCGATGCCGAGCGCGTGGAAATCTGGCAGAAGCAACTCTCGGGTCATCCCTACGACGTCATCCTTGGCGCCCGCTCTGCTGTCTTCCTGCCCTTCCAGCGTCTTGGCCTTGTCATCGTCGACGAGGAGCACGAAACCAGCTTCAAACAGCAGGATCCGATGCCACGATATCATGCACGGAGCGCAACCATTGTCATGGCAGCGCAAATGAGAAATCCCACTTCTCATTTAGAACCAAAGGTTCTCCTCGGCACCGCTACCCCCTCGATGGAATCCTACCATAACGCTAAGACGGGCAAGTACGGCTATGTGCAGCTGAAGGAGCGCCACGCAGGCATCGAACTGCCTGAGATTCAGGTGGTCGACATCAAGGACCTGAAGCGCCGTAAGATGATGCGTGGGCCGTTCTCGCCATTGCTGCTCACCCGTGTGCGTGAAGCCTTGGAACGTGGCGAGCAGGCCATCCTCTTCCAGAACCGCCGAGGCTATGCCCCGATGATAGAGTGTAAGCAGTGCGGCTGGGTGCCCCACTGCCAGAACTGCGACGTCTCGCTGACGCTGCACCGCCAGATGAACCAGCTGGTATGCCACTACTGCGGTGCCGTCTACCAGGTGCCCGTGACCTGCCCTGCCTGTGGCGGAACGGAGCTGCAGACCCGCGGCTACGGCACGGAGAAGATTGAGGCCGACGTGCGCGACATCTTCCCCGAAGCCCGCATCAGTCGTATGGACCTCGACACCACCCGCACCCGCAACGCCTACGAACGACTCATCAGTGACTTCGGCTCCGGGCGCACCAACCTGCTCATCGGCACGCAGATGATTTCAAAGGGACTCGACTTCGACCGCGTCAGCGTCGTCGGCATCCTCAATGCCGACACCATGCTGAACTATCCCGACTTCCGTGCCTACGAGCACGCTTATATGATGATGGCACAGGTCAGTGGACGGGCCGGACGCAAGGGACATCGCGGACTTGTCATCCTGCAGACGCAACAGCCGCAGCTGCCCATTATCCAACAGGTCGTCAGCAACGACTACGACGCCTTCTACCGCACGCTGGCCAACGAGCGTTTAGCGTTCCACTACCCGCCTTATTATCGTCTCATTAATGTCTACCTGAAACATCGCAACGACGCTCTCGTCGAGACGGCTGCCCAGGAGTTAGGCTTCCGTCTGCGCCAGTGGTTCGGCGGTCGCGTGCTGGGACCCGACAAGCCAGGTGTTGCGCGTGTCAAGTCGCTCAGCATCCGCAAACTCGTCATGAAACTCGAAAACTCCCTGAACATGTCCGAGGTGCGCCGCTATTTGACTCTCGCCCAGCAGCAGATGCTGCAGGACAAGCGCTACGCATCCTTGCAGATCTACTACGACGTCGATCCGCTATAGATGTAAAATGTGTGTTAGAACTTGTAGTCGATACCTACGCCGATGACGTTGTTCGTGCGGGAGTAGGTCTCGGTGGCAGCGTAGCCGGTGCCGTAGTAACCGCCACCTGTGGCAGGGTCGCCCGAGGCGATGCTCTTGGTGTAGTCGCTATAGATCGTGATGAAGTAACCAGCATTCAGACGCAACTTCTCCGTCAGGTTCAGAGCGCAGCCCAGACCGATGCTGTAGCTGTCGCAGGCAAACGACGTGTTCTGCTGGTACTCGTCGGAGAGACCGTAGTCGGTACGCTGGCCGCCGAGACTCACCGTCAGCAGCTTGTTGACATCGTATTCTGCGCCCAACTGAACCTCGTGGGTACCGCCGGCGAGCTGCTTCTGTCGGTCGTTGGCCATCTTGGCGTGCTTGTCGTCGAAGAAGTGGTACTCAGCGGTGGCGCGCAACTTCGGTGTAAACTCATAGCCAGCGGCTAACACAAGCAGCGATGGCATATCGTAACGTGTCTCCTCGTCAGGAAGGTAGGCGCGGATCTTCTCAGCCATCGTGCCAAGCTGTCCACTGAGGGCGGCCACCGTATTGTCGTTACCCACTCGCTGAGCCAGTGCGACCACGTCGGTGTTCTGGCCGCCTTTGCCTACAATCAACTCTTTCGTGTCGTTGGTGGTAGCAATCTTCGTGCGGAACTCATAGCGGGCCGACAGCGTCAGACCGTCTTTGTGGTAGTTGGCGCTGACGATGGGCGCAAAGCCCCAACCGCGCTGGATGCAGTCGAGCTGCAGGTTCACTAAGTCGGCATTGCCTGTGGGCAACATGGCTGCCAACGGAG
Organism: uncultured Prevotellaceae bacterium; assembly: GCA_900321965.1. GTDB lineage: Bacteria > Bacteroidota > Bacteroidia > Bacteroidales > Bacteroidaceae > Prevotella. The sequence goes on from ONYA01000026.1 coordinate 16,074, forward strand.
CACCTGGAGTGGCGACGACATGGCCGCGGTAGTAGCCGTCGTAGTAGTTGGCGCGCAGACCTACGGCTACCGAGGCGTTGTCCGTCACGCGGTAGGTGAAGTTCAGCTGTCCGCCATAGATATATTGCTTTCCCTTCATCTCGGAGTCGAGGGCGTAGTTGCCGGGCATGACACCCTGTTTGGCGAGCATAGCCGTGATAGGCACATTGAACATAGGTACGCCTTCTTCATATTCGACGAAACCACCGCTGCCGACGATGCCAATCATAGCCGACAGTGCCCAATCGTCTTGCTTATAGCTGGCAAACAAGGCTGGTACGATAGGTGCCGATGCCTTGCCCTCGTATTTCTTGTTGAAGTCGGAACCTAAGAAGCCGGGAACCGTCGTCTCGACATTGCGATACTGCCATGGTTTCTGGAAGTCGAGCGACATCTGGAAACCGTCGTAGCCCCAAGCCAGGCCGGCGGGGTTCGAGAAGGCAGCGTCAATCTCTGTAGATGCGCCTCGGGCCATCATGCGGTCGAAGGCGATGTGATAGTTGGTGTTGGTCATCAGGCCACCTGCGTTGGCTGTCAGCAGCGAAGCGGCGGCCAGTGCGAATGTGAAAAGCTTTTTGGTCATTTTCTCCTTATTATTTGTGAATTCGGCTGCAAAGGTACTAAAAAATATCTTTGCAGCCGAATTTTTGGAAAGAAAAATACCAAAATGGAACAGATTCTATTACAGAGCTATCTCGCAACCTACGCCTAACACGCGGTTGGTGCGGGTAAAGCTGTCTTTGGTAGGCGTCGTGCGCTCGTAGGTGCCGTATTCTGTCTGGAAGAAGCCGGCCTTCAGTGTCAGACGGTCGGTAGCCTTGTAGTTGCCGCCGAAGCCGATGCTGTAGCTATTGACAACGAACGACATGTCGTTCATGTAATCGTCGGTCAGTCCGTAGCGTGTCAGCTGTCCACCGAGGGAGATGGTCAGGCGGTCGGTAACGTCCCATTCGGCGCCGGCCAGAATCTCGTAGGAGTTATGGTCGAGCTTGTCCTGAGCGTTACCATACCACTCGGCCTGCTTGTCGAAGTAGTAGTGGCCACCCACGTTGAGGCGTACCTCGTTGATGGGCGTCCACTGGGCACCGAGGGTGAGCAGGGCAGGGATGTCCTCGTTCACCTTCTCCTCGTCGCGGAACTTGTTGACGGCCTCAATCTCGCTGGCTTCGAAGACGGAAGACTCGTTCTTCATGCGGATTTGTGTCTTGAACTCGTATTTGACGGCGAAGTTGAACTGGTCGTTCAGCTTGTAGTCGACGCCAATCACCGGTGCCACACCGACGCTCGACTGGTTGCAGAGCAGGTTGACGCCAGAGGAGTATTTCGCCAGACTGTTCAGCTCGCCGCTCTGCTGCGTAGCGGCCAGACCCTCGATGGCGGTCTTGAGAGCCGTCTCCTGCTGTGACAAGGGTATGCCCATTGCCTCTTTCGTGGCCAACTGCGTGTAGATTTGTGTGGCTACGGGCATCATCTCGGTCACCTGCTGGCTGACGTGGGGCAGGAAGGTGCCGAAGTCCAGGTCGCCGTTCTCGGTGCGTACCTGGATGTTGCTGATACGAGCTTTGTAGGTGGCAGTGCCGTAGAGTACGCGCAGACCGCCGTAGGCTGAGAGCTTGGGGTTGATTTTGTAGGCAGTACCGAGCTGGAAACCGAAATAGTACTGGCGCCCCTCCATATAGCTGTTCATGTTGTAGCCCGTCACCCTGTTGTCGGTGATGTTTGAGCCTGTCAGACCGTTCAGCGTGTTGGCAAAAGCATCGAGGCTCATGAAGGTGGCGGCAATCTCGCCCACCTTACGCTCAAAAGAGCCCAGGCCGTTTTCGAACTCGCAGCTACCGCCGCCACCGGGGACGGAGAAGTTGAACTGTACACTCCAGTCGCCTTTGTTCCAGGCGGCCTGAATGGAGGGTATGACGGGAGCGTCGGCAACGCCCTCGAAGACCTTTGTCGTCTGTCCGTTGTTCTTCTTGCCCAAAGCAAAGAAGTCGTCCGTCGAAGTGATGGTACGCGTCTGATGGGCGTACTGCCAGTTGACGCCCAGGTGGAAACCTTCGGGCAGAAAGACTACGCCGGCAGGGTTGCTGTAGACGCCGTCGAGACCGATGGCGGCATCGCGGGCGGGGTTACGCAGGAAATCAATACTCTGGTTGGTGTTAGTTAGAATACCACCTGCAAACGCAGTAGTGGTTGTCATTGCCAGCATCGCGCTGGCCAAAATGATTCGAATTTTGTTCATATCCTAAAAACTTCTTAAAAATTCGGCTGCAAAGGTAAATATATTGTTCGGAATTAGACTGTTCACGGACACAAAGTTAAGGAACATTAACGAAAAATGCACAGAATAGTGCACAAATGTGCAATTCTGTGCAGGGATTAGGGCAAAAACAGTACTCCCGTCTACTTTTTGAGCTCGGGATAGCTGATGCGTGTGTGGTAGATGGTCTTCAGTTTCTCGATGAGGACGGTCTTGGCGTACTGGATGTCGCGGAAGGTGATGGGACAATCGCGGAAGTAGCCCTCGTCCACCTGTGTGTCGATGATGCGGCAGACGAGTTCGCGGATGCTCTGTTCTGTATAGTCGGGCAGCGACCGTGAGGCGGCCTCTACGGCGTCAGCCATCATCAGGATGGCCTGCTCCTTGGTGGAGGGGTTGGGGCCGGGGTAGGTGAAGAGCAGGTCGTCGACGACCTCCTCGGGGAACTCGTTCTTCTGCTTGACATAGAAGTACTTGGTCTTTCCTAAGCCGTGGTGAGTAGCAATAAACTCACGGATGACCTGAGGCAGGTTGTACTTCTCCGCCAGTTTCAGACCTTCAGTGACGTGACTGATGAGCATTTGTGCACTCTCGACGTATGTCTTTCCCTCATGCGGATTGATGCCCGCTTGGTTCTCTGTAAAGAAGATGGGATTCTGTATCTTTCCGATATCATGGTATAGGGCACCGGTTCTTACCAGTTGGCTCTTGCCTCCAATCTTGTTAGCAATTTCAGCCGCTAAGTTTCCGACCTGGATGGAGTGCTGGAAGGTGCCGGGTGCCACCTCGCTCATGCGGCGCAGCAGTTCTTTGTTCATGTCCGACAACTCGATCAGCGTAATGTTTGACGTGAAATTGAAGGCTTTCTCCATGATATAGAGCAGCGGGTAAGAGCAAAAGAGCAGTAGGCCGTCAATGAGCAGGTAGTTGAATTCGCTATAGTCGATGCTGATGATGTCGTTGTGGCGTATCCAGTCGAGAGCCAGGTTTGTCAACATCGTTGCTCCCGTGACAAACACGGCCGTCCAGAACAATTGTGAACGGCTTGATAGCTCTCGTAACGAGAAGATGGCTACTAATCCTGCTACCTCTTCTACGGCGATGAACTCCAACGGATGCTGTAGCATGGCGGCACAGATGAGTACCGTAGTGGTGTGAGCCATGAATGCCGTTCTGGAGTCCATGAAGACGCGGGTGAAGATAGGCACCATTGCAAATGGTATAATAAAGATATGTAGCACGTTGTGGCTTACCATCAAGGACGCGACGACTGAGAATAGCAGGATGAGCGAATAGAGCATCATCACGGAACGCGGCTTCTCGAAGTAGTCCTTTCGGAACAGGCTAATGTAGATGGTAAAGCAGATGACGAGCAGTCCTACATAGAATATCTCGCCTAAGATGATGAAGCTGAGCTTGGCGTTGTCATTCTGCCGACGTTCGCTTTCGCGGAAGAAAGATTCCATGATGTTGTAAGTGTGCTCATCAACAATCTCGCCGCGGTCAAGAATCTTCTGGCCACGCTGTGCCACGCCACTCGCCAGTGGGATGTTACTTAGCAGGTCGTCCAGACTGGTCTCGCTACGCTCTTTGTCGTAGCTGAGGTTGGCCATGATGTAGTCGTTGAGGTTACATTTTACGAGAATCGTCTTGTAGTCTGACAGTTTAGGGTTGAGGATCAATTTCTCGTAAGCTCCAACGGTAGAGTATAATTTGTTAACCGGTGTGCTGACGGCTTTTTTCCCACTGACCACACGGATGGTCTTCAATGTGTCGGCATAAAGATTGTTGTAGTCCGACGTGTTCAGGATACCTTGTGAGTAGAATCCGTGTAATTGGTTAGCAATCAATTCGATACTTCCTTCTGGAAGGCCGGGTATGCCGTTGGGGTAGTCCTGCTTCAGTTGGCGTATCTGTGTGTTCTCCACTGTCGCCTGATACTCGTAATAGGGCTCAAACTCCCTGAGCAGGCTGTCGCGCTCCTTGTTGACCAACTTCTCGCTCTTGTAGATGGGGAAGTCGAACGGAGCAGTGAAGTCGGCATAGCGCCAGGGCTTGCCTATCTCCACCTTGAAATTAGTACTGTTGTCGCGGGGCATCGCCCAGACGATAAGCGTTACTGTACAAACTACGAGAGCCGCTTTAATAAGCAGGTTACGCAGGAATGTGTTCTTGATGATAGGTTGATTCTTCATTATTTTTACACGTTTCGGGCACAAAGTTAGAAAATATTTATGAATTATGAATTAATAATTATGAATTATTTCGTATCTTTGCACACAAATTTCAGTAAAGATATGTCAGAAAGAAGAGTTAGAGTACGTTTTGCCCCGAGTCCTACGGGGGCTTTGCATATTGGCGGAGTGCGCACCGCCCTGTATAATTACCTGTTTGCCAAGCAGCATGGCGGCGATCTGGTGTTCCGTATTGAGGACACCGACTCCAACCGTTTTGTGCCTGGTGCCGAGGAGTATATCATCGAGTCGTTCAAATGGCTGGGCATCAAGTTTGACGAGGGCGTCAGCTTCGGTGGCGACAAAGGACCGTATCGCCAGAGTGAGCGTCGCGACATTTATAAGGAATATGTGCAGCAGCTGTTGGATGCCGATAAGGCCTACATCGCTTTCGACACGCCCGAGGAACTGGAGGCCAAGCGTGCTGAGATCCAGAATTTCCAATACGACGCCCATACCCGTGGGCAGATGCGTAACTCGCTGACCCTGCCCAAGGAGGAGGTTGACCAGCTGATTGCCGACGGTAAGCAGTATGTTGTCCGTTTCAAGATTGAGCCGGGACGCGAGGTGCTGGTCAACGACCTCATCCGTGGTGAGGTGCGCGTGAAGACCGACATCCTTGACGACAAGGTGCTCTATAAGAGTGCCGATCAGTTGCCGACCTACCACTTGGCCAACATCGTCGATGATCATCTGATGGAGATCACCCATGTCATCCGTGGCGAGGAGTGGCTGCCGTCGGCTCCACTCCACGTGCTGCTGTATGAGGCTTTCGGCTGGGCTGACACGATGCCGCAGTTCGCCCACCTGCCGCTGCTGCTGAAACCGGACGGCAAAGGAAAACTGTCGAAGCGCGACGGCGACCGTCTGGGCTTCCCCGTGTTCCCCTTGGAGTGGCACGACCCGAAGACGGGCGATGTCAGCCGCGGCTACCGTGAAGACGGCTACTTCCCCGAGGCTGTCATCAACTTCCTGGCTCTTTTAGGCTGGAACCCCGGTACGGAGCAGGAACTCTTTACGCTCGACGAGTTGGTGCCGCTGTTCGATATCACGAAGTGTTCGAAGGCCGGTGCAAAGTTTGCCTACGACAAGGGTATCTGGTTCAATCATGAGTATATCTTGAAGAAGTTACCGAAGGAGATTGCCGAACTGTGGCTGCCTGAGGTACAGCAGCATTGTCCTGCTGAGACCTTGGAACGCGTGACGAAGGTCTGCGAGATGATGAAGGATCGCGTGTCGTTCGTCAAGGAGTTGTGGCCTCTCTGCTCGTTCTTCTTCGAAGCACCTACGGCCTACGACGAGAAGACGGCCAAGAAGCGCTGGAAGGAGGATTCCGCCCAGCAGCTGACGGAGCTTATCGGCGTCCTTGAGGGTATTGATGATTTCTCGTTGGAGAATCAGGAACAGATTGTACACCAGTGGATTGAACAGAAGGAGTATAAGCTGGGTAATATTATGAACGCCTGGCGTCTGACGCTGGTCGGCGAGGGTAAGGGGCCTGGTATGTTCGACATCTCAGCCTTCCTCGGTAAGGAGGAGACTATCAGACGAATGAAGCAAGCCATCGAAGTTCTAGGCTGATGATATACAACATAGTTATATACCTCTATCAGCTCGGCGTAGCTGTCTATAGCCTGTTCAACGAAAAGGTACGGAAAATGTGGCAGGGCGAGCGGGAGGCTTTCCGCGTGCTCCGTGAGAAGGTTGACCCCGCGGCAAAATACGTGTGGTTCCATGCTGCCTCGTTGGGTGAGTTCGAACAGGGACGTCCGCTGATGGAACAGATGCGGCGTGAGCATCCCGAGTACAAGATTCTGCTGACATTCTTCTCGCCCTCAGGCTACGAGGTGCGGAAGAACTACGAGGGAGCCGACATCATCTGCTATCTGCCTCTCGACACCATTACCAATGCCCGCCGCTTCCTGCGCACGGTGCGCCCGGTGATGGCGTTCTTCATCAAGTACGAGTTCTGGTACAACTACCTGCATATCCTGAAACATCGCGGTATTCCTACTTATAGCGTGTCGTCGATTTTCCGTCCTGACCAGGTCTTCTTCAAGTGGTATGGCCGTCATTACAGCCGTGTGCTGAAGTGTTTCACCCATTTCTTCGTGCAGAATGAGCAGAGCCGCGAACTGCTGGCCAAGATAGGTATCACTGAGGTGACGGTGGTGGGTGATACCCGCTTCGACCGTGTGTTGCAGATCAAGGAGCAGGCGAAGCAGCTTCCGGTTGTTGAGGATTTCGTGGGTGATGCTCCCAAGGTGTTTATTGCTGGTTCGTCGTGGCCCCCCGATGAAGATATTTTCATTCGTTATTTCAAGGAGCATCCTGAGTGGAAACTGATTATTGCCCCCCATGTCATCGGTGAAGACCACCTGCAGCAGATAGAGCAGAAGCTGGAAGGCTGGAGCGTGCAGCGCTATACAGCCCCCCCCTCCGCCCCCGAGGGGGCTACAAGTGTGTTGCAGCAAGGTAATGAAGCCCCCTCGGGGGCCGTAGGGGGGGCTTTAATCATCGACTGCTTCGGCCTGCTGTCCAGCATCTACCGCTACGCTGACGTCTGCTATGTCGGCGGTGGCTTCGGCGTCAGCATCCACAACACGGTGGAGGCGGCAGTGTGGGGCAAGCCTGTCATTTTCGGTCCGGAGAATCAGAAGTTCCAGGAGGCTCAGGAGTTGAAAGCCTGCGGTGGAGGCCTTGAAATCAAGGGCTACGATGACTTTGCCCGTATCATGGACCGCTTGTCTGCTGATACCGACGATTTGCTCAAGGCCGGGCGTGCTGCCGGCGACTACGTCATGGGCAAAGCCGGTGCGACTAATAAGATTCTTGCTGCTGCCAATCTGTAAATCATGAAAGCTATGTGGATGTGGGTTTTCATGATTCTGCCATTGTTGGGTATCGCTTATATTGCCTGGCACCTGTGGACGCTGCTGCCTCTCGCCAGCGTGTGGAAGGTGGCGCTCATCCTGTTACTCGTCGGTTCGTTCGTGATGATGTTCCTGAACTTCGGACGTCGTTTCGACACGTTGCCGCTGTCGGTGGCTCAGGTGTGCTACGAGGTGTCGACATCCAGCATCTTCATCATGCTCTACTTGGTGATACTGTTCCTCATGCTCGACCTCGGGCGGCTTGTCCGCCTCGTGCCCCGCTCTTGGCTCTATCAGAACGGTTGGACGGCTGCCGCCATTCTTGTTCTAATGGTTGGCGTCTTCCTCTATGGCAATATCCATTATAATAATAAGGTACGCGTGGAGTTGAGCCTGCCGACTGAGAAGCTGCTACCCAAGGACTACAGGGTGGTGATGCTGAGCGACCTGCACATCGGCTATCATAATCCCCGCAAGGAACTGGCTCGGTGGCTGGATCTTGTCAATGCCGAGAAGCCGGATTTTATCCTCATTGCCGGCGACATCATCGACGGTTCTATGCGCCCTGTCCGCGAAGAGCGTATGGCAGAAGAGTTCCTCCGCCTTGAAGCCCCTGTCTACGCTTGCCTCGGCAACCATGAATACTTTTCCGGTAGCCCCGAGGCCCGGCAGTTCTATGCCGACGCCGGCATCCATCTGTTGGTTGACGAAACGGCTATCGTCGACAGCTGTATCGCTATCGTTGGTCGCGATGACCGTATGAATAGACGCCGTAAGCCCATAAAAGACCTTCAGTCGACCATTGACCATTCTCAGTTCTCAATGGTTCTGGACCACCAGCCCTACAACCTTGACCGCTCGGAGAAAGCTGGCGTCGACTTCCAACTCAGCGGGCATACCCATCGTGGACAGGTATGGCCTATCTCGTGGATTACCGACCACGTCTATGAGTGTTCGTGGGGCAGTTACCAGCGTGGCAAGACGCGGTTCTACGTCACCAGCGGCATCGGTATCTGGGGCGGAAAGTTCCGCATCGGTACTCAGTCGGAATATGTCGTGGCTACGATAAAAGGAAAGAGATAAGTGTCACAGACGGACGCCGAACAGCAGGTTCGACACGAAAACCATATTAAAGTTGCTTTCGTCGTCTTGCTTCGCAAAATGCATGGTGCCGAGTGAAGTGAAGCCTGCAAAGAAGCGCCCGAAGTGGTGGACGACAGCGAGACGGGGAATGAATATCAGTGGTGGACGGTCATACCTGTATGTTTCTACTGGACTGATGGGTTCGCTATCTTCATCTGCGATGAGATTAAAAAAATCCGCCAAGTCTTGAGTCGTCTCTGAACGGCTCTTGTTCCATACGCCAACCTCTGCTAATCCCGATACGCTGAGGAGCCATTGCTTAGGCATGACGAAGTTATAGCCATAGCCAATACCGAGGCCGAGCATCTTGCTTTTCATGTAGATATTGCCCAGTTCTTCAAAGTTTACACGAATACGGTTGTACAAATAGTTGGCGCCCAACAGCACGCTGCCGCACGAACGTTTCTGCAAGCACGTCTGGTCGAAGGCGGCAGCATAGGAAAAACGGCGCGAATTGAACACGTACATGGCTCCGAGCGTGATGGTGCGTCTATTGATAAATCCCTTATTCAGTTCTATCGTCTCAGAGTCGTCATCGTCATCTCCTATCGTGCCGCTCATGGTCTCGGAGTTCTGGTAGACGAAGTCAAATACTAATTTGTCGCCATAGAAACTGATGTCGAACTCCGTGTCGTCATTGCCAAACATATTGAAGGGATTCATACTGAACGACATGGAAAGACCCCGATAACACGCCCGCAGGTTGAGGTAGTCCGAAACGTCACTGTTGAGGTTGAACGTACCGTCGTCGGTGCCGACCTTCATCCATCCGCCGGAATTGTAAATGCCGCCCGAGAACATCAGCTTCTCGGGGTAGTAGCCTATGTAGTTGGAGTCGAGTTTCGCGGCGTTTGCGGCGTCACGCTTGTCGAGGAAGAAGTCTATGACGTGCTTGGCAAGATTCAGCTGACCGATGAAAAACCCCTTTCCCTTGATGGTATCAGGAATATGTATCTGTGCCACCGCCTGTTGTGGTGACATCAGGAACACAACAGCCAGCAAGCAAACCGTCAACCTCTTCATGCCAACCCCTTCTTACTCCTCGTTCAGGTAGTATTTCGAGTAGGCCACATAGTGTTTGGCGTTATCCGTCTGCCCCGGGCGTACGGGCTTGATGTATTTGGCTGGGACGCCGCCCCAGATTTCGCCAGCGGGAATCTTCGTGTTCTGCAGCACTAAGGCGCCAGCGGCCACTATCGCACCTTCGCCAACCTCGCAGCCGTCGAGCAGTGTGCTGCCCATGCCGATGAGTGCATTGTCGTGGATGGTGCAGGCGTGGACGGTGACGTTATGACCGATGGTCACATAGTTGCCGATGTGTGTCGGACCCGTCTCGTGGGTCACATGTACGCACGAACCGTCTTGTATGTTCGTGCAGTTGCCGATAGTAATAGGGGCTACGTCGCCGCGAACCACGGCGTTGAACCACACCGAGCACTCGTCGCCCATCGTCACGTCGCCAACAATCGTGGCGTTCTCACTGAAATAACAGTCTCGCCCCCATTTGGGAGCGAGACCGCGGTATGATTTAATCAGAGCCATTTTCTTAACTCTTACTTCTTACTTCTTACTTCTTACCTCTTTAAAGGTTCGGGTTAATCTTGCTCCACTCGCTGACGGGAGGAACAATGTTCAGCGTGACCAGCTCGTCGCGCATCTTGCAGAGGTGCTCGTAGCTCTGGTCGAGCTTGGTGTTCTCCTCGGGCGTGCCCTGGGGAACCTCGAACTTAGCACCCTCGGCCGTCATCGTGGTCTTCATGGCCATCATGATGTGGTCGTACTTGTCGGTCTTCACGTAGGTGCCTACGGGGAAGCGGAAGGGTTCGCCACCCATAGCGGCACGGATCATCTCAACAGAGAGGTAGGCCGGGCTCTGGAACGACGAACGGCCGCGCAGCTCGATGATCTTGGCACCACCCTTGGTGACGTCGGTCTTCATCTGTTCCCACTCCTCGGCGGGGAACTCTGCTGTGCCGATGATGTCGGTCAGCTTGCGACCCTTAATCTCCACGTGGCTGCCGAAGACGGCCATCTGCTCGCCGTGGCCACCGTAGGTAGCGCAACCGGTAATCTCGTTCTGCATCACGCCGAACTTCTTGGCCAGAGCACTCTGCAGGCGGGTGGTGTCCAGTCCGGCGAGCGTCGTCACCTGTCCGGGTTTCAGACCAGAGTAGAGCAGGGTTACCAGACCGGTAAGGTCGGCGGGGTTGAAGATGATGACGACGTGCTTCACGTCGGGGCAGTATTTCTTGATGTTCTGGCCCAGCTCCTCAGCAATCTTGCAGTTGCCTGCCAGCAGGTCCTCGCGGGTCATGCCAGCCTTACGGGGAGCGCCGCCGCTGGAGATGATGTACTTAGCGTTCTTGAAAGCTTCCTCGGCGTTGGTCGTTGCCACGATGTTCACATCGTCGAAGCCACTCTGACGCATCTCCTCGGCCACACCCTCGGGTGAGAAGACGTCGTAGAGACAGATTTCACTTGTCAGACCCATCATCAGGGCTGTCTGAGCCATGTTTGAACCAATCATGCCAGCTGCGCCGACGATGACCAGTTTGTCGTTTGTTAATGTTGCCATAATCTTGCGTGTATTGTTTTTTTAAATTTAAGTGGTGCAAAGATACACAAAAATATTCAGAGTGCCAGCGTATTAACAGAGATTAATATTTGGCGTTGCTTCTTTGCAAACTCGACGTTTCAAAATGCAATTATCGAAGCCGGAAATGGTATTTCGCATCGCTGCGTTGATGTAAGGTCAAGATCTGGCATTCCTCTTGTTGTTAATTCGTGAGCGGGTGGAGCGCATGGTGCTGTCGCTGATGCCCAGGATGCGCATGATTTCATCGTCGCTTCTGCCTTCGTGTTCCAGTATGGCGAAGAACATGTATTTGGCAGACAGATGGTTGTATTCTGTTTCCAGTTCGTTGACGTATGGCAGGTCTTTCAGTTTATAGTATTCAATGAAGTCGGCGAAGTCGTTCTTGCCCCAGGTTACCGTTGTGCTGCCTTCGCTGACAGCCTCGTAAAGAATCTTTCCGTGAGCCAGGATGCCGGCATGTCGGTTTTGCAGTTCGTCAATCTTCTTGTTCAGCCGCGCCACTTCCTTAGCGTTCACCTCGCCGCCAGCCTCCAGTTCTTCGGCCTTACGGGTGAATAGGGTCAATTGTGTCATCGTCTCTGCCAGGGCTTTCTTAGCCTTCATACCCCGGTAACTGTAGTATCCAAGTCCGATGATGAGTATTCCCACGATAGCCATGATGACCATTCCCCAGCCATAGACCTTGTTCATGAGTTCCTGCTCAGCCACTTTTTTGTCATACTTGGCCTGTATCTCAGCCAGTCGTTCTTGCTCCTGGGTTTGGTAATATCGCTTTTGCCAGGCCATAGCACTGTCCGCCAGTGCATTGGCCCGTTCATACTCTTTCCGCTCCATACATTGCTGTCGCATGGCGTTGAAGATATCGATCCTCATCGGATTCATCAGACTATTACGAGTCTTGTAGAGGGCCTGCTCCCACATTTCGTTGGCTTTTTCCGCACTGTCTTCCCTAAGGTATATGTTGGCAAGCGAGTAATATGCACCAGATAGGTTCCCCATGTCTATAGCCTTCTTCAGATATACTTTGGCCAGTATGGGCTCCTCTTTCTCATAGATTCTTCCTAAGTCAAGATAATAATGAGGCAGGTTGGCCGGATGCATATGCTGTAATATCGCACCGCATTCGTTTGCACATATCAGTGCACTGTCCTTTTTCCCTATCTCCAAATAACTAAAGATTAGGTGAAGTAATGCTGTTGCTTGTCTTTCCTCGCTCTTCAAGGTCTTGGCAATCGACAGGGCTTTCTGTGCATAGCATTTGCATAAAGCCATCTCAAATGCTTCACCATTATAATAGGCCAGAGCGTCGCATATCTTGTATTGCAGCAGCAAGTCGTCTGTCTGGTTAGCCAGTTCTTCTGCCTGTTTGATGAGCAGGATGGTTTCGGGCATTTTATATTTATTATAGGTAGTGACGCCTTGGTAATATAGGGCGCGAGCCAGTTTCACTTTGTCTGAGGTGTTCTTGTAATGGCGTACACTGTACATGATAGCGCTGTCAGATGTTGAAAGCTGGCGTCTCCTGCGGTTAATTTCCGTCTGTACTAGATAATAATAGGCAGAGTCTGCCTCTGATTTCATGTCGGTCAGTGGAATCTCGGTCAGGCATTGGTAAGCGGAATCCAGTTCGTCTTGGGCTAACAGGTCATCAATTAGCGACAATTGCTCGCCCCCGTCAGGATGGTTGCAACCAATGCCCACTAAAGATATACAGGCTAATAGTTTCCAGACATACTTCTTCATACTTACCATAATTTGGTTGCAAAAGTAAGAAAAAGAAATGAATTAACGTTATACTGGCATTGTTTTTTCGGTGCAGTTGCAACTTCTGAAACACATTATGAACCCTATGAGCTGTTGCTTTTTGGACAATCTTTCTTTGTTGCAAACGATGCAACATATTCATTATTAGTGTGATAGAGCGATTATTACAGGCAGCGCGCCCTTTAAAAAAGTTGCAAAATATTTGGAGCAATACTGCTTTTGTCCCTAAATTTGCATTGCGAAAGCGCTGGTAATGGTAATGGGAACGGAGATGGTCCATATTACTAATCAAACCGGTAGGATTATATATCAGAACCCATACTGCACAAAATGGGGGAGGAAACCGAAAATCCCAAGAATAGGAAATTCTTAACGAAATAAAATAGTAATTTTGCAACTTTTTTCAACAAGTAACGTCTATTGAGTATAGAAGACAATAAATTAAAAGATTATGATAACGAAAAAGATTAGATTCGCGAAAGCATTCTTGCTTGTGGGCATATTGATACAGGGTAACCTGTCGGATGTAAAAGCACAAGACGATAAGGTGGTAGTTGGAGACTCTATCAAAGGCGTTGTCTTGGACGAGAATGGAAAAGGGGCACCCTTTGCTAACGTAGCACTGCTGCATAGTGACTCGACGTTGATAGGAGGTGCAACTACGGATGACGATGGACGGTTTAGCATGAAGTCTGATGCGGGGGGCACTCTGCTGAAAGTGAGTTATATGGGCTATAAGACTTGCTATGTGACCATCGGCAAAGAATGGAGTGGGGTAGCGCAGTTGGTTCCTGATGTGGTCAGTATAGGTGAGGTGACGGTGAAAGGTCATCGCCCTACGGTAAAACTGACAACAGAAGGTATGTTGACACAGGTAGACGGAACACTCTTAGGACAACTCGCGTCGGGTAGCGACGTGCTTGCCGTGACGCCAGGACTGATGAAGACTGCCGATGGGAAATACGAAGTGCTGGGCAAAGGCGAGCCGGTGTTCTATATCAATGGGCGACAGGTGAGAGACCAGCAGGAACTGCAACGGCTGAAAGGAGAGGATATCAAGAGTATTACTGTTGTCACTAATCCCGGGGCACGATACAATGCAGAGTGGACTTCGGTGGTGAAGATACAGACGAAGCGTCCCGTAGGTGAAGGCTTGAGCGGCGACGTGAAACTGGAGTATGAGCAGATGCGCTATGGCCGTTTTTCAGGACAGACGCATCTGAACTACAGGCACAAGGGACTTGACGTGTTTGGAGAGTTGGGATATGAGCGGTCAGGCTATATGCAAATGGCAGACATGACGGTCGCTACAAGCCAAGGATGGGAGGAGAGCAGTAGCTTTACCAATCGCGCGAGTGGTAATGAGTATCGCGGAGTTTTAGGCTTCAACAATATTTTCAATGAGAACCATTCGATAGGTTTAAGAAACGAAATAACCAGCTCTGGCAATGTGAAAAGCCGAGTTGACAACGAGATTTCTTTCCGCGACAAGAGTGGATTTTCGGACCTCGTCAATCTGCATCAGGAAACACGCTATAAGAGCCGTCCTGACTATAAGATGAACGCTTATTATAATGGTAAGGTCGGAAAACTGGGCATCGACTTTAACTTCGACTATGTCAATGCGAAAGAGGCCTACGACGAGAACACCGAGGAACTGAGTAGCAATGCTGACAACCGGACGGTCAATGCGATGTATCAGAATAGCAATCGGATGGTGGCTTCGAAACTGGTGTTCGACTATCCTGTGTCAGGCGGACAGCTGTCGGCGGGAGTTGAGTATATCAACACTCGTCATACCGATGAATATTTGAACCCGGAGCAGTATGTGCCCAGCCAGGATACGCGCCGTGACGAGAAGAGAACAGCGCCTTTTGTGGAACTTAACAGGGTCTTCGGCAAGTGGCAGTTGTCTGCCGGTCTGCGTTATGAGTATGCCACATTTGACTTCTATCAGAACGGGCAACATGTTGGTGACGTGAGCCGGTCCTACAGTCAGTGGTTCCCCAGCCTGAATGTTTCCACTTCGGTTGGTCAGGTAAGGATGGCTCTGAGCTATAACGCTCGCACACGTCGTCCGACCTATAGACAGTTGTCGAACAATATGATGTATCTCTCACGACATGAGATTCAGACGGGTAATCCCCAGTTGCTGAATCAGACGACGCATAGCGTCAGATGGTCTGCAAACTGGCGATTCCTGAGTCTGCAGCTGGGCTATGGCTATCTGAAAGACTTCATCTCTTACGATATGACGCTGGCCGACGCTGGCCGCCAGGCGATGGTCTGTACCTATCGTAACGTCGAGAACGGGCATGTGGTTTCCGCCGTGTTGACGCTGAGCCATCGGATAGGTTTCTGGATGCCCCAGCTGACAGCACAACTGCAGCAACAGTGGGTCGAGCTGGATATGGGCGACAAGGGACAGCAAACTTTCAACAAGCCTCGCTTCTCGTTGAATTTCACGCAGTTGTTCCAACTGCCTTGGGATATGGTGGCCACGGTGAATACATCGTATCGGAGTAAAGGCCATAACGGCTTAATCTATGGCAGCAAGAACTATTATTACGGTGAAGTAAGCCTTCGCAAGGTATTCCTGAATAATCGCCTGTCTGTCGACTTGAAATGGCAGGATATGCTCTTCAGCCACGAGGATTGGAACGCGAGCATTTTCCCGGAGTTGACTCAGAGCCAGCATAACCGCTGGGACACGCGGGGCATCGTTCTCGGACTGACCTATCAGTTCAACCAGACCAAGAGCAAGTATAAAGGTACTGGCGCCGGCAACGACGAGAAAGACAGATTCTGAGAATCATTGTGGAGGTCGGAACTCACCAACAACTGGTAGATAGTCGTGGTAAGTACTATGAGTTGGTGAAAAATCAGTTGGAATTGGGCGGTTAGTCGAAAAAAATGTTTAACTTTGCAGCAGAATCTCTCGCAGCTGGTGCTGGACAGACTCCTTAGGAGTTGAGTGGATGTGAAACAAGAATAAAAATATATGACAATGAAGAGATCTCTTTTATTCGCCGTACTGATGGCAGCCGCTATGCCCTTTATGGCACAGCAAGTGAAGTATTCCGTTAAGGGAAGTTATGCCGACAATGGGAAAAAGGTCTATCTGACAGACAAACTCACCGAAAAGGCTCTTGACAGTGTGGTCGTCGCCGACGGCAAGTTCGCCTTCAGCGGTTCTGCCGACAAGGACGCCCTGCTGGGTGTTCAGGCTGAGAATACAAAGTGGAGGAGCATGTTCTTCAACGACGGCACGCCCGTAGTGGTCAACTTAAACGACAGTACGCTGAAGGGCTCTCCGCTCAACGAGCGTTTGTCGGCATACGATCTGCAGATGACCCGTCCGCAGACGACTTTCACAAAGAAAGTCGCGGCGATGTCGGAGGCGGAGATAAGAGCGCATTCCGATGAGGTGACCAACGAGATGCAGAAAGTGATCGACGGTCAGATAGCCTTGGCAAACAAGATTTTTGCCGACGAGCGCAATACGCTGATTCCTCTGGCCTTTTCGGAGTTGTACTTCTACGACAACGGCGTGGAGGCGTACGACCAGCTGGTCAAGGAGCAGGTTGTTTTTGCTAATCATCCTGTGCTGAAGAAGTCGAGAGACATTATTGCCGAGCTGCTAAAGCCGGAGGACGGTCCGAAGACGGCCTTCATAGGCCAGACGTTTACCGACCTCGAGATGGCCGCCCCCGACGGCAAGCTACACAAGGTCAGCGAGCTGGTAGGCGAGGGGAAATGGGTGCTCGTCGACTTCTGGGCTTCCTGGTGCGGTCCCTGCCGTGCGGAGATGCCTAACGTGCTTGAGGCTTACAATAAGTATCATGCCAAGGGCTTCGAGGTTGTCGGCATCTCTTTCGATAACAAGAAAGACGCGTGGCTGAAAGCCGTCAAGCAGCTCAACCTCCCGTGGATGCAACTCTCTGACCTGAAAGGGTGGGAGTGTGCCGCTGCTCCGGTCTATAAGATTGATGCTATTCCCGACAATATCCTCATCGACCCGCAGGGCAAGATTACAGACCGCGGCCTTCGCGGCAAGGATCTGCACAGGCGCCTGCAGAGAATCTTCGGCGAGTGAGTTCCCGACTGGTACTAATGATTGCAGATATAGCCTGCAATGCGGCTCATCATGGACTGGCCGTCGTTGACGCGCTCCAGTATCTTCCAGTCTATACGGTAGTCGATGTGCAAAAATAGCATTTTCTTTTGAAATATCCAAGAAAAATGCTACCTTTGCAACAAAAACCGACAAAGATTTACATGCCGCGTTGGACACTCCGTGGGAGCTGTAAAAAGGGGTGAACACGGGGATACATACAATTTTAACATCAAGTGCCATGCCATCAACGGCAGGCAGGAAAAGCATTATGAATAACACAGTGAACCAACGACTGGAAGACCTCCGCGAGGTGATGCGGCGCGAACACATTGCCGCGTTTATCTTCCCCAGTACCGACCCGCATCAGGGCGAATATGTTCCCGACCACTGGAAGGGACGTGAGTTTATCAGCGGCTTCAACGGCTCCGCCGGTACCGCCGTTGTCACACTGAATGCCGCAGCGCTCTGGACTGACTCCCGCTACTTCCTCGCTGCCGAGGAACAACTGAAAGGCACGGAATATCAGCTGATGAAGCTGAAGGTGGAGGGCACGCCCACCATCGCTGAATGGCTGGGCCGCGAGTGTGGAGCGGGAGCCGAGGTCGCTGTCGACGGAATGGTTAATTCCGCCAACAGCGTCAAGGAACTGATAGCCGACCTGCGCCGTCAGGGAGGCATCACCGTGCGCACCAACTTCGATCCGTTGAAGCTGATCTGGCGTGACCGTCCGGCTATACCCGAGAACGCGTTGGAGATTTACCCAACGGAATATGCCGGCGAGACGACGGCCAGCAAGATTGCCCGTATCCGTAAGGCTCTGCGCGAGAAGCATGCCGACGGTATGCTGATGGCAGCCCTCGACGACATCGCCTGGACGCTGAACCTGCGCGGTACGGATGTACATTGCAATCCAGTGTTTGTCAGTTACTTGCTCATCTCGACACAGGATGTCACCCTCTATATAGATAAGGTTAAGCTGACACCCGAGGTGTCGGCCTATCTGCAGCAGGAGGGCGTTAGTGTAGATGGCTACGAGAATGTCGTGAAAGGACTGAAGGACTATTTTGAGTACAACATTCTGATAGACCCCGACGAGGTGAACTACACGCTCTACAAGGCGGTGACCCGCGAACGTGTGGAGGAGGAGTCGCCCGTCAAGCGGATGAAGACCGTCAAGAACCCCACCGAGATAGCGGGTTTTAAGTCGGCGATGCTGTGCGACGGCATCGCCATGGTGAAATTTCTGAAGTGGCTTGATGAGACCTCCTGTGAGACTGAGCTCTCCGTTGACCGCCATCTGACGGCCCTCCGCGCCGAACAGCCCCTCTACCGCGACCTCTCCTTCGACACCATCGCTGGCTACGGCGCACACGCCGCCATCGTTCATTATGAGGCGACACCCGAGACCGACATCCCCTTAGAACCACATGGCCTGCTGTTGCTCGACAGCGGTGCCCAGTATCTTGACGGCACAACCGACATCACCCGTACCATCGCCCTTGGTCCGCTGACCGACGAGGAAAAGCTCGTCTATACGCTGGTGCTGAAAGGGCACATCCAGATAGAGCTGGCGAAGTTCCCATCGGGCATTAGCGGTTCGCAGCTCGACGTGCTGGCACGGGCTGCTATGTGGCGTGAAGGCTTTAACTACCTGCATGGAACGGGTCACGGTGTGGGCAGCTACCTGAACGTTCACGAAGGGCCTCATCAGATACGGATGGAGTGGAAACCCGCGCCTTTCGTCAGCGGCATGACCGTCACCGACGAACCTGGCATCTACTTAGCAGGCCGTTGTGGCGTGCGCATCGAGAACACCCTGCTTGTCGTACCTTATAAAGAGACGGAGTTCGGACAGTTCCTGCAGTTCGAGCCGCTGACGCTCTGTCCTATTGACAAGCGTCCCGTCATCCGCGAACGGCTGACACAAGAGGAGATCGACTGGCTCAACGGCTATCACCAGACGGTTTTCGACCGGCTGTCACCTCATCTTGATGCCGACGAAGTGGAGTGGCTGCGCCAAGCTTGTGCCCCATTATAGACGTCCTTGAGTCCCTTGTTTGACCCCATAATCGCGAGAAAAACGCGAAAGTAACCGAAAGTAATGTGCAAATATTGAAAAAGTTAGCTAAAAACTTGGTAGTTTGGTTAAAAAGTTGTACCTTTGCACCCGCTTTTCGTGGCCCCTGGCCCGAAGCACTAAGTTTAACAATTAAAAATTAAAAACAAAAGCAAAATGATTATCGTACCTGTAAAAGAAGGTGAGAACATCGAGAAGGCTCTCAAGAAGTTTAAGAGAAAGTTTGAAAAGACTGGCGTTGTGAAGGAACTCCGTCGCCGTCAGCAGTTCGACAAGCCCTCTGTTCTGAAGCGCCTGAAGATGGAGCACGCCATCTACGTACAGCAGCTCCGTACCAACGAGGAATAAAAAAAAGTTCCCCGAAAATTTGGTGGATTGAATAAATTTCCGTAAATTCGTTGCCGAAAACTGAAATGGCAACGTTTATGATGATCGACCAGTTCCTGAATTACCTGCGCTACGAGCGGAACAGAAGCCCGCGGACGGTGCAGTTGTACGAAGAGAATCTCCGCGATTTCGAAACGTATGTTCAGGGGTTGGACGATTGTCTTTCGTTGGAAACGGTTGATACTGATGTCGTTCGCAGCTGGGTGGAGCACCTGATGGATGAGGGCAAGAAGGCGACGACGGTGAACTTAGGACTGAGTGCCGTCAGGACTTTCTACCGCTACGCGCTGTCGCGACATATCGTAGCCAAGGATCCCGCTCACGCGGTGACCGGGCCGAAGAAGGCCAAACCGCTGCCGCAGTTCGTGCGAGAATCGGAGATGGACGAGCTGCTGGACGAACAGCATTGGAGAGAAGAATATAATAATGTACGTGCGCGTACCATTATATTAATGTTCTACGAAACAGGTATCCGTCTGGCGGAATTGGTGGGCTTGGACGACGCAGATGTCGATATGGCAACCATGCAACTGAAGGTAACGGGTAAGCGCAATAAGCAGCGCATCGTCCCTTTTGGCGAAGAGCTTGCCGCCGCACTACGCGACTATGTCGCACGGCGTGACCAGGAGTTGGTGCGTCAGTCGCCGGCTCTGTTCTTAGACAGAAAAGGTGAGCGGATCGGCCGGAGTGCGGTGCAACACATCGTTAAGACCCACCTGACGGGGTTCACAACGCTGAAGAAACGTTCGCCCCACGTGCTGAGACACAGTTTCGCCACCGCCATGCTGAACAACGGTGCTGGTCTTGAGAGCGTCAAGAAGCTGCTCGGCCACGAGAGCTTGGAGACGACGGAGATTTATACGCACACAACGTTGGAGCAGTTAAAACGAGTTTACAATGAAGCCCATCCAAGGGCATAACCTTATTTAATAACTATTTAAAAATAGGAGGTAACTATGGAAATTAAGATTCAGTCGATTCACTTCGACGCCACCGAGAAGTTAGAGGCGTTCATCGAAAAGAAGGTCGCCAAGTTAGAGAAATCATTTGAAGATATACAGAAAGTAGAGGTGCAATTGAAAGTTGTGAAGCCTGCTACCGCTCAGAATAAGGAAGTCAGCCTCTCCGTGGCTGTGCCTGGGTCGACTCTGTTTGTAGAGAAAACATCCGACTCTTTTGAGGAGAGTACCGACCTTTGTGTCGACTCAATGCGGGCTCAACTGCAGAAATTCAAGGAAAAATTGAGAAATCATTAAAAAAAACACGGAAAAGTTTTGGTAATTCAAAAATAAGTCGTAACTTTGCAGCCGTTTTCCGACAGGTCGTAAATCTGAAACAGAGAACGGCTGCTTTGAGAAGCCTCTTTAGCTCAGTTGGCCAGAGCACGTGATTTGTAATCTCGGGGTCGTTGGTTCGAATATCCTTAAGGCTCAAAAGCGAGGAAGACGGGCAAAAGGCTATCAGCCGAACGCCAAAACTTGGGTGGATACCAGAGTGGCCAAATGGGGCAGACTGTAAATCTGCTGGTTTTTACCTTCGGTGGTTCGAATCCATCTCCACCCACTCTCAAGAGGTGTTTTTGCGGAAATAGCTCAGTTGATAGAGCACTAGCCTTCCAAGCTGGGGGTCGCGGGTTTGAGCCCCGTTTTCCGCTCTATGAACAAATGCTGTAATAGCTCAGTGGTAGAGCACTTCCTTGGTAAGGAAGAGGTCCTGAGTTCAACTCTCAGTTACAGCTCTCTGGGAGATGTTAGGAGGAGCAAAAACATAAGTATTCAAACATATAATTAATAAACAAACAAAACAATGGCAAAAGAGCAATTTGTGCGCACCAAACCGCACGTAAACATTGGTACTATTGGTCACGTTGACCACGGTAAGACAACTCTGACCGCTGCTATCACCACCGTTCTGGCTAAGCAGGGTCTCTCTGAGGTTAAGTCATTCGACCAGATTGACAACGCTCCTGAGGAGAAGGAGCGTGGTATCACCATTAACACCGCACACGTTGAGTATGAGACTGCTAAGCGTCACTACGCTCACGTAGACTGCCCGGGACACGCTGACTATGTGAAGAACATGGTAACTGGTGCTGCTCAGATGGATGGTGCAATCCTCGTGGTTGCTGCTACTGATGGTCCTATGCCTCAGACCCGTGAGCACGTCCTGCTCGCCCGTCAGGTAAACGTTCCCCGTCTGGTTGTCTTCCTGAACAAGTGTGATATGGTTGACGATGAGGAGATGCTGGAGCTCGTTGAGATGGAGGTCCGCGAGATTCTGGAGCAGTATGAGTTCGAGGAAGACACTCCTATCATCCGCGGTTCTGCCCTTGGTGCACTGAACGGTGTTGCTAAGTGGGAAGAGAAGGTGATGGAGCTGATGAACACCTGCGACGAGTGGATTCAGGAGCCTCCGCGCGCTACCGACAAGCCCTTCTTGATGCCTGTTGAGGACGTCTTCTCTATCACAGGTCGTGGTACTGTTGCTACCGGCCGTATCGAGACTGGTGTCATCCACGTTGGTGATGAGGTCGAGCTGCTCGGTCTCGGTGAGGACAAGAAGTCGGTTGTTACCGGTGTTGAGATGTTCCGCAAGATTCTTGACGAGGGTCAGGCTGGTGATAACGTAGGTCTGCTGCTCCGCGGTATCGACAAGAACGAGATCAAGCGTGGTATGGTGCTCTGCCATCCC
>ONYA01000007.1 GCA_900321965.1 uncultured Prevotellaceae bacterium
TGCAAAGGTAGTCATTTTCCCATTATTATTCGTATCTTTGTGCCCAAGTTTAACAATAGTTGATTCTTGTCACGACTCGGCATAGTTCAAGCAAGCTTGACTCTGTCCTCGCTGCTCCAAGAATTTCCAATACTTTAAGAAGAATGATAGAAATAGGTCTGAAAAGTTGGCACATGTGCCACTTTTTAGCCTAAAAGTGTTCGTTATTCAGAAATTATTTGTATCTTTGCGGTGAAAACCGCGAAGTCGGACTGCGTCTCATCCGCTCGGCAAGCGACCAAAGGTCGAGCGACACCGTCCTTGCCCATTGATTTAATATGTTTTGTGATATGATAGACCAGATTATTGAATTCAACATTATATATGAAAAAGATTTTATTCGCTTTCGCTGCCATGATTGTTATGGCAGCATGTGGAAACAAACAAGCACTCGCTCCTGCTGAGGGCGACGAAGTAAATAATGAAGTGGCCTTTGAGGTAGCCAAGAACTACTTCTTCAAAAAAGATCAGGAGTTTCCTGCGAGTCCGAAGATTACAACTGCAGAGGAGTTCAGTAAGCTCTTCGGCATAGCTACGACGATGGGCAACGATGGAAAGCCAACGGAGATTGACTTCACCAAGCAGTTTGTGCTGGCCACCGTCCTGCCTGTAACGAATCTCGCCACGGAGATCACTCCAGACAGACTTGAAGAGAAGGGCGACACGCTATTCTACTTCTATGATGCCAAAGTGGGTGGTGCACAATCATACAGCACACAACCCATCTCGCTCATCATCCTCGACAAGAAGCTTGCCGACAAGACCGTTGTGATGGTTAACGAGCAGGTGAAGGATTACTATGCAGCCGTCGACCGCTATCTGGCTGAACAGATTGCCGGCCACTATGCTAAGGGCGAATACAGCGTACCCGTCTACCAAGAGGTGGCCGTCAATGCCGATGATTCCACTGACATCCGTATTTGGGGCGATTTCTGGGTGTACAACTACAAACAGGAAGGTGACACGCTGAAATGCGTCTCTGGCGGTAGTCATCCCGGCCTGATGCACATCTGCCAGATGGGTGAATACTTCTATGTGTCGGCATTTGAGCAGGTTGAGGACGGCTCCCGTTTCCAGCCCAGCGCCAAGCGCATCTTCGGAGATTATTTCGAGACCTTCCAAATCCACCACAGCGATGGCGATGAGCATGAGTCGCTCAGGCATGATGTGCTGCGTGCATTCGTTCGCGACCACAAACTTTCTGCCACCAAGTACCAAGACTATGGGTGGCCTGCAAAGGATCTGGATCTGTAAGACAAATTAATTACGTAATACCTACTTCTTGTTAATCTGTATTTGCAGGTTTACTTAGGTGCGCGATACTTAAAACACTCGTTTTTAGGTATTGCGCACCTTGTTTATTTGCCGTACCTTTGCAGCGCAATTTGAAAACGATAAAACGATGAGATTGACGACAACAACTCCCGTGGAACTAAAGGTGCTGATGAACCACATCTATGAATTGAATAAAGGTGTGCGCCACATGGTGCTGTTCACCTGCAACAAGAAGTACAGCGAACTGGCCATTCAGCGGCTGGAAAGCCAGGGCATTCCTTACCTGCTGCAGCCTGCCGGACAGCAGAATCTGAACGTGTATTTCGGGCGGCGCGAGTGTCTGGAGGCCATACGGCTCATCGTCACCCGTCCGCTGAACCAGCTGACGCCCGAAGAGGACTTCATCCTCGGAGCTATGCTCGGCTATGACCTCTGCGCACAGTGCGAACGGTATTGCCAAAGGAAAATTAAAAAATTGAAGAATTGAAAATTGAAGAATAAATTGTAAATTCGTAAATCGTATATTAATAAAATGAACGCAACAATTGTAATCTATGGTTCTTCGACAGGAACCTGTGAGGCCATCGCAGAGAAGATTGCCTCGAAACTGGGCTGCGAGGCCCTGAACGTACAGGACTTGACAGCCGACATTGTGGCCGCCAACCAGAATCTGATTCTCGGCACCTCAACGTGGGGTGCAGGCGAATTGCAGGATGACTGGTACGACGGACTGAGGACACTCCAAGGTGCCGACCTCAGTGGCAAGACTATCGCCATCTTCGGCTGTGGCGACTGTTCTTCGTATAGCGACACGTTCGTAGGCGGTATGGGCGAACTGTACAACGGTATCAAGAATAGCGGTGCCAGGTTCATCGGCTCAGTTGAGACTGACGGCTACACTTTCGACGACTCCGAGGCCGTCATTGACGGCAAGTTCATCGGCCTGCCCCTCGATGATATCAACGAGGACGACAAGACCGACAGCCGCATCGAGGCTTGGATTGCCGCCATCTCTCCCAGCTTATAATCACAGGTGTAAAATTCTTGCAGGTATGCAAGCGACCAAAGATCGAGCGCATAAAGTAAAAGTATTTGTTTAGTGAGGTGGCTGGTCGGTGACGATCTGCCACCTTTTTAAAAGATTAGGATTATGGAACTTATAAAGAAACTATTCACAAACTGCGCCTGTCCGCAAGGACGGATGGGCCGCGCTATGCTGAAGTTCATGAACCTCTGCCATGCACCACTAACGAATTGGGGACTGAAACTCGTCGAAATCCAAGACGGCTGGACGATGCTTGACATCGGCTGCGGTGGCGGAGCAACGCTGCAACGACTGCTGAAACGGAGCAAAGGGGCACAAGTCTATGGCATCGATATCTCAGAGGAGAGTGTGGCAAAGGCTAAGAAGGTAAACGCAAAAGTGCTCGACAAGCAGGTTTCAGCCAGACGGAGATTCATCGGATGAAGCCATCGAATGCGACTATCATTGGAGTGAAAGGTTAAAGAAAGAGCATCCTGTTTTCATATTTATTCTTAATTCTTGAGGAAAAAGCACGGAAAATCCATATTTATTCGTAACTTTGCAAGGAGAATTTGTAATTAGGATATTAATCCACAAAAGCTATAATAGATATGAAGAATTTGATTAAGCGAGAACAAAGCAAACCTGTTTGCTTTGCCGGGAGTGAAAATTCTCGAAGGTTTAGCTCGACGGCCCGAAGGGGAAAGTCAACGAAGTTCAAGAAACTGGTTTTCTGCCTCATGGCAATGATGGGCGTGTTGACCCTTTCGGCACAGAGTGTGTATGACTTCACGGTGAAGGATGATGCGGGCAAGGACGTGTCGCTCGCCGAGTACAAGGGCAAGGTGCTGCTGATTGTGAACACGGCTACCAAATGTGGATTTACACCACAGTACAAAGACTTGGAGCCACTCTACCAGAAGTATCACGCTCAGGGCTTCGAGATTCTTGACTTCCCCTGCAACCAGTTCGGACAGCAGGCTCCTGGCACGATTCGGGAGATTCACCAGTTCTGCACGGCCAACTTCGACATCCATTTTCCGCAGTTTGACAAGATTGACGTGAACGGCGAGAATGCCCATCCGCTCTACACTTACTTGAAGGCACAAGCTGGTGGCGGCGACATCAGGTGGAACTTCACCAAGTTCCTCATTGGTCGCGATGGCAAGGTCATCAAACGCTATGAGTCACGCAATCAGATTGCCGCCATCGAGGCTGACATGCAGATGGAGGTAAATCCAGTGCTGAGCAATATGATGGCACGTCGCTCCATCCGTAAGTATCTCGACAAGCCCGTGGAGCACGAGAAGCTGGAGGTTATCGTGAAGTGCGGCATCAATGCCCCCAGCGGCATGAACCGCCAGCCGTGGATTGTCCGCGTGGTGGAAGACCAGAAGCTGATTGCCGACGTGACGGAGGTTTACAAGCAGGAGAACGCTGAGCAGGTAGCCCGCGACAAGGACTTCAAGAATATGTTCCGCAATGCGCCGAACCTTATCTGCGTCTGCACGCCTGCCAATGGTGGTGGCGAGCTCGATGCAGGATTGCTGGGTGAGAATATGATGCTGGCGGCACAAGCGATGGGTCTCGGCACCTGTTGTCTCGGCGGTCCCGTACGCTTCCTGCTGTCGAACGAGAAGTGTAAGTTCTTCCTCGACCGTCTTGACATCCCCGCCGATTACAAGCTGAACTACATCCTCGCCATCGGCTACCCCGACGAGCAGCCCGACGCCAAGCCCCGCGATGCCTCGAAGGTGAAGTACATCAAGTAAATCATCAGGAATTTTTTTTTCGATTTTATTACCACTTCCACCACTTTTCTTCTAAGCATCTGACACACAGCTGTTTAGTAGTGGTGGAAATGGTGGTGGAAGTGGTGGATATGATGCTAAAATGGTCAAAGAGTAATGAAAAAGTGGTGTAAAAGTGATAAAAAAGTGGTGGAAAAGCGGCAATTATTACCGCTACAATGATATTCGCAAGTGTTTTTTTACCACAGATGGCAGATGTCATCTGTTGAATCTGTGGTTGTCAAAAAAACTGAGGAAGTAGAATACAATGTTTTTGCAGGCCGTAGAATATTGTTCCGCGGACGTTGGAACATCGTTCCACGGCCGTTGGAACGTTTTTATCAGAATTAACAGGTGCTGCGTTGGAAGCGGTAAAAGTGGTGGAAGTGGTGGAAATGTGGTAATAAAAATACTATTTCCACCACTACTTAACTATCTTATTTACAGATAGATAATATAAAAAGTGGTGAAAGTGGTGGATTTTTCAAAAAATATTATGGTATCATAAAATAGGATTGGAATCACCACCCAAATTGACGTTGAACCGTTTGTCCACGATGGGAACTGTAAAACTCAGTAGTTACAATCTTGCATAGGCAAGAAGTCCTCTTATACAAATACTCCACCCTTGCCGTCTGCTCTTGATAAGAGTGGAATTGCATTTTAGATTATATTCTCACGCAGCGAGTAATATTGCGACGAGGATGCTTAACCCCTCTGCTGCCATCTTTCCGCTCCAGAACCCATCCGTCAACTTGTGTTCTATAATATAGTCACGCAACTTTGTGCGCCAGGTCTTGTTCTGAAGTAAAATCCAGAGAGATTCATCGAAATAGGCAAACTCCACATTGTCTTTTAGCCAACGTTTTGATGGAGTGTGACTTTTACTGAGTTGTTCTCCTTGATAGTTTAAATGCCAGAATCCATCAGTTTCTAAATGCCAGAAAGGTTTGTCTATTTCGGTTGTTCCATCAAACTGTGAATCCTTGGCATATTGAGACATTAGCATTTTATAGTGTCTTTCGAGCCAATCGTTGATGACAAACTGATTGCTGGTAAATACGTTGCTATCGATGGCATCAATAATAGCTACCATAAGTACAGGCTTCGCAATAATAGTCTCTCCATTTATCCTATGTTGGCGAATAGATTCGATTCTCTTTTGATAGGATTCAAAGCATTGTTCGTAGCTAAAGAAAGATATTTTCCTGTCCATATTACACTTTATATAGTGATTCCTTTCTGAGCCAGCTTTTCTCTGACAGCATCCTCATCTTTTCCAAAGAGTTTGGCAAGTTGGTCAATCGTCATACCTGCTTGATAGTATCCAAGGAGGTCTTTCTCTTGACTCAATGACCACCTATGTGATTTTCTCTCTGCTTTCATTGGCGCCTCTTGGGTGTTTACTTCTATATCAGGTTCGTCATCCTCAACCTTCTTGTTATACTCTTCTTCTGGAACTACATATTCCTCAATTTTGGGTGCAGGCTGCAATAAACCGTTATCGTCATAATTACGAGAGAAGATTTCTTGCTTCACCTTCTCCAGGTCATTGAAGGAGTTCTCGCCATTCTCCATCAACTTCATAATGTGATAGAAACCTCCGTTGGCGTACTCGTTGATGAGATTGATGGCATCAACAGGATTCTTCATGATATCCAATGAGCCAGCCTTTGCAATTGTAAGGCATATTAGAGCCTGTGCGTCCTTCTCGCCATGATTATTCATCATAGTGTTTAAACTGAAAGGTCTATCGGCAATAGGGGGTGTTAGCTTACGAGGTTCATTTCTAAGGAACCCGATGATAGCGGCCCACACGAAGCATTGCCAATGGTAAGAGAAAACGTTGAAATCTCCGCCCTGCTTATTGGAGAACTTATAAATCACTTCATCCTTGGTTTTTTGCTCAAAGGAGAATCTTAACTCGAATATATTATCCATACTTCTTTGCTATTTGAGTTCTTTTACAACGGTTGACACTTCCCAGATTTCTGGCTCTTGCGAGTCGGTACGATAAATCTGGCTTTCAAGTTGGAAAATACGAGATACATTTCCTTGATTATAAAGGTCTTTGTATTTATCACTACCAACTTCAACATCCTTCGTCATAATAATAGACTGACCAAAGATGTCCTTGATTCCCATCAGATACTTGTGTGTAGTACTGGGGTCGAAACTGGAGGTCGGAGCATCGCTGATGAATGGATAATATGTACCTATTGCCTCTTGATTCAAGGCGAGCAGCGCATTAATGATGCTCATCTTCTTCCTATCCTCGTGGCTTGTATTCAAACCGCCGTCAAAGGTGATAGAATAGTCCTCATCTATTTCTACGCGACCTTTGTAAC
The DNA here is from genome assembly GCA_900321965.1 of uncultured Prevotellaceae bacterium. Classification (GTDB taxonomy): domain Bacteria; phylum Bacteroidota; class Bacteroidia; order Bacteroidales; family Bacteroidaceae; genus Prevotella. The sequence continues at coordinate 6,477 of ONYA01000007.1, forward strand.
CTTTGTCATGCTCCGTGAACTTTTCATAGAATTGATTAGCCCTGTCTTCAATCTTATGGAGTAATTCCTTACGGGCTTTCTCTTGTACATCGTGGCAGACAGATTCCAAAAAAGTTGAGATATGTTTCCATTCGGTCTCCGCAACTTGGGTGACAGTTCCTGTGTTAGAACCCATACCTTTCAGTTCGCGCTCAGCATCCTGTTGTTGCCTCGTATAATCAATTATTGCCGATTTACAAGACTCCAACATCTTTCTTTGTTTCTCTAGGTTACTACGAGAAGCTCTGATATTACTACTTAGCACGGGAACGCTACTTGCTTCACGATGAGGATCTACGCCAAATTTTTGTTTTACAGACTCAATCTGCTTATCCAATTCTGTTTTCTTTTCCAGAAACTTGCGTCTCTTTGCAATAAGCCTATCCATCTCCTCCTCTGTGTCTTGGAATTGTTTATCTATTCCTTTCAGGCTTCTAAGAACAAAGTCGGGATAATCTTGTATCTTTCCAACAAACATGTTGAATTGCTTAGAGAACTCCATGTTGTTACGATAATCATCCAACTCCTTATAATACTCCTCCTGCATCCGTAATCGATTCATAATCCATTCCACAGCATGAGGATGGGCCTCGTCAACAGGTGAGCCACAAACAAAGCATTGGTGGTCCTTATTTAAAATTTCCTCCAACTTAGCTCTACTTGGTTCATCAATATATTTCTTTTCAGGTAAGGCTGTTTCCACTTCTACGTGAGAGGAAATAATTTCTTTGCTTTTTTCAACCATTTTGTCTATACCTCGCAGAATCCATAGAGAAGGTAACAAGCTTCGCTGGTTATTATCGATTTCTGTGAGTTGATTGTTGATTCTAATTATCTCCTTCTCACAATCGTCGTAGTCCTTAATTAGCTTTGAAAAACCGGCTAGTCCTTGCATCTTGGTTTCATCGTCAGCCAATGCTATTTCGATTTGTGCGATATAATTCTCGTATTTTTTCATATTCTCTTCCTCAGTTTGAATTCTTCCTCGCAGAAAATCAATCTTCATGAGGAGGCTCCTGATTTCTGAATTTTGTTTGTTAGCCTCTTTCAGTTTCTTTGTCTCCTGAGACTCTATCTTCGTTTTAGCCTTGGTAATGATAGATGTCAATTTCTCAAAATAGGGATAATATGAAATGTGCATGACAGCATCTTTCAAATTTTGCTTCTTTCTGAAATCTATAAGGCTGTCTAACGATTCCCCTTGGAACCAAATGTAACCGCGAATACCTTCAGGAAACAAATCTGTGATTATACTGTCAGCCATAAATCCTGTTAGGCTCTTAGTTCCAGTTTTTGTGTCATAAGTCACTTTCATAGACGAAGGGCTGACGTTCCAAGATTCAGGTTTGTCCCATTCTTGCAATGGCTGCCGTATTGCACTTGCCTGACGCTCAATAATGTAATTTGTACCACTGTCGTCAGTCAAATCCAATTGTACATAACAATCTACCTTTCCATCGATTTTTGCATCGTATAATGCTTTCTTGTTGATATACTCAAATTTGTGAAGTGCCTTATGAGAACTGAGATACAGGTCGTCTGTAGTACACCAGCCTTCACTTGTAACATATATCTTACCGAACAGCACCCAATAGAAAGCGTTGAACAACTTTGATTTGCCTTTTCCGCCATTTCCAACAATTAGGTTTAGACCATCACCAAACTCAATGGTCTGTTCCCCATAATAAGATTGGAAATTGTTGATTGTGATACTATTTATCTTCATAGCAGTTGTTATTTGCAGATGTTATTAATGCTAGCTATATACTGATTTACCAAACTATCAGCCTCAGTTTTATCGACGCTGAGTTCTGTCAGCATCTTTGCAACCAACTTGGCTTTTTTAACGTCAACGAGCACTTTTTCCCGCCCTTCTTTTACCACAAGATCTATTTCTTGCTCTATCATCTTGTACATTACATCTTGTATAGCCATAGTTCTGTATTTTTAGTTATACTGTTCTTCTTCCGTATCAAGTAAATCAAACATTGGAATGTTTAGAGAGTCGCAAACATGTTTCAGTTCGCCATAGAGTATATCAATCTTATTATCAGCCAAAGCAGCAAAGTTCAATATTCTCCTAACTTCACCTGCAAAAAGGCTGCGTTCAACAGTCGATGCAGATTCTGATACGTCTGGAGGCATTACAATCAAGTCCCAGATGTAAGCCATGTCTTTGCCTTTGCAGGTTCTCAGTACACGTCCACGACGCTGAATGAACTGGCGTGGATTACCCGTACTCGATATGAATATTGCATTCTGTGCTCTTGGTATATCTACGCCTTCATCAAGACACTTCATCGACAATAGAATTTTGATGTCGCCACGTTCAAAAGATTCGAGTATCGATGGCGCATCGTCAAGACCGCTAATATACTGATGGTAAGAATACTTTCGCTCACGGAACATCTGCGAATATTCATCGATGATGTGAATATCCTCGTTATCGATATTGTATTCATCTATTTCTGCATAGTCAGGTTCGTACCCTTCAGGAACAAAGACAAAAGTGTAATCGAGATTTCCCCTTTTCTTTTGTTCGTCCAATAGTTCTGCTACCTTAAGCTTTTTATTTGCGGCCTTATGAATGATACGCTTTCTTGCCATCAAAAGCATCTCAGCATCCTTCTTATACTTACCTGTTTGCGGGTCGATAAACTTTCTGAGTTTCTCTGTGATGATATTGTATTGATCCATCTCGTCAGGAGTCAAACTGATGAATAGCGGATAATACTCATAGTGACACAAAATGGGTGGGTCAGACTTCCATATCGCATCCTTCATAGTGAAGCGATAGGTGTATTTGGGTGGCTCAGAGTTAAAGAAATCGTATAGTTTCTTTGAACCGCCTTCATCATATATTCGCTCAGGCGTAGCGGATAAGCCTATTCTATATTTGATGCTATTTGGAAGATGCTTGATTGGGCCTGTTGCTCCAAGGTTGTGTGCCTCGTCAGCAATAAAAACAAAGCTCTCAATACCTTTTGTATTTCTTATGAAGTCTTGTATGTACTTCCGAATGAATGTCGCATAGGTTGTGATGATAACGATATTCTTTCTTTGGTTCAGAAGGGCCTTGGTCGTATAACGAGATAACAGATTCTTCCAATCTTTCTCAGTATGGGTTGAGATAATGTTTTGGAAATTGAAATGCTTTACTTCATCTTCCCATTGCAATGCCAATGCTCTTGTCGGGACTACAATGATAGCTTTGTAGAAACCATTCTCTTGATATTGCTTCAACAGACAATTCAGAGCTGTAACAGTTTTACCAGAACCGGTAGCCATCGCAAAGATTCCGTTCCTGTCATTCTCTATCCATGCTTTGTATGCATCAATCTGAATTGAACGTTCTGATGGGAATGGAAAACGTGGTTCCTGTTCCTTGAGCTCCATCTTCTCAACAAGATATTCAGGAAGAGGTTGGGATGTTATTGGGTCAGAAGAGTCAATCTCATTCACATCACGCAAATCAATTTCACGATCAAGCAGATTCTTTAGTTTTACGCTGCCAAACTTGTCCTTGATATACGAAGTGACCTTGCTGATAGGAATGTGGATAAGATGATCGTTGTCCTCATGCCAATTGTCGTTAAACTTGGTTTCAAGGTCTTTCACATATTGAGGAGATTGCCATGATGTAAATACCGTAATGGTCTCACTATTCAATTCCATTGCTGTCTGCGAGAAGTTTGCAGAACCGCTAAATGCAACCTTGTTTCCGCGTTCATCTGTGAACACCCCATACTTATCGTGTCCAAGTCCACCTTGAGTTGAGACGGTAGCCACGAATTCTATTCTATCAACAGAAATCAGATAGGAGAAACAATTAAAGAATTGCTCATCTTGGCGAGAAAGCGTACTACATAGCTGAGTAACATTATTAAGAATCTTATCCTCGAAACTATCTATGACACCAGACTGACCTCTTTCAATTGCCATTTTGTCTTGCTCGCTTAGAATATGGTTAATAACAACCCTCATTCGTCCACCATTAGCGATGAACAAAGCGAAACCGTATGCCAAGCAGCGAATGCCAGACGTAGAGAAGAACCCCAAGCCAAGATCAAAAGACTTGCTTTCAATCAAAGCCTCTGTGAAGAATTCTTTTGGCCCATGTTGTAAGCCGGAAGAATATGAGAGTTCAAACTTACAGTCCCTTAACATATCTGTCCTAGTCCAAATTCTATCTTATCAAACAAATAGTCAAACCCTACCAAATTCGGGTTGTCTTTTACATCTGCCATTATACGCTCCAGACCATCGTCAAGGTGCATTTTGAAATAGCGAGGTAAGTCTTTGTCAGACATCTTGATATTGTAATGCTTGCACATGATGGCTGCGTATACAGGATAAAGGTTGCCAAATAAGACACCCTTTGAATATTCCTTTCCACCAGAATCCTTCACGTCAAGTGGTGAAAACTTAACACCACTTTGTAATGAATATGCTATGGCAATACGGCCAATAACATTTTCTGCTCCCAATGCGAACTTGCGAGTGAGAACCGTTACGGCTTCTTTGTTCTTTGCTGTTGTCTTTATCTGGGTGAACATATTAGCTTTCCTTTATAAAATCGTTTACCGGCACCTCTTCAAAGAATGAGTGCGTAACATCGTTCTTAATCAGATAGGTAGTCTTGACCAAAGGCTTCATCACATTATATTCCTCTGCCGTTAGTTCCTTATACAGCAAGGGGAAAAGAACAACCTGTTTTGAAATCTGAGGATAGAATTCTGTGATAATCTTTGTCGCATGGCTCTTGTCAAATTTCTGCAAAGGCGAGTCTATGAAAACGGGGAACTGTATGCCTGATTCATCTACTAGGGCTTTCAGGATAGATGTGGCGTAGAGTTGCTGCTCGCCCTTTGATAAGGAATCTTTGTTAATAACTTTCCCGTCAACAGAATACAGATTGATATCCATATCCTCGCCATCTATTACAACTTCCACTCTGCCAATAAAATCTTCCTTATGCATCAGCGTGTTGAGAGTTGTCTTGATACGTCTCTCCAGAGAATATTTCTTCTCTTGTTTCAGCGAGACAAGGAAAATGGATAGTTCTTCTATGAGTTTTTCTGCCACAGCGTCCTTTTTAGCATCACTATCATCAAGACTTACTTTCTTGCTCAATTCGCTAATCTGCCTGCTAATCGTAGCCAGTTCTTGTGACATTTCGCCAATAGACTCATGCATTTGACGTATCTCTGCATCTTTTTGAGCAATGTCCTTCTCTATTTGATTCTTCTTAGCACGAATAGACTTGATTAGTTCATCTTTCTCCTTACTTTGAATATTTGACAGTCTTCTGCTATTACGCTCTAAGACAAGCTTGTTCTTCTTATAATCTTCTGCCAAGTGTTCGAACTCAGACTTATAGGTCGTCGTTAAGTTGGTGTATATTGAAAGAAACTCCTCGTAGTCTTGCTCAGAAACAGAAAGGAGAACGTTCTCGTCTGAAACCTCGTGCTTATATTTCTCCAACACATCTTGAACCTGGAGAATCAACTCGGACTTTTCTGGCGAGGATATCGTAGAATGTTCAAACATGAGCATTAGGTCTGATGTGATTTGGCTCACAACAAGATTCCTACTCAACTGGTCATTCTTTGCCTCGCGCAGTTTGAAGTCATATTCTATCTGGTCTCTAGTTTCCTTGAACAGCTTTCCTGTAATAGCGAAAGGCGCATAATCAATAAATTGTCGCAACTGACGCTTATATTCTTCGTCCTTCTGTTTGGTCGTCTCAATCAGTTTTTCGATTCTGGCTATCTCAGCAGAAGTGGCATCATTGCCCTCACGCATCAGCTGTAATTGAATAGCTTCATCTTCGCTACGTAGTTGTAGCAATTCTGATTCGAGATTAGACAAGTCCAGCCTTTTATTGCCTACTTGCTTTTCCAACTCTTCTTGCTTGTTAAGCATCGAGACCAACTTTTCACGGCTGGCCACATCTGATGATTTCTTGCGGAAACGCAACCTAACATTCTCAAGGTTCTTTTTCAGGTCTTCGTATTTACGCACTCCCAGAACTTCGTTATATGCAGAGCACAAACGACGTTTCTCTGTTGATGTATTGGTTTCAGCCAGAGCTACGATCTGTTCTGAATCAAAGAAGAAGAAACGAGCAATGTCTTTATTGAGAATGAAGTCGTTGATAAACACTTCTGAACCTATCGTAGCGGTAAGTTCATTCTTTACACCATCAATCAGAATGTCAACGTTCTCTTTCTCTGTAACCATATCGTAAGAACGTACTACCTTCAAAGACGTACAAGGAAGAGATGGAATTACCACATTCTCAAACTCAATGGCAACGTAGTACGTGGTGATACGCTTCAGTTCTTCATTGTCGGAAGAATATCCTCTACGTTTAATGGAATCTTTCTTCGAGTCGTCGAGAGCATCAAGTTTAGCCCTGACGTTATTATTGAGGTTGTTTCTTAGGAAAGAGTTATATCCACTATTAGCAATATCCTTTCTCACTTCTGCCTCTACTTCCGTTATAAGCCTACCATAGAGGCACCATATCAAAGAATGTAGGAATGTTGTCTTACCAAAACCATTCTCACCAGAAATCAGGAAAATAGGTTTATCATCATCTTGTTTGAACTTGATGATGTTTTTGCCTTCGTAAAGACGATAGTTGCCGAGTGTTATAGACTTGATAATCATGCTTCGCCCTCCTTTATAAATGATTCAAGACGAGATTCCAAGTCTGTCTGCAAACCGTATTTTCTCATAAGTAACACCTTGTTTTTCTGCAAAGCCAGCAACTCCTGGATAAGCTGATAGTGTTTGGGATTCTCAGAACAAGCCTTTTCCAACAATATGCGTTCTTGCAAACCTATATTGGTATTAGGTATGTTGTAGCCATACACTTCGTTGTAGATGTCGTTTACGGTGGTAGAGAAATTACCGTCTCTATACCACAGCACCTGAATGGCAATAAGCTCCTGATTTGTGATTAGGTCTATACTGGAGCGATATGACTGGGTGTCTTTCTGAACAGTAAGCAGTTCTCGAAGAAGCTGAATTCTGTATTCCATTGTATAGTTGCCCAAGTTGTGCCCAGTTTCATCTACGGCTTTCTGACCATTTCTTCTTGTAGAGCAACGCAGCTCAGAGACATTACGATTCTCCACGAGTCTATCTCTGAAATCCAGTAGTGGTTTCATCCACTCGATACCGTTCTTAATAAGCGAGGTCATAGACTTGTCTTCTTTCACAACAGTACAAATCCAGCAACCAAAACGACTCTGGCCACAAGAACGATGGCTATCATCAGTAACTACCGTAGGACATTCGTAATCATCGGCAGAGGCATCCATATATATCTTGTACAGGATTTCATTGTCGAATCCCCAGGGTGAAGGCACCGAATTAATAATCCACCAAACCTCTTCCAACATCAATTCCTTAATTGGAGCATAGGTAAAGGTGTTAGGATTCAATGGATGTTTCGACAAACGGTGGCCCTTTATTTCGTGGCGTTTGATAGAGCGTTCACGTTGTTGGCTCTCTGAAAGTCTTGTTCCAACAAGCACAATAGCTTCTCCGTCTGCGGCTACCTGATCAGTAATAAACTTGGAGGTTGGCTTAATCTTCATCTTTTCTGTGCAGAAACGGAAAGAATTGTTGGGGACAGGATAACCTTTGCCTATCACACAACACCAGAATGAATCTTCCAATTCTGGCGTAGTGGTAGCAACGGATATTGGCATCTGCTGTTCCTTGGCAGCTTTTGCAATCAAGTCTAAAACCTTGGTAACGTACTCCTCAATGATGGGGTTCTCCACCATAGTATCATTACACACTACATGTACATTTCTGTTCAAAGGTTTGCCTTCCTCTCGTAATCTCTGCAAGGCAATCCAAACAAGAGTAAGCAGCACCGTAGAATCCTTACCGCCACTAAAACCTATAATCCAAGGTCGGGTGTAGCGGTCTTCTTCCAGATACTGGTCTTTTAATTCGTCAATTATCGCTTCAACGCGTTTGCTCTTTATTGTCATTGTTCTAAGTCACTAACCCAAAAGGTGCAATAGGAAAAAGGGCGCAAAAATGGCGTGAAGCCATCCTTATGCACTTAACCTGAGGGGTGGTGTCTGGAAAACGGGACCCCTAGAACACTAATAAGAATGCAACACGCCAAAGCGTGTGCAAAGCTAAGATGTGTTCTTTAGGATACCCTTTTGCAGGCCTCCTCTGCTCTATGAACGAACTATCCCAAATTGAGTTTTCCAGACACCTTCGGTTAAGTGCGTTCCAATAAGCAATGCATCATCAGTCCGAATTTCTCCCCGAACCATCTGCAAAAGTACAAATTTAATTTGTAAATCGGCACTTTATTATTAAAAATATGTATAAAAACAATGTTTTGAAGGCAAAAAAGCATGGAAACTGGCGATTTTTGTGTAATTTTGTAGGCGTTAAGTAGGATATTGATATACTGTTAGTTTAGAAAACAACAAAATAATAGAATGGCTAATTCAAAACATCTATTCACAAACAGATGAAGGGTAGGCACTTATTTAGGCATTGCTGTTTTATATATGTTTCTGTGGAACTAACAAAAAAGTTAGAAATGTGACGGAGTTGAAGTTTTTTTCGTTTATTTGCAGAGGAAATAGGTTCTTATGAATTTATGTTATGAACAGAGGTAAAATATACAATATTATGATTGGTGCTCCTTCTGATATTACTGAAGAGGTTAGAATTGCTATTGAGGTTATACAGAAGTGGAATTATCTGAATTCTGAATCTCTTACTTCTACATATTAAGGTGCAATTTAAAATAAATTTAACCGTTCATGGCAACAAATCCTGTCAAAAACGGTCTCATTTGCCGTTTGCGATGATTCCTTATATCCTTATACTCTGTATTTTATCAGAAAATAAACGCAAAGCGATTCAATCAACTTCTGATCTCCAATATTCTTCATCTTTAACTACTGGCCCACTAATGCTAAATACAACATGGTCCATTCCATCATTATCTTTAGAGGAAAAACCATCCACATTAAATCCATCCCATTTTATTGTCACTAACCCCTCACTTAAATCCCAGAAATGATTTATTTCATGAGGCTTTGGTGCTATGCCAAAATCATTATAATCAAACCCAGGCTTGGCAGAAAAGTCGGTTGACACTTGATTCAGAACAACCAATGTTTCTTCCTCGGTAAACCTGCGTTCTGTGGAAACAACTATATAATCAACATTTTCGTTTCCACGAATAGTTAGTCTACAGACACCCAGCCCCTCTATATTACCTATGAGATCATTGCTAAATCCCATGTTTAATAACATTTGTATGGCTTTCTCTATTGGGAGTCCTATATAAACACCGTTAATTTTGACACGGCCATCTTCCAATTTGAAAATATGTTGGCCTTTCATCATATATATCACAATTCTTATTAAATCTGAGGGCAAAGATACTCATTTTTCTTTTATTAATGATCCAATCCATTATTGTAACTTCAGCTTCAATATCCGTCTTACACTCTGGTTGATGCGCTCCTCACTGATGGTTCCATTGTTCACCGCCGCCATAACTGCATCGAAAGCCTCGGTGAAATAGCGAGGACCGAGCACGATGTCCACACCAGCCTTGATACTGCCAACAGCAGCTTCAGCACTGGTGTACTGCTGCGTGATGGCTCCCATCTCCATGCCGTCGGTGATGATGATGTTCTGATAGCCCAGCTCACCGCGTAACTTGTCCTGCAGGATGATGGGCGACATCGTTGAAGGCACGTCACTCCCCGTTACATTCGGTGCTCCGATGTGAGCAGTCATAATCAGTTGACAGCCCCACTGGATGCCCGCACGGAACGTCACCATCTCGCAGTTCATCATCTCCTCCCACGTCTTCTGGGTCGATGCGTAGCCAAAGTGCGTATCGGCCTTGGTATCGCCATGACCAGGAAAATGCTTGATGCAGCCCGTTATACCAGCATCTTTCAATCCCTGCAGATAGTTCGTCACCATGGGTGCTGCCACGGCAGGGTCGTCGCTGAAGGCACGAGCACCGATGATGACGTTCTCGGGATTGGTGTTCACGTCGGCCACAGGTGCAAAGTCGATGTCAAAGCCATAGCGCTTCAGATAGGTGCCTATGGTGTTGCCACATTCGTAGGCGTTCTGTGGGTCGCCGGTGGCACCGATGGCTGCCATCGACTCGTACTTCTTCACGTTGAAGTTCGGGTTGTTGGCAATGCGTGCCACTCGTCCTCCCTCCTCGTCGATGCAGAGCAGGGGCGAGCCGTTCAGGGTGCGAATGTCGGTGATGATGCTTGCTAACTGTGTCTCGTTATCGATGTTCCATGCATAGAGGATGATGCCGCCCACGGGATAGTTCTCGTTGGTGCGCTTCATGTTCTCTGTCACCTTCAGGATATTCATTCTTGCCAGGTCGTCGTAGGTGGTCCATTCAATAGAGGGGTCGAGCGACTCCAGACGGACATAGAACAGCTGTCCCACCTTCTCCCGCAGGGTCATCTTTTGTAACAATGCCTCCACTTCGTCTGTCGGTGGCACAGTGGGCGTATCATCGTTCGAGCAGGCTGCAAATATCCAGCTGCAGATAAGTAGTGTAAATAGTTTCTTCATTTTTTTCGCAAATTTTATGTTTCTATCTGTTAGACGTAATCTAATAATCTTTACAGCACAACCTCCATTGTCGTTTTCTGAACCCTCATGCCCATGTTCCTGTAGAAGCTTATTGCCGCATCGTTACCGTCCCACACATTCAGGGTGATGTTGTTGCAGCCTATTGAGCGGGCATAATCGCGTACATATTCATACAACGCCGTGCCCACATGTTTGCCGCGAGCCTTCTCATCTACGCAGATGTCATCAATATACAATGTCTTAATGTCCTGCAACAGCTTGTCGTCCCTGACCTCTGTGACAAGACAGAAAGCGTGTCCCAATATTTTGGATTCTTCTTGCCCCCTGGCAGAGGCCATCCCCCCGTTTGGTCGGGGGGATTCTGCGTCAAAAACGAAAACGGGCTTGCGGTCATCGGCGAGCAGGCTCTCAAGTTCTTGTTCATCATATTTGGTTGTGTTCGGCTTGAACAAGTCCGGACGTATCACATGATGAACCATGTCCACCTGATGCAGCAGTCCGATGATGCTTGGTATGTCTCTTTTTTCAGCTTTTCTAATCATTGTTTCACAAAACTTATTAAAAACAACGGCAAAGATAATGAATTTTGTTCAGAAATTCGTATTTTTGCACCAATAATTATGATAGTTTATGAAAGTAAAAATTCAAACCATGCTGGGCGACATCGTTGTTCGCCTTTACGACGAGACTCCCATCCATCGTGACAATTTCATGAAGTTGGCAAAGGAGGGTTATTATGATGGTACGCTGTTCCACCGAGTCATTAAAAACTTTATGATTCAGGGCGGTGACCCTGATTCGAAGGGGGCGCCTGCAGGCAAGATGCTGGGTGTCGGCGGCCCTGACTACACGCTCGAAGCTGAGATTAAGGACGGCCTGTTCCATAAACGTGGGGCATTGGCTGCAGCACGTCAGGGTGACGAGGTGAATCCTGAGCGCCGTAGTAGCGGTTCGCAGTTCTATATCGTCTGGGGCGATGTGTACAACGATGGACAGCTTCGCCAGTTCTCCAAGCAGCTGAGAATGCAGAAAGTGCAGGATGCCTTTAATAAACTTGCTTCTGAGCATCGTGCTGAGATCATGCAGATGCGCCGGGACAGGAATCGTGAGGGCCTTCAGGTACTGCAAGACCAGCTGGTTGCAGAAGCTGAGAATAAGGTGGGCAAGTCGGGACTGACTGATGAACAGCTGAAGATTTACTCTACCGTTGGTGGCACTCCCCATCTCGATGGCCAATATACCGTGTTTGGCGAGGTCGAGGAAGGCCTTGATGTGGTTGAGATGATTCAAGGCACTGCCACAGGTCGCGCTGACCGCCCCGTTGATGATATTGAAATGAGAATGAGCGTAATTGAATGAGATATGGTACAACGACTATTGAGCTTTCTTCAATTTATCGTGAACCGTGACCACCATGGCCACCAGGAGGCATAAGGTAATCTAATAGTGCCTGACAGCCCTCCAGCACGTCGCGCCAAGTGGCCTCGAAGTCGCCCGTATACCAAGGGTCGGCCACGTCGCCAGGCCGATTGGTGAAGTCCATCAGCATTACAATCTTCCCTTCCGGGTCGCCACCGCAGATGTTTCGCATATTGCGGATATTCCACGAGTCCATACCTATCAGCAGGTCATAGCGGTCGTAGTCAGAGCGCGTCATCTGCCGAGCCGTCTTGCCCACACAGCCGATGCCGTGCTCAGCCAGTTTCCGTCGGGCAGGGGGATAGACGCTGTTGCCAATCTCCTCCGTCGAGGTGGCTGCCGACTCAATTATGAAGCTGTCCTCCAGCACCCCCTTGACCTCCGGTCGAGCCTGCTCACACTCGGAAGAATCCAAGCAAGCTTGGTTCTTCTCTCGTTCAATCGCAACCTTCCTCACCAAGTCCTTCATCACGAACTCTGCCATCGGGCTTCGGCAGATGTTCCCGTGACACACGAAAAGTATTCTATGTTTTGCTTTGCTATTCATTATCTATCATCTTTCTCGCTTTGTTTTTACGTCGGCAAATATACACAAAATTCCGCAAACAATCAGCATTATTCCTTAAAAAGTGACAACATTTTTAAGATATGTGTACATCTTGCACCGTCTGTTAAGAAAAAATGTGTACCTTTGCATTCGGAAACATATAAACAAGATGAAAAAACTCTGTCACTTCATATCAGAATACATGGGCATCCTTGTGCTGGTGGCTGCCTTACTGGCATTAGTATTCCCGAATGTGCTGCAACAAATACGGCCCACTGTCATCAACTATCTGTTAGGCGTGGTGATGTTCGGCATGGGACTGACACTCAACTTGCTGGACTTCAAAATCGTATTCAGCCGTCCCAAAGACGTGATTATCGGCTGCCTGGCACAGTTTACCATTATGCCGCTGCTCGCTTGGGGACTTGCCAGCGCGTTCCAGCTTGATGAGGCGCTGGCACTTGGCGTAGTACTGGTTGGCTGCTGTCCCGGCGGCACCGCATCTAACGTGATAACCTATCTGGCAAAAGGCGACCTGGCACTCTCGGTAGGCATGACGGGCGTCTCTACCCTACTCGCTCCGTTCATGACACCCCTGCTGACTTGGGCATTGGCAGGAAAGAGTGTCAATGTAAACGTAGTGGGTATGATATTAAGTATTTTCTGGGTAGTCATCCTCCCCATTGTCATCGGACTGACCGTAAAATGGATATGGCCTAAGTTCACAGAGAAAGCGACAGATTATCTTCCGGCCATTTCGTCAATTGCTATCGCCCTTATCGTGGCCATCATCATTGCTGCCAATGCCAGCAAGTTGTTGGCTGGTGGTTTGGTCATTGTTTTGGTAGTCATCCTTCACAACCTCTGCGGATTAAGCTGCGGCTATCTGATAGGACGACTGCTCGGGCTGACAGAGCCCAAAAAGCGAGCAATCTCCATCGAGGTGGGTATGCAGAACTCTGGGCTGGCCAGCAGTCTGGCAACAATCCACTTTGCGGCCTATCCCTTAGCAACAATCCCCGGAGCTATCTTCAGCGTATGGCATAATATCAGCGGAGCAATGGTGGCACGCCTTTATACAAGGAAGAACAAGGCATAACCCTTGATAGGCTCCCTGAGAGTATCAGTAAATTCATATCGTATTCATTATCCGTTGCAGTTCTTCCAGGAACCGGGCGGCGTGCTTGCCGTCCATCTGGGCGTGGTGGAACTGGAAGGAGATGGGGAGCGTCGTCTTCAGCCAGCCTTTGTGGTAACGGCCCCAGGCCAGAAAGGGATTAGTGAAGATGCCACTGTATTGGTTGGTGATGCTGTCGAGCTCCGTGCCCGTGACGGCTGATGTGCCTACGATGACGGCTTCGTCGTCGAGGATGTCCTGACAGGTCTGGCTGATGGTCTCCGTCAGATGCAGGTAGTTGGCGTTAAACGCCTCCAGATCGTCGGTGACGGCCACGTCGCAGAAGCTGAGTCCGCCCTTGACGTTATCAGCTATCACGTTGATGGCCATGCGGTCGTATCGGTACAGCTTCCCATCCTTAGGCAGCATATAGAACTCATCGATCTTTGAGGCAGCCTTGCCGACGCACCAGCAGAGCAGCATATTGAACTTAAAGCCCCGCTTCCTACTCAGCTTGCGCAGTCGTGTCACGTCGAACGTCTTCGTGAGTGTCACCATCGGCATGGGCGACTTTGTCCACAGCTCGAAAGCAATAGCCCTACTGGTGTCCTTGGGATTGATTTCCTGTTTCATTGTTTTATACTTCATCATCCACTTTATTCATCTTTCAAATTCAAAAGGTACCCACTGCGGATCCACCTGGACATGATCCGCCACACTGGCGTGGATGATGTGGATGCTTGAAACCCTCTCCGCTTGCCTGTACCCACTCGCCGTCGGCAAACTCCTGATATTCAAAGTCCTCCAGCTGTATCTTTGAGAATTGCGGCTTCATACCATCCCATGTGTAGATGCGACTGACGGTAGGATAGAAGGGCGAGTATTCTCTGATGATGAAGTCGGTGCCCTTCTGTGGTAGTGTCCAGCCAATCTCCATCTGTGGGAATGGCTTCTTGTAGTCGTCGAGCGGACTGCGTTCGGGCGTCATCGTCTGCGTCTGTGGGTCGTAGTCGTACCAGCAGAGCAGGTTCTGCGGCATCACGTGCTGCTCGTAGAGGCTGATGGCGAAGATGCGGTGACCGTTGGTGCGCCGCCAGATACAGCACGACATCTGGTCTACGTCCGTCAGTGACTCGTAGCAGGCATAGCCGTTCTTCGGATCGAGGAGAATGCGGAGTTCATCTTCTTCGTTGTTCTCGAACAGCAGGGCTGTACCATTGCGCTTCGTGCCTGGGAGTGGTTTCTCCTGCAGCTTCAGCACCTCGCCCACCACCCATGTCGGCAGGGCTTTGTTGAAAGCCTTGAGCAGCATCACCACGTTGGGCGACTGCCCGCCATTCTTCACGCTGATGGTCTTCGTGCGCCACTGGGCATCTACTTCTGCGTTCGATAAGAGCTCGTGCGCACTCATTCCTATGGCCACCGCCAGCATCAATAAGGTGAAAATCGTTTTCCTCATTTCTCGATTTATTGTTTTAAATGATTAAACATAATCAGGAGTACAATCCTATCATTTACAATTCTCTGATGCAAAGATAGCTAATTCCGCTCAAACTACATAAAAAAAGCTGATTTTTTTAGTTTGAGCCGTTATCTGCGATTTTGAGACTGCTTCCGCTCGGCAATGTCACTGATGCCGCAGAGACTATAGATTATCCAAAACACCACACCCGTCACATCACAAAGGAGCAGACCGAAAGAGCCTGCAATCCTGAGTAGCGTGATGACGTTTGGCAGCTGAGTCATCTTAGTTCTAATCTCAACACTCTGATAGGTCTGTCTGCGCCTTGATATTGGTTTGCATCGATGCAGGTTTCGCCCGTGGGTACAAAGCCGCACTTCTCCATTACTCGGCCTGAGGCGGGATTATCTACGAAATGGCCGCTGATGAGCGATTGGATGTCCGTCGTTTGGCGGATGTGGTCTAACATCAGCCGCAGTGCCTCCGTACAGATGCCCTGATTCCAATAGGGCTTGGCCACCCAATAACCGATGAGTGGTTCACCCTCGCGGGCTGGCAAATCACAGTCGCACGATGGGCCATAGCCCATGGCGCCAATCGGCTCGTCTGTCTCTTTTAGCACGATAGCCCATGTGTGCAGGGTATCATTAAACACGGTGCGGATAATCTTCAGACTCTCCTCTACACTCTGATGTGGTGGCCATCCTGCACGAGGACCCACATCAGGATCGGAAGCCCACTTATACAGCACTTCCGCATCGCTGTCGCGCCAAGGACGCAATATGATTCTATTTGTTTCCATCATTTTCTCCTTTATAAATACCTTCATGTCTTGTAATTCGGAATGTACAGCGGTCGCTTCCCCTGAGAATTGTATTCTCAATCCGAACATTGAATTGGCTGTCCGGTTCAAGTTGCGACAAGATCTATAGAATGCTCTGTCGCGAGCACTCACATTGCTGTGGATGGCTTCTCAGTCCACATTTAACTTTTGGGCATGAACATTCCAGATAACTCAGTTCATAAACCTTTCCTGGCTCAATCACCCTAACCGTATAGGACTTGCTGTTGTACCCTTCCGTATAGATCCTGTCAAAATCACCTTCATACTTGGCATATATTTGCTTATGTATCTGGAGAACATGATCTTTTACACATTCGATGGCTTCTTCTCTATAGCACATAGCTTTGTTTCATTGTTTGTAATCGGCAAGTGTCTTGACCTCGCAGCCTTTACTTTCGTAATAGGCGAACATCTCTGGGAGTTTCTTCAGGTCGTAGCTGGTGACGCAGTCTGAGAAGACATGCACCGTGTATCCCGCCTTGGCCATATTGAAACATGTCGATTTCACGCAGGCTGTAGCATCAGCACCTGCCACATAGAACTCATTGATGCCGTTCGCTGCAATGAAAGCAGAAAACGTCTCGCTCGTGAGGGCATTGCTTTTCGTCTTCACGAAGATGTTGTCTGACACGACCTTCATCTCAGGCACCAGTTCCTCGCCCTTGCTTCCAGGCTTGAATGTACGAGTTCCTGCGGTGATGTTGTGATGCTTGATATATACCACGTGCATATCCTCTGCCACAGCCCATTCGATGGCAGCATTGATATTGTCGATGATGTCACGATAGTGCTTGGTGATGTCGTTCTGTATGTCGATAACGACAAGTGCTTTATTGTTCATCATTTACTCAATTACAAAACTACGGGGATAGAAATCGCTATAGAATCGACCATCGGTGGCGGTAAATTTGAGTACGCAATAGTACTGCTCATCGCCATCACGCCAAATCATTTCTTTCGAAGCGGCATCCGTCAGCACCTCCATCGTACCACGCAGCATCATACCTTTGAAACCTTTAGCGTCGCAGAAATAGATCGAGGCCTTGGGGTTAACCTTGTATTGGGCTACACGTATTGAAAATGTATTGGTTGTAAAATAGAAGGTTTTGATACCCTCGCGTTTACGTGGCTTCAACATGGCCTTAGTCCAAGGAAAACCTTCTTGGTCAACTGACGAGATATAAGCGATAGGCAGTTTGTCGGCCATCTGAGCAATGAGTTCTTTAACGCCGACTAAAGCGGGATTGACCTTCATCGCATCGTCGTTATTCACATCCAGCGTTTGGCGCCAACGCTTAAGCTGGGGAAAATACGATTTCATCATGCCGATGTATTCCTCTTTGGTAATAGGTTTTTCTAACCCTTCATTTACAGCATTCACAAACTGAGCACAATGCTCAATCATCTCTATTGGTACCGAGGACATCCTCTGTGAGCGGCATACCGCAGCTCTGGCAAAATTTCTGTTCCATAATAGTTTTATTTCTTTTTATCATACCTTCATCGTTTTTCTGATTTTTGACGCTGCAAAATTAGGTCTAATTGCCGAGACAACCAAACATTTGGGATAAACGGCACAGAAATGTGATAAATGGTAAAGAAAACTGCCCCATTTGGATGGAATGTGGCAGCTTTCTGACGGATGATTACTCTATTAGTATCTAAAGATTTCGGGCAGTGATCCTACAATCTCACGCCAAACGACACGCGGGCGTAGGCGTCGTAGATGTTGACTTTGCATTCATCAGTCTTATAGTTGAAATTGTTAAACTGCGCCTGGATACCAAAGAAGTAGTCACTCCAGTTGTAGGCAATGCCGAGCCGCAGGTCAAGGTTGAAGCGGAGCATGCTGTAGTCAACCTCCGGATCTATTTCCCAGTAATCAAACTGAGAGGCCACTTTCTTCTCGACGGCCATCAAAAGGGGTTTGTGTGTCTTCCCGTTAGCCCACTTTCCCGTCTCCGGGTCCCAGTTTCCGTAGTCGTCGACGGGATCTTTAGGAGACAGGTCGTAGTTGGTTTCGTATTTGTAGGTTTTAACACGGTTATAGACGCTGATGGTAGGCATGACCATCGCGTTGACGACAAGGCCGCGCAGCGGTACCCAGTTGTAGCCGTAGCCTATACCGAGGTTGGCCTGGTGTACTTTGGCGCGGTAGATGCCGTGGCCGATAATCATATAGACGCCGTTTTGGATATCGTCATAGTCGAATGACGACTGATACCATGTGGCTCCCAACAAGAGAGAGCCCGCCGAGCGACGCTGGATGACCGACTGGCTGTAGGCGGCAGCCTGTGAGTAGCGGCGCCCGTTGAACACATAGTATCCGTTGATATAGACGGAACGTATCCATACAGGCGACGGCATGCTGACGACGGTGTCATACGGCACGCCGGTAGGCTGCCCGTTTTCATAGTCTGTCGAACTTAACTCGGCGTCACTTGTGTTGAAGCGTCTCAGTCGGAAGTTGAAGCCGTATTTGGCTCCTGTCGAACTGATAGAGTAATAGCGGCCTGCGTTCTTGGTGAGCGACTTGGAATAGGAGAACCCCGTACCACGATAGCCCACCCAGAAACCGACGGAAGAAGCCACGGGCGGCTCAAAGCTCAGATTCCAGTCTGAATGCTCGTTGGTTTGGGGCAAGTCGAGACTTTGGCTGTAGTCCACATCTACCACGTTCTCCTTATAGCGGAGTATCACCCTCCAGGGTTTCTCGGGCACTTCGATGTAGTGCGGGTCAACCTTCGCCTTGGCTTTATCGTCTAAGTATTGCTGTAACTGATGAAGCCGCACCATCAGGCTCGGCTTATCTTCCTTTGTACTTACGCTGTCTGTCGTTTCTTGTGCTGCTGCATTCAAGGAGCAAAGCAGGCAGCAGATGATTATTCTTCCTATCATATTCTGAGTTTTGACGGTCGCAAAGATAATACTTTTTTTTTGAAATGGCCAAGAAAAAACTACGAATCTTGAAGAAGTGAGGGGAGAACGGTGCTGCATCATACACACAGAAAAGGAGCCCCGCAGGGGACTCCTAATCCGTATAATACAAGGAATCAGTCGTTTACCACACTAAGGCTCGCTTCTCCTTGGAGAGGAACATCTTGGCATCGGACTTGATGCCGAAGGCCTCGTACCAGGTGTCGATCATCGGCAGGGCGGCCATCACACGCAGACGGGCGGGTGAGTGAACGTCGCTGTTGACCAGCATGGCGGTGTACTCAGGGGTGCTGTTGCAGGCCCAGACGCGGGCGTAGGCAAGGTAGAAGCGCTGGGCGGGGGTGAAGCCGTCGACAGTGCCGAGAGGCTCCTGCTTCATACGATTCTCAACGGCACGGTAGGCAATCTTCAGTCCACCGTTGTCGCTGACGTTCTCGCCAAGGGTCTTCTGACCGTTGACTTTCAGTCCAGGAATTGCTTCCTGCTCCGAGAACCAGTCGGCAATCACCTTGGTACGCTCGTCGTAACGTGTTTTGTCGTCAGCCGTCCACCAGTTGGCCAGATTGCCGTCCTTGTCGAACTGACAACCCTGGTCGTCGAAGCCGTGGGTCATCTCGTGGCCGATGACAGCACCGATGGCACCGTAGTTCGAGACGTAGTCAGCCTCGGGATCGAAGAACGGGGGCTGCAGGATGGCGGCGGGGAAGTTGATGCTGTTGAAGAGCGGGTGATAGAAGGCGTTGACCGTCTGCGGCGAGCAGGGCATCATGGTCTTGTCGACGGGCTGATGCCAGTATTTGCGCAATTGAGCCTGACGAGCCTCCTGATTGATGCGGATGAAGTTCTCGACGAGGTTCTCCGTCTCGCGGATATCAATGAACTTCTCCATGTCCTGCCACTTGTCGGGATAGCCCACGTTGATGTGCATGGCGTGGAGTTTCTCCAGCGCCTTGGCTTTAGTAGAGTCGCTCATCCACGTATTCTCCTTCAGACGGTCCTCGAAGGCCTGCTGCAGGTCCTTCACCAGACGGTAGACGCGCTGCTTGCTGGTCTCGGGGAAGTAGTCCTTGACGTAAAGCTTGCCGATGGTCTCGCCCAGACTTTCACTGATGGTGGCGACGGCGCGCTTCCAGCGGGGCTGTTGCTCCTGCACGCCGGTGATGACTTTGTTGGCCTCAAAGGCGCGGTCGATGAAGGCATCGCTGAGGAAGCTGGCGTAGGCCTGAATGACGTGCAACTCCATGTACGACTTCAAGTCCTCGACGCTCGTCTCGGCCAGCCTTTTCTCTACCTCATGCAGCGCGTCGAGCTGACCGACGTTCACCACGTCGATGTCCTTCGGCAAGCCCATTGCATCGCGATAAGCTGCCCAATTGATGCCCTTGAAGTCAGTGATTAGCTGCTCCCACGGCATCAGGTGGTTCGTGGCCATCGGGTCGCGACGTGCCACCTGGTCGAGCGTCTTCATACCTATTTTATATTCTATGGCCCACTCGGCCTGCATCTTCTGCTCGGCGGCGGCATCGCTGTAGCCCACCATCTTCAGATAGTCCTTGTTCAGGCTCTTGACGGCGGCGACGGTGGCCTGCTGTTGCTCGTTGGGCTGATCGTAGTACTCCTTGGGCAGCGAGGCACCGCCATGTCCGGCGTGCATCATATATTCCGCAGAGTTAAACGGATTCAGACTCAGACTGAGGCCGAAGGGAGCCGTATTAAAGCCCTTGGCGTCGAGGGCGTACATCAGGCGCAGCGCCTCGTCGCGGGTCTGCACTTCGCGCACCTGCTTCAGATAAGGCATAATCGGCTCGTAGCCCATCTTGTTACGACCGACGCTGTCCATATAGAGGCGGTAAAGCGCACCTATCTTCTGTCCGTCAGAACCCTGCGGCAGATTCTTTTTCTCGGCGTATGCCATGACGAGCTTGTTGATGCGGTCATTGTTCAGTTCGTACAAATCGACAAACGCCCCGTTCTCAGGGTGCTGCGCGTCCAGCGGGTTCGCCTTCAGCCATCCGCCTACGGCGTACTGCCAGAAGTTATC
Organism: uncultured Prevotellaceae bacterium; assembly: GCA_900321965.1. Taxonomy (GTDB): domain Bacteria; phylum Bacteroidota; class Bacteroidia; order Bacteroidales; family Bacteroidaceae; genus Prevotella. Next base: position 27,521 of record ONYA01000007.1, read on the forward strand.
ACCAGGTTTTACACTCGGGTCCATGTTTGACCTCAGATTCTGTGCCGTGCTAGCCAAGTTAATAAGAGCGATGGCTGCGGCGAAAAACAGTTTTCTAATCATTGTCTTAATATGTTTATTGTGTAACATTTTATTCGTTAGACGCAAGGTGCTACCTAAAAACTACACAGTTTGCGCTTTTTTTATTTTCAATTCTTCCGCTCGGCGACGTCAGGAGACGCTTCGCTTGCGAAGAATTCTTCACGTCTACACCGCCAAGAAAGTTGCTGGCAACGATGTGGAGGGTGGGAGCTTTCGGGTCAGCATTGCGTGTGGCACTGTTGCCGACGATGGTCGTAGCGCCCACATACAGCAGCAAGGCTGGGGCAACGTATGTCGTCCAGGGCTGGTGCCACAGCCAGTCGTTCTCAATGATTCCCCACATGTTGGCCAGTTTCCATGCACCGGCCACAATCAACAAAATTCCGATAATCGTTCTTACTTTCATAACTTTTATATTTAAAAACTTGCTGCAAAGGTATGGCATTATGTTAATCCCTCCAAATTTCTGGGATAAACAGCACTGTTTTGTGATGAATGGCGTAAATAATTGATAATTGATATTTGAAAATTGATAATTATTTCGTAATTTTGCGGCTTGTATGAAACAAGGACGTATAGAAACGATAACGACGAGGATTATCAGCACCACGTTTATGGTGGTGGCGCTGGCCGTGTTCAAGCCCTTCGGATTGGATGCGTGGCAGTGGCAGGCCTACGTACATCTGGTAGCTTTGGGAGTGATAGGTTTTTCAATCTGCATGATGACGGACATCATCCTGAAGTACGTCATCAAGATGCCGAGGTCGTTCAAGAAAGGTGCCGAATACATCATCCGCCGCAACCTCTGGTTCCAGCTTATCAACACGCCGCTCGTGGCATTGGGCATCTGCCTCTACCGCCATTTCGTACTGAGCAACCAGGTAGAGCAAATCACTTCTCATTCCGGCTCCACCCAGCTGCTCATCAAGCACTGTCACGAATCGCTCCCCGTCTCGCGCAGCAACATGGCGCAAGTCAAGGCTGCGATTAAGCGAGAGGAAAGTTAAGCTCGCTTAAACTTTCCCAAGCGTGAGCAGGCTCGCACGTAGTGCAGGGCTGCGATTAAGCAAGGGGATTAATATACTTTGCAACACTTTTTCTTATTATATGACGCGCGAGAAAGAGATATATAAGGTAACCTTGGTTGGTAGTGCCGGAAACGCAGCACTACTTACCTTTAAGTTTATTGCCGGTATTCTGGGACACAGCTCGGCTATGATTGCCGATGCCGTTCACTCACTTTCAGACTTTGTAACCGACATTCTGGTGCTGGTGTTTGTGAGTATCAGCGCTAAGCCACAGGACGAGTCTCATGATTACGGACACGGTAAGTTCGAAACAATCGCCTCGTTCCTTATCGGTTTGGCACTCGTGGCAGCAGCAACTGGCATCGTGGTGTCTGGCGTGTTGAAACTCTTGGCTTGGTGCAACGGTGAGACACTGGAAACTCCTGGCTGGATTGCCTTATGGGCTGCCCTGCTGTCGATACTGGTGAAAGAACTGCTTTACCAATATACTGCCTACAAAGGCCGTCAGCTTGACTCGCAAGTTATGAAAGCCAATGCCTGGCATCATCGCAGTGACGCCCTGTCGTCGATAGGTGCGGCTGTAGGCATTGGAGGAGCTATCTGGCTGGGACAGCGCTGGGCAGTGCTCGACCCCTTGGCATCAATTGTTGTTGGACTGATGTTGATTAAAGTAGCATACGGACTGCTCAGATCAAGCATTGGGGAACTGACGGAGTGCTCACTACCAGCAGAGACGGAACATGAGATTATCGAAATCATCCGGTCATTTGGCGACGTTCAGGAACCTCACAACCTGCGTACCCGCCGTATTGGCAACCGCATGGCTATTGAAGCCCATATCCGGATGGACGGCCGATTGCCGTTGGACACCGTCCATGAGCGGGCAACAACCATTGAACGCAAGCTGAAAGAACGTTTTGGCCAAAAGACACATGTTTCCCTCCACATGGAGCCCATCAAGAGATAAGAAACAATACTAGAAACCAAAAGAACAACGTGTATATGAAAGTACTATTGATAAATGGAAGCCCGCGAGAGAATGGTAATACGTTTACGGCTCTAAGCGAAGTGTCAAAGACGCTGAATGGCGAGGGTATTGAGACGGAGATTATCAGCATCGGCAAGCAGGCCGTGCAGGGCTGCATCGCCTGTGGTATGTGCGGAAGGAATGGCGCAAGATGCACCTTCCATGATGACTTATATTATAAGGTGTGGAGAGCCGTGAAAGACGGCATCGACGGCCTTGTCGTCGGTTCTCCCGTCTATTACGGCGGCCCTAACGGATCGCTCTGTGCCCTACTCGACCGTCTGTTCTATTCACTTAGCAGCGAACTGCGCTTCAAGCCGGCTGCCAGCGTGGTGGTATGTCGCCGAGGCGGTGCTTCGGCAGCCTTCGACCGTCTGAACAAGTATTTCACTATGACGAATATGCCGCTTGCCAGTTCGCAATACTGGAATATGGCATACGGACAGACGCCAGGACAGGCATCATTAGACGAGGAGGGTATGCAAACCATGCGTACGCTGGGCCGCAACATGGCCTGGATGATCCGTAAACTGAATGTCACCGAGGATGGCCATCCCGAACTGGAGAGTCCGCTACGAACCAGTTTTATCAGATAAACCCACTTTCGCCTGGCATAAAATCTATCACAGTTTAACGCTCGAGATATCTACCAAACCATTGACGATGGCGTAGATTGTCAGTCCGGCGGGAGAGTGTATCTGGAGTTTACGGGCGATGTTGCGGCGGTGGGTAATGACGGTGTTCACCGAGATGCACAGGCGTTCGGCAATCTCCTTGTTCAGCAATCCCTGAACGACGCCAACGATGACGTCCTTCTCGCGGTCGGAGAGAGCCTCGCTGTTGTCCTGCCCTCCCTTGAAGACCATTGCCGTGATATTCTTCGACACATCTTCCTGCTTGGCAAGCCGCTCCAGCCGCTTAATGGCGGGTACGAAAATATGGTCCTCGACCATCGCATGCTGTCGCAACCATTCCTCGTTATCGTAAATATCGTGGAGAGTGGCCGTCAGTTTATTGTTATGCAGACCGTCACTGGGCAAGTATTTGATGATGAGTAATTTGAGCTCGCGCAATTTCTTGTCGGCCTCCTTGTGGTGCCTGGAGAAGGTATCAATACTATATTCCGTAGGAGCTTTGCCGTCGAGGAGAGCCTTAACATAGGGGAAGAGGTTGCGCTCTTCGTACGTCATGTGGCGGCGTATCTCCTGGGCGTACTCGTCGTAGAATTTCAGTATCAGCCTGGCCAGCGAATCGCCCGAGTCGAGACTGTCCTGCAGTTCCTGACGGATGAAAGGCAGTTGAAAGTCCAGATAGTATGAATGGCTGGCTTCCAAATAATGCATCAATGTCTGCACGCTGATCTGGTCGTCAACGTCGAAGTCACCATACCCATTTATAGTGAAGTTAACCACGGCGAGGAAGGTGTAGGTGTCAACACCGTTGTCTTCGCAAGTCTCGCTGACCGTCTTGTCGCCGAATCCCAAAGAAATGCCGAAACGGCCTAACGACTGCAACAGGTCGTAGTTATCGCGGATGAGGGAAATCATTTTGTCATCGGCCTCATACATCTTCTGATTTTTCATACCTATTATTATTTAACGGTGCAAAATTACAACTTTATTATGACATACGCAATCATCAAAAGTAGGTAATTTCAACGCATTTCATCTTTTTTAGGTATTGCAGAAACGAGAAAGAGATAGTAATTTTGCAGCCAAATTTCAAGAACACCTACGATTATGAACCATTTGAAGACATTCGGCATCTTGTTAGGGGCAACGCTCAGCATGACATCAGTTGCTCAGAAGCATTTCACTCTTGGTGCCTACGGCGAGGCTGTCGCCAGCCGCAATTTCTACAGCGACCATTTCAACCGCTACCAGTTTCCTGAGAAATACAAGGATGACCCCACTCACGGACGTTTCGACCTGCCGCACATTGCTGTCAACATGGGCTACGATTTCGGCCATGGCTGGACGATGGGTATGGAGATAGAGTTTGAGCACGGTGGCACGGAGAGTGCCGTCGAGGTAGATGCCGACGAGAGCGGTGAATATGAGGCAGAAGTCGAGAAGGGTGGCGAGGTCGCCTTGGAGCAGTTCTGGATACAGAAGTCTTTTTCTAAGGCACTGAACCTGCGTGCCGGCGAGATTGTGGTTCCCGTTGGCCAGACCAACAAGTACCACATGCCGACGGAGTTCTTCACCGTCTACCGCCCCGAGGGCGAAAACAGCATCCTGCCCTGTACCTGGCATCAGACGGGTGTAGCACTCTGGGGCCGTGCAAGTGACTGGCGCTACGAACTGCAGTTTCTTTCCGGTCTCGACTCTGAGCGTTTCGGAGCCTCGAGCTTCGTCCACTACGGAGCCAACAGCATCTACGAATTCAAGATTGCCAATTCGTATGCCGGTGCCATCCGCATCGACAACTATTCGGTGCCAGGCCTACGTCTGAGTCTTAGCGGCTACTACGGCCACACCTTCAGCAACACCATGCGTGCCCACAGTGCCGAAAAATACAAGGACTGCACTGGCGCCCTGGCCATCGGAGCCTTCGACTTCATGCTCAACCGCTGGGGACTCATCGTTCGTGGCAACATAGACTACGCCCATCTAAGTGATGCCAGTCTGATAACGACATTCAACAACTCGTTTCCCAAGCACTCCAGTCAGGACGGCTCACCGTCGAAGCGTCAGCCCGTGGGCAGCAACGCTTTAGACTACGCCGTCGAAGCGGGTTACGACGTGTTGCCGCTGCTGACCTGCAAGACGCGTCCTGACCAGAAGCTCTATGTCTTCGGACGCTATGAATACTACAACCCGATGGAGTCCGGCGACAACAAGGTGACTTACGAGTGGTGCCAGAAGCGGGTGTGGACGGTAGGCCTGAACTACTACCCGACGAAGGAGATTGTTGTCAAGGGCGAATACTCGCATCGTGGCTTCACATCGCAGTACGACCCCGAGCCGGCCATTAACCTCGGCATCGCCTTCAGCGGGTGGCTATTGTAAACAGCTTTGCTGATAATTTAAATAATAACAAGAAAACAAGAAGAAAAAAAAATGAAAAGAGTATCCAGATTTGCCATGATGTTCATGGCTGCAACGACCCTCTCTATGGGGTTCACTGCCTGTGGTGACGATGACGAGCCGTCAACAACACCTTCAACAACACCCGTTACCCCACAGCGTACAGCAGAGCAGGTGCGCGACTCACTGCTGTTCGAAGTCAACTCACAGTATCTTAACAAGACCATTATTGCCACTTACAAGAAGCTGGCCACCGACTGCGAGAATATGCTGCCGATGGCTCAGGGGCTTGATTCGCAGGCAGCACTCAACAAGCTGTGCGACCAGTGGAAGCTGGCCCGTCAGGACTGGGAGCTCAGCGAGTCGTTCCTCTTCGGCGCAGCCTCTGGCTACGGCATCGACCCCCACATCGACACATGGCCATTTGCCGAGGCGTCGTTCGTCAGTCTGATGTCGAGACTCAAGCCCGCCACCAACGAAGCCGATGCCGAGAACGTCAAGCACATGATTGCCACGACACAGAACTTCACGGGCTTCCACGCTATGGAGTATGTCATCTTCCGCAACGGCCAGCCCCGCAACTACAGCGACCTGACCGCCGACGAGAAGTTCTTCGTCGCTGCCGTCGCCGAAGACCTCTACCTGTCAGCCTGCCGCTTGGAGGTAGCCTGGGCCAGCGTTGATGCCGAGGCATCACGCATCACCCTTCTGGAAGAGGCCGAGATGACACCTGACGACGAGTTCGGCAAGGAGTTCCTGCTGGCCGGACAGCGTGGTTCGCGCTGGTCATCGGTGCTCGATGCCACCGTCCAGATTCTCGACGGCTGTATCGACATCATCGGCGAAGTGGCCGACTCAAAGATTGCTGCTGCCTACTCTGGTAACGACGAAACCTACATTGAGTCGCCCCACGCTTACAACTCCATCCAGGACTTCTACGACAACATCCGCGGCTGCAAGCAGGCACTCTACGGAGGACTGGAACAGGTTAACGCCACGACGCCAGCACCCAACTCTGTTATGTCCTACTGTCTGACCGCCTACCCCACTGAAGCACGCACAGTCATGACGGCCTTAGAGACTGCCCTAACCACCATCAACCAGATGAAGCGGCCCTTCGTGCTGAACTATACAGATCCCTCTGCCGGCAAGGCCATCGATGCCCTCCACAGTCTCGATGACGCATTAGGAGCCTTGAAACAGAAGCTCGACCCTAATGCCGAAACAGACTAACAGCAATACATAACACTCAAGAAAACCATATATGAATATCAAGAAACTCCAACTTTGGGGAATCGCCATGCTCACGGGCATGGCTTTCACCGTTGTAGCCTGTTCTGACGACGATAACGGCCAGACGACTACGATGCCTGCACAGACAGACAGCACCCAGAACACGGTGAGCTACGACCCCAACGAGGTCTATGCCGGCGGTCGCCTCGGCACCGCCTTCAACGCCTCGAAGTCGGCCTTTGAACAACCCGCACCCGCTGTCGAAGAACAGGGATTCGACCACTCGTTCCAGATGGGAGAGTATCAGTTTGAGCGCGACTACAACCAGAATCGCACCGGCGCCTTCATAGGCCTTGGGCCCGTCATGGTACGCAACGGCTGTCTCTACTGCCACCCCAGCTACGGCTATGGCAAGCGTACAACCAGCTACCGTGCCACCGAACAGGGCAACGGCTACCTGCTTGTCATCTACGACAAGCAGACCGAGGCTTATATACGCTCCGTAGCCGGTATGCCACAGACCCTGGCCGTCGCCCCGTTCAAAGCACCTGTCGACGAGAGCAAGATCAAGATTGACTGGAAGGAATACACCGACGAGTGGGGCAACAAGTTCCCCGACGGTGAAACCTACTCGCTCATCTACCCTGACGTCAGCATCACTGCCGACGGATTCTATTCGCCCATCGTCGTTGCCCGCGATGGTAAGGACGTCACCGTCGACGTCTCAGAGATTGGTGTAAAACTCGAAGCTACTATCGGCATCTACGGTACGGGACTGCTCGACGCCATTCCCGAGGACAGTATCATCGAGCAATATCAGCGCGAGGCCGCTGCCGGCGTCAAACTGAACAGTGCCATGTTCAAGGACGGACAATACGTGGGATGGTACACCAATGCGCTATCGCCAGGCAAGAAATGGATACGTCGCTTCACCTATGCCCTAAGTCGGGGCCCCGTCCTCGACGCTGCCGGTGCCAACGCCATCTGGAATATCACCAACGTGACACGCAGCGACCGCCGTTATCACTATCTGGACCTGGCAGGCAAGTACTATGCCGAAACGTCGTCGAAGGATCCCGACGTGCAGAAGGACTTCTACAGCTATTTCCCCGAGTGGAACAAGACGGGCGACGTAGAGAAAGACATCTACAGCTATCTGACTTCGCGTGAACAGAATGTCGAGATGACCGACCAGCAGTACCGCGACTTTATGGTGTGGCACCGCGGTCTGGCCGTACCTGCTGCCCGCAACGTCAAGACAGCAGAATTCCAGTTGGGCAAGAAGAAGTTCCAGGAGATAGGCTGTACCTACTGCCACCGTCCGTCGTGGACTACTGGTGACGACCATATCCAGGATCCCAACGGATTCTTCACGCAAGACAGCGACATGCCCCGCTACCCTCACCAGAAGATATGGCCCTATACTGATATGGTTCAGCATAAGTTACACATGGTCAGCGACATACGTACAGGTTGGTGTCGCACGACGCCGCTTTGGGGACGTGGTCTCTCCATGCTTGTCGCTAACCATCAGGACCGTCTGCACGACCGCCGTGCCCGCAACGTCATTGAGGCTATCATGTGGCACGGAGCCAAGGAAAGCGATGCCCGTCGCTCAGTAGAGAAATTCCGTCAGCTGAGCAAGACCGAACGTGACGCTGTGGTGAAATTCATCAACTCCATCTGATTGGAATGAAGTTTACCCACATCCCCTTTCTATTACTTGCCGTGGTTAGTATGATACTTGCCACGGCAACGTTCATTGAGCACACTAATGGCCATAATGTAGCCGTCGCCACAATCTACACGTCATGGTGGATGATTGTCCTTTGGGCCCTCACTGCCGTCACGTCACTCGTCGTCATTGTCAGGAGTAGGGTGGTCAGGCGTCCTGCAGTCCTGCTGCTCCACCTGTCGCTTGTCGGCATTCTCGCAGGTGCTCTGGTGACCCACCTTTCTGGCGTTCAAGGTATTGTAAGCCTGCGCGAAGGCGAAAGCGTCAAGACTTTCACCAACACTGAGACGAGACAGACTGAGCCACTACCGTTCCAGTTACAACTCACATCCTTCAGTCTTCAGACCTATCCCGGCACACGGTCGCCTATGGACTACGTATCAACGGTAGACGTCGTGGAGCATGACACCGTTGCTGCCACACTGCAGATATCGATGAACAACATAGGGAAGTACCAGAGCTACCGCTTCTATCAGTCGGGCTACGATCCTGACCTGCATGGCACACGGCTGATGATCAACCACGACCCGTGGGGACTGCCCATCACCTATACCGCCTATGCTATGCTCTTCGTGGCTATGTTCCTGCTGCTCGTCCTACCCAACGAGGGGTTCCGCCGGCTGTTATCGCAGAAGGCGACCAGTGTTCTCTGTCTCGTCCTTTTCACATTCAGCGATGCTCTCGCCGCACCACCAGCACTCCCCCAGCCTACCGCTGCCCGCTTCGCCGACCTCTATGCCTACTGGAACGGGCGTGTCTGTCCCGCACAGACACTGGCCCACGACTTCACGGTCAAGCTCTATGGCAAACCGACCTACGAGGGTTTAAGTGCCGAACAGGTGCTTCTGGGATTTATGCTTAGCCCCACGGAATGGACCGAACAGCCCATCATCAAGGTGAAGCCTGCCGTAGCCCGGCTGTTGGGCATCGAAGGGCGCTATGCCAGCTACCAAGACTTTCACGCAGCAACAGGCTACAAGCTTGAGAAGCCGCTGGCCGACATCCGTAGCGGCGAACAGACTGACGACAGCCGAGCCATCATTGAGGCCGACGAAAAGATGAACATCCTGTTGATGCTCTGGGGAGGCGAACTGATAAAAATCTATCCCTACCGCACGGCCAATGGCATCGAGTGGTACTCTCAGAGCGGCAGTCTGCCCAAGAGCATGCCCGAAGACAAGTATATGTTCATCCGCAAGTCTATGGACTACATTGGTGAACTGGCTTGGACGGGTGATTACCAGCAGTTGGAGACCGTATTGGGCAAAATCAAGGCCTACCAGCAGAAAGAGGCTGGCGTGCTGCTACCTGACGAGATGTCGTTTCGGGCTGAAAAGCTCTACAACACCGCCGACTACACACGTCCCTTGGCCATACTGCTCATGACACTCGGACTGCTCAGCTTCTTCATTTATCTCGCTCACTGGTTGCGAGGTCGACAACTGCCGCGATGGATAACCGTCGTCATGAACACCGTCGCCGCTGCAACGCTCTCTTACCTACTGTTCATCATTGTCCTGCGAGGCTACGTGTCAGGCCACCTGCCACTTACCAACGGTTTCGAGACCATGCAGTTTATGGCTCTAACCTGCCTGATGATTATGCTCTTCGCCCAGCGACGCTTCCTGCTGATCATGCCCTTCGGTCTGTTGCTGTCCGGACTCACGTTGCTTGTGGCTATGATGGGTGAGTCCAACCCGCAGATAACGCCCCTTATGCCCGTGCTTAGCTCGCCCCTACTCAGCATTCATGTCTGTGTCATCATGGTGGCCTATTCCCTTTTGGCCTTCATCTTGCTCAATGCACTGACGGTACTCATTCTCAACGGTAGCCGCCACAAGCAGGCCATCGACCAACTCACCCGCATGAGCCGCATCCTACTCTACCCCGCCGTCTTCTGTCTCGCAGCCGGCATCTTCATCGGTGCCATCTGGGCCAACCAGTCGTGGGGCCGCTACTGGGGATGGGACCCGAAGGAGGTCTGGGCACTCATCACGATGCTCGTCTACAGCATCCCCCTGCATGGCCAGTCCATAGCTTGGCTCCGCCAGCCCCGATGGTTCCATCTCTATACTGCCTTAGCCTTCCTATCAATCCTGATGACATACTTCGGTGTCAACTTCCTGCTGGGCGGTATGCACAGTTATGTATAAACATTTGTAAGAAAGATGCGCAGTCTTTCTTATTTTTTTGTAAATCTAGAAAAATACTGTACCTTTGCAGACAAAATGAAGGAAATCCTGAATACCAATCGATAAATACGATAATCTAATATGGAATCAGTCTTGTTCTTAGGCTTCGGCCTTGATGCGTGGATTACCATCGCAACGGTGCTGGGAATGTTTAGCATCCTGCTATTCACCAAATGGCGCAGCGACTTAGTGTTCCTTGGAGCCATTGGTGTGCTCTACATTACGGGCGTGCTAGATGCAAAGGAGGCCTTCTCGGGTTTCAGCAGTACGTCGGTCATTACTGTCGGCGTGCTTTTCGTAGTCGTTGCAGGACTAACGCATACCGGCGTGCTGCAATGGATTGTAAAACATCTGCTTGGCACGCCCGACAGTTATTCGAAAGCGGTAACACGACTGATGCTGCCAGTGGCTGTGCTCAGTTCATTCCTTAGCAACACGACGGTCGTGACGCTTTTCGTCGGCATTGTCAAAATGTGGGCGAGGAAGCTCGGTGTGTCGCCTTCAAAACTGCTCATTCCTCTAAGCTATGCCTCGGGGATGGGCGGTGTCTGTACCCTTATCGGTACACCACCAAACCTCATCATCAGCGGACTATACGAAGAGAAGACGGGCGAGGTCATGAACATCCTTACCACGACCATCCCAGGACTATTCTGCCTGGGCATCGGTGTGCTGTCAGTTATTGCCTTACGCCGTCTGCTGCCAGACCGCAAGGTTCCTGAGAGCGCTTTCGAATCAACGGGCGACTACACTGTAGAATTACTGGTTCCATCTGACAATCCTTATATCGGCCAGACGCTGGGCGAGGCTGGTCTCTTCCATATCAATGGCGGCAGTCTGATCAAAATGTATCACTTTGACAATGTCCCGATGCCCGTTACAGAGGACGAACCCATCATGGGCTGTGACCGTCTAATCTACGCCGGACAGATAGACGAAATTATAGATATGTCGAGGAGCCACCGGCTGGTGAGCGCTGACTACCCAGTCTTTACCATGAGTGAAATAGACAGTAGCCGCCCGCTGCGCACAGCATACGTCAAATTCGGCAGCAGCCTAATAGGTACAACCATCGGCGGCAGTTCGTTTGAGAAGGATAACGATATGGTGCTGGCGGCTGTAGCCCGACGCGGTGAGCGCATCAACGAGGCGCCACGAAACGTGGTACTGGCAGCTGGCGACACACTGTTGCTGGTATGTCCGAAGAACGTCAATGTCGAAACTCCATCCCTTAAAGATGACCTCCAGTTCTTCGACTCCGACGATGTGCCCAACATCGGACGCGGCACGATTGTCTCCACCGCCATTATGATTGCGATGGTGGCACTCTCAGCCTTTGGTGTCATACCACTGTTGCAGTGCGCCTTCCTTGCTGCCGCTGCCATGCTCATCTGCCGCTGCTGCAACATGGAGCAGGCTATGCGGGCCATCAACTGGGAGATTCTCATGGTCTTTGCAGGCAGCGCCGTCCTCGGCCTCGCCATCCAGAAGACAGGCATCGCCGAATGGTTAGCCAATGGAATTCTCGACGTTTGTGGCACCAACCCGCTCGTAGTAATGACCGCCATATGCTTCGTTGGCACCTTCGTCACTGAGTTTATATCCAACACGGCAGCCGGTGCTATGTTCTTCCCCATTATGTACGAAGCAGCTGAGAAGCTGGGCTACGATCCATTCCCCTTCCTCGTCGCCCTGATGGTGAGTGTCAGCAGTAGCTTCGCCACACCTATCGGTTCTCCCACCCACATGCTGGTCTACGGCCCCGGCGGCTATCGTTTTAGCGACTTTATGCGCATCGGCCTGCTTATGAATCTTATTATCCTCGCCGCCAACATTCTGATTGTGAATATTGTATATCCTTTAACACCGCTACCGTAATATATAGCTATAAGCCAAAATGAACCCGCATTTTCTGTGAGGTCGTGAAATTCTTGCGAACAAGCGCGAAATACTTTTAATACTATTCTGTACAGTTTTTCCAAGAATCTTTTGTAAATATTGAAGGAATTCTGTATCTTTGCAGGCAAGATGAAGGAAAAGAAATACAAACACTCGTTTGCCCGCAGACTGACGCGCTGGGTCATGGTGGTACTCTTCGTGATGATGAGCGCCTTGGGCTACCTCATCTACCACTTGTCAGAAGAATTCATCGTGGAGTCAAGCGCTTCCCTGTTCCACAGTAACATGAAGTCGTCAGGGAAGATTATCTGTGACGCCCTGTCGGATGTCAGCGTGGCAGTCATCAACAGCGTCTACGACATCGAGCAACACGTCGACCAGCCCGAACAGCTGCAAGCCATTATGGAGCGTATTGTCGCCATCAATCCACGCATACGCAGCTGTGGTGTCAGCTTCATTGAGAACTACTTCCCGCAGATAGGGCGTACTTACTGTCCCTACGTCTGCCGGCAAGACAGTCTGCCGCAGAAAGCCACCATTGACGACTATTTAGAGGCAGAGTGGTTCGTTGAAGCCGTAGCCAAGGACTCCGCCTACTGGTCGGCACCCTTCTTCGACAGCCGCGACCCCAAGTCGGCGTTAGTTGCCTACCTCTACCCCATCCACGACCGAAAGGGCCGTGTTGTCGCCATCCTCGGTGCCGACCTGTCGCTGGACTTCATGACACAGCTCCTACAGCAGCAGGACAGCATCTTCCAGAAGGAGGCCGTCACGTTCAACCTGACGAAGGACGGCTTTTTCAACAGCTACGTCATAGACAAGCGCCACGGCCAATACATCACCCACCCCGACTACTGGCACATTCTGAAAGGCAGCTTCTTCGTCCACATCAAAGATGCCGACACGCCAGGCTTGGCCCAAGAGCTGAAAGAAGACATGGCAGACGACAACGTGAGCGAGGACGAGACGGACAAGGTGGTGCTGGTGAACAGGCTGAAGTCGTACATCTTCTACGCACCGCTGGAAGGCACAAACTGGTGTCTCGCCCTGTCGATGCCCGTCACGGCACTCAACGTATTCGGCATCATTGCCGGCTTTATCATGCTGATGATCATCACCTTCATCCTGATGGTCACCTTCTTCGTCAGCCGCCTGGCCATCGTCCGCGCAGCAAGTCCGCTGAAGCAGTTGGCCGCCACGGCCGACAAGGTGGCTATGGGACAGTTTGACACCCCGCTGCCAACCATCAAGAGCGGTGACGAGATTCACCTGCTACGCGACTCGTTTGAGAATATGCAGCACTCGCTGACGTCATACATCAAAGAACTGAAGGAGGCTACGGCCACCAAGGCCTCGATAGAGAGTGAGCTGAAGATTGCCCACGACATACAGATGTCGATGCTGCCCAAGACCTACCCCGCCTTCCCCAACCGCCACGACCTGGACATCTACGGACAGGTGATGCCGGCGAAGGCCGTCGGCGGCGACCTCTACGACTTCTTCATCAACGACGACAAGCTGTTCTTCTGCATCGGCGACGTGTCAGGCAAAGGCGTGCCAGCCTCACTGGTCATGGCGGTGACACGCTCTCTGTTCCGTAACATCTCGGCCTACACGCAGGAGCCCAACCACATTGCCATCGCCCTGAACAACGCCCTGAGCAGCAACAACGATACGGGTATGTTCGTCACACTCTTCATTGGCGTGCTCAACCTGAGCAACGGCCACCTGGCCTTCTCCAATGCCGGACACAACCCGCCCCTGCTACTGACCGACGACGGCGTCAGCATCCTGTCGTGCGACGCCAATATTCCTGCTGGTGTAGCCAGCGACTGGGAGTTTACGCTACAAGCCATACAGATGAAGACCGGCGAAAGCCTCTTCCTCTACACCGACGGACTGAACGAGGCCGAAGACAGCCGCTGCCTGCAGTTCGGTATGGAAAACATCGTCAGCATTGCCAAGCGTACCGTCAACCAGCCTCAGCCACTCATTGAAGCCATGACGACAGCAGTGCAGCTGTTCGTGGGCGACGCCGAACAGAGCGACGACCTGACTATGCTTGCCATCCAGTACACCAACCCAACCACGTCATCAAACACATCTTCAGACCATGCTATACAACCTGAACATTGAGCTCATCATAAAAATCCTCATGTGCGTCTTTACGCTCTTGATTACCACCCTATCCTTCCCTGTCATAGGGTTTATCCACAAGCGCTGGAAGGGACTCACCCTGGGGTGCCTCATACAGCCAGTAGTATGTATCGTCGCCATTGTGGCAACCACTTTCGGCATCGAAGCATACGCGGAGTACCGGATAGACAAGCAGAAAGCGTCGGCCATGCTCACACTCAGGAAGAAGACGGCTACCGACGGTGCCGTACACACGTGGTACCTGAAAGACTTTGAAGAATGTCTGTACGAGAATAAGAATCGTGAAGACGACGTGACGACACGCAGAGAGCGGGAAAACGGTATAAAGCTCTTCGACGTCGTACCTCTCGACTCCTGCAGCGTCAGCATCGACGACAGGGTTGTCGTCAGGTTTGACTATAAAAAACGACAAATCACTGCCACTGATTTTGGCGAGCCTATAGAAGTCGTGAGTATCGACTGGGACAAAATCAGTGGCAAGCGATAAACAGCACTCAGCTGTATTTCTTATTTTGCAGGCTGTGCAGGAGCTGCGGGAGCAGCCTTTGCAGGAGCAGCATCCTTAGCGGGAGCGGCATTATCCTGCTGCTGGCTTGCGCCGAATCCGGGCAAGTTGTTAGGATTGGTCGTCGGGTTCTCAATGCCATCGAGCACCGAACCTTCAGAAACAGCCTGAGGAGCGACATAAGCACAAGCAATGCTGATGACGACCATAGCAACGGCAAGTCCCCATGTGGTCTTCTCGATGAAGTCCGTCGTCTTGCGGACGCCACCAATCTGGTTGTAAGAAGAGAAGTTGGAGGCGAGGCCGCCACCCTTAGACTCCTGGATGAGCACGATGCCAATCATCAGCACGGCTGCAATCACGATAAGAATAACGAATAAAGTGTACATCTTTTTTACTTATTTTTGTTGTTACTATTTATAATCAATTTCTTTAAAAATCGGATTTGGTCTGCAAAGTAAGCATTTTTTTTCGGATATTGCAAACTTAATCGCTGAATAATTTCCAAAGCTTTCGAATATCGGCCTTGTTTTATGTAAATTCGGGCTAAAGTTTCAGTAAAGTAGCCCTCCTCGGGTTCTTTCCCATCATTTTCGACCTGTTGGTCAAGGTTGGGCGTCTGCTGTGGCTGCTCAGGAAGGACAATCCGAGTTTTGTCATTATTTATGAACGAATCAATAAGGTCTTGTCCTATCAGTTGAGGAACGTCTTCTGACTTATCGTCATCGGTCTCGCTTTCCAATAGGTAAGCCACGTAGTCGACAGCCGCGTCAGCGGGCGTCGGCTTCCGTTTAGGCTGATCCTCCTGACCAGTCTCGTTTTCCTTAGGAATAGAGTCAAGAAAGTTGTCGATAAGCGAAATAGTTCGATTTTCGCGTTCTTCTGAATTTTCAGCCTTCTGGGTCTGAACTTGTGGTGTACGCAGACGGTAATGTGCGGCCTCAATCATCTGGAAAAGCACACGCCGATCAGTAATATAGATAGCCGCGCGGCGCAGTTCGGCATCGAAGGACGGATCGTGCAACAGATAGAGGTTCTGTAGCAACAACAGACGTGCCGTCTGGAAATACGGGTAGAGTGCAAGCATCGAGCGCAACTCGTACAAGGTGTCGCGGTCAAGATACTGCGGATGCTTTATCAACTCTGTTATTTCCATATTATATAGGTTTAATGACTTTCTCTCTACCAGTTGGCGACTGTCGCGTTAAAAATCTGATCGACAATGTCCTTGACCATAACTGTAACAAGTTCCTCTTGCACGGAGTTGAGCGACTGTCGCGTGTCGTAGCTCTGCGAAGCACTGAAGGTACGTTCAAAGTCTTCGTCATGCTTCTTTGTGTTAGTAAAGCGCACATTGACAGTTATCGTCAGCTCTGTCTGTGCGGAATAGCCTTCAGACGACACCGACTTGTTGCGCTGCTCGTAGCGCGTAATCTCGCCTTCCAGCTTCAGATCGCCATTACGGCTGACCTGCGACAAGCGCGTCTGCTGAGCATACTGGTCCTTCAGCTGGTTGTTAAAGATGCTGTACATCGGGTTCCACACATAGGTGGCACGGATGGGGAAGTCAGCTATCTGAATGGTCTTCGTCTTCGTGTAGTCGATACTGGCACCATTGAACTTATAGCTGACCGAGCAGCTAATCAGCAGCAGGCAGGCCACGAGGACAAGTCCAAACTGCTTCAGACGGCGGTACAACGTACGGTCGCTGATGCCTAACTCCTGGGCAGCCTTCTTGCGGTTGCCGTTATTTCGTTCCAAGGCTTTCTCTAACATCTGTCTTCCCAAGTCACTTAAATTAAGGCTCTCCAAATCTTTTTCCGGCTCGACATACTCTTCGGCTATGGCATCTTCGAGTGCTGGGACAGGCTGTATAGGTGCTACAGCATGGGGCACGGCGCCCGCTCCCTGTACCTCCTCAATCTGTTTTTTCAAGGCTCCCATCTCCCGCCGCATATCGTTGACGTTGCCACGCAGTTCGAAGAGTATTTTATACAGTATCTCGCGCTCGCTCTCAAACGAGTGCTCGCCACCGTCACGATGGATGGTAGCTAGCTGTGTGCTCTCACGGTCCTGAGGAATAAACTTGGCCAGCACTTCGGGCGTGATGATCCGCTCCTTGCTGAGTACCGACATCTGTTCGGTGATATTCTTCAGCTGGCGTACATTGCCTGGCCACTTGTAGCGCATCAGCATCTGCTTAGCCTCATCCGTCAGTACGATACGGTCCATCTTGTACTTCTCGGCCATCTGCATAGCGAAGAGCCGGAAGAGCAGCACCACATCCTCGCCGCGCTCGCGCAGGGGTGGCATCTGGATGGGAATGGAGTTAAGACGGTAGTAGAGGTCTTCGCGGAAGCGTCCCTCGCTGATGGCCTGACGGATGTTTACGTTGGTGGCTGCCACAATGCGGACATCGGTACGGCGTATCTCGGTGCCACCGACAGGAATATATTCGCCGGTTTCCAAGACGCGCAACAGGCGTGCCTGCGTAGCCAGCGGCAGTTCGCCTACCTCGTCGAGGAAGAGTGTTCCTTTGTCAGCCACGCCGAAATAGCCCAGTGAGTCGCTGATGGCCCCCGTGTACGACCCCTTGACATGGCCGAAAAGTTCAGAATCGATTGTTCCCTCGGGAATAGAGCCGCAGTTGATGGCGAAATACTTCTCACGCCGACGGGGTGAGTTGTCGTGGATGACCCGGGGGATAATCTCCTTGCCGACGCCACTTTCGCCGATAATCAGTACGCTCAAGTCCGTCGGCGCCACCTGCAATGCGACGTCGAGGACATGGTTCAATGCCTCGCAGTTTCCTACGATATTGTACCGCTGTTTAATACCTTGCAACTCTGAACTTTTCATTTTAGCTGACAAAGTTACACATTATTTCTCAGAATCTCTGCAATTTTGGCAGAATTTTATTATTTTTTTCCTTATTCGTCCTTTGGCTGCTCCTTCGCCTTAGGCACGGCAAAGCGTACTTTCTCGCTGTCGTCGCGCTTCTCCTTATAGAGTTTCGGCAGGGGATTAGCCAACGGTTCGTCGTAGTCCTGACGGTTGCGGAACACATCGATAGCCAGATAGACAGCGCGGCGCAGGGCCGACTCATCGGCACAGCCCTTGCCGGCAATGCCGAAGCAGACGCCAGTCTCCGTACTTGTACACACAAAGGGCATACCCGTAGCCAGGCTGACGGCATCGTCACAGGCGATGGTTTTCAGCGGTGCCATACCCTGATCGTAGTACATGGCCAAGATAGCATCGAACTTCTGATAGCTGCCCTGTCCGAAGAAGGTCTCGGCAGCATAGGGGCCAAAGGCCTGAATACCCATCTGTTCCAGTTCTTCAATAACCGGAATGATGACCTCCTTCTCCTCGTCGCCCCACGGGCTCTCCTCGTTGTCGGTCGGAGGATTCAGTGCCAAGACAGCAATGCGAGGGTTAGAGATACGCAGGTCGCGACGCAAGGCCGTATGGAGGATTTTAGTCTTGTCAACCACCTTCTGCTTCGTGATAGCCTCAGGCACATCCTTAATGGCCAACACATTGGTGACAAGAGCCACGCGCATATCACCAGCAATACGAAGGCGCAGCACCTCAGGCTCACGCGAGAGGAAGTCAGGCAATGTGTCTGGCGCCATGACCAGCACGTCGGCCTTACCTTGCTGCACATCGACCATCGCCCGTTTCAAGGCTTTGCGGGCTGCATCAACAGCCTCGTCCGACGGCTGTCCCAACTCGACCTTAATCTCTTCGTCGAAAGTTGTCAGCAGATTCAGACGACCGGCCTTCGCCTCCTCGGCAGAGGCGATGATGCTGAAGGGTGCCTCTATGTTCAATGCCTTACGGTGATAAGCGGCCACCTTGGGAGAGCCATAGATGATGGGCGTGCATAACTCCAGCATTGCCGGGTCTTCAAAGATTTTAAAAATCAGTTCGTATCCGACACCGTTCGTGTCGCCGTGCGTGATAGCCACGCGGATTTTACGGTCTTGTTCCATTGTTGTTATTATAAAATAGGTTAGATGGGGCTAATGGGACTTATAGGACCCATAGGACCTATGGGGTTTTTATGCGCGGTGCTTAGCAGGCCGCAGGCAGCAAAGATGTCCTGACCACGGCTGGCACGGATGGTGGTAAACACGCCGTGCTGCGTCAGGAAGTCACGCAACCGCTCCATACGCTGTTCGTCAGCTCCTGGCAGGTCGACACCGGGAATGGCGTGAAAACGTATCAGGTTGACGCGGCACTCCAGTCCCTGAACCAGCTTGACAATCTCGCGGCCATGTGCCAACGTATCGTTCAAGCCAGCAAAACAGATGTATTCGAATGAGCAACGGCGCTGGTGGGTGAAATCATACTGCCGCAACAGATCCACCGTCTCAGCAATCGGCATGGCCCGTTCGGCAGGCATCAGTCCCAAACGTTGTTCGTGGAGCGGTGAGTGCATGGAGATTGCCACATGGCACTGGCTCTCGTCAAGGAACCGCTTCAGCTTGCTTCTGACACCGACACTGCTCACCGTGATGCGTTTGGGACTCCACTGATAGCCGTCGTCAGCCGTCAGTATCTGCGTAACACGCAGCACGGCATCGAGGTTATCCATCGGCTCGCCCTGTCCCATAAACACGACATTCGTCAGGCGGTCGCGTTCGGGCAGCGAATAAATCTGGTTCAGGATATCGGCCGCCGTGAGGTTGCCTTCCCATCCCTGCTTACCCGTCTGGCAGAAGAGGCAGTTCATCTTACAGCCCACCTGCGACGACACGCAGAGGGTTGCCCGGTCCTCATCGGGTATGAAAACCGTCTCGACGAACCTGCCCTTCGTGTCTGTTGTGTCTGAGTCGCAACAGACGGGAAAGAGGTACTTCACCGTTCCGTCCACACTACGCTGGCAGTCGATGGGGGCCATTGTCCCAACAGTGTAAAGCGCCTTCAGCCGCTCCCGATTCTGTTTCGAGATATTGGTCATCTCGTCGATCGACATGACATGCTGCTGATAGAGCCAACGGGCTATCTGCCCACCCGTAAAGGCAGGCATTCCCAGTGCCTTGACAGTCTCTTTCAGCTCGGCACTGGTCATTCCCATGAGCACTTTCTTTCCGACGGTCATCGCGTCTTGACGTCTTTTACGGGTGCAAAGTTACGAAATATTCTTAAAACATTCGACTGTTACAGATTTTATTTGTAATTTTGCAAGAAATTTTTAGGAATCATGAGAGAAAAAATAGATTGTTTCCTGCCCGACTTCGACCGCGACATGATGGCACCCACCGTGTCGCAGCTGAACGAGAGTCAGGTTGTAAGATGCATTTCCTGGACAAATGGCATGACCAGCAGCAATGCCGTCATGACGATAGCCGAACGAGCCAGAGCCGAATATGTACTGCTGTTCACCAAGCCTACCCCCGTCACGTTAGGCCAAGGTGCCATTGAGCGCATGGTGCGTGTTGCTGACGACTTTGGAGCAGCCCTCGTCTACGCCGACCGTACGGGGCATCCAGCCATCGATTACCAGCTGGGAGCCATTCGCGACGATTTCGACTTCGGCTCGCTGCTGCTTATCCGCACCCGTCTGCTACATACGTTTGCCATGCAGGCAGGTGAGCACGACTACCAGTACGCCGGACTCTATGCCCTGCGTCTGTTCCTCAGTCGCGAAGGACAGTTGTTGCACTTGAATGAGACGCTCTACACAGAGGTGGAGCTCGACACACGAGCTTCGGGTGTCAAACAGTTCGACTATGTGAATCCCCGCAACCGCGACGTACAGATAGAGATGGAGCAGGCTGCCACCGCCCATTTAGAGGCCATCGGTGCAAAGATAGACCCATCCTACTATCGCCCCATAGACTTCGCCGAGCAGGAGTTTGAGGCAGAGGCCTCGGTAGTCATTCCCGTCTACAACCGCGCCAAGACCATTGCCGATGCTGTCAACAGTGCCTTAGAGCAGAAAACGACCTTCAAATACAATGTCATCGTCGTTGACAACCATTCGACGGATGGTACTGGCGACATTCTGTCCCGCATGTCGTCATGCCATGACGACAAGCTATACGTCATTACGCCCGAACGCACAGACCTCGGCATCGGCGGTTGCTGGAATGAAGCCATCAACGATCCACGCTGCGGACGCTTTGCCGTACAGTTAGACTCCGACGACCTCTATTCGTCGCCTAACACCCTGCAACAGGTGGTCGACTCTTTCTACAAGCAGAAGGCCGCCATGATTATCGGCAGCTACCGTATGTGCGACTTCGACCTGAACACCCTGCCGCCAGGACTCATCGACCACAAGGAATGGACCGACGAGAACGGTCCGAACAACGCCCTGCGCATCAATGGTCTGGGAGCGCCACGCGCTTTTTTCACCCCGCTATTGCGCCAGCTGCAGTTCCCCAACACGTCGTATGGAGAGGACTACGCCTTAGGATTGGCTTTCTCGCGCCACTACCGTATCGGCCGCATCTTCGACGAACTATACCTCTGTCGCCGCTGGGGCGGCAACAGCGACGCAGCCCTGTCAGTAGACAAGGTGAATGCCAACAACCGCTATAAAGACCAGTTGCGTACACTGGAGATTAAAGCCCGCCAGCAGATGGTTAGCGGCAAGGCCGACGCCTCGATGCCAGAATCGTCGCTACAGCGGTTCTTCGAGCGTCAGCTGACGACGTGGGACGACGCCCGTCAACGGTATCAGCAGCTGAACAGTGTACAGACACGCGAGCTGAGTACAGGCACATCGACCGTCATGCTGCAATGGAATCCCGCGCGTATCGTGTCTACCGGCGCCAAGATTGACCAGCAGAGCATCGGCGAGCGCCCCTGTTTCCTCTGTGCCAAGAACCGCCCTGCCGAGCAGATGAAGCGCACCATTGACGGACGCTGGGAGTTGCTGGTCAACCCCTACCCCATCCTGCCGATGCATTTCACGCTGCCGACGCTGAAGCACACACCGCAGGCTATTAAAGATATGTATGGTGAGATATACCGCTTGCTCAACAAGAGTCCAGAGTTAGTGGTGTTCTACAATGGTCCGAAATGCGGTGCCTCGGCCCCCGACCATGCCCACCTGCAAGCAGGCGTGCCAAGCATCCTGCCACTGACAGACAGTTGGCAACGGTTATCGCGCGAGACAACAACGATTGTGAAGTTGTCTGAAAACGACGAGATAGCCGTCATCAACGAATATCCTTGTCCGGCACTGGTTATCCGATGTCATTCGGCAGAGGCAGGGGAGCAATTGTTTAGGGAGTTTTATGAGGCTTATGAGAGTGATGGGACTAATGGGACCAATGAGACTAATGGGAGTGAGCCTATGATGAACATTGTGGCTTGGCGACGTGGCGATGAATACCTGTCGGTGATATTCCCAAGAGCGAAGCACCGTCCAGCCTGCTATGGTGATATCATGGTATCGCCAGGCGCCCTTGACATGGCAGGACTCATCATCACGCCCCGCGAGGAAGACTTCAACCAACTGACAGCAGAACAGGCTGTCAGCATCCTGCAAGAGGTGGCACTCTCGGAGGTCGACTTCAACAAAGTCATCGAAAGGCTGCAGAACAAGTCTCAGAGTTCAAAGATCAAGATGCCTAACACCAAAGAGCCGACAGTCAGCGTGGGCATCATCAGCGGACAGAAAATCGTTTTCACGCTGAACGCCCCCTATACAGCCAAAGGCGCTGCCATCACCGGCGAGCAGACCGTGGAATTCAGCGAGGGTGGCATCCTATGGCGCGGACAGCAGTATCGTGAACTACTCTTCACACCACAGTCAGCCGATGCCTCGTTCTCTTTACGCGACGTCACCATCGGCTCAGGCTTCCATTGGGAGCGCAAGCAGACGCAGACATTCAACGGTTCATTGAGACTGGTGGTAGACAGTGACCATATCACAGCCATCAACGAACTGTCTATCGAGCGTTACCTGACCAGTGTCATCTCCAGCGAGATGTCAGCCACATCGTCGCCCGAGCTGCTGAAAGCCCATGCCGTCATCAGCCGCTCGTGGCTGTTGGCACAGATAGAGAAACGGCGGCAACTGAAGGACGGAGGAAGCAACTCGTTCTTCTCGTTCACGAAAAAAGACGATGAGCTTATACGCTGGTACGACCGCGAGGACCACACAATCTTCGACGTCTGTGCCGACGACCACTGCCAGCGCTATCAGGGTATCACCCATGCCGACAACCCATCGGTGGTAGAGGCCATCAAAGCCACCCGCGGTCAGATTCTCACCTATGGTGATGAAATCTGCGACGCCCGCTTCTCAAAATGCTGCGGCGGACAGACTGAAGAATTCCAATACTGTTGGGAAGATACGCCCAAGCCCTATCTGACATCGGTGGAATGTCCCTATTGTAACACCCACGACAAGCATATCCTGTCGCAAGTGCTGAACGACTACGATCAGGAGACGCCCGACTTCTACCACTGGACCGTGGAATACACCCGCGACGAGCTGACGGAGCTTGTCAACCACAAACTGAAGATGGACTTAGGCGACATTGTCGACCTCGTACCCTTGGAGCGCGGCAAGAGCGGCCGCATCTGGAAACTGAAGATTGTCGGCTCTAAGCGTTCGTTCACTATCGGCAAGGAACTGGAGATACGCCGCACGTTGAGCGAAAGCCATCTCTACAGCTCGTGTTTCGAAGTAGAAAAGACAGAAGGCTGTTTCCGTCTGAACGGCCGCGGATGGGGTCATGGCGTCGGCCTATGCCAGATTGGCGCTGCCGTCATGGGGGAACAAGGAAAACCATACAACGACATATTACTCTACTACTATCGTGGTGCACAAATCAAGAAACTCTATGAATAAAAGGAACCCGTGGGCCTGGGTGCCCACACTCTATTTTGCCGAGGGTGTGCCCTATGTGGCAGTGATGACCATCTCGCTCATCCTCTACAAGCGTCTGGGACTGTCGAACACCGACATTACTCTCTACACCTCCTGGCTCTACCTGCCTTGGGTCATCAAACCCCTGTGGAGTCCGTTCGTCGATATGCTGAAATCCAAACGATGGTGGATTGTCACCATGCAGTTACTGATTGGAGCCGCCTTGGGCGGCGTAGCCTTTACCATCCCCGTAGCGTGGTGGCTGCAGGGGTCGCTGTTCTTCTTCTGGATGATGGCTTTTGCCAGTGCCACTCACGACATTGCCGCCGACGGTTTTTATATGATGGGACTCGACGAGCACGAGCAGGCCTACTTCGTGGGCATCCGCTCAACGTTCTACCGCATTGCCACCATATTCTCCAGCGGTCTGTTAGTAGGGTTGGCTGGCGCTCTGCAGGTCATCACACGCAGCATACGCTACTCGTGGAGCCTCGTCTTCTACCTGATGGCCGGATTGTTCATTGCCTTCTGGCTCTATCATAACTGGGTGCTCCCCCGGCCCGCAGAGGATGGTGAGAAACAGACGAAGACTGCCAGTGCCATCTGGCAGGAGTTCCGCCAGACCGTTGTCACCTTCTTCCAGAAACCCCAAGTATGGGTAGGCATCTGCTTCATGCTCTTCTACCGTATGCCCGAAGGACTGTTGGCAAAGATCTCAGCACTCTTTCTGGTTGACGCCCCACACAACGGCGGACTCGGTCTGAGCGACGGCGAATACGGACTGGTACAAGGGACGGTGGGCGTCATCGGTCTCACTGTTGGCGGCATCCTCGGTGGCATCTGCGCCAGTCGTGACGGATTGAAACGCTGGCTCTGGCCGATGGTCATGGCCATCACCCTGCCCGACATCGTCTACGTGCTGTTAGCCTATCTGCTGCCCACGAACCTCATCGTCATCAGCATCTGCGTCTTCATCGAGCAGTTCGGCTACGGTTTCGGTTTCTCGGCTTACATGCTATACCTTATATATTATAGTCAGGGTGAGCACAAGACGTCGCACTATGCTCTCTGCACAGCCTTTATGGCGCTGTCGATGATGATTCCAGGATTGTTTGCCGGTGCACTGCAAGAGGCCGTCGGCTATCAGGCTTTCTTCATCATTGTCATGCTGGCCTGCACGATGACCTACATCGTGACAGCTTATCTTAAGATTGATCCGGAATTTGGAAAGAAAAAGGAGGCTTAGATTCCTAAGCCCCCTTGGAACGATAAGTCTACCGCCTTGCTCTGCTGGATGCGTGAGTGAGGCGGTACGTTGTTTGTCACCCAGATATTGCCGCCAATGATCGAATGATGACCGATAGTGATGCGTCCTAAGATAGAGGCATTGGAATAGACGGTGACATAGTCTTCGATAATAGGGTGACGCGGCACGTTAAGCATATTGCCATTCGCATCGTACTTAAAGCTCTTGGCCCCGAGGGTCACGCCCTGATACAGCGTCACGTGGGCACCGATGATACAGGTCTCACCGATGACGACGCCCGTGCCGTGGTCGATGGCAAAAAACTCTCCTATCTGCGCCCCTGGATGGATGTCGATACCCGTCTTGGAATGAGCCTGCTCAGTGATGATACGCGGCAGGATGGGTATCTCCATGCTGTGTAGGACGTGGGCTATACGGTAGTGGGTCATGGCATTCACCACGGGGTAGCTGAAGATGACCTCACCATAGGTCTGCGCGGCAGGGTCGTTGTCGAACATCGCCTCAACATCGGTATACAGCAACCGTTTGATCTCGGGCAGTTCATCAATAAACCGCAGAGCCAGCCCCCTGGCCGACTCTTCAGCATTGCCGCGGCACTCCGTGCAGAACTGCAGGCCGCAGGCAATCTGCCGCTGTAACAGTTCGTACAACTCCTCCATATTCACACCGATGATGTAGGAACGCATACGTTCGTCGGCCTGCCGCTTGTGGAAGTAGTCGGTGAAGATGATGGTCTTCACCAACTGCACGATACGTTTCACCTCAAGCACAGAAGGCAACGGTGCCCCTGTTGCCGGCATCATTCCATCCTCTTTCTCGGTATGACTGGCCATGATGGCCACATTACGCTGTAATATCTCGTTAATATCTTTCTTGCCCATTGTCAGTTTAGTATGTGTATTCGAAGGTCTGTCCCCACTCCGGGTTAACCATAACAACGTTCGACGATGGTTCATCGGAATCATCAGAACCTTTATCATCAGAAGGTGTCACGTTGCCATTCTTAAAAAAATCGCCAGAATATTGAGTGATACAGTTACGTTGCATCTTCACATTTGCAAACTCCTTTGTATACAGAATATTATCGTCGGCACCAAAGGCTTTCACCGTAAATGTCACACCGCCATCACCCTCATGTGGGAAGGTGTACATCTCAAACTGTTGCTGTCCACTCTCCGTGGCATCGACAAACACCGACTGTTTAGAGTTAACACATCCATAGCCCGTCGTTGCATCAAAGGCTCCACTGCCGCCCTCATAGTAAAACTGGAAACGCTTCACGGCTGCCGGTTTTGCGTCGTTCGTCTTCAGGCGGAACATAGCCGTGGCACGCTTCATGCTGATGTTCATCTGTGTACCGCTACTGCCGACGACTAACGTTCCATAATAATAAAAGGTGTCGGTGAATCCCGTGCCGCCCGACGAACTCGGATTAGTAAACTGCACCTTGGAAGGACTAGTAGTCGTCGGATTGGCAGCACCACTGTGACCTACAACCAGTAGCTGATAGGTTCCCGCGTCAAGCGATAAGCTAAATGAACCGAAATCGCTGTCACCCGTTTTCTGATTCTTATAGCTCTTCCTGCTACCATCCTGATAGACAGCAAAGCACACACGGGTACACACTTCAGTAATCGGAACCAACGCACGGGTGGATTGACCTTCCCATCCTGCATCTACCTCCGACACACGAATGATGACATTCTTGCCTGCCACAGAGGTCTCTTCGTCTGTCATCTTCTCACAGCCAGCCAGCATACTCGTCGCCAACAGCATCAGCCAAATCAGGATTGTCATTGATCTATTCATAATAATTCTCGTATTTTGTAAACATATCAACCGCAAAAATACAAAAAAAAACGTAACTTAACAACAAAATTAAAAAAAAAATCAGTTTACGAAAAAAAAATCGTATCTTTGTGACCACATAACCATCAGATAACAATGGACATCCGCCACGTCTATTTAGGGGATGTATGAACAGCTATTCGTAATGACGAATCCTCACATCAATGTCTTCGCCTTGGAGCTGAGCGGGAACACTGCTTAAGTTCGTCTGTCCGTAATGATAAGGGAACAGCACCTTGGGCTTCACTGTCCTTGCTGCCTTCACCAGTTGCTCTGTCGTCATCGTGTAAGGCTGGTTGCAGGGCAGGAATGCAATGTCGATGTCCTTGATGGCAGACATTTCTGGAATATCCTCCGTATCACCGGCGATGTATATTCTCAAGCCGTCGATGGTCAGGATATAGCCGTTGTCGCGGCCCTTAGGGTGAAACTGCGTACGTCCCTCTGAAGTATTATAGGCAGGAACGGCTTCTATCGTACAGTCATCGGCCAGTTTCAGCACGTCGCCGTTTGCCATTACCTCACCTGCGCCGAACATCTCGGCACAACGTTTGTTGGTAATGAAGCGCGTCTTTTCGTCTGAAAGACTTTTGATAGCCTCACGGTCGAAGTGGTCGCCATGTTCGTGTGTCACAAAGAGATAATCGGCTTTGGGCATGGCAGCATAGTTAATGAGCTTATTGCCTAACTTGCCCACAGGGTCGACTTCGATTTCCTTGCCGTCATACTCGATGCGAATGCTGGCATGTACGAGTGCATGGAACTTGACCGTCTTCCCGCTCTTGGTTTTGAACACATCCACCTCATAAGTTGTGGTCACGACGGACTTCCCAGCCTCCTTCCATGCTAAAATGCCGCCTACAAGATTCACACACTGATAGCCTTCTGCTGCCAGCTTTCCGGCAGCATTGGCAGAGCGGCGGCCACTGCGGCAATACACCGCCACCCTCTTGTCAAGCGGTAAAGCGGCCTTCGCTTTCTCGACAAAGTCGCTTTGCCCTTGGTCGATAAGCACAGCTCCCTCGATGTGACCGTCCTTGAACTCTTCGGCGGTGCGCACGTCCAATACCACGACATCAGGATCTTCTGTCAACCGTGAGAAAGCCTGAACGTCGGCATTCTCAAAATTCTGTTGACCACAGGCTGTCGTCATCCCCAAAATAGCCAGTAAACATGTCAAAATCTTCTTCATACCTTACCTGTTTTATAAAAAAGAATCGCTAACTCATTAAAGGTTAGCGATTTCTAAATCATTGTGGAGCTGGAGGGAGTCGAACCCTCGTCCGCACAAGGAAACCATACGCTTTCTACACGCTTATCTTGGCCTTCATTTTCGTGCTGTGACAAGACCCAAGCCACCAATCACAGCCTTATCCTCTAAAACTTCATCCTGACATCGAGGCCTGTCAAGACTATTTCCGATTTAACCTGCGCCGCTTGATCTTCGGATTCGGAACAACATCCTTGGAGCGACGTCTCGTTCCTCTACCTGGTAGTGGAATTAAGCTCGTAATCTACTGTACTTCGATTAAGCAGCGAGAGCATACTCATTGTTGCCAATTAATTTTCTGCTGACTCAGATTTAGGAGGGAACCAACGAGCCTCCGCGTGCTTACGTACCATTTCATCTCGCCGTCAAATCCAGTCAACCCCAAGAGTGAACGTGTCACGTAATTTCGGTGCAAAGTTACTACTTTTTTCGGATATTGCAAGTTATTTGCGAAAAAATATGTACCTTTGCAACGATTTTGCCGCTTATTTCACAATAATCATGGGGAATTGCGGTTATAAATAATGTAAAAAACCTACCTATTTAATAAAGATGAAACGCTTTACTACCGTATTGCTTTGCCTATTGCTGGCCATTGGATATGCCCAAGCCCAGTCAGGAATGACCGACAATCAGGTGATGGATTATGTCATTGAACAGAACGCCAGGGGCGTATCACGACAAAAGATCGTGACCGACCTGATGCAGCGTGGTGTCACCATCGAACAGATTCGCCGCATCCAGAAGAAGTACCAGCGCCAGATGAAAAACGGTGCCCTTGGTGCTGACGATATTACCGCCGGTTCCAAGGACGTAAAGAACCGTATGCGTCAGGCCAACGGCGAGAAGCGTTATGAAGAAAAAGAGCGCGAGAAGCGTAACGTCTCGAAATACCGTAAGAAGGACGGACGTCCCAAGACGAAGAAGAACACGTATGATGACGAAGACGACGAGTTTGTCGAGATGGACGAGGCTATGGACTTCATGATGCCCGATTCGCTGAAGTATTTTGACGACGAGGATTTCAAGAAGAAGGAGAAAGGACGTAAAATCTTCGGCCACGACGTCTTCAATCGTAAAGACATGACTTTCGAGAGTTCCATGAACATCGCGACACCCCAGAACTACCGCTTAGGCCCTGGCGACGAAGTGAACGTCGACATCTGGGGTGCTTCGCAGGAGAGCATTACCGAGACCATCTCCCCTGACGGCTATATCACCATCGAAGGAGTTGGCGTCGTACAGTTAGGCGGTCTGACCGTCGGTCAGGCCAAGAACCGTCTCCGTCAGGTTATTGGCCCACGTTATCAGGACTCCCAGATAGAACTGACATTAGGTCAGACACGCACCATCACCATTAGTGTGACAGGCGAAGTCAAAACCCCCGGTACCTATACCATGTCAGCTTTTGCTACCGTCTATAACGCCCTCTATATGGCGGGTGGTCCTAACGACATCGGTACACTGCGTAGCATCAAGGTGTTCCGAGATGGCCGTCAGATATCGAGTGTTGACGTCTATGCCTTCCTGCTCAATGGCCATCTGACCGGTGATGTCCGTCTACAGGACAACGATATCATCACCGTCGGACCTTACGAGTCGCTGGTGTGTATTGCCGGTAAGGTGAAACGCCCTATGTTCTACGAGATGAAGAAGACGGAGAGTGCCGCCACATTGCTGCGCTATGCCGGTGGCTTTACTGGAGACGCATTTACAAAATCCATCCGCGTCAACCGTAAGGCTGGTGCAATGTACTCAGTGTTTAGCGTCGGCGAGTTTGACATGAACGACTTCCGTATGATGGATGAGGACTCTGTATATGTAGACTCTACCTTCGTGCGCTACCAGAATACGGCTGAGGTCATCGGCGCCGTCTTCCACCCTGGTCACTATCAGGTAGGGGGACACATCACAACTGTCAAGTCGTTGGTTGAGGCCTGTGGCGGACTGACAGAAGAAGCCATCGGCCAACATGCCGTCATGCACCGCACACGCCCTGACAGGTCGCTTGAAGTACTGAGTGTCGACGTCAGCGGCATTCTCAATGGCACGTCGCCCGACGTCCCTCTGAAGAGCGAAGATGTGCTTTATATTGCCAGCAACGAAGAGAAGGAAGCCGACAAGACTATCACCATCCATGGTGAGGTTCCTTACCCCGGTACTTATAAATACGCTGCCAACCAAACTGTGGAGGACGCCATTTTGCAGGCTGGCGGACTTACCAATGCTGCCTCATTAGCCAAGGTTGACGTGGCTCGCCGTATCATCGACCCCGAAGCCTCAGAAGCCAGCGACACTTTGGCTTTCACCTATAGTTTCAGCATCGACAAAGACTTCAACATCAACGAGACTAACGACTTTACGTTGCAGCCCTTTGACGAGATCTACGTCCGCCGCAGCCCGAAATACAACGAACAGCAGAATGTCACGATTGAGGGTGAGGTGCAGTTCAAAGGAAACTATACGCTGTCAAGTAGCAACCAGCGACTAAGTGAGATTATCAAACAGGCTGGTGGTCTGACCAAGCGCGCCTATCCTGAAGGTGCCAAGCTGGTACGCCAGATGACGCAGGAAGAACGTGAACAGATGGAGGTGATGTTGCGTACAGCGCAGCGTAACACGGGCAACGACTCTATCGACGTCAAGAAGCTGCAGACGATGACCACCACGACGGTAGCTATCGAGCTGGACAAAGCCTTGAAGAATCCCGGTGGCGAGGATGACATCGTGCTGCGCGAAGGAGACCGCATCGTCGTACCACGATTCACCAGTACTGTTACCATCAACGGCGAGGTGCTCTACCCCAACACCGTGCAATACAAAGCCGGCGAGAAAACCAACTATTACCTCGACTTAGCAGGTGGTGTCAGTTCGACAGGTAAGCGCAGCCAAACCATCATCATCTACATGAACGGCAACGTAGCCAAGGCCGACCGTAAGCATCGACCAGCTCCCGGCTGTCAGATCCTCGTGCCGACGAAAGCCAAGAAACGTGGTCTCGGCTTGACCGAATGGTTAGCCATCGGTACGTCTACCGCCTCTATTGCTACGATGATTGCCACCATTGCCAACCTTGTTAAATAAGTAAGGATTATGGAAGAAGACAAGAAAGAGATAAAAGCCATTAACTTTGTCGAGATAGCCCGGAAGCTGTGGCCTTACAGGAAGAAGTATTGTTATGTCATGTCTGCTACGCTCATCATCACCTATCTACTGATGGTGTGCGTTCCACGATACTACAAATGCACAGTCAGTTTGGCACCAGAGACTTCCGGAACGTCATTCTCGGGTTCTCTCGGGTCGTTAGCATCGTCAATAGGCTTGGGTAGTTCGTTGGCAAAAATGAACTCGCAGGATGCTATCTTTGCTGAGATATACCCTGACGTGCTGGCTTCAAAGAAGTTTATTGCGGAACTGATGCCTATCAACGTCAAGACAAAGGACGGCGAGGTGTCATGCAACTATTATACCTACATACGAGACAAGCAGAAGGAACCGTGGTGGTCTGCTGTTATGGGTACTATTATGGGGTGGATTAAGCCACCTTTACAGGACACCCAGAACGGCACGGAGAAGCTTTCTGTTTTTAATCTAACAAAACGGCAGAATGACATCTTCGATGCCGTGCAGGGTAAGATTCATTGCTATGTCGACAAAAAGACAGACGTTGTAACCATCACCATCAAAGACCAAGATCCACTGGTATGTGCAACAATAGCCGATGCTACGTGTCAGAAACTACAGGATTTTATTACCGACTACCGCACAAACAAGGCACGTATTGACTATGAATATTACCAGAAGCTATACGAAGAGAGCAAGGCAGAATACGACAAGGCTGTAGACCGCTATGCTGCTTGTGCCGATGCATATACCAACTCTGTGCTGACCACCTATAAAGCTAAGGTTGAACGGTTGGAAAACGACATGCAAGCAAAGTATAACATTCACACCGCGATGAACACTCAGCTTCAGGCGGCCAGAGCAAAGCTACAGGAGGCGACGCCAGCCTTTACCGTCATCGAGAGTGCATCGGTTCCTGTCAAACCTGCAGGTCCCAAGCGCATGATTATTTCCATTGTCATGATGCTACTGTCGTTTGTCATACTATCGGGCTGGCTATTGGCGAAAAACAAGTAACATGGTCATTTCACTGGCTTTGCTGTTCACTGCCTGTATGGTCTCGTCCTTTTTTGAAGAGCGTTTTCTAAAAAGGGACAAGGTAATCCTTTATATCATATTCGGCATCATCATGATTCTGATAGCCGGTCTGCGCGAGGTAGGTTCCGTCCCAGACACGGTAGAATATGAAGGTATGTACTATGGCAGCAATGCTATTATGCAAGAGCTAACAGAGCCAACATTTAAGTTATTTACATCCATATTAAGACCGATGATGCTTGGCGTAAATGCCCTCTTCATGACATACGCCTTCATCTCAATAGTCATTCATCTGCCTGCATTGTGGAAGTTGTCAAAACTTCCGCTCCTGACGCTCACTATCTATATATCCTATTATTATATGATGCACGAGATGGTGCAGATGCGTGCCGGTGTGGCAGCAGGTCTGTTCCTTTGGGCTATTTACTTCTATGTGGAGAAGAAGAAGTTGATGTCATTGGCATGCATACTCATCGGATTTCTTTTCCACTATTCTGCAGCAGCGGGTCTGGTGCTGTTCCTGCTGAAAGACAAATTGCCCGGATGGCAGAAAACGATACTGTATCTTATTATTCCTGTCGGACTGGTTGCCTATATTGCAGAATTGGACCTCTCGCTGCTTGTGCCCGATGAATTCGGAGGCGACAAGCTGACCCACTACCGTGAACTGAAGGACAAGGGACTGGAAGATGAACTCGCAGGCTGGCCACTCAGGAACAATATCCTCATCTGGATAAACTTTGTGCTATATACGGCGTCTATCTATTATAGCGAACTACTTACAAAGCATTGCAAGTATGTACCCATAGCCATCAAGGTACAGGCCATCGGCTTCTGCTTCCTTTTCTTTGCCCACGGTGTCAGCGCCGTTCTGGGTAATCGCATGAACGACTATTTCTCTATCGCCACCATTATATTATGGACGGCCTCAGTATATGCTTTCTCGCCGAGAATCGTCAGCATTGCCATTAGCAATTTTATCTCTACCTTCAGATTCGTATCCAGTGTCATTGCCTATGCACTCGCACTGTTCTTTTATAAATAGTAAAGTGAAAAACGTATGTTAGCTAACGTCAATCAGCGCACGCTCCTCATCCTCAAGAACATCGTGGCTTCGGCTGTGGTGAAAGGGTGGTCGGCTTTGGTGGTTTTACTCATGGTGCCACTGACGCTGAAGATGCTTGGTGCCTACAGCAACGGTGTCTGGCTGACGATTAGCGGCATACTGATCTGGATTGACTTTATGGATATTGGCCTGGGCAACGGACTGCGCAACACTGTTGCCAAGTTTGTGGCATTGGGCGACACCAAAAAGGTACGCATGGCCGTATCATCTACCTTCTTCATTCTGACACTCATCATCATCCCCCTGCTGCTGCTCTTCTGCACCTTTATCCAGCTGACCGACATCTACAGTCTTTTGGGTGTCGACCCCACAGTGGTGCCTAAGCTTGATGTCATACTGACGGTGGCATTGACACTGACCAGCATCACCTTCATACTCAAGGCCATTGGCAACCTGTATATGGGACTACAGCTACCGGCTGTCAGTAATCTGATTATGTGTTTGGGACAGACACTGGCATTGGCGGTCACTTTTCTAGCTTATACGCTGGGCTGCCGCTCGTTGATGTATGTCGTGTTTATCAACACCCTGTCACCGCTTATCGTTTGGAGTATCTTTTATCCCTACACTTTCTTCTTCCGCTATCCGCAGTACAGACCGTCGTTTAGATTTATTGACAAGCATATGTCGCGCCAGTTGTGCAGCCAAGGCGTCAAGTTCTTTGTCCTGCAGATATTCAGCGTCGTGCTCTTTGCCTCAGTCAACGTTATCATCAGTAAGCTCTTCTCACCGTCAGAGGTGACACCTTACCAAATAGCCTACCGCTATTTCAGTCTTGTACTGGTAGCGTTCAACATCATAGCCATGCCCTTCTGGAATGCCACTACCGATGCATATAGCCGAGGGGATATGACATGGATTAGAAACGCATCGCGTAAGCTGGATATAGTGGTGATGGTTTCTTTGGCCATTCTGGTGGTTATGGTCCTGCTGTCCGGATTCGTATATGACATCTGGATTGGTGACGAAGTCAAAATACCTGTCAAACTGTCGGCAGCTATGGCGGCATATATCTTCGTGTTAGTCGTCAGCTTACGCTATTCCTATATTCTGAACGGCGTCAACGCACTACGAATACAACTGATCTTCACCATCATCGCCACGGTGGCTTTCGTTCCATTATCATGGTACGCCGGAAACACCTTTAGAGACGTGACAAGCATCGTCTGGGTGATGTGTGTCATCAACGTACCCGGTATGGTGGCGAATGCATGGAAGTATTACCAGATTTTCTACAAGAACAAGACAAGTGAAGGTATCGTGTAACTCAAGTATTGCCATACTGATGGCTACCTATAACGGGGAGAGGTATCTGAGAGAACAGATGGACTCCTTGCTTGTCCAGACCTGCGACGACTGGCACCTCTTCGTGCATGACGACGGGTCGCAAGACGACACCATCAACATCGTCACTGAATACAAAGAGAAACATCCTGACAAGATAACAATTCTGACATATCCGTCACAGGGCGGAGCCTGCAAGAATTTCCTCAGTATGCTGGAACGGGTGGACGCCCCTTACTATATGTTCTGCGACCAAGACGACGTGTGGCTGCCGGAAAAGACGGCGCTGTCACTTCAAGAGATGAAGGTCAGAGAGCAGGAGCAGCCTGAGGCGGGCATCATCATCTGTACCGACCTGACTGTTGTTGCCGAAGACCTAAAGGTTGTCAACCGCTCTATGTGGGAGTATCTGAGCAACTATCCTGAATACATCCGGACGTTTCGTGATGCAGGAGCCTCGGCTATCGTCACAGGCTGCGCCATGCTCTTCAATCGCAAGGCAAAGGAGGCCTGCCTGCCTTATTCTTCGGTAGTGATGATGCACGATTGCTGGGTTTGTCTTTGTTGCTTGAGTCAGCAAGGCCGACTCTACGGCATTCCCCAGCAGACTATCTACTACCGCCAGCATGGCGACAACAGCCTCGGTGTCGGAGTAGGAGCAGCACAGATAGGTATCGTCTACAGGTTACGCCACTTCATCGAGCTTTTCAACTATAACGCCGCCTACTATCGTATGTTGTCTGCCCTTGGATATGGCTCGGTTATCAAATATCTGGCAGCAAAGCTACGCTACAGACGGCGTATTAAGCGAGGCTACTATTAACCGTGAAACAATGACTGAGTGCTATGGAACTGCTTCTTACCTTCGACGACAACTATACCCAACATGCAGGGGTGACCATCTGTTCGTTTCTGGCAAACAACCCAGGGGCGCACACAATTCATATCATTTCAGACCGTATCAGCGAAAGCAATCAGGCACTCGTAAATAACATCTGTGCAGCGTCAGGAAGCACGGTAAACTTCTATTTCGTCAACGAGGCTGACACACGCGACTTCCCCGTAGGGCCAGGTACTATCAACCCTACGCTGACCATTGCCACCTACTTCAGGCTCTTCATGGCCGACCTGCTGCCCAAAACCATTCGGAAGATACTGTATATTGACTGCGATATCATTATTGACGGCCCGCTCGACGGTCTGTGGAACACGACGTTCCAAGACGGGAAGTGCATAGCGGCATTGGAAGAGTTGGAGCCGATTAGCTCTGACGGCTGTCGGCGCATGTCCATTCCGCAGTCGTCCTCCTACTTCAACGCAGGTGTGCTGCTCATTCACTTAGAGCGGTTGCGTGAGTTTTTCTCTGTGGCAAAGGCCAGTGAGTTTATACGCAAGAACCATACCCTTATCAGGTATCACGACCAAGACGTGCTGAACGCACTGTTGTATGACAAGAAGCAGTTCTTCGACCTACAATACAATGTGATGGACACCTGTCTGATACGGCGTGCCACGCTGCCAGCCCGCTACGAGCAGCAGCGTGATGCCCTGCAATCACCAAAGGTCATCCACTACACTGGCTATTTCAAACCGTGGAACAGAGAGAGCCGGAATCCGTACACCTATAAATATTACGAATACCTCGCACAGACGCCTTGGAAGGGCTACCAGCCACAAAGCAAGTTTACAGACCAAAAGACAAAATGGGTGTTCTATATGAAACACTTGGTCAAGCTGTGTCTCGATACGATACACGTCAGGAACTACCGTTATATCTCGCTACTGATGCTATGCCTCTTTTGTATGAATCTGTCACGGTTGTCTGCAACAGAAGAGAACGAGATGCCTATCATCGCCTATATGGGGGTACCCTACGACAAGTCTACTGATGAAAACTTCAAGACCCTCAGCGAGTGCGGCTTTAATGTCAGCCTGTATGTTTACGGCAGTTTGGAACAGATGATTAACGCCTGTCACCTGGCCGACAAGTACGGAGTTAAGATCTTAGGGCACTGCACAGATACGCATGAGCATCCGGAAAAATCAGCTGCCGTTCTGAAAAATGTTCCTGGGTTCTTCGGATATGTCTTACAAGACGAACCGACGGCTGATGAGATAAACAGATTACAAGAAGAGATGTCGCGACTGAAGAAGGTTGACGATAGCCATTGTTTCTACATCAATCTGCACCCCTATTACAATGACGGCACGCTGCGTCACTTGAAGACACGCACGTATGAAGATTATCTTGACATTGCCTCTGCCACCTCATGCCGACAGCTGTCGTTCGACTATTATCCCATAACTCACGACGGTCTGCGCGACGGCTGGTATCACAATCTGGAGATGGTACGCCGTCAAAGCCTAAAGACAGGGAAGCCTTTCTGGGGTTTTGTCCTGTCGGTACCTCACTACGTCTATCCACAACCGACGATGGCGACTTTGCTATTACAGGCCTATTCCAACTTGGCCTACGGCGCACAGGCCATACAGTATTTTACTTATTGGACGCCAGAGCCTGACGGTGTCTATGATTACCATAACGGTCCCATCGGTCAGGACGGCAAAAAGACGAGCACATACTTTTTGGTTCAAAAGGTGAATCAGGAACTGAAAACCGTCTCAAGACTGTTCTATGGCAGCAAAGTCTTTTCCGTTTGTCATCTCGGCAAGGTGTCGACGGGCGCCACAAAGCAAACGACCATACCCCAGAATATCAGTTCGCTGAAAGTCAAGGGACGTCGCGGGGCGGTTGTATCGACCTTCGAACAGTCTGGCCACCGTTACCTCTGCCTTGTCAACAAAGACTACAATCACGACATGAAGCTGTACATCAAAGTGAAGAACGACACCCCACGCCGTATCACAAAAGCGCTTCATGAAGAGCATGTCAAGTCCACCTATACCATAGGTGCTGGCGACATCATTATTTTCCGGCTGACATAGTATAACGATGATGAAGAAGATATTGCAGATACGCGAGAACAAGCCTGGCGGCACCGACAACTATTGTCGGGGACTGGAACGCCTGCTCTGCCAGGACGACGATTGTAGGGTGCTGCCTGTGACGAACATCCCTCAACAACCGTCGCGCCTGTTTCATTATACTTATCGTGACAGCGACCTCGAACCGTATGTTGCAGAGGCTGACATCGTACACGTCAACGGTTATACCGCACAAGGGACAATAGACGCCATGCAGATGGCACATCGTATGGGGAAGAAGGTGGTCTATACCGCCCACTTCCATCCATTCTGCTATCTGGGACACCCTTTGGCCGGACGGCTATTTTTCTATTTACGGATGAAACCGGCCATTCAGCGCTTTGCCGACGTCGTGACAACCATCAATAACGAAGACACGCGATTCTTCCGATCCATCCACCCACGGGTGGTGCAGATTCCACACTGGAACAACGTTGTGGAAGAGGCATCACGTCAGGAGGAGCGCATCCCGAAGATGATACTCTTCGTTGGCCGCCTCGACGACCATGTCAAAGGTTTCCATCAACTGGCAGCACTGCCTGAACATCTTTACGACATCCACTGCGTAGGTAGTGGCGAGCAGCCTTTTAGCAGAGCCGACATCACACGCCACTCAAACATCTCAAACGAAGAGTTGCTACGACTGTATCGGCAGGCGTCACTACTTGTTGTCCCATCGAAGTACGAAGCATTCTCGTTTGTCGCCCTCGAAGCAATGGTGCAAGGCACACCTGTACTGATGTCCGACAGGGTGCGCATTGCCGACTATATGGAGGGCATCGACGGCCATTCCATCTACCACTACGGTGACTCAAAAGAGTTTGTTGACAAGGTGGCACAGACTATCGGCATAACGGTCGACATCGATGCTGTCAGGAGACGCTTCGACCCGCAGAGCATCATCTCCCAATATAAGCAACTCTACCTGTCGCTTTAAGGCTTTCTGCCGCCGAAATAGAAATATTCCGTCAAAACAGGCTGTTTATAAAAAAAAAGTTGTACCTTTGCCGACGCAAAAAAAGGCAACAGCCTCCTGACAGCCATCTATGACGAATTTTTCGGTCCTTATGTCCGTCTATAACAAGGAGAATCCTGACTTTCTCCGACAGAGTCTTGACAGCATCTTTAACCAGACGCTGCCACCTTCTGAGGTTGTACTGGTGCAGGACGGTCCGCTGACAGAGCAACAACTGGAGGTAATAGCTCGTTTTCAGGCGGCCCATAATGAACTAAAGACAGTCCCACTGGCAGAGTGTCACGGACTTGGCGATGCGCTGAACGAAGGACTGCGCCACTGCTCGTTTGACCTCGTTGCCCGTATGGATACCGATGATATTTCAAAGCCCGAACGTTTCAAGACGCAGATAGAATGGATGGAACAACACCCAGAAACGGACGTCTGTGGTTGCTGGATAGATGAGTTTACGGGCGATGTGTCGCATGTCATTTCCTCACGCCGACCGCCACGCGACCACAAAGACATTGTCAACTTCGCCCGTCAGCGAAACCCGCTGAACCACCCTACCGTCGTCTTCCGCCGTCAGGCCGTCGAAGCAGCAGGCGGTTACCAGCACTTCTATCTGTTTGAGGATTACTACCTGTGGATACGCATGATTATGGCCGGTAGTCGTTTTCATAACATCCAGCAGTCGCTGCTCTACTTCCGTATGTCTGATGATATGTTCCTGCGGCGAGGAGGCTTCAAGTACACGCGTTCGGAGATCAAACTGCAACACCAGCTTCACCAGATAGGCTTCATCGACTGGAGCACTATGGCTCGGAATATAGCATACCGCGCTGTCGTACGCAATATGCCCAACAAGCTACGCCGTTTGGTGTACATCAGCCTCCTAAGACGATAAAGTCACACATTCGTTTGGTGGAATAAACATTTTTTCGTACCTTTGCACCCGTTTTTGCTGTTGACTGATTTTTTTTCCAAAAAATTGCAGTCATCCGCAATAAATAGCGATATGCTTCGTTAATATAGTAACAGATCAATAAGCAAACAGGAAAAAACACATATATGACGGTTCACAGCAGTGGATATATCATTGACGGAATGAACGGATTTGAGCGCAACGTAAAACGTGTGTTCGATTTGTTTGTTGCGCTGTGTTGTCTCATTATCTTCTCCCCCCTGTTCCTGTTCTGTTACATAGCTATCAAGCGCGAGAAGAACGGACCCGTCATTTTCCGCCAAGAGCGCATCGGGCGTTTCGGCAGGCCTTTTTACATCTATAAATTCCGTAGTATGAAGGTCGACGCCGAGAAGCAGGGGCCTGCTCTCTGCGACAAGGATGATGACGACCGTCTGACAAAGATTGGCCGGTTCTTGCGTGCCCACCATCTTGACGAACTGCCGCAGTTCTGGAATGTCTTCAAGGGCGAGATGTCGTTCGTCGGCCCGCGTCCTGAGCGTCAGTTCTTCATCGACCAGATTATGGAGCACGATATGCGCTACCAATACCTCTTCCAGATCCGTCCTGGCATTACATCGATGGCCACACTTTACAACGGCTATACCGACACCATGGAGAAGATGTTGCGCCGCTTGGATATGGATCTTGAGTACTTAGAGCACCGTTCATGGGCGCTCGACTTCAAGATTCTCGGACTGACATTTGCCAAGATTGCCTTCGGTAAGGTTTTCTAACTGATAGTATAGGGATTTTCCCCTTATGGTTTAGGGAAAATCCTTTGCACAGGTCGCGTTTTTGTTGTTACTTTGCAGCGTGAACAAGTAACAAACATGTCAAACCGATAAAAACTCTACAGTTATGAAGAAGATGATGATAGCCCTGACAATGATGCTGCTGACGGCAGCTACGGGCAAAGCAATGAGCTACGAGCAGGCCCGCAACGAGGCCCTGTTCCTGACAGACAAGATGGCGTACGAGCTGAATCTTACGGACGCACAGTACGAAGCCGCCTACGAGATTAACCTCGACTACTTGATGGGCGTGACCAGCGTCGACGACGTCTACGGCACTTACTGGGAGCGCCGCAACCTCGACCTGAGCTATATCCTCTACCAGTGGCAGTGGGATGCCTTCTTGGCAGCCTCCTACTTCTACCGCCCGCTCTACTGGGACGCCGGCTACTGGCACTTCGGCATCTACGCCCGCTACCCGCGCCGCGACTACTTCTACTTCGGTCGTCCGCACTTCTACGCCACCTATCGCGGTGCTCACGCCTGGCATCGTCACGGTGCTAACGGCTACTACCACGGCCACAGCAGCCACTTCCGCCCCGCCCTACCACAGGGACGCAGCCACTTCGGAATGCGCAACGGCTACGATCGCGGCGACTACCGCGGCTCACGTGCCGGCAGTTCTACCCGCGCTACAGGACAGCGTGGCGGTCATTACCAGGGTGGCGGACACTATCAGGGGGGTCGTGACAATAGCGGCTACAACAATCGCGGCGGATACAGCAATCGCGGTGGAAACAGTGGCAGCTACAATCGCAGCGAGAACCGCGGTGGCTACGAGCGCTCTAACAGCGGACACTTCAGCCGCGACAACAGCGGCAGCTACAACCGTGGCGGCAGCACTGGAAGCAGCAATTACAACCGTGGCGGCAGCAGCCACAGCAGCGCCGGTAGCCACAGTGGCAGCGGAAGCTTCACCCGTGGTGGTGGCAGCGGCAGTAGCCACAGCAGCGGCGGTAACGCAGGAGGCGGCAGCCGCGGAGGCGGTCACTTCGGCAAAGGCCACCGTTAAACAAAAGAAACTAAAGAATCAAGGTGCGGACCTCGCAATTGGTCATACGCTCCACCTCACGCATCTGCTTGCCGTAATGGACAGCCTGTATCGCCTTGTTAACGATACCGTGTCCTACGGCAAGCACTGTTTTTCCCTCATAGTGCGTCTTGATA
The DNA here is from genome assembly GCA_900321965.1 of uncultured Prevotellaceae bacterium. Classification (GTDB taxonomy): domain Bacteria; phylum Bacteroidota; class Bacteroidia; order Bacteroidales; family Bacteroidaceae; genus Prevotella. The sequence goes on from ONYA01000007.1 coordinate 69,067, forward strand.
AAGTCCAGGAACTGTCGTGCCCGCTCCAACAGCGCGTCTAACGTCTCAATGTCGTCAGACCACGGAGCCCCCTTCAAGTCAGGAATATAACGGCCTGTGAAACTGCCCCAGTCACGCTCGCGCAGCAGCGGCGTCTGCACCACCGGCAAGCGGTGAGGCTCTGCCAACACCTCAGCCGTCTGTACCGACCGATACAAGTCGCTTGCCACCACGACGTCAATCTCCATACGAGCCATCTTGTCACGCAGGTCGCGCGCCTGCTGCAGCCCCACCTCATTGAGCCGTCCTTGCGTCTGTCCCTGCATGATCTGAGCCGCATTATCCACCGTCTCTCCGTGACGCACCAATAACAACGTTGTTTTCATGTCGGCAAAATTACGAAAAGTCGGGCTAAAAACAAAGAAACCGCCACACTTTTTCTTAATTTATGTTGCGAATTATCATATCCTCGATATTTTTGATTATATTTGCACAGTGAAAAGGAAATGTAACTGATTACGCAAAAATAACGACTTATGAAGACAAAGCATGTACAGTACGAGACTCGCGGCACGTGTTCAAAGATGATTGACGTGACGGCCGACGAGAACAACATTATCCAGCAGGTGTTTTTCTTGGGTGGTTGCAATGGCAATCTACAGGGTGTGAGCCAGTTAGTGCGCGGGCAGCATATCGACGACGTGATACGCAAGCTCGACGGCATCCGCTGCGGCACCAAGGGGACATCATGTCCCGATCAGCTCTGTCGCGCTCTTGAGGAGTTGAGGAGTCAGGAGGTAAAGGAGTGAGGAGTAAGGAATAAGGAGTAAGTAGAAAGGAGATTAGACAAATGAAAAAGATATTACAGAGTTCCGTTTTCCGCGCGCTGTGCGCTATTGTCATCGGCATTCTGCTGATTAAATTCCCCGATAACACGGTGACAGGCATCACGGTGGCCATCGGTGTACTCTTCCTCGCCTCGGGTGTCATCTCGTGCGTCACCTATTTCTGGTCGAAGCGCCACGTCAGCGAGTATAAAATCTACGACACCGAGGGACACCTCGTGGCCGGCGAACAGCCGACATTCCCCATTGTGGGTATCGGCAGCGCCATCCTTGGACTCATCCTCGTCTTCACGCCGACGGCTTTCGTCTCGGCTCTGATGTACATCATCGGCATTATCCTCATACTCGGAGCCATCAACCAGTATATGAGCCTCATCAGCGGACGCCGCTACGGACGCATCAGCTTCTGGTACTTGGTCATGCCGACGCTCATCCTCCTCACAGGCCTCTATGTCATGCTCAAGCCCATGGAGCCGCTTAACATGGCCATGCTCATCCTCGGCTGGTGTACATTGGTCTACGGTTTAGTCGAGCTGGTCCACGCACTGAAGTTCTACCGCGACAAGCGCGCCTGGATTAAAGCCCAGGAACAGCCCCAACAGCTCGACACGTTCGAGGAGATTACTGAGGCGGAAGATGAGGAAGCTTAGACGCCGGTAACTATTCCCTGAATATAAGTCTTAAGGATATGGATTCCGGTCCTATTGTCTCCACCCCAGGGGATGATGAGGTCTGCAAACTTCTTCGTGGGTTCTATAAACTGCTCGTGCATCGGCTTGAGCACCTTCTCATAGCGGTCAAGAACCATGTCTACCGTTCGACCTCGTTCCACGACGTCGCGGCGGATGTTGCGGATGAGACGCACGTCGTCGTCGGTATCGACAAAGATTTTCAGGTCCATCATGTCGCGCAACCGCTTGTAGTGCAGTGCCATGATGCCTTCAATGATGATGACGGGCTTAGGCTCTACGTGGATGGTCTCCTTCTGGCGGTTGCTTTCAATATAAGAATAGGTGGGCTGTTCTACGGCCTTCCCCTCCTTGAGCATCTTGATATGCTCCGCGAGCAGTTTCCAGTCGAAGGCGTCAGGATGGTCGAAGTTGATGGCCTTCCGCTCCTCGGGCGTCAATCCCGTGGTGTCGTTGTAGTACGAGTCGAGGGGAATCACTGCCGCACAATGGGGCGGCAGTGCCTTAGCAATTCTCTTGACGACGGTGGTCTTACCAGAACCTGTTCCGCCAGCTATTCCGATAATGGTCATTTCAATTGACGATTTGACAATTTACAATTTACTTTTTTTGTTCCTTGATAAGGTACACCACGGTGGGCAGGTGGTCGCTATAGCCATTAAGCCACGCGCCGCCGGCATGGGTGCGCAGGGTGTTGCCCTTATACTTGCCTTCCTTCTGGAACAGATAGTCGCGGCGGAAGATTTGGTAGTTCCAAAGCTTCAGCGACTCGTAATTCTTCTTACCGTCGCGGTCGAGCAAGGCGTTTGACACGATAATCTGGTCGAAAAGGTTCCACTTGCCATCATACTGCAGTGTACCCGTGCCTGAAGCGAGGATGTCCCACCAAGGGTTCCACAGTCCGCCCGGCTCGTTGGGTACGTCCTTCATCTTACGCTTGGCTCCCAGAGCTTCAGCCATCGATTTGTCCTGCGGGTCGTCGTTCATATCGCCCATGACGAGGATCTTCACATTCGGATCGTCCTGCACCAACGAGTCGACCACAAGGCGTATCTGGCGGCCTCCCTCCTCACGATAGAAAGAAGTGGCACCACGCGACGGCAGGTGGTTGACGATAATGGTGACGTGCTCGCCAGCCAGCGTACCGCTGACGGTGAGGAAGCCACGGGTGGCACGCATCGAGTCCTCCGGCAATATATATATATAAGGTACGAGCTTGACGTCACGCACTTGGAACAGCTTCGGGTTATAGACCAGGCCGCAGTCGACGCCACGATGGTCGGGGCCTTCAAGAAGAACGTACTTGAAGTTACGGGCTTTCAGCGGTTCCTGATTGCACAAATCCTCCAAACACTTTGCATTCTCAACCTCAGACACGCCGATGGCGGCACAACCAATGCCCGGCAGTTTGTCGGTACCCATCTCACTCAGCACACGGGCCATATTCTTCAGCTTATTGGAATACTTCAGTCCCGTCCAACGGTTGGCACCGTCAGGCAGATACTCATAATCATTCTTGCCTGCATCGTGGCAGGTATCAAACAGGTTTTCCAGGTTATAGAATCCCACGCCATACACCGAGAATTTCTTCTGTGCCTGGCTTGCGCCCGCCGTCAACAACAACGTCAGCGCCATAAAAAACATGATTTTCTTCATAAGCGGTCAGTAATAATGATGCAAAGATACATTTTTTTTTTGAAAGAATTGCAGTTTCCTTAAAAAAAGTTTTGTCGATTCATTATTTTTTCTTAACTTTGCGTGCAAACAACGATTACTAACCTCAAAATAAACATTCTATGAGAAAAACGCTGAGACTAACGGTGATGGCCATCTGCTGTTCGACCGCTGCCATGGCACAGGAGCCTGTCGACTCCGCTGCCACGGATTTAAAGGATGAACAGGCCTTCACTTTCACTGAGGCGCAATTGGAGGATGACGAGACGGCGACACAGAACATCACCATCATCTCATCCAACAGAAACGTCTATGCCAACGAAGTGGGCTACCGCTTCAGCCCGGCACGTTTCAAGTATCGCGCCTACAACGCCAAGTACACCGACATGTACATCAACGGCAATCCTGTGAATGACATCGAGCGCGGGCAGTTCGGTTACTCCTTCGTGGGCGGTCTGAACAATCAGACCCGTGCCCGCGAATCGTCGCTGCCGTTCGAGGACAACAACTACTCGATGAGTGCGCTCGGCGGCTCGGGCAACTACAACTTCCGTCCGTCGTCGTTTGCCACAGGTCAGCGGGCTTCGCTCGCTTTCGGCAACCGCAGCTACAATCTGCGTGCCATGTACACCTACAACACTGGCGTTATGGAGAACGGCTGGGCTTTCACTGGCTCGCTGACCTACCGCTGGGGCAACGGTCTGGGATTCGTCGAGGGTACGTCGTACAACTCGCTGAGCTACTTCCTCGGTGCTGAGAAGATTCTGAACGACCAGCACCGTGTGAGCCTCGTCACCTGGGGCAACCCCACAGAGCGCGGTGCCCAGCGTGGTGCAACGGACGAGATGTACTGGATTGCCGGCACTCACTACTACAACCCCAACTGGGGCTATCAGGACGGCAAGAAGCGTAACTCGCGCATCGTGAAGGACTTCGCACCGGCAGCGCTGCTGACATGGGACTGGAAGATTGACGACCAGACCAAGCTTACGACTTCGCTATTGGGTAAGTATGCCATGTACAGCAACAGTCGACTGGCTTACAACGGCGGTACGAACCCTGACCCTGACTACTACTCACTGATGCCGAGCTTCAACTACAACGTCTGGAACCCGGAGGCGACACTCTTCCACGACGATGCTGCCTATGAAAACTGGAGGGCTGCCTACGACTACCTGAGTGCTTCGGAGGACAACCGCCAGGTGAACTGGGGCCGTATGTATTACGCCAACAGTCTGATGGCTGCCGAGGGGCAGGATGCCATGTACTACGTACAGCGTGCCCACGATGATCAGCTGATGTTCTCATTAGCCACGAAGTTGGATAAGCAGCTGTCTCAGAACACATCGCTGAGCGTCGGTCTGCAGTTGGCCAACAATACGGGTATGCACTACCAGACGATGGACGACCTCTTAGGCAATGCCAAGTTCCACAACACCAACACCTACGCCCTGAAAGACTACGGCTCGCTCTCGTCGAAGGTATTCTACGACATGAACGATGGTGCCACGCCTAAAGAGGTAAAGGTTGGCGATAAGTTTGGCTACGACTATAATCTGCTCGTCAACAAAGCTCAGGCATGGGCCTCGCTGGCAACCGACCTCAAATTCACCCATCTCTTCGTTGCCGGTCGTGTAAGCGGCATCACCATGCAGCGTGACGGCAAGATGCGCAACGGTATGGCTCCTGACAACTCATACGGCAAGAGCGGTACAGCCAAGTTCCTCGACGGTGGCGCCAAGGCCGGTGCGAACGTCACACTGGGCGGCGGCCACGCCATTGCCTTAGGAGCCGGCTACGAATGGAAGGCTCCCGCCCCACGCACCGCTTTTGCTGCCGCCCAGATCAACAACGACTTCGTGAACGACCTGAAGCAGGAAAAGATTCTCTCGGCAGAGTTTGGATACCAGTGGAAGAACTCATTACTCAGCCTTAACTTGAATGGCTATTACGCCCAAATGAAAGATGTCACTGAGCAGAGTCTCTTCTATTCCGACATCGAGAGTTCGTTTGCCTACGTGTCGCTGACTGGCATCGAAAAGCAGTTCTACGGCGTCGAGCTCGGCCTGAATGTCAAGACCACTGAGTGGTTGAACATCAAGGCTTTAGGAACAATCAGCGAGGCTAAGTACACCAGCAACGCCAATATGCGCATGCTGTTGTCGAACTCCGGCAGCTATGTTGACGAGCTTTGTATCATCGACGGTATGCGTGAGGGCAGCACGCCGCTCACAGCAGGAAGCATCGATCTGAACATCCACTACAACTTCTGGTATATCGACCTCATCGGCAACTACTACGACAACATCTATATGTACTTTGCTCCTATCTCGCGCCGTGAGACCGAGGTTCCCAAGACCCTCGTCAACGGCGAGAAGGTGTTCAACAGTCCAGACCAGAACAAGGGTGACGGCGGCTTCATGCTCGACGCTTCTATCGGCAAGACATTCCGCCTGAAGCAGGGACGCCGTATCGGCTTCAACCTGATGCTGACCAACATCCTGAACAATATCAAGATCTGTACCGGCGGTATGGAGCAGAACCGACTCGACACCAAGCAGGAAGAGGAGCGCACGAACAATGCCTACCGCTTCCAGCAGAGCCCGCGTAAGTTCTATGCTAACGGCATTAACGGTTTGTTGATGATTAACTACTATTTCTAAAGAAAGGAGGACCATCGTATGAAAGCTATCAAATATTTCGCCATAGCCACCTTCTGCCTGCTGGCAGCAGCGTGCGAAAAGACGGAATGGGACGTCATTACCCCTGCCCCATCTGAACTTTACGGCAACAACAGCATCACAAACGACAACATCGTCACCATAGCCCAGCTGAAGCAGATGTATCCTAACGTCTTTGCCAGTACAGACGAGAACGCACTGGTTGACAGAGACGTGAAAATCAAGGCACGCGTCACCGGCAACGACCTTCGCGGCAACATCTACAAGCAGTTTATGGTGCAGGACGAGACGGGTGCCATCATCATTGCTGTCAACGAGAGCGGCATCAGTGGCTATATGGCCGAAGGCCAGGAGATTATCATCGACCTGAAAGGCCTGTATATTGGCGGTTACCGCAAACAGCCCGAGATTGGCGCTCCCTACAACGGCAGCAGTATCGGACGTATGCAAAAGGACGTGTTCCAAAAGCACTTTAAGTTCACAGGTAGCGCACTTCAGCCCGTACAGCCCATCGACTTCGACATCAACATGGACAAGGACGAACATTGTGCTAAGCTGGTGACACTGAAGAACGTCACCTTTGCTGATGCCAACGGCACTAACACCTACGCGCCTGGCGACAACAGCGCCCCCGTCGTGGGTGGCTGCGTCAACCGCGCGCTGACAGGCATCTCGTCGTCAAAGTTGGTCATCCGTACCAGTACCTACGCCAAGTTTGCAGCCAACAAGCTGCCTTACGACGAGGTGAACAAGAAGCCTCACGTGGTGAACATCACCGGTATTGCCACCCGCTACAACGACACTTGGCAGATTCTCATCCGCAAGGAGTCAGACATAGAAATCGTGAATTGACAAATGAAGATTGATAATTAAAAACAAAAAACTATGAAAAAGATATTGTACAGCGTCATGGCCTTGGCCATCGCAGCCATGACATTCACCGCTTGTGAAGACGTACCCGCACCTTACGACACCCCTACCGGTGGTGGTGGAAGCGGGTCTGGTTCACTACCTTATGCGTCAGCCAATCTGAACACTGGCTGGTCGCTCGTCGAGATAACAGCTGGCGCCCAGCCTTGGAGCAAGGGCAGCAGCTATGCACAGGCTACCGGCTATCAGACGTGGGACGGTGCCAGCACGAAGTCGAACAAGGCCGTCGAGGGCTGGCTCGTGTCACCGGCCATCAGCACCGTAGGCTACGAGAACGTCAAGCTGTCGTTCAACAACACCATCAAGTACACCAACAACGTGAGCGGATGGGAGGCTAACCATAAGGTCTATGCCGCTACCGACTTCAACGGCAGCACAGCTACCTGGAAGGAACTGAGCTTCACGCCGGTGGCTTCGCCCCACAGCGACTGGACACTCTACTCGTCAGGCGAAATACAGCTGCCTGCAGAGTTCGTCGGCAAGGAGACTGTCTATATCGGTTTCTGGTTCAAGGCTCCCGCCAACGCTTCGACGACTTGGGAACTGCAGAGCTTCAAGATGGAGGAAGGCATAGCCGAGGCTACCCCAGCTCCCGAGCCCACCCCAACTGAAGACTTAGGAACAGCAGATGCTCCGATTACTGTTGCTAAAGCCCTGGAAACCATCAACGGCTATGCCGACGGCAAGGAATCGTCGACCGAGGCTTACGTCAAGGGCGTCATCGTGTCGGTAGAAAACTACAACTCTCAGTACAAGAGCATCACCTACTACATCTCTGACGACGGCACGGAGAACGGCAAGCTGCAGGTGTACAGCGGCAAGGGCCTCAACGGTGCTGACTTCGCCGCGAAGACCGACCTGAACAAGGGGGCCATCGTCGTGGTTAAGGGTAAACTGAAGAAGTATGTCAAGGACAGTAACGTAACGCCTGAGATTAACCAGAGCAGCCAGATTATCTCTATCGAGAACAATGGTGGCGGTGACACACCGGCTCCTACGGTCGTAGGCTCTATTGACGATCCCGTCAGCGTGGCCACAGCACTGAGTGCCGTCGATGCATTGTCGGAAGGCGCAACCTCCACAGAGTGGTATTACATCAAGGGTAAGGTGAAGAGCGTCAAGACGGCTGCCGACAAGATTGCCCAGTACAAGAACATCGACTACTTCATTACTGACGACGGTAACAACGAGATTCAGATCTACCGCGGCAAGAACCTCAACAACACCGACTTCACATCGGCAGACCAGCTGAAGGTGGACGACGAGGTCATCGTCTACGGTCAGCTGATGAAATACAAGAACAGCAGCACAGGTGCCATCGTTCCGGAAGTGGCAGAAGGTAACTACCTTGTTAAGACCAGCAACACGAGCGGTGGTGGCACTGAACCTGGCGGCGGAGGCGGTGAAGTGAGCGGCAACGCTATTTCCGTTAATTTCTCAAGCTTGGGACTATCCAACCAGCAAAAGGTTTCGACATTGACACTCAGTGACGGTACCACCCTGACATTCGATGGTGGCGGCAACTCAAACTCACCGGCATACTACAACACGGGAACTGCTCTCCGTATGTACCCCAAGAACACCATGACTATCAACGCCGGCAGCAAGAAGATTGCCGCTATCGAGATTGAGTGCAACGAGTACAGCGGAACGGTGTACAATGCCAGTGGCGACATCACCGTCAATAACACCAAGATGACCATTGACGGCCTCAATCTGAAGTTTGCTGGTCCCAATGCCTCCACGGCTAACGTAGCCAATGCGTCTACAACGACAGGCGCTCCCAGCCAGCTGCGAATGATGACCTTAAAAATCACCTACGCCGAATAACTTTATCGGTTAATTAACTTTCCCAGCCCGCCGCTCTGCTACTGGCAGATGCGGCGGGCTTTTAACTAAATATATGTACGCGCGCGTACAAAAGGTTAAAATCTGGCATTTATTTGTTTATCTCATAAAAAATATGTATTTTTGCAATTGTAAACAACGAAAACTTCCAACATGAAGACAACATTCAGAATCCTAACCCTACTGCTGACGGGATGCCTGCTCCTCACGGCCTGTAGCGACGACGACCGCGACAGCGGCATACCCGCTGAACGAAATGTGAACCGTAACGACATCTCACAGGAACCGGCACTGCAACGCCTGGAGTTCCCAAAGGTGAAGGGGGGCGACAGCCGTGTCATCATTCACACGAATAACGATCAGTTCGGCATCAACTACAGCGTGGAATGGGACTGCACGAAGCGGTCGCAGCGCTGGTCGTGCTACCAGATGTATGCCTCCAACCGCAAGCAGAACACCAGCCGCTACTATTCTGACACGAACCAGTACCCGATGGATCCCGACCTGCCCGCCCAGTACTATTTCGACTACGACCCCTTCCGTGGCAGCGGCTACGACCACGGCCATATCTGTCCGTCGGCCGACCGGCTCTACTCCAAGGATGCCAACATACAGACCTTCTACCTGACGAACATGCAGCCCCAGCGCCACGTCTTCAATGCCGGCATCTGGGAGAAAATGGAGGAGAAGCTGCGCTCGTGGATGAGCACCGGCTCGAAGGCCGAAGACACGCTCTACGTCTGCAAGGGCGGCACCATCGATGCTGTGCCTGGCGTCACCGACGACCCCATACTGACAACCCTCAGCAACGGTCTCGTCGTGCCTAAATACTTCTTCATGGCACTGCTGCGCAGGTCGAAGACCGGCTATAAAGCCATGGCCTTCTGGGTGGAGCACCTGAACGAGGACCACTCTAACGATCCGCTCAGCAACTACGTCGTCAACATACGTGAGCTGGAGCGACGTACAGGCATCGACTTCTTCTGCAATCTGCCCGACGATATCGAGGACGACGTGGAGACGACGACCGTCGAAAACATCAAGTGGCTGTGGAATTTTTAAAAGTTGTCTGTGTTGTCGTCATAAAATAGAGAAAAAGTTTGGTGGAATGAAAAAAAAGTCGTACCTTTGCAGCCCGAAATTATCATCAAATAATAATAAACAGTAAAAATGAAAAAAGGAATTCATCCCGAGAACTATCGCCCCGTCGTGTTTAAGGACATGTCCAACGGCGATATGTTCCTTACGAAGTCCACTGCAAAAACCAATGACACCGTGGAATTCGAAGGCGAAACTTACCCTGTGGTAAAAGTTGAAATCTCAAGCACCTCTCACCCGTTCTATACTGGTAAGAGCAAGCTCGTCGACACCGCTGGTCGTGTTGATAAGTTCATGAGCCGCTACGGTAAGGCTGCCAGAAAATAAGATAATTCACACAGGGACAGCCCATAAGAAGTGCGTCAAGGTAGTTGCATATACCTCGGCGCACTTCTTTTCATATAAGAAAATCATTAATTTTCTGTAAATCCTTTGGTCATCACAGCAAAAATTCATAAATTTGTAGCTGAATAGATTTACTAACTATCAAAAACGAAGAAATGAAGACTGTTTATGAATTCTCTGTCAAGGACAGAAAAGGAAAAGACGTATCACTCAAAGAGTATGCCAACGAGGTATTACTGATTGTCAACACAGCTACTAAATGTGGATTTACTCCGCAATATGACGAGCTGGAGGCGCTCTACAAGAAGTACCACGCCGAGGGTTTCGAGATTCTGGACTTCCCGTGCAACCAGTTTGGCCAGCAGGCTCCCGGCACCGACGAGAGCATCCACGAGTTCTGCAAACTGAACTTCGGAACGGAGTTCCCACGCTTCAAGAAGATCAAGGTCAACGGCGAGGATGCTGACCCCCTCTATAAGTTCCTGCAGGAGCAGAAGGGCTTTGCTGGTTGGGATATGGACCATCCCATCGCCCCGATTCTGGACGATATGCTGTCGAAGGCCGACCCTGACTACAAGCAGAAGCCCGACATCAAGTGGAACTTCACCAAGTTCCTCATCAACAAGAAGGGACAGGTCGTGGCCCGCTTCGAACCGACGGAGAAGATTGAGAACATTGCTGCACAGATTGAAGAACTGCTTAAGTAGAACGACAATCTCAATTATATAAACGACAACTTGAACAACTATGACAACTGTTCGAATTGATTCCGGCGCAGCCAAAAGTTGTCTTAGTTGTTCAAGTTGTCGTTAAAAAAGAAACAAACAAGTTGTATTCTTGTATAGAAATATGGAAAGAACCAAATGCTTGATTATTGGCAGCGGCCCCGCAGGGTACACCGCTGCCATTTATGCCAGTCGTGCCAACCTGCAGCCCATCGAGTACAGCGGCATGCAGCCTGGCGGACAGCTGACACAAACGACCGAGGTGGAGAATTTCCCCGGCTACCCGCATGGCGTTGACGGCAACCAGATGATGATGGACCTGTTAGAGCAGGCCCAGCGCTTCGGCACCGACGTCCGTATGGGTGAGATTGTCAAGGTCGACTTCTCGAAAGCCCCTTACGTCTGTACGTCTGACGACGGGACGGAGATAGCTGCCGACACGGTTATCATAGCCACCGGAGCCTCAGCCAAATACTTAGGACTGGACGACGAACGGAAATACAACGGTCAGGGCGTATCGGCCTGTGCCACCTGCGACGGTTTCTTCTACCGCAAGAAGACGGTGGCCGTAGTGGGCGGTGGCGACACAGCCTGTGAGGATGCCCTCTACTTGGCTGGTCTTGCCAAGAAGGTGTATATGATTGTGCGCAAGCCCTTCCTCCGTGCCTCGAAAGTGATGCAGCAGCGCGTCATGGAAGCCGAGAACATCGAGATCCTGTTCGAGCATAACACCCTCGGTCTGTTCGGCGAGAACGGCGTAGAAGGTGCTCACCTCGTCAAGCGCAAGGGCGAACCCGACGAAGAGCTGGTGGACATTCAGATTGATGGATTCTTCTTAGCCATCGGCCACAAGCCCAACACCGACATCTTTAAGGAGTGGCTCGATACCGACGAGACTGGCTACCTGAAGAAGATTGACGGCACCCCCCGTACGAAACTGCCCGGCATCTTTGTCGCCGGCGACTGTGCCGACCCTGTCTACCGTCAGGCCATCTCTGCCGCTGGCAGTGGCTGTCAGGCCGCCATCGAAGCCGAACGCTACCTACTGAACTCATAGGTCCCATTAGGTCTGGAAGTTCTCTGATCCATAAGACCTATAAGACCTATAGCAATAAAAAGCAAAAAGCCTCGCTTCACAGCGGGGCTTTTCAATACTTTAAAAACTAAATTAATCAACCATAAACCTTAACCATTAAAAATCTTTTGTGATGCAAAGATAGTACAACTTTCAAAAAAAGAGGTCGAATATCTATTATTTGAGGTTTAAAATGCGTGAATTCACTATTTTTCGACCTAATTTCACAAATTTTCGACCTATTTTGGGCTCTTTTTTCATTTTTCTCGCAAAAAAGAATGATTTTTGAGACAAAAAGAGTATCTTTGCAACGATAAATAAACCATCATGAGCCTATTAACAATCATCATCCTATTGACTGTTGCCCTCTCCATCGGTCTGTTTTTTGCCGGAAGAGAGCTTTTTCAGCGTAGTGTCCGCATGAGAAACCGGTTGCAGATGAATGCCATCTATACCAATATCACCCATGAGCTGCTAACGCCGCTGACCGTTATCTCGGCTTCAGTAGAACGTCTGCGCTCCAAGGAACCGGCACATCAGCAGGACTACGACCTGATGCAACTGAACATCGACCGTATGGTGAGACTGCTGCAACAGATCTTAGAAACCAACAAGTCGCAGTCGGGCGAACTGAAACTGTTAGTAGCTTATGGTGACATCATGCAGTACATTCAGCAGACCGCTTTGTGTATAGAACCGCTGATGGTGCAGAAGGGTGTGAAGTTTACCATCCAATGCCTTCCCGAAAGTATGATGGGATGGATAGACACCGACAAGTTAGACAAGATTATCTACAACCTCCTGTCGAACGCAGCCAAATACTCGCTCAGCGAACATGGAAAGGTGCTGCTTCAGGTCAAGACCAACAAGAAATACGACCATATTATTATTAAGGTGTCCGACAATGGCATCGGCATCCCCCAAGAGAAAATCAAAAAACTGTTCCGCCGCTTCTACGACGGTGCCTACCGCCAGCAGAACACCATCGGTCACGGCTTAGGACTGGCCCTGACCCGCGAGCTTGTCTTCCTGCACGGCGGCACCATCGACTGCGAGAGCGAGGAGGGCAAGGGAACGGTATTTACCGTGACCATTCCTATCAAGAAGGAGGCATTCTCACCCTCGCAGATTGACGAGAGCCACCAGATCAGCATCAGCACAGCACGTAATGCCATCCTCGACATCGCCAAGCGTATGCACGAGCAGGAGACCACTGAAGAGCCAGTTCCCGTTACCGTCAACGAAGATGCCTACAAGTTGCTCATCGTGGAAGACAACATCGAACTGCTCATGCTGCTCAACCAGCTGCTCAGCAGCAAATACATCGTCAAGACCGCCTCTAACGGTAAGGAGGCGATGAAGATTATCCGCAAAGAAGAGCTCGACATCATCATCTCTGACGTCATGATGCCCGTCATGGACGGTATAGAGTTGACGCGCAAGATCAAGAGCGACGCTAACTTCAAGCACCTGCCCATCATCCTGCTGACAGCCAAGACACAGGAGGAAGACCGCAACAACGCCTTAGAGGTGGGCGCCGACAGTTACGTCACCAAGCCCTTCAAACTCAGCGATCTGGAACTGCGCATCAATAATATCATCGAGAACCGCAAACGTATTCAAGAGGAGTTCATCAGCCAGCATGGCGACATTGTGTCCATACCGCCAGATACAGAGCCTACAGCCGACGAACTGTTCCTGAAGCGTACCTACGAATGCCTCCACGCACACCTCAGCGACAGCGATTACGACCGCGAATCCCTTGCCGCCGACATGGGTGCCAGTGCCTCCACCTTATATAATAAGCTGCGCGCCCTGACAGGCATGAGCGTCAGCAACTTCATTCGCGACCAGCGTTTGAAGGAGGCCATGCGGATGATTCAGCGGACACCCAACATCCGTATCAACGAATTAGCCTACAAGGTAGGTTTCAAGGATCCGAAGTACTTCTCCACCTGCTTCAAGAAGGAGTTTGGCGTTCAGCCGAGCGAATATGCCGAGAACTTAGCCAAAGACCTGTAAACGTCAGCAAGCCGTTGAGCATCAGCAGTTCGTAGCCGAAGCGGTAGCCCCACAGTCTCTGCACCAGCAGGTCTACGCCATAACTGAGCATCGGCGACACCACACAGATATAGGGCACAAACCGGTCGGCAGGCATTTTCCGTGTAAATAGTCCAAATAGGAAGAGGCCGAGCAGCGGACCGTAGGTGTAGCCGGCAATGATATAAACGGCATCAATCAGGCTGGTGGAGTTCAATGCCTTGAATATCAGTATGAAAAGCACAAACACGCCACAGACACCGATATGAACCCTGCGCCGCAGACGCTCGTCATCCTGTCGGCCGACAATGTCTACACAGAAAATCGTGGTCAGCGACGTCAGTGCTGAGTCAGCACTGGAGAACGAGGCTGCCACGATGCCCAAGACAAAGAGGAGCGGAATGAGCGGAGAGAGCGTCGATGCCTGAGTCACATAGGCAGGCAACAGCTCGTCGCCCGTGGCCGCCCCAGGTATCATCGTGAGCAGTACACCAAGTGCCAAGAACAGCAAGTTGGCCGGCAGGAAAGCCACGCCATACGTACACATATCTTTCTGAGCGCCACGCAACGTCTTACACGTCAAGTTCTTCTGCATCATGTCCTGATCCAGTCCCGTCATGACGACGACGATAAAGGTGCCACTCAGGAACTGTTTCCAGAAATACTGCTTCGACATCCAGTCGTCCCAGACAAACACCTGCGACAGGGCACTGGCCTGAATGGCTGAGACGGCCCCGCTGAAGGTCAGTCCCAGATCGTCTACCACCTTATATATAATAATTAGGAGAGCCGCAAACAGGCAAACTGTTTGCAGCGAGTCGGTCCACACCAGTGTCTTAATGCCGCCCTGCCGGGTGTAAAGCCATATCAGCAACACCAGTCCCGTCACCGTTACAGCAAACGGCACTCCTAAGGGCTGAAACACGAAACGTTGCAAGATGATGCAGACGACATAGAACCTGACGGACGCCCCCGCCATCTTCGACAGCAGGAAGAAACACGCCCCCGTCTTATGGGAGCACGCCCCAAACCGCGTCCCCAAGTAGGCATAGATGGAGGTCAGGTTAAGCCGATAATACAAGGGCAGAAACACGAAAGCCACCATGACATAGCCCAGGACAAATCCCATACACGTCTGCAGATAAGTCATCTGCGTCTGCTGCACCATGCCCGGCACGCTGACAAACGTCACACCCGAGATAGAGGCGCCCACCATGCCAAAGGCCACCATATACCACGGCGACTGGCGGTCAGCCCTGTAGAACGTCTCGTTCGTCGAGCGCCTCGCCGTCAGTCGGCTAATGCCGAAGAGCAAGCCGAAATAGCACAATATCGTTATCAGTATCATCATACGGCTTGCAAAGGTATGAAAAAAAATAGATTCTTTGCAGGATTCTCAATAAAAAGTCGTACCTTTGCACTCGGATACACCAATCCCAAAACTAAAATATTATGTCAAAACAAAAGAAATTCATCCTTCAGGAGAGTGAGATCCCAACACAGTGGTACAACATTCAGGCCGACATGCCCAACAAGCCCATGCCGCCGATTCACCCGGCAACGAAGCAGCCGTTAGGCGTCGACGACCTGGCACACATCTTCCCGCGCGAATGCTGTGTGCAGGAGTTAGACACGGAGCATCGCTGGATAGACATTCCCGAGGACGTGCTCGAGAAGTACAAGTATTACCGTTCAACGCCGCTGGTACGTGCCTATGCCCTGGAAGAGGCCCTGGGTACACCCGCCCATATCTATTTCAAGAACGAGTCAACCAACCCCTTAGGTTCCCATAAGATTAACTCGGCCCTGCCCCAGTGCTACTATGCCAAGCAGGAAGGTACGACGAACGTGACTACTGAGACGGGTGCCGGACAGTGGGGTGCTGCCCTCTCGTATGCTGCCAAGATCTACGGTCTCGACTGCGCTGTCTATCAGGTGAAGATCACTATGCAGCAAAAGCCCTATCGCTCCAGCATCATGCGTACCTTCGGAGCTGTGGTCGAGGGTTCTCCCTCGATGTCAACCCGTGCCGGTAAGGACATCCTGACGAAGGATCCTACGCACTCTGGCTCTCTCGGTACCGCCATCTCTGAGGCTGTGGAGCTGGCCACGACCACCCCGAACTGTAAGTACACGCTGGGGTCCGTGCTCAACCACGTCGGTCTGCACCAGACCATCATCGGTCTTGAGGCTGAGAAGCAGATGGAGATGGCCGGCGAGTATCCCGACATCGTCATCGGCTGCTTCGGCGGTGGTTCCAACTTCGGTGGTATCTCCTTCCCCTTCATGCGTCACAACCTGCTCGACGGCAAGACCACGGAGTTCATCGCTGCCGAGCCCGACAGCTGTCCGAAGCTGACACGCGGCCAGTTCCGCTACGACTTCGGCGACGAGGCTGGTTACACACCGCTGCTGCCGATGTACACGCTGGGCCACAACTTCAAGCCGTCGAACATCCACGCCGGTGGTCTGCGCTATCACGGTGCCGGTATGATCATCTCGCAGCTTATCAAGGACGGTATGATGCATGGTGTCGACATTCCTCAGTTGGAGACCTTCGAGGCTGGTATGCTCTTCGCCCGTACCGAGGGTATCATCCCTGCTCCTGAGAGCACTCACGCCATCGCCGCCACCATCCGCGAGGCCAAGAAGTGCATTGAGACGGGCGAGGAGAAGGTCATTCTCTTCAACCTCTCTGGCCACGGACTCATCGACATGCCTTCTTACGAGGCCTTCATCAAGGGTGACCTGCAGAACTACACCGTCACCGACGAGATGATTGCTGAGAACCTGAAGGCACTCGACCAGCAAGGATAATACAACACAATGGACATAGTAGAACGATTTATCAATTATACAAAGTTTGACACGCAGTCGGCAGAAGATGCCGACTGCGTGCCAAGTTCTGCGAAGCAGCTTGTCTTCGCTGAATACCTGAAGAAGGAGCTGCAAGCGGAAGGTCTCGACGACGTCGAGATGGACGAGCGTGGCTATATCTACGCCACGCTGAAGGCCAATATCCGCGACGAAGCGCCAACCATTGGCTTCATCAGTCACTACGACACCAGTCCCGACTGCTCTGGTGCCGACGTCAAGGCACAGATTGTCAGCCACTACGACGGCGGCGACATTCTTTTAAGAGGAGAGAGGAGAGAGGAGAGAGGAGAGAACAAAGAGGAGAGAGGAGAGAACAAAGAGGAGAGAGGAGAGAAAATACTCTCACCAAAGAAATTCCCCGAGCTGTTGCAGCACGTCGGCGAGGACCTGATTGTTACCGACGGCACCACCCTACTCGGTGCCGACGACAAGGCGGGCATTGCCGAGATTGTGCAGGCGATGGTCTACCTGCAGCAGCACCCCGAGATTAAGCATGGACGAATACGCATCGCCTTCAACCCCGACGAGGAGATAGGCATGGGAGCCCACCACTTCGACGTGGAACGCTTCGGCTGCCAGTGGGCCTACACGATGGACGGCGGCGACGTGGGCGAGCTGGAGTTCGAGAACTTCAACGCCGCCTCAGCCAAGATCACCATCAAGGGCATCAGCGTCCATCCTGGCTATGCCAAGGGTAAGATGGTGAATGCCAACGCCCTGGCCGCAGAGTTTGCCAAGATGCTGCCTGAGGACGAGACACCAGAGACCACAGAGGGCTATCAGGGTTTCTACCACCTGACGAGCATCCAGTCGTCCGTTGAGGAGGCCCGTCTGAGTTATATCATCCGCGACCACGACCGCGAGCGCTTTGAGGACCGCAAGCGTGTCATTCAGCGCTGCGCAGACCAGATGAACGAGCGCTACGGTGAGGGTACCGTGGTATGCACGTTGAGCGACCAGTACTATAACATGAAAGAGAAGATTGACCCGCAGATGCACGTCGTCGACCTTGTGTTGCACGCCATGCAGCAGGTGGGGGTCAGTCCCCGTGTCAAGCCCATCCGTGGGGGCACCGACGGTGCCCAGCTGTCGTTCCGTGGTCTCCCCTGCCCCAACATCTTTGCCGGCGGCGTCAACTTCCACGGTCCCTACGAGTTCGTCAGCAGACAGTCAATGGAGAAAGCGATGCAGGTGATTGTGAAAATCTGTGAGCTGACAGCCAGCTACAATGATTGACAAGAGAACATTTCGACAGGAGTACATGAGAACGTCTTTTTTGACAAGAGGACAAGAGAACATTTTAGACATGAGTACATGAGAACAAGAGGACAAGAGGACAAGAGAACATTTTAGACATGAGTACAAGAGAACAAGAGAACAAGAGAACATAAGACAAAAGAACTTTTTCAGACATGAGTACAAGAGAACATAAAGACAAAAAGCTCAACTCTAATTGTACTCATGTACTCATGTCAAAAACGTACTCATGTACTCATGTCGAAAACGTACTCATGTATAAATTGAAGTAAGATATGGCAGAATTAGCTCCGATGATTCAGGATCTGGCGCTGATGCTCGTTGTCGCCGGCGTCGTCACAATAATTTTCAAGCGTCTGAAACAGCCCCTTGTCTTAGGCTATATCATGGCCGGCTTCTTAGTGTCGCCCCACATGCCCTACACCGCCTCTGTCGCTGACCGTGAGAACGTCCAGTTGTGGGCCGACATCGGCGTGATGTTCCTGCTGTTCTCGTTAGGTCTCGACTTCTCGTTCAAGAAGATCCTGAAGATGGGCGCCTCGCCTATCATCTCTACCATCACCATCATCTTCTCGATGTCGATGTTAGGCATC
The DNA here is from genome assembly GCA_900321965.1 of uncultured Prevotellaceae bacterium. Taxonomy (GTDB): domain Bacteria; phylum Bacteroidota; class Bacteroidia; order Bacteroidales; family Bacteroidaceae; genus Prevotella. The sequence goes on from ONYA01000007.1 coordinate 87,723, forward strand.
ATCGTCGGCCATGCCTTCAGCTGGAGCCAGATGGACTGCATCTTCCTCGGCGGTATGCTCGCCATGTCGTCGACGACCATCATCTACAAAGCCTTCGACGACCTTGGTCTGCGCCAACAGCAGTTTGCGGGTCTGGTCATGTCGGTACTTATTCTTGAAGATATTCTGGCCATCGTCATGATGGTCATGCTGAGTGCCATTGCCAGCGGCAATAATCCTGATGGCGGTCAGATGTTAGGCTCCATCATGAAAATTGGCTTCTTCCTGATACTCTGGCTCGTGGTGGGCATCTTCGCCATCCCCCTGTTTCTGCGCCGTGTTCGCAAGCTCATCAACAACGAGGTGCTGCTCATCGTCTCGTTAGGTCTGTGCTGTGCTATGGCCGTCTTCTCTACAAAGGTAGGTTTCTCGTCGGCCTTCGGTGCCTTCATCATGGGTAGCATCCTGGCTGAGACGATTGAGGCCGAGCGCATCGAGAAACTTGTCGAGCCCGTGAAGAACCTCTTCGGTGCCATCTTCTTCGTCTCCGTCGGTATGCTGGTCGACCCGCAGATCCTCGTCGAATATGCCGTTCCCATCTTGGCACTCGTCGTCACCATCCTCTTAGGACAGGCCATCTTTGGTTCCCTGTCGTTCATGCTGGGCGGCGAGAGTCTGAAGTCAGCCATGCGCTGTGGCTTCTCGATGGCGCAGATCGGTGAGTTCTCGTTTATCATCGCCTCCTTGGGCCTGTCACTCGGCGTCATCAGTGATTTCCTCTATCCGGTCGTGGTGGCCGTATCAGTCATAACCACTTTCCTCACACCTTACATGATACGGCTCGCCACACCGGCTTATAGTGCCTTAGAGCATCGGCTGCCGTCGCGCATCATCCGCGCCCTGAACCACCTGTCGACAAGTCGTCCTGACACGAAGGAACAGAGCAAGTGGAAGCGGCTGCTGACACAGATGAGTGTCTACACCATTGTATACAGCATCCTCTCGTCGGCTGTCATCGCCATGATGTTCACCTTCGTCCTGCCGTTTACACGCCGCCTGCTGCCGGGCTGGGAGCTACACTGGTATGCCAACGCCATCACCGGTCTGCTCACCGTCATCTGCATTGCCCCCTTCCTGCGGGCTATGGTGATGAAGAAGAACCACTCCGAAGAGTGGAAAGCCCTGTGGGCCGAGAGCAACCGCAACCGTCTGCCCCTGCTGTTTACCATCTTAGTGCGCGGCTTGGTAGCCGTAAGTTTCATCTTCTATATCTGCAACTACCTGAGCCGTTTCAGCAGTGCCGTTATGATGACGTTAGGTGTCATCGCGATTGTGCTAATCGTCTTCTCACGCACTGTCAAGCACCGCAGCATCCTGTTAGAGCGCCTGTTTATCAACAACCTGCGTAGCCGCGACATCGAAGCCCAGGTACACGGCAAGAAGCGTCCGCTCTATGAGGGAAGGCTGCTCGACCGCGACATTCATATCGCCGACTTCGAAGTACCCTTCGACTCGCAGTGGATGGGTCAGACGCTGAAGCAGTTGTCGTTAGGCCATAAGTACGGCGTCCATGTCAGCAGCATCATGCGTGGCGGCCACCGTCTGAATATCCCCGACGGCAACTACATCATCTTCCCTGGCGACCGTCTGCAGGTCATTGGCAGCGACGAACAGCTGTCAAACCTCGGCCACGCTTTAGAGACGGAAATCTTAGGCGAAGACCACGACGTGGAGCGTCGCGAGATGAAGTTGCGTCAGCTGGTCATCAACACCACCAGTCCTTTTGTTGGCAAGACCTTGGAGGAGAGCGGCATCCGCAGCCTCTACAGCTGTATGGTTGTCGGTCTGGAGGAAGGTAAGGAGAATCTGTCGAACGTCAGTCCCCAGCGCCGTTTCGAAGAGGGCGACATCATCTGGGTTGTCGGCGAACAGGAATCGCTCGACGCACTGCTGACAAGTTAAGAATCAATACCACTGCACCTGATTGGTGTTTCCTGAGCGCTTGTCGTATTTCAGGGCATCAGTCAGGGTAGAGGCGTTACAACGGAAGGAGAAGTTGTAGCTGGTGTAGGGTGCCAACACCACCTGACACGACATATTGAAACAGTGCAGGTCGCGTCCCAGCGACGCGGTGGTCATCGAGATCTTCTTGTTCTCGAAGTCATAGCCACTGGAGAAGGTGATGTTCCAACCGTCAGAAAGACGGATGTTGCCGCTGAAGTTCAGTGTCTGCGTGAACTTATAGGGATAGCGCATCTTGTCGTAGTTGAACTTCTTGACATCGGTGTCCTCGCTCATCGTGATGCCATAGCCGAAGCTGAGCGACCAGGGGATGTTGAAGAGCATATAGCCATCTTCGTCGGTCTCTGCCATGCCGGCATTCTCTTTCTTGGCACCTTTCTTGCCCTTTTCCATGTCGCGGTCGATGTTCGAGTTGATATCCGTCAGGTCGTCGTCTTCATCTGTCTTGGGCTTGTCGTCTTCCTTTTTCTTGTCTACACGCTCTCCCCTCAGCCACTTGAAGAAGTTGGCGACCTTCGTATTGTCGATAGTGTACGACAGGTTCTTCGACATACCCTGGAATCGGCCCCACTTGCCCTGTCCCCAGTAGGTAGTATGGTCACTCTCATGGGGCGTGGCACCTACGGAGTCTGCCTCGTAGACGTAGCTCTTGAAGACAGCATTCATATTCAGCGTCGTCTTCCACAGTTTGATGCGGATGTTTGTGTTCAGCGAGCTCCACGGCTGTCGCGTGGCAGCCATGTTATACGACATATTGGCACTCAGGTCGTCAATGAGGCTGAGTTTCTTGATGGAGTCGTTCTTGTCGCGGTACTTCATCTCGACGTTGTTCTTGATATCAAAGCGGATGCTTCCCGTCTTACCGGCTCCCTGCACTGAGACGCCGTTCACCTGATAGGGCGAGTAAGTCACGAGCGACACATTGCCATCCTTGTCGGTCTTCTGGTAGGTAGAGTAGAACCCATAGCGATCGGCACTGAAATCAGGAGCGTAGCTGAAGGAGACGGTCGGAGTCAATACGTGGCGGATGGTCTGCACCTTATCGCCAAAGAGTTTGCGCGACGGCGTGTAGAAACCGTAGAGTTTGGTCGTTGCCGAAAGGCTGAGCGACCAGTTGTAGACAGTATAGAAGCCCGTGACAGTATCAGCGACCTCCTTCTGAGTGTCCACATCCCAACTCTTGTCAGCCTTCATAAACGAGTTCGTAGCACTGATATTGAGCGTCGGTGTCAGCGTGATATACTTCAACACGCTGAAGTTAGCGTCAATAGGCAGCGTATGCTTGATGCTGTTCTGCCAGTCGCGGCGGAAGTCGGAGTGCAGGATTTTGTCCTCCTTGGTGTTGATGCTGTTGCTGAAGTCGGCATTATATCGCATCGATATTTTCTCGTACCACCTGTCTTCGCCCACTTTCTTCTTGCGCTTGAAAGGATAGAATTTCGACACGGTCAGTGTCAGGTTAGGCAGCGTCATTGAGATTGAAGAGTCGCGCATGTTCTGTTCCAGTCGCATAGAGGACGAGAGGTTGATACCAAGGCTGGAGAATCCTGTACTGTAGTTGACGGACGAAGTACGTGTCGACTGCGTCAGTGCCTGCGGGTTGTACATCGACGTCAGGTTGTTGCTCTCAAAGTTCGTCGTGGCGAAGTTCACCGATGCTGAGAGGTTCGAATAGGGATTAGCCTTCGAGTCTTGGCGGTGGCTCCACTGCACCTTGAAGCTTGTCGTCTTTTTGTAGTCGTCCATGTTCTTCTCGCCATAGATAGAGTTCTGATAGCTCACCAGGAACGTGCCCGAATACTTATAGCGCTTACGGTAGTTCGATGTGGCAGTCAGTCCCCAGGAGCCTTTGGTATAGATCTCGCCGATGAGCTTCAGGTCCATCTTGTCGCTGATGGCAAAATAGTAGCCGCCGTCGCGCAGGTAGAAGCCCTTGTCGGTCTCGTCGCCATAGGTAGGCATGATGAAACCGCTGGAGTAGCTCTTCGTAAAGGGGAAGAACCCATAGGGGACAGCCAGTGGCAATGGCACGTCGCACACCACGAGGTAGGCCGGTCCGAAGATGACGTCCTTACCAGGACGCACCTTGGCTCTCGACAGGGCGAGATAGAAGTCGGGATGTGGCTCGTCGCAGGTCGTGTAGCGGCCATGCATGAGGAACAGCTCGCCATCACCACCGCGCTTCGACAGCTCCGACGTCAGGAAGCCGTCTTCTTGTTGGGTGTATACCTGTGTGATCAGACCTTTCTTCGTCTTGAAGTTAAAGGCCATAGTGTCGCTCTCATACTCGTCGCTGCCCATCTTGAACACCGGTGTCTTCACCAGGCGCTGCGTGGCAGAGTCCCTGACACCCGTGGCATGTACCAGACTGCTGTCGAGCACCATGTATATCTTCTCGCTCTTCAGGTCCATATTCTGGTATTCCACGTGCGAGTCGCCATAGAGATGGGCGGTACCCGAACCTGCCAGATAGGTCAGCGAGTCGTTGGCTGAGTACTTCACAGGCGAGTCGATGCCGTTCTTCCTCTGGCGGTTCAGACTGTCAAGGCGCAGCGAGTCGTCAATCACCTTATTATATTTATAGATGGCCAGCTCCAAGGAGTCCATCGTCGTGGTGTCGCGCTTCATCTTGGCTGCGGCCACGTCTGTCACCTTCTGCAACAGCGAGTCAGGAACCGTAGGTACAGCAGTAGGCTGCAGGTCGCCGACTGTCTTGACAGCTGCTTTCACAGCCGCCGTATCAACATGCGCTGCTATGGTCTCAGCCTGGGCTATCAGCGTATCGGCATTGGCTATCAGCGTGTCGGCTAACGGCTTCACTTGAGCAATCGCATCGGGCAACACCACCTTCACCTCATCGACAGGCACCTCGTCGGGAACGGGCAAAACATCAGCCACCTTGGTCACTCCCTTGGTACTTCCCTGGCGGAGCGACGAAGGCGTACATGCCCACAACAAAGTGAAGGCAACGAACATCAAGATGATGACCGTTTTCTGTTTCACGGGTGCAAAGGTACGAAAAAAAGTGAAGAGTGAAGAGTGAAGTGTCAAGAATTTAGAGTTTATTCAAACATTTTTGCCCAACTCAAGAATTTTTCCACGCCTTCATGGCCAAAGCGTTCCAGGCTTTGCGCCGTCTCTACCACTGTCAGCACACGGTCTGGCCGCGACTTCGAGTAGAACTTGTCGGCATAGCACACCACCTGCTCCTCCAGTGTCTCCGGCTCCAATCCCGGCAGTCCTGTACCGGTATGCCGCTCGGCGACACGGGCATGACGCTCCCATCCCTCTTTTCTGAGCAGTTCGCCGCCAATAGGGCCGTGCCGCAGGTAGGGCTCCGTGCCATGACAGTAGATAGAAGGGGCATCACACCACCGTATGCCGATGTCGTGCAGCATCGCTGCTTCCTCCACGAACTCACGGTCAATCTTCAGCTCGGGATGCCTGTCGCATATCTGCAGACAGCGGTCGGCGACCTGCCGCGAGTGCTTGATGAGCAAGCGCCGCAGGTCGTCGTCCGCAGGATAGTACCTATCAATAATCTGCTGATAGTCCACTATTCTTTATTCTTTATTCTTTAGGCCGAAGGCCGCTCTATCCACGCAATCGTGTCGCCCTGACGGATCTGCTGACCGGGCTTCACGCTGATGTCGACGAGCTTGCCGCCCATGGCAGCAGGAATCTCGACGATCTCGCCCCACTTCGTCTGCAGGTAGCAGAAGGTCTGGCCCTCCTGGTATTTCTGTCCGATGAACGGCTCCACGCAGGGTGCCATGACACCCTCGCCACCGAAGCTCCACAACAGCTGTCCTGCCAATGGCGACTTCACGGCGTCGGCCTTGGCGTGCTTCAGGGCGTCAATCTCTTCCTGCGAGATCTTCTGTCCACCACCCAGCTTGGCATCCTTGGCCTTCTGGATGTCGGCGAGCAGCTGCTTCTTGGCCTGACCGCTCTTGAACGGACGGTACTGCTCAGGATGCATGGCCAGCTCGAACAGCTCTTCGTTGTCCTGACCGTAGTCCCAGCCGTTCTCGTCCATCTCCTTCTTGAAGCCGTCAAGGGCGTTGGGAATAAGGGTGTGGGGATCGACATCGGTAAACTCGCGCTTCTGCTGCTTAGCCAGTTCGACGAGCTCGGGAGCGATGGTGCCGGGAATCTTGCCCGACTTGCCGAGGATCATGCCCCAGATGGCGTCGTCCATCATGACGTAGCGACCCTTGCCCTGCTCCATCGTGAGGAGGTTCATCAGGGCGATGTTCTTCGTGTACTGCGAGAACGGCGTCACCAAGGGGGGATAGCCCACACGCGGCCATACGTACTCCACCTCGTTGAAGAGCTTTACTAACATATCGTCCATCGTCAGTTCAGGCTCTCCCTTCTGGGCGCGCAGCTTGTCGATCATCTTCTTGATGCCGCCGAGGTCGGCCATCATCGAGCCCATCATGCCACCAGGCAGTCCACAGCCTAACAGCAGGCTCGACATGTGCTTGTTGGCGGGATTGATGAAGTAGCCCAGCCAGTCGTCGATGAACTCTTGTGTCAAGGTACGCGCCTGCATATAGGCGTTCATATTCAGGTCAGCCACCTCGAAGCCCTCGTTCTTCAGCATCGACTGCACGGAGATGATGTCCGGGTGCACCTTGCCCCAGCTGAGCGGCTCGATGGCGGTGTCGATGATGTCGGCGCCGTTGTTACACACCTCGAGGATAGAGGCCATCGACAGGCCGGGGCCTGAGTGGCCGTGATACTGGATGATGATGTCGGGATGCTTCGTCTTGATAGCCTTCGTCAGCGCACCGAGCATGGCAGGCTGGCCGATACCGGCCATATCCTTCAGACAGATCTCCTCAGCACCGGCAGCTATCACCTCGTCGGCAATCTGCGAGTAGTACTCTACAGTGTGGACCGGCGATGTCGTGATAAAGAGCGTGGCCTGCGGCGTCATGCCGGCAGCCTTGGCCCACTTGATAGAAGGTATGATGTTACGCGTGTCGTTCAGTCCGCAGAAGATGCGGGGGATGTCGACACCCTGGGCGTGCTTCACCTTATACATCAGCTCGCGCACGTCGTCGGGCACAGGGTACATACGCAGGGCGTTCAGACCGCGGTCGAGCATGTGGGTCTTGATGCCCACCTCGTTGAAGGGCTTACAGAAGGCGCGAACGGCCTCGTTGGGGTTCTCGCCGGCCATGAGGTTCACCTGCTCGAAGGCACCGCCATTGGTCTCCACACGGCTGAAACAGCCCATATCGATGATGACCGGGGCAATGCGCTCCAACTGGTCCTTACGCGGCTGGAACTTGCCGCTCGACTGCCACATGTCCCTGTAAACGAGACTAAACTGAATTTTTTTCTTTCCCATAGATAATCTTGGTTACAACATATTGATGAATGATGCTGCAAAATTAATAAAAAGCGGGCGAACCGCCAAACGATTCGCCCGCTTTTTTTGTTTCTATCATAGTCTAATATGCATTCTTGTCATGCACGAAGAAAGTCTTGAAGGTGAGCCAGACAATCAGAATGTCGAGCCAGATGCTCCAGTGCTCGATATACCAGATGTCGCGTCTGACACGCTCCTCCATCTGCCACAGCTCCTTCGTCTCCCCACGGTAACCTGTCACCTGCGCCCATCCTGTAATACCCGGCTTCACGAAATGGCGCACCATATACTCCTTGATCAGCTGCGAATACTGTTCCGTATGTGCCAGCATGTGGGGTCTCGGACCTACCACGCTCATGTCTCCCTTCAGCACGTTCCAGAACTGCGGGAACTCGTCGAGATTGGTCTTTCTCATCAGGTTGCCGAAGGGGAATTTCCTCGGATCGTCCTTCGTGGCCTGCAACTTGTCGGCATCTTTGTTGACGTGCATCGAGCGGAACTTATAGCAGACGAACCTCTCACCGTCCATACCCGTGCGGTACTGCTTGAAGAAGATGGGCCCGGGACTCTGCAGCTTGATGACGATATAGATGATAGGCATCAGGAGGCCTGTCAGCACTAATGCCACCAGTGCGACGACGATGTCGAGCACGCGTTTCAGGGCTCTGTTAACCACGCTCTCCAACGGACTATCATGGGTGGTAAACAGCTCGACGTCGCTGATATACTCACGATGCAGGTTCAGACCCAACGACTCCACAGACACCGGTACATAGAAGAATCGCGTCACCTGACTGTCGCAGAGCTGCGACAGCCGCCGGATGGCGGCCTTGTCTTTTCTCGACAGACTGACGTACAGCTCATCGCCCAGTTCCGGCACCAGTCCTGTCTTTGCATTCTCCAACAGTCCCTTCAGTGTTCCCAACCACGGGATTCTGGCATCTTCTAACTGGTTGTCGTCGTAGTATCCCAACATCCGGTAGCCTTTTGTCGGGTCGTTCAGCAGTTCGTCGTAGACCCTGCTCAGTTCTTTGTTATTACCGACAAAGGTGACTGTGCGCGTGTTCCAGCCTAACCGGCGGATATACTTGATGATGTTTCTCTCCGCCAGTCGCAGGAAGACTGTCGATGTCCAAAACACAAGACCAATCTGTATCAGCAGCCAACCAGCTCCCATCCAGAACATGACATGCCTCATCAGGATATAGGCTATCACCACCTGCGTCAGTGTCAGCGCAGAAACCCGCCGCAGAATCTCGCCAGCCGAGACGATACGTTCGTGGATGGAAGCACGGAACTTCCATTCGGCAATCAGCAATGCCACGTTGCCGATTTCGATGAACATCTGGTGCTGTTCCAGGTTCCAACCCTTCGTCACCCCTCCCGTCTGGTTTTGGATAAAGATGATGATATTCAGCAGGATAAAGTCGACGGCAATCACCGCCCACATTATCAGCCTGTTCGTTTGGTTATTTCGTCTTACCATCCTACTTACTCCTTACTACTTACTACTTCCTCCTTACTACTTACTAATTCCTCCTTACTCCTTCTCCAAAAGAAGTGCCACGTCCTGTAGACAGGCTCACACAGCACCTCGGCAGGGTAGTCGCATACGAAGTGCATATTACGCCACAGCTTCAGGAAGAACCTCTTACCCGTAAAATGCTCCGTCAGACCGTGATTCCTGCCGAAGTTGCCACCTTTCTTGATGTCCTTCAGCAGCGCCTGGCCCCTTTTCTCGTCCACCGGCACTATCAGGAATCTGTCGTCCATGGCCAGCGTGGTTTTCATCACATACATCACAGCCCCTGCAAACGCATACAGGTTGAAGTGTTTCAGCTGTTCCGTCAGGTCGTCATGCTCCTCGCGTTGCGTCAGCAGATAGTAATAGTCCACCATGTGCTTCAGCCCCACCCCTTCGTCAAAGAAGTGGTGCATCATGTGTGCCAGCTGGAACACGACATTAAACGTCCACGTAGGCACTGGGATGCTCCCCTCGCCGTCAGGCAGCTCCACCATCTGTCCTCCGCCGTCAACCATCGCCATCAGTTCCCTGTTCAGCCGGCGGCGGTAGAGGGGGTTGCTCTGCGAACAGAGCATGAAGTGAATCTCCACGACGACGCCGTCCTCCTCGTATTCTATATGCTGGTAGTGCAGCCCCGTCACGTTCTTCTTCTCCTTCACGTATGCCGTGATAGCCTGCCGGTCCTTGTTCGTCACCAGGATGTCAATGTCGCCAGACATCCTCAGCAGCGGCCGCGGATACATCAGTGCGTTCCCCTGCCCTTTCAGCAGGACACACTCGAAACCCTCGGCCCGCAGTTCCTCGACGACCTTCACGCACTTCCTGTTCAGGGCCTTGTTCTGCGTCTCTATCTGGTTGGCATAGCCCACCCATTCCATCAGGGCTTCCATGGGAAGCTGCAGCTCCTTGCACCCTTTCTCGATGCCCGTGTATATCACGCCAGAGACGCCCTGACTGTCGGCCCTGCCCATCATCTTCATCCAGTCAATGTGCATGGCACTCTCTGGAATCGGCATGTCGTCATGCAGGCAGTATTGCAGAAAATCAGTATCTTTTCCCATTATCTATTCACTCTTCACTAGGCCGAAGGCCGTTTCACTATTCACTAGGCCAAAGGCCGTTTCATTAGCGAAGCGAAAAAAGCCTCATAGTCGTCCACCACCTTGTCCCAGGAGTACTGCTTCCGCACCTTCTCCAGATTCTCCCGCGTATAGTCTTCCTTGTACAGCCCCACCGTCTCGTCCAGACCGTTCAGGATGGTCTTCACCTCCTCTTCTGTCTGGAAGTAGACGGCATGATTGCCCAGGATGACCCTGTTAAAGACATTGTCATGCGACAGTATGAAACACTCTGTCGCCATAGCCTCTAACAGCGATGGGTTCGTCCCGCCCACGCTGTGGCCGTGGAAGTAGGCAAACGCAAAGTGACGGATGGCGTTCAGCTTGTCGGTGTCGTAGATACCATTCACGAACCTCACATGCTCGTCGTCGCCGTATCTTGCTGCCAGTCGTTTGCCGAAAGTCGTCGTCAGCCGGCCCACGATGACCAGCGGACGCTTGCCATACTGCTCAGAAGCCCGATAGCCCTTAATGGCCATCTCTATGTTATACTCCGGCTCCATCCTTGCAATGATCAGCAGATAGCCGTCCTTCGTCAGTCCGTACTCCTGCAGGCAGTCCTCGTGGTAGCTCTCGGGGATGTCAGCCCCGTAGGCCACGTACCAGCTTTCCTTGCCGTATTTCTCTAAGAAGTAGTCCCTGATGCCCATGTTGTCGGCTATCAGGTAGTGCGAGTACTTCACGGCCATACGTTCCTCCCAGAGCAGGAAGCGCTGCACCCACCAGTTATATTTCGCCCGCTTATACTCCAGCCCGTCCATGTTCGTCATGATGACGGGCCGTGTCATTTTCCTCACGTCAAAGCGCATATAAGCCGGCACAATACTCGTATAGCCGGCATCGTAGATGATGTCGAAGTTCTCCCGTTTCAGTGCGTCTTTCAGACACTGGTAGTCGTAGAAGAAGCTCCCCACGCTGCTGCCCATCCATCCTTCCGGGCTATACACATGCTTGAGCTTCACCCCCTGATACACCTTCTCCTGAAACGGATGATAGTGTGGAGAATATACCGTCACGTCATGTCCTCTCTGAGCCAGTCTGACGGACACACTCTCCGCAAACTGTTCAAAGCCACCATAGTGATTCGGTATCCCTCGTGTACTGATAAAAGCTATCTTCATTTGAATTTCGCTTGCAAAAGTACGAATTATATCTGAAACATCCAAGAAATTACGGGAAATCTTCCTTTACTGCGTCAACATAACACCGGACTCAACGGACTCTCACGGACTTTATTGATTTGCAGCGGATTTTACGGACGGGCACGGACTCATCCTTTTAATCCTATATTCCTTAGACTTTTATTGTCACACGGATGACACAGATTACACGGATTGTTGACGGCAGCAGACTGTAGCGTCAGCGATTCTCAGAAACCACCCCGTACATTTATGACAAAACATAAATTATCACGAATTTCCCATTAATTTTTGCTGCGCTAGATGACAGGGGACGGGCATCTTGGAAAGCTTACGAGAAAGTCTTTTTTTTATTTAAACACGAATGACCACTAATTTTCCATTAATTTTTGCTGCGCTAGATGACAGGGGACGGGGGACTTGGAAAGCTTACGAGAAAGTCTTTGTTTTATTTTAAACACGAATTTCCACAAATTATCCATTAATTTTTGCTGCGCGTACATTTATGACAAATTCGCGGACATTCGTGTTTTATATCTAAACATAAATTATCACGAATTTCCCATTAATTTTTCAGCGCATAAAATATTATTGTACTCTTGTACTCCTGTCAAAAGTACTCTTGTACTCCTGTCAAAAAGTACTCATGTACTCCTGTCAAAAAGTACTCCTGTACTTAAACGATCTGCCAGTCATCAATCAGTTTTTTCTCTGACGAGAAGTTGATGCCTATCTTGAACAGTTTCCGTGCATCGCCGGCAAAGGCATTGGCATAGCCCTTCTCCTCTATCTGCTTTAGGGCAATGTCGGCACTCTGGTCGATCTTCAGCTCAAGGATATAGATATAGTCCGGCGTCTGGATGACGATGTCCATACGTCCGTTCGTCGTATGACGCTCTACCTCCACATAGAACCCCATGAGACGGAAGAACACGTAGAGCGTGTTCTGCAGGTACAGCTCCATCTTTCCCATCACCTGATAGTCACCCGTGGCGAAGAATCCATCCAGCCGACGCATGAAACCAGCGGCGTCGCCTCGTCGCACATCCTTGACGAAACTCGACATGGCATAGGTCTTCTTGTCCGTAGTCTTGGGCGTGTAGAACGGCAGCAGGTACTTGATGAAACCCTGTTCCACCTCGCGGTTGGGGAATCCCATTCGGTATTCGCCGAATTCGCTGTCATAGCCCTTGATTGTCAGGTAGCCACTCTGGTAGAGCAGCGGCAGCGGGTTCTCGTCCATGATGTCGATGCTGTTGAGCGTGTCGGCAGACAGCTCCTCCTCCGTCATGTTTTCGAGCGGATAGCCCGTCTTCTTCAGCTGGTAGACCAGGAACGACGGCGTACCCGTCTCGAACCAGTAGTCGCGGAAAACCAGGCTGTCGAAGGTGTTCAGCAGGCTGAACGGATTGTAGATACCTTCCTTCGTGTACTCATTGAAATAATAGCCGTCGAAATCCTGGCGCAGGCGCTCGTAGCACTCCTCCTTGGTCTGACCGTTGTTTGCGGCCAACGCCCCGACGCTGTCGTCGAAGTTTTCGTGCAGCTCTTTCTCCGTGATACCGCAGATATTCGAGTAGGCGGGCAGCATGGAGATGTCATTCAGGTTGTTCAGGTCGCTGAACACGCTCACCTTGCCGAATTTCGTCACTCCCGTCAGGAAGGCCAGCTTGATATAGCGGTCACAGGATTTCAGGGCACCGTAGAACGCCTTCAGCGTGTTGCGATACTCCGTCTGCAGTTCCGTATTGCCGATAGCCTGCAACAGCGGCTTGTCGTATTCGTCCACGAGGATAACCACCTGACGGCCGGTCTTCTCAAATGCCGTACGGATGAGACGCTCAAAACGTCCTGCAACCGTTTTTTCTATCACACGAGGCTCATATTGATGCTCCCATTCCTGAAGTGTTCTTTCCAGAACGATTGACAGAGTCTCTCTGCTGTCATACTTCTCGGTATTCAGGTCCAGGTGCAGGATGGGATATGCCTGCCAGTCCCACTCCACGCTGTCGACGTACAGTCCCTTGAACAGCTCGCGCTCGCCACAGAAGAAAGCCTCCAGCGTGGAAAGGAACAGCGACTTGCCAAAGCGTCGCGGACGAGAGAGGAAGTAATAGCTTCCCTCCGACACCATCTTCCACATCAGTGACGTCTTATCGACGTAGGCGAAGCCGTCACGTCTTATCTTCTCAAAGTTCTGTATTCCTATCGGGTATTTCATCGTCAACATTCTTTAGACAAGAGTACAAGAGGACTGGTCTTTTTACGCCAGTCGTTTTATGGTATTCAAGTCCTTACCTAAACTTTCGGCAATCTCCTCTACCGACTTGCCCATTTCCAACAGCATCTTCACAGTCGTTCGCAGCATCTCCTCTTGCTCCGCAAGTTGGGTCTTCTGCTCTGCAAGTTGGGTCTTCTGCTCCGCAAGTTGGGTCTTCTGCTCCGCAAGCTGCTTGTCACGCATAAGAATCTCCGTGTCACGTTTCTCGATGGCACCGAAATACTCATCCTCCACATTCATCTTATGGCGCATATCGGCATCAGCAGCTGCCATCGTCAGACGGTGAAGGATGCGTTCCATGTCTGCATCATTGGCATAAGCCCTGTCATCTATCTGCAACAGGCGGTTATCGTTCACATCCCTCCGCGTCTGGTCAAAGATGCTCAGCACCATATCCAGCCGATTGTTGATATGACCATGCAGACGGGGTATCTGAACAATGATGCTGTCGTGCGTCAGACTGTCGACAAAAGGATTCGGCAAGCCCTTTGTCACAATGTTGTTATTGTAGTCAAAAGACTGGTGGCTTACATAGAGCACAGGCTCCTCCACATCACCAACCTTGTGACCCAACAGATAGACGGCTACCATCGGCAAACTACGACCCGAGTCCAGCATATTCTTCGGATTCGAATAATGCACGCCAAGATACTGACGGAAACGCAGAGTCTCCGTGTCAAGCCAAGTCTTCTGCAGTTCAATCAGAATAAGATGCTCCTTGCCGTCGGACTCACGGATAGTTGCACCGAAGTCGATGCGGAAGACTGACAGCGAGTCGCGGGTCTCATCACTGTACTCATGAGGACGAACCTCCACAGCCACAACGTCCTTCTTCAGCAACGCCGACAGGATGGTACGAGCGATACGCTCATCCTCCATCAGGTACTTGAACACAATATCATATATAGGATTTGCTACTACCATAAAAACAATTGTCTTGATTCGTCAGCAAAGGTACGGACTTTTTCCGAGACTTCCAAATTTTCAGGCATGAAAAACAGGCCGTTTCCTGTTCTGTGTATGACAAAGGCCAGACACATGTCATAGTCAGAGGAAGAGTAGTTACAAAGATTGATAAGATTGGTAACATTTTTCGCCGTCAGGCGACTACTTGGGAGTCACCGAAGGCCGACCCACCAATATTTGTACTCCTGTACTCATGTCCTCGTGTCCTCTTGTACTCCTGTCAAAAAGTACTCCTGTACTCCTGTCAAAAAAGTACTCATGTACTCCTGTCAAAAAGTACTCCTGTACTCCTGTTTAAACAGTTCTCCTGTCCCCCTGTCCTTTGCGGGCGTGACGACATGCCGTCACGGACGATTCTGAGGTTTTCGTACTTTTGTCGCGCAGTGCTGGAAGTGTGGCACTGCAGCGATTTTTTTTAACATAAAACTTTATTCAAAATGTCAAGAAAAGGACTGCTGAGCCTGTGCACAGGCTTCCTCCTCGACGAGGTGCGACGCGACCATCATGTGACGATGATCACCGACGAATGCGGCATCAACCGCAAGTACATGAACAAGAAGAACTTCCCGCTATTGCGATTCCACCAGTTGGTGAGACTGCTCTCCGCCACGTCGTCGTGGACGACGCGTGAGCGGTTCAGTGACTTAGGGGCACGACTGTTCGGGACCATCTGGGACGAGTATGAAGGCGAGGTGTAGCTTTGTTTGTAAAAACTGAAAAATCATGACGCAAATCGAATCACTTATCAGGGAGGAGCTCGCCCAGGCTGGCGAGACTACCTCCATCACACCCGAGCTGCTGAAGCTCGACGATTTCCGTATCACCTCGTCGACAGACGTCGCCGAGGAGGAGTTCCTCTTCAGGATGTTCGGCACGCCGTGCTTCCCACGGTGCGAGCTGACGACCATCACCGGTTTGGAGAAATGCGGCAAGACATTCTTCTCGACGATGCTCATGGCCTGCTGCGCCACACGTCAGGCCTTGGAGCTGGAACGCATCCGCGAAGAGCCGCTGAAGGTGTTGTGGTACGACACCGAACAGAGTCGGCAGTCAACGCGAAATATCTTGAAAAAACGGGTGGCGCCGATGGTCGGCGCAGACCCTTTTCCAGAAGCGCAGTATTTTGTGTATAACGTGCGGTCGTGCTGCTACCAGGAACGGTTGGAGATGCTGGTGACGGGCATCTCCGCCTACCGTCCTGACCTGGTGATCATCGATAACATCAGCGACCTGCTGCCGAGCATCAACGACAGCGAGGCGTCGGTGCAGGTCATCGACCAGCTGCTGCAGATAGCCAGCGAATACAGCTGTAACGTCACGGTGGTCATCCATCTGAACAAGTCGGGCGAGAAGCGCAACCTCCGCGGCTGGCTTGGTACGGAACTGCTGCATAAGTCGTTCGAGGTGTTCTACTGTGAGCGTATCTACAACACAAAGGTGTTCTCCGTTGAGCAGACACTATCGCGACAGCAGGAGATAGACCCGAAGCTCTACTACGAGGTGACGGCAGAAGGACTGCCGGTAGTTACGAAAAAACCTGACACCACGACGAGGGATGCACAGGGGAAGTTCACGAGCAGTAGAACAGAGACCTACCAGGTGTCGGCAGAGAAGGCGGCGACCTTCAACAACGAGTATATCATCCGTCATCCTGACGATGCCGCCAATCCGTGGGAGTGGGACCTGCGACGGCTCTTCACCGACGCCATGGGGTCGCGGGCGTCGATAGACCGCGACGACCTGAGACGCCTCGTGATGGAGAAAGCTGGCATCCGTGTAGAGAGATACTACAAAAAGCTGTTTGAGTTAGCTATGGACCAGCGGGTGATCAAGACGACGATGGACCGCAACGGACGGGTGGTCGTCATCATAGTCTGACACCGTTCCCCTCTTTCTATCGCCCACCCTCTATAGAGAGGGGTGGGCATAAAAGAGAGGGGGAACGGGGTCTAGTTATAACGACCACGGACAAGTCACTTACTACCCATCTCCTTACTCCTCATCTCCTTCAGAAATGCATTTAAAAGACATTCTCACACCATCGATGAAGCAGGTACGGCGGGCGTATGACCCGCGACCGCTGTGGCAGCGCCGCCTGTCGGCCGACAGTGCGTTCTGCAGGGCTGTGGTGACTGCCGGCTACCTCTCGCAGGAGCAGATGCTCAGGGCAGCCCAGCGCTACCGTTTAGGCTGCAGCCGCGACGGCGGCGTCATCTTCTGGCAGATAGACCAGATGGGGCTTATCTGGGACGGGAAGATCATGTACTACCGCCCTGACTGTCACCGCGACCACAGCCGCCATCCTAACTGGGTCAGCCATCTGCTGAAGGTGCATTACGGCTGTCAGCATCTCGACATCCCGACGGCGCACTGCCTCTTCGGACTCCATCTGCTCAGCGGGCTGAGCGACGACCAGACGGTATGTGTCGTAGAGAGCGAGAAGACGGCTGTCATCTTGTCAGAGGCCATCCCCGACTGCGTATGGCTGGCGACGGGCGGTCTGCATGAGCTGAAGGCCGTGAAGCTGCTGCCACTGCGCCACTACCGTGTGGTACTCTTTCCTGACACCGACGAGCATCATCAGGCTTATTCGCTGTGGTATGAGACGGCGCAGAAGGCGCGCCGCGACTACGGCGTTCACTGCCTCGTCAGTCCCCTCTTAGAGCAGCAGGCCTCGCCAGAGCAGAAACGGCGAAAGATCGATCTTGCAGATTGGGCCTCCCCCAACCCCTCCGAAGGAGGGGAGAAAGGGCCTCCCCCGGCCCCTCCGAAGGAGGGGAGTAAAAGCCCACACAGACCCTCCTAATATGGTCGCTTCGCTCGGCATCCCGTCAGGGTGACGCTTGCCTTAGCAAGAATTTTCTTAGAATTTTGAGGCAAAAGGCCGACCCTATTTAATGTTTAATGTTTAATATTTAATTTTTTACCATCGTGAAGTCAATGTCAAAATCAGAGCTGGCCGCTCGGGCCGGCGTCAGTCTTAACACCTTCAGCCGCTGGTGCCAGCCCTTCCGCGAAGAGTTAGCGGCCATGGGACTGCAACCCCATCAGAAGGTGCTTCCTCCACGTATCGTGAAATATCTCGTAGAAAAGCTCTGTATCGATACGTAACTCACGAAAGTCATCACCGCCACGCCGGAATGTTGTAACTTTGCATGGTGAAAAGGAATTTTCAGCGCGCGAAAAAAACTTTTCAAGCCGTGAAAATAAAATCTCGCGGCGCGAGAACCAACACAAAAACTAAACCCTTTAAACAACAAGAACTATGCTTGAACTGAATCTTTACAGAAACAAGATGACCACGTCGAAAGGCTATGGCATGATCTATGGCCGC
The DNA here is from genome assembly GCA_900321965.1 of uncultured Prevotellaceae bacterium. Lineage (GTDB taxonomy): Bacteria > Bacteroidota > Bacteroidia > Bacteroidales > Bacteroidaceae > Prevotella. The sequence goes on from ONYA01000007.1 coordinate 105,470, forward strand.
GTGGAGAAGAAAGAGACGTATGACCTGGCGAAGCTGGCCGAGCACATGCACAACCACAACTCGCCCTACTCGGCAGGTGTCATCCTCGGCATCCTGAAGGACATGGTGTCGTGTATCCGTGAGCTCTGTCTGGAGGGCAACCAGGTGAAGATCGAGGACCTCGCCATCTTCTCGGTGCAGATAGCCTCGAAGGGCGCTAACAGCTTCCTGGCCTACGACATCGCGAAGCACGTGAAGGACGTACACCTGAACGCCTATTCCACTGGCGAGTTCCGCCGTGCGGAGCTGATCAAGGACGGCATCATCGGCTACACCTCACTGGCCGAGAGCCTCCGCGACGCCGAACGTCCAACACCGGAGCCGACACCAGAACCGGAACCCGACGATGATGATGATGATTAAGGCCTCCCCCAACCCCTCCAAAGGAGGGGAGTAAAAGCCTACCCCGACCCTCCCGAAGGGAGGGAGAAGGAGCCGCCAAATTCTTAAAATTTAATGTTTAATATTTAATGTTTAATCTTTAATTTATCACTATCGTGAAACGAGAAACCTGGAAACAGATCATTCAGATCGTCATCACCGTGTTAACAGCTATCGCCACAACACTGACAACAACATCATGCGTATCATCACTCTGATTATCGTACACTGCAGTGCCGTACGCCCCGACCAGCAGAGCTCAGCCGCCCAGATCGACACCTGGCACAGGAAGCGGGGCTGGAAACTTGGCATCGGCTACCACTACGTCGTCCGCCGCAGCGGAGAGGTCGAACAGGGAAGGCCTGAGTTCATGGTCGGCGCCCACTGCATGAACCACAACAGCCACTCCATCGGCGTCTGCTACGAGGGAGGGCTCGACATCCGCGGACAGCCCGCCGACACGCGCACCGAGGCACAGAAGGAAGCCCTCAGGCGTCTGCTCGCCGACCTGCACCGCCGCTACCCCAAGGCTCTCATCGTCGGTCATCACGACCTGGATCCGCAGAAGTCCTGTCCGTGCTTTGATGTCGTCAAGGAATACTCACTGTTGTAACCTCATTTCAAAGCCCTGCTCGCTACGGCGAGCGGGGCTTTTCTTATACCACCTTCCAGTCGTCAATCAGTTTCTTCTCCGTAGAGAAGTTGATGCCGATCTTGCGCTAGATGACAGGGGATGACAGGGGACAGATCACTGACATATCACTCCTGTACTCCTGTCCTCCTGTCAAAAAATCTCCTGTCCTCATGTACTCCTGTCAAAAAGTACTTCTGTCCTCTCTTCAGAACGGACTCTTGTACTTGCCCAACAACTGTTTCAGGAAATACCAGAAGAATATCGGGTCATCAACTAAGTATCGTTTCCCCATACGCTTAGGCTCCTGCAGGAGCCGGTAGAACCATTCCATACACAGTTCCTGCCAGATTTTTGGCGCCCGCTTGATATTCCCCGCCTCAAAGTCGATGGTGGCTCCCAGTGCCATCCAGATATCCACCCCCGGCATCATCGCTTTGTGTTTGTCTATCCATTTCTCCTGTTTTGGACAGCCTACGCCCACCAGCACCACATTAGCACCAGAGGCGTTGATCATCCTGTATATCTCCTCATTCTCCTCCTGCTTCTTCTCAAAGCCGTACGATGGCGAATAAGCCCCAACCACCATTTCCCGTCCTATCTTGCCATTGATGATGTCTTTTGCCTTATCAGCCACCCCGTCCATCGCTCCTAACAGAAATATCTTGCAGTTTTCATCATTTCGATGATACTCATAGAACGCTGGAAAGAAGCTGCTTCCAGGCACCGTCTCCTTTAGGGGATGTCCTGTCAGTTTCGAGCACAGATACAGAACCCTTGAATCGCACACGCACCACTCTGCCCTTCTGACAATGTCATAATACTCCCTGTCAGACTGCATCTTCACCATCTGGTCCACGTTCGGCGTCACCAGCACCCCCCGTTTCAGTTGCGCCAGCAGCTCCTCTTGTGAGATGTTGTCTATCTCAACATTCAGTATCTTCGTTTTGCTCATTTTATCAGTTTCGTTTTCTGCAGGCTCCATTTGTAACCATAAGCCAACAAATATGTAAGAACCTGTTCATCATCTTGATACCAACCTTATACATCAACAATGCAACGTCCCCATCCCAAACCATCATGGCCGACAAGAAATGTGCAATTATTTCTCAATTGAAGGAAGAAGAATACTAACAATTCTTTCTTCCACCACATCAAACGGTATATTCATCTTCTCATCAATCATTGGGAGACAATCTTGATTTAACATATTCATTGCTTCATTTTCATTATCCAACGGTAAAAACAAGGCATTTCCATTAAATGTCTCATGAAATATCTCAATATCACTCAATATGATTCTTTTGCATCCGCAGGCTACTGCTTCAAATGGTGTGCGTCCAAACCCTTCATCCTTTGACAACAAAGCAAAAGCATAAGCATAGTGATAAAGTGAAAACAACTCCTCCATCGATACATAGTCCGTGAAGATCAGGCTATCTCCCGCTCTATTTATTAGCAGCTCAAGTCTCTCGTTTTTACCCCATCCTTTCCTGCCAACTAATACCAACTTTCGTTTCTGTTCCTTCAATACTGGTATGATAATTTCCAAAAGGTATTCAAAGTTTTTACGAGGCTCAATTGTAGAAACAGAGATATAGTAACTATCTGGCTGAAGACTCCATTTTTCCAACAGGGCAACATCAGATTTTTCTTTTGCATTTTGATATTCCGAAGCAATATTTTCTCCTAAATTCAAAATAGGTAGGTTCGTGTATTGTTCCAACTGATTCTTTACAGTCTCAGAAATAGTAATAATACCATCAGCATGCTTTAGGGCAATCTTCTGCTTTGGCATATAATAATATGTAGCAGCAAAATTCAGTGTTGACTTGAATTGCAAGAAAGCTGTATCGTGGACTGTCTGAAGTAACTTACTCTTACGACCAAAATAGAGATCAATGGGAGGAGCAAATATAGGGAATAAGGCGACATCGGCCTTTATCTTCCGCACTGCCCTACTAAGTGCGACATTCTCAAGCCACAGTCTATTGCATTTGGGGATTACGAATGCATGGGCATTATTATCCAACTCATTCTTAGCATGAAAGATAGGTATAATTGTATGCCCTGTTGAAAGCAATGCGCGATACAAATCTATGGCATACATCTCTACTCCTGTTCTCTTTCTTCCATAGAGTGGAGTTAAGTCAATAGCAATCCTCATCTCATCAAGTCATTATATAGATTATAAATCCTATCACAAATGGTCTTATCGTCAAACCCCAATCGTGCTAATTTCTCTCTTCCAGTCATTCCTGGTATCTCGTTTTTCAAACACTTGTCACAAAGAAAAGCCAATTCGTCTGGATCCATTTTCTGGGCAACCGCACAGTTTGCAACTCCTTCTAGATTAGGTGCGACATCCCCAACATTTGTACTTACAATTGGCAAGTTTGAAGCCATAGCCTCTTTAATGACTCCCGGTGACCCCTCTGATATTGATGTAAGAAGCACTAAACCCGCTTTTTGGTAATTATTCCGAACGTCCTCTCTCGATATATTATTAAAATCGATTTCTTCAACTTTGTATCCATATTTATCCTGAAGTACTTCTATTGTTTTTAAAAACAGCGGATGATTCTTAACAGGGCGATCCAAAGATCCAGGGAAGATTATTTTTACGACATCATTTCTTTTATGAGAGCTTGGCTGAAAAAATTCTGTATCAACAGAACAGGGTATAATACTTGTGTTCTTATTGTACTCCTCTACAATAGATTTCATTCTTTCATTTAGGGATATCACATAATCACACTTCTTGATGATCCTTTTTGTCAATAAAACCTGCCATTTCTTTCCTTGTTCTATCTGAATATCTCCTCCATGAAGCGTGGCGATAACAGGCAAATTAGGCTTTATACCAAACAACATAAACAAGCCCGATATCCCATAATGAATATGGACAATATCATATACTCCAGATCTAATCAGCCTATTCACCTCCCAAATAGACTTAACATAGTTGAATTTATTCTCAAATCCGCGGATGGTATAAAGAGTAAAATCGACCTCCGGGTGATATCTTTTGAAGGCATCTATCTGATCCCTTACGAAACTGCTCTGTTTCTGATTGAGACCTTTAGGAAGATAGACATTTGTAACGGTAAGAACTTTTATCATATCATTATCTCTTTTATATTATTCATCATTTTTGTTTCACAAGGGGCAGTAACGTGTCATATCTGTTGGAAATGGTGACATACCCTCTCCTAATTATTTCAGATGATGGAATCGTGCTACAGCCGACACGCCGCTGACGTTTTTGCTTGAATCTAACGAAGGAGCAACTATAATAATGCCATTATCTTCCATCCTTGACTTCTTTAACTCTTTATTCGCGTTTTTATGGCATCCGTGACGACATGCAGTCATGGACGATTCCGAGTTTTTCGTATTTTATCTAAACATATATTTCCCATTTATTTTTGCTGCGTGTGCAGTTATTGTCCTCATATACTCATGTACTCATGTCTAAACAGTACTCCTGTCCTCTTGTACTCCTGTCTAAACAGTACTCCTGTACTTATGACCTAGATTTTTCGCGTGCGCGCGTAGGATAGTGAAAGCAGAAATCATCCCACCCATGTCGCCCATCTCGCCCCTAAGCTTCTTGCCCCCCAAACCAGCAAAGCCGGTGTTAGGAGCGACATGGGCGACATGGGCGAGGTGTTTTCCGGTTAAGCTATCCATATAGTGAGAGGTGAAAGGCGTGATGTTTTCACGAGAGGCCGTGACGTTTTCACGAGAGGCCGTGACGTTTTCACGAGAGGCCGTGACGTTTTACCTCTCACTTCTCACCTCTCCCTATGGATAGCTTAACCCAAAAAGACCCTGCACTCGTCGCACTCGTCACACCCAGGCTGGGTGTAGGAAGTGCGACAAGTGTGGGTTGTTTTCTGCTTTCACTTTCTGTAGTGTACTGAATAAGTTGACAAAATTTAAGTTCAACTTATGAGTAGAAATGTAAAGAAATCGAAAGAAGAGAGTTTGGAAATTCTGCGTGAGTATC